>CAYJMC010000001.1:0-134647 GCA_964371335.1 uncultured Anaerolineaceae bacterium
AAGTCGGCTGTTTTCCGATTTCGCGGGAGACGTCGATCAGGCCGGTATCCAGCATCAGGCTTATCGCTTGGGAATCGGGCAGAGCGTTGAAATCCCCCATGATGACGGTGGCGGGGTGGTTGTTCCATGTGCTCAAGATGGTGGACGCTTGGATGGCGCGGATTTCATCCTGATCATCGCGTTCACTGAAATGGGTGTCGATGACTGAGAGTAGGGTTCCGTCGATGTCAATCTCCGCCCAGATATAGCCGCGCAGCAGCAACACGTCCTCAGGCGGCAAGTCGTAGAATTCGACACTTGTGATTGGGTAGCGGCTGAGGATGGCATTGCCCCACTGCTCGTCGGCGGTCGGACCCCACAGGTAAGGCATGTCCAGCCGCTGGGAGAGCCAGGTGAGCATGTCCATGCCGCCCCAGACCAGCCAGCCGCGAGAAACCTCTTGCAGGCCGACGATGTCGGCGCCGCTCGCTTCGATTTCGCGAGCCAGAGCTTCGGGATCAACGCGGCCAGCGGTGTTCACCGCGTCGTGTAGGTTGTAATCCATCACCCGCACCGAGGTCGCACCAGACGACGCAGTTTCCGCGGCCAATGGCTTCCAACCGGGCAACAACGCGAGCGGAACAACCAGCAGAAAGGCTGCCAGTATGGCTGGCGAATAGTTGGGTTGGGTCGCATTGCTGGCGGCTGCCGCGCGCCGGTGACCGAGTGCCACAAAGATAGTGACGAGGGTGACAGCTATCAAGCGCAGCGCGCTGGATCGAAACCCGAAATTGATGTCGTAAGAACCATAATAGACGAACAGCAGCAAGGCAAGAAGGATGGCGCTGAACCCGTTCATGAGCGTGAGTCGCAATAAACCCGGATTGCCTTTGTCAGCCGCCGCTCCTTGAAAAATCAGTATGCCAAAAGTGAAACTGAATGCCTGTCCCAGAACCAACCAAATGCCCGCCAGTAATGGCAGTGCAGAAAATGCCATGAAAACGGGCACGGCAAGCATCAGCCCGGTAAGGACTGCATAAGCCCAACGACGCGGCATCCAAGCGACGTGCCCGGCTTGGACTAACGCGATTGCATTGCCTGCAATCATAAGTGCGCCCGCGGCTGGCGTCTCCCAACCTGTGAGGGAAGAGAACGTACCCACATTTTGAAAGATCAATAATTGAAGGAAGAGGAAGGGACCGATGGCCAGGAGGTTCAGTGACTTGTTCCAGTCGGCGTCTTCCGCTTGCAGGCTGTTTCTTGCTGCGGCGATTAATGTCGAAAGAAGCACAAGGGCAAGCACTAACACTTCAATGATTGGCAGCCACCCTGGATGCCAGGATAGATCCAGGGTGCGGGCTCCGATTTGGATGGCGGAATCCAAAGTGAGTCCAAATAGGAATGCCAAGCCAAGCCGAGCACCGGTGTCCATGCTCTGGGCGCGGGCAATTCCAATTGCGATGGGAATGTACATTAGGAAAAGCACGACACCTGCGACTGACAGATATAGGTCCAGTTGGGCGGTCTGCGCGAATTGCTCGGCTACGCGCGCTACTGCCAGGCCGCCCGCGCTGAACCACAATGCGCGACGTGAACCAACTAAACGATGGATCGGATCGGCCAGAAAGCTAAGCGCGAAAACCCCAATGGCTATCGGCGCAAGAGTCAGTGAGGACATGCCTTGCGAGTCGCGCAAGTAACCCACAAAGCCTACAAAGAGGACACGTAATAATTGCAGTCCGAAGAGGGTAACCAGCGCGGTCAGCAAAAGATGGTGGCCGTTGGCGCGCAAGTCCTTAACCAGGTTTGCGTACATGGCGAATTCCTTTCAGTAGGGAATCAAAACTTACTTTTTTCTTCGTTTTTCAGCTTCTTCGCGATAGATCCGGTCGGGTTCGCGGAAGTAATCGGCGATGGCGCCGGGAGTAAGGAACTTCTTGATGGTCTCTGGCAGACCTGCGAGAAAAACCACCGCCCAGGTTCCAATTATGAACCAGGACACTTCAGGCGGCCTATGAAACAGGAATGACAGGGCCAACATGGTGAGGAAAGCAGGAACTGCGGCCGCAACAATGTTGCGTGTGGGGACGAGGATCAGCACCCCCAAAACGAATGCGATCGCCACTTCGGGGAAGGCGACGACGGCAATCGCGCCGATGGCAGTAAGTACGCCCTTACCGCCCTGGAAATTGAGCCAGACTGGCCAGTTGTGGCCGGCCACCGCCGCCAGGCCATTTAGCAGACGTAATGGGTAGGGGGCACCTAAGGCCTCTGCGGCTAGCATGGCTGCGGCACCCTTGGCGACGTCACCAGCGCCGCCCACGATGCCCCAGACCAGTCCAAGCTGGCGGGTGAGGTTGCGGCCGCCAACATTATGGCTTCCGACCTTGCGAAGATCTACATTTTTGACTAATTTTGCAATAATTTGAGTAAAGGGTATGGAACCGAGGAGATAACTGACGAGGAGAGAGAAGAAGAATCTTGCGTCCATGTTCACCTCGATGTTGATTATAAGCGGCATAAAGCATCCGCTGAAACGGGCACGTGGCAGACCTGTCAAATGTCGGCCAGCTCTGGGACAAAAGGTAATGGAAACCCATGGGCATGATGGAGTAAGATTTCTAAAGACTTATGGATTCTGAAATTGCCGTACTATTGACGACAGCCGCGACCATCGGTTTTGTTCATACTCTGCTTGGTCCAGACCACTATTTGCCCTTTATTGTTATGTCCAAGTCTGGGCAGTGGTCGCTGAAGAAGACATCGCTGATCACCTTGCTGTGCGGTATAGGCCACGTTCTGGGCTCAGTAGCCCTCGGCCTGCTCGGAATTGTTCTGGGCCTCGCTCTGACCAATCTGGTGGGTATCGAAGCCATACGCGGCGAATTGGCTGCCTGGGCGCTGATTGCCTTCGGGCTGGGCTATGGAGCCTGGGGTTTACGACAAGCCTTACGTAATAAGCAGCATACTCATACGCACGTCCACGAGGGGGGCTTAGTGCACAGCCATGGGCACACGCACCATATAGAGCACGCTCACGTGCATGGCCCGACTGAAAACATGACGCCGTGGGTTCTTTTCACCATATTTGTACTTGGCCCCTGTGAACCGCTGATCCCGCTCCTCATGTATCCTGCAGCGCTAAGCAGCCTGGGAGGGTTGCTGCTGGTGACGACGGTGTTTGGTGCGGTCACGATTGCTACCATGATGGCAATCGTGTTGTTGTCGGTGCGCGGCTTGGCGTTGTTACCGACGGGCGGACTGAGCCGTTATGTGCACGCGTTAGCCGGCGGGACGATTTTCTTAAGCGGGCTTGCCATTAAGTTTTTGGGATTGTAAAAAAGGTTAACCGACAAGAGACACGCCCGATCGGAATGACAAGAAAAGAAAAAAAGGACGATGCAAGGCATCGTCCTTTTTTTCTTTTGATAGCCATGTGGGTTAATCGCGGATGGGTACTTCGGCTCCCGCGATGAAGCTTTCTATCTGCTTGCGGGCCTCGTCGTCGGGGAATTGTTTTGGAGGAGTCTTCATCAGATAGGCGGATGGTTCAATCAGAGCGCCGCTCAGACCGCGGTCAAGCGCTAGCTTGGCGCAGCGTACCGCGTCGATAACCACGCCTGCTGAATTCGGGGAGTCCCAGACTTCCAACTTGAGTTCCACGCTGAGCGGTGCGTTGCCGAACGAGCGGCCTTCCATGCGGATATGCGCCCACTTACGGTCGGTAAGCCAGGGAACGTAATCGCTGGGACCGACATGCACGTCTCCCGATTCTAGTTCGTAGGGCAGCATGCTGGTCACCGCGTTGGTCTTGGAAATCTTCTTGGATTCCAGACGATCACGCTCCAACATGTTGTAGAAGTCCATATTGCCGCCGAAATTGAGCTGGTAAGTGCGGTCCAGGTGTACGCCGCGCTCGACAAAGAGGCGCGCCAGCTCACGGTGCGTGATGGTGGCGCCAACCTGGCTCTTGATATCGTCGCCGATGACGGGCAGTCCGCGTTCGGCGAAGCGTCGGGACCAGTAATCCTGGCTGGCAATGAAGACGGGGATGCAGTTCACGAACGCGACTCCTGCCTCCAGCACTTGCTCCACATACCATTTCGTGGCCATCTCGGAGCCAACGGGCAGGTAATTCACCACCACGTCGGTTCCCGTTTCCTTCAGGATGCGCACAATGTCGGCCGTTGGGCCAGGCGCTTTCTCCACCACTTCGCGCAGGTATTTGCCCAAGCCATCGTGGGTCATGCCGCGCTGCACGGGCACGTCGAGGCGCTGTACTTCGGCGAACTTGATGGTGTTGTTGGGATATGCCCATATAGCTTCACTCAGGTCTTTGCCAACCTTGGTAGAAACTACGTCAAAGGCAGCGGAGAACTCGATGTCGCGTATATGGTAGCCACCCAGGTTCACATGCATGAGTCCAGGCACCTGTTCGCCCTCCGCGGCGTTCGTGTAGAATTCCACGCCCTGCACCAGGGCGCTGGCACAATTTCCCACGCCTATAATGGCTACACGGACCTTGTTCGCTTTACGGGACATGTTGAGAGCCTCCAAGAGACAGGATTATACTTTGCGTGTTATCGGTTGATCACAAAAGCATGCAGCCATGGCGAAAAAGACGCGTACCCATATTTCGATTGAGCTCGAAGATTTTCTGTCGAGATTCGCGCCACCTGTGCGCAATTTAGCTTTGCAATTGCGCGATTTGGTTTTCCAGATCGATCCCGAAGTCATCGAGCAAATCGATGTCCCGGCGCATTTGCTCGCCTATGGGTATGCCAAGACGTACATACACCTAATGTGCGTAATCATCTTATACAAGGATTACGTCAATTTAGGGTTCCCACGTGGAGTGGATTTGCCTGATCCGGAAGGATTGCTCGAGGGAACAGGCAAGCGCGCCCGCCATGTAAAGATTCGGGATATGGAGCAAATCGATCTGCCAGAGATCGCCGCGCTGATCCAGGCTTCAGCAGACGAGACACCCAGGCCGGATTAAATTACGCTCTACCATAAAAACACAAAGGAAACGCATACTTGAACAGGGGACATTTGTCCCGATGCTTATAGGACATTTGAACTAAGCTCGCCAAAAGTTTGCCTAGACAATGAGAAATTAGCCCTCGCAACCACCCAGTGAAGACGGGCTTTCTTTTTTACATACCGAGGAGAGAGAAATGAATATGAATAGTGCTTTTCCGCGCCTGCTTTTCCTGGCCGCGCTGGCCGTTGCCATCGCCTTACTGGCATCAGCCTGCAACCGGCCGGCCGAGGCGACCGTCGTTCCAGCGGACACACAGGTGCCGACAGAGGCGCCTGTCGCTGAGCCTCCTGTGATTCAGCCTGTGATAGTAGTGCCTTCTGAGGCGGTAGGAGTGGCGCTGACGCTTAGCAACCCTGGCGACAGCGGCGTATTCCTGTTCACGGATGACTTCCAGGATGGGACTCCAGATAATTGGGAGACCACTGGCGCCTGGTATGTCGTGCAATCGGGTGACGTTTACGTATTCGGCGCAACTGGCCAGGGTGGCGCCTGGGTTCCCAGTGGCCACAATTGGAGTAACTACTACTTTCACGCCGGGGTGCGCATAGACAGCGGGGCCTTGTTCCTAAGCATCAACCTGACTCAGGAAGGACGCTACCTGCTGCGCCTGGACCCTGATGCTGTATATCTGTTCAAGGAACAACCCGCGGAGAACTTTGTGCAATTAGCGCAGACTGGTCCGTTGAGTACCGGTGTGGGGCATTCAGTGGTGATCGCCACCCAGAATGGCCACATCCAGGTGTACGTCAACAAGCAGCTTTGGATTGATTACATGGATACTGCACCGATTACTACGGGCACCATCGGCGTCTCGTCACTAGAAGGGTCTCGCGTCGGGGTGGACAATATCTATGTACTGCAGATCAGCGGCAACCTGCCAGCGGGGTCGGTGGTAGCGCCCGCCGTTACGGTCGTTGAACCCATCACGGTCGAGGAGGTAGCCGCCGAGGCTGCCGAACTGCCAATTGTAGACGTTGAGCCGGAAGAAGAGCCCGAGGTTGTCGTTGAGGAAGGCGCTCTGCCAGATTTAGTGGCTGATGGAGTCATATTCACTCCAGCACCGGTGGTTCAAGGCCAACCGTTCCAGGCTGTCTTCTACGTTTCTAATTTCGGAAACGCACCGGCAGGCGCCTTTACTGCCCGATTGCATTTCCACGCCGCTACCGGTGTGCCAGATTGCAATGCCGACTTCCCGGTTATGCAACCGGGTGAAACCCAGTTCGCTTTCTGCAATCAGGTGACTAACGCCGATCCTGGAACATCGCCAACAGAATACACAGTAGATATTGAGGAAGAGATCGCAGAAAGTGATGAAACGAATAATCTGCAAACCCCGATATTTGAAGTAGTTGCCGGGGATCAGGGTAATGGGGATGAAGATGAACCCAATGATGATGGCGGCGGTCCGCTGGCTTCACCTGTGGATTGCGCAGCGGAGGCGCTATCCACAACTGAAGTGCGGATCTCTTGGAATGTGCCCGGAGATCTAACCGGCCAGCTAGGCTTCCGCGTTTATCAGGCGGTAGACAGCCTCGAACGCGAGCTTTCCGATCCGATTTTTAGGTCAGTTGTGATTGACAACTTGGCGCCAAGCACTCAATATCACTTTGATGTGCGCGCATATAATGCGGCGATTGAGTCTGCGCGGGATGCTTGCTTCGTAGATGTGACCACGTTGCAGTAAGGACTAACTATAAAAAACAGACCCCGTGCTTAGCACGGGGTCTGTTTTTCTGTTTTCTGGTCTCGATTAAGGCACGGTAATCATGACGGATAAGTATCCATTAGTAAGGACCTGCCCTGATGCGTTGGCGATAGCCCAGTAGCCGGTGTAATCCCCTGCGACGCTGGGAGCGGTCAAATTCACCGAGATGTTAGTGGTGGAACCTGCTGCAACAGTGGCAGTCAGCGGGGTGCTGGTGGGGCCGCCCATCTGGTCACCGCTGCTGAAGATCAGCAGATATGAAGTTGTCCACTCGCAGGTGCCATCATTTTTCACGGACCAGGTCTTAGTAAAGGGAGTACCGGCAGTAACCTCATCGCCGTCGGAGACGGTCACATCTGCCACAAAGGTCATCACGTCACAGCCGCCGGTGGCCGCGCCGCCAGTGGTCAAGCCGCTCGTCGCGGTAGCAAGCGGTGTGGCGGTCACTAGTGGAGTGCTGGTTGCCAATGGGGTGTTGGTGACACTGGGAGTTAATAGCGCGATTTGGGTGTACTGCGCGTGTACGGTGCCGACTGCGTTGGCTTCGGCAACGGCTACAGTGGCTTGCACGTCAGTTTCCGAGAGGCCGCAACTGGTTAGGAGCAGGGCAGCCAGGGCCAAGCTTAGGATTAGATTTCTGGTCATGGGGAGATACCTCCTCAATAGGGGAAATTGTACCCAGCCGAGGTTGGTTCTGGGCGAGCCGGAGGTCATTAATTTAGCGCTTAAGAGGTCGCAGCCGGCGGCCGTAGCCGCGCCGTGGCGAAGTGGTTCCACTTCTGCGGTAGCTAACAAGCAGTAATAGCGCGGGCGAAAATCTGGGTTGTAGAGATAATTGGTTGGTGCGCGAATCTCTTTTGGGTAAGCGAATCTCGGTTAGGTCACTATGGCCCTTATTGCTCCCAACCGTACTATTGCTTCCAGGGCTCGGCGCCTTTCCTTACCCTTCTCCTGATGCAAACGACAGCGACCTAAGCATCACGCACTATGCGAACGCCACCTTTTTGCGGCGGTCGATTATTGAATGGGGACAGATCCCCCTTTGGTCGCCGACCATTTTGAGCGGTTACCCGTTTGCGGCCAACTCGCTTTCCGGGCTGTGGTATCCGCTCGGATGGCTTGCATTGTTGTTTCCTTTGCCGTTCGGCTTCAATATTGTTCTCCTCCTCCATTTGCTTTTGGGCGGTCTGGGCATGTACCTTTTCATCCGCGCGCTGGGGAGATCACATCAGGCAGCTCTTTTCGGCGCTCTGGCTTTTGAAGCTTTGCCCAAGGTTTTTGCGCATTATGGCGCTGGCCATCTCACCATGGTCTATGCCATCATGCTGACACCCTGGCTGCTGCTCGCTGAGGTGCGAAGTTGGCAGCCACTAGGAAGCTTTGGGTTGCGCCAACCCGGCATCCTGTTGGCGCTAATCGCTTTGGCTGATCCGCGTTGGGCGGTTTATGCTGGCCTGTTATGGGCGACTTTTTCATTGCTTGGAAGTTCTCAAGCCTTGCGCATCAAACTGGACGTCTTTGTAAAGCAGTCGATATTAGCGCTGGCATTGGCGGCTCCTTTACTATTACCATTACTCGAGTACAGCCAACTTTCCACACGCGCCCAATTGGCTCCGGCAGATCTGCTGGCTTACTCGTTTCCGCCCGCGGGGCTGCTGGGATTTTTGGCGCCGCAGTTTGGCGGCTTCCACGAATGGATCATCTACGCGGGGGTGATCGTCCTTATTCTAGCTTTGATTCCTATTGTACGAACTAACAAGCAAAAGATGGATTGGTTGTGGATTGGAATCGCTATTACTACTATTCTGTTTTCGTTGGGCGAGAATATGCCCGGTATGACACAGTTGGCTCAACTGCCTGGACTCTCGCTGCTTAGGGTTCCACCGCGCATATTGCCCTTGGCTTCGATTGGATTAATTGTGCTGGCCGCTGGCGCCTTTGACGGCTTGCTACATCAAACACTCGACCCACCCACGTGGCGGCGGATGCGGCTGGCTTTTACCGCCATCGTTGGATTGCAAGCCGGCTTGATGATCATTAGCTGGTTGCTTACGAAAGAAGCGCCGATAACCTACCTCTGGGCTATTGCAGTTGGCTTGTTCTATTCCCTGTTGCTGTTTCTCTTTTCAGCCAGACGTATTAGCGCTTCTATGCTGTGGATGGCCCTCTTTGCTGCCACGCTTATTGATCTGGGAGTAATGGATGCATCGCTCTTTTCCCCTCATTCTAAGACAGAGGTTTTGGCAGAAGGAGCCGAAGCCAGCGAGTTCCTGGCGCGGCAGCCGGGCCAGTTTCGAATTTATTCCCCGTCCTACAGCATCCCGCAGCAAACGGCGGCAGAGTTTGGATTGGAATTGGCCGATGGCGTGGATCCCCTTCAGTTGACAGCTTACGCGAATTTTATGGAGCAAGCAACGGGAGTAGTGGGTGATGGATACAGCATCACCTTGCCCCCGTTTGCTAAGGGCGATCCGGTGATGGACAACCAATTAGCTGTGCCTGACGTGAACAAGCTCGCCTTGCTGAATGTTGGTTACGTGGCATCCGAATTTGAAATGAATGTTGATGGGCTTGAGCCCGAAGGCCAATTTGGCCAGACTAACGTTTACCGACTTGCCGAAACCTTGCCACGCGCCTACATCGAAGACGCTCCAGAGAAAGCAGTCACAATCACCGAATGGACGCCGAATAGGATTGAAATCGCCGCCGAAGGTCCTGGCCGCCTGGTACTTTCGGAGCTGATCTATCCGGGATGGGTGGCCACTGTGGACGGGAAATCGGCAAGGATAGTAACCTTTCATGGAATCCTACGTTCTGTGGAGTTGGTCGACGGGATGCACGAGATAATTTTCGTGTTTCACCCGCTAAGTGTGTATGCCGGCCTGGCAATTTTATCCCTCACAATCGTCGTGCTCGGCTTTTCTTCAAGGAGGCGTGGAAACAAGAAACAATAAGGCGCACGGTTGCGCGCCTTATTGTCGTTTCTATGGCAAGGACTTAGAGCTTATACAATTCCCCATATTTCGTCTTGAGGTATTTGATATACGGCTCGATGCGTAGCGGTCCGCCCGTGATACGTTGGATGAGTTCGCTGGGCGTGAATTTGGAACCGTGCCAGTAAAGGTTTTCCTTTAGCCACATGTGCAGAGTAGCAAACTGACCTTTGCCGATCTCGGAGGGGATCTCGGGATGTGCTTTGAGTGCCGCCTCGAAGAACAGCGCGCTGATGATGTTGCCCAGTGTATAGCCTTGGAAGGAGCCACCGATCAAGCCGCCGTACCAGTGTACGTCTTGCAGCACTCCATTTACATCACTGGGGGCGCGGATGCCGAGGTCCTCTTCGTAACGTGAATGCCAGGCTTCGGGCAGATCTTCGATTTCCAGCTTACCCTCTAGCATCTGCAATTCCAGGTCGAAGCGCACCATCACGTGCAGGTTGTAGGTCACTTCGTCGGCGTCAGTGCGGATGAGGGATCGCTGTACTTTGTTGATGGCGCGGTAGAACTCATCCAGACTGACTCCTTTAAGCTGCTTTGGGAATTTCTCCTGGAGTTTGGGAAAGTAATGCTCCCAGAAGCCGCGGCTGCGGCCGACCAGGTTTTCCCAGGTGCGCGATTGGCTTTCGTGCACACCTGAGGATGTCCCGCCCATCAGGGGAGTGGCTTCTAGCGCCGGGTTGACCCCCAGTTCGTACAAGGCGTGCCCGGTTTCATGTAAAGTGCTGAATAGCGCGTCGCCCAGATCCTCTTCTTTCACTCTTGTGGTGATCCGCACGTCACCTATTGAGAAGGTGGTGCAAAACGGGTGGTGGGTCTTATCCTGGCGAGAGCGATTCAGATCGAGGCCATAGTCTTTGGCAACCGATATGCCAAAGGCGAGTTGCTCATCTTCGGGGTAGCCCATGTGCAGCGGGCTGTCATCGGCTTCAGCCTGCGAGGTGATAGCTTTCACGATAGGCACCAGTTGGGCGCGCAATTCACCGAACAATTTACGGATGTCGGCCGCCTTCATGCCCGGATCGGGTCCGTCGATCAATGGATCGGCAATGTGGTCGTAGTCCGGGAAGAAGTTGGCATATTCGCGGCTAAGATCCAGAGTTTTTTTCAGTCTATCCTGCACACTCTTAAAATCGTTGGCCGGCCGCGCTTGGGTCCAGGCCTGATAAGTCTCCGCGGAGTGGGCGCTGAATTTTGCCACCCAGGCCGGGGTTACCTTCACCTGTTTATCGTAATCTCGGCGCGTTTTGCGGATCAACGCCGCCTCATCCGAATCATAAGGGAGGCCTTTGGTCTCATTTTCCAGCTGGTCGAGAAGCTTGCCAACGGCCGGGTCGGTGAATTTTCGTTGCGCCAGGCTGGCCAGGGTCGCCATCTGGCGGCCATGGGCTGCAGCGCCTCCCGCGGGCATATAGGTCGCCTGGTCCCAACCTAGCACCGCCGCGGCGCTGTTGAGGTCGTTGACCTCCGCCAGATGGATTTTCAGTTCTTGCAGTTTCTTTTCCATGAATGGCTCCTTGGTTATGGAAGGCAGAAGTGATTAAGAAACGTGTGCACGTGTTATGCGGCATATAAAAGATCACAGGTTCCACGTGAGGATGAAGAGCAAGGTGAACAGGCTGCTGACGATCAGTTGCCGAAGGCCGATGCGAACAGGTCGTTCACCAATCGCCGGTTTGAAGACGCCGTAGATGGTTTCGACCCATTGAACGCCGTAAGGAATGAAAAGCCAAGAGGGAAGCCAGCCCATAAGGCTCATTCCTGCTACTGCCAGCAGGTTGAACGAAGTGTAGGCCAACGCGCGGGCCCCCATGCGCACGCGGGTGCGCATCGGGGGATCTTCCTTGAGGAAACGCTGTTCCAGTCGCAAATAGGCATAGACGATTGAGGCCGCTGATTGGAACCAGGCCAGACCGAACAGCCACCACCCTGCGGGGTCTGGACGGCCCTGTGCCACCCAGAAAGCAGCCGGTGCCGCTAAAGCCAGCACTCCTGTACCCACCAGCTCTA
Source organism: uncultured Anaerolineaceae bacterium (assembly GCA_964371335.1). Classification (GTDB taxonomy): domain Bacteria; phylum Chloroflexota; class Anaerolineae; order Anaerolineales; family UBA11579; genus JAMCZK01. The sequence goes on from CAYJMC010000001.1 coordinate 11,738, forward strand.
CGCCCATCTGCCGCCGCTCGGCCTGCCGGCTGACTAAGTATAGATGCCAGGCAAAGACCGGCACACCCGCCAGAGCTAGATACATCAGATAGCCAAATCCCTGAAGCACCAACCCAGTGAGGGCCAAGAGGCCCAACACAGAATACACGGCGATCCAAAACCAGGCTGCAGGCAGATCCTGGCGGGTTCTTCTCCCGCTGTAGGCTTTGGTTGCAATCGTCATCGGCTGGCGGAGCAAAAACGCGGAAAAAGCCGCCAGGATCAGGAAGGGTGTAGTCATGGACCAACTTCCCCCAATCAAAAGGCCGATCAGCAGAGGACTGAGCAAAAAGACCCACGAGCCATGGTCCTGGGGCAGGGCGATATGTTTGCGGAAAACCGTCTGGCGGGTGATGACCGACAAGTTTCTCCCTTCAATTGGATGACAGGCTGGGTGTAGAACCCAACCCATCGGCGTCTATTTGTCTGAAAGATTAATTAGCCCCAAAATTATAGTTGAGGAAGGGAAAGAAACCCGATTGTCACCCAGTCATATTAAGTGACTTCTTCAACCATCTGCTGGTGCCACTACGTTTTCATTCACTGGTAAAATTTAGCGATTATTGCCCTAAAACCACGGGAGCCAACGATTAATGGAAACCACCGAAAAATCCTATAAACGCTACACCATTCTCCGTGTATCGGGGCGCATCGACGCCGATACTGCCCCCAACCTAGAGAAACAGATTAATAAGGTATTCAAGAAAGGCCAATACCACCTCGTTGTGGATATGGGCGGCGTGGATTACATATCCAGTGCAGGATTGCGCGTGCTGGTTTCTGCTCTTAAAAAGGCGCGCCGCTACAATCGTGGCGACGTTCGACTGGCAGCCCTATCAGCCCGTCTCAAAGAAGCCTTTCAACTCGTTGGCTTCAATAAGTTATTCCAAATATTTGGAGAAGCCGAGGACGCGGCAGGTTCCTTTTAATGATTAGAACTAACAATACAGCGACAGTTTATATTTGGGAGGGCAAGACAAAGAAGGGCTTTTTGGGCGAGCTGTTTAGTTTTGTTAACGGGGTGGGCAAAGCGCTGAAGATGGACGATAAGGAAGTGTATGAAGTTCAAATGGCGGTAGGGGAAGCGGCTGCGAACTGCCAGGAACATTCCTATGAAGGTAAGCGGGGCAAAATTCAGGTCAAGATCGAATGCAACAAGGATGAACTTAAAGTGCAGCTAACCGATTGGGGGAAGGGACTGGAACCAGAGAAACTACCTGTGCCGCATATAGTGGCTGACCTTGACAAACTCAACCTGGAAGGCTTAGGCGTAATGATGATGCGCAAAGCCATGGATGACGTCAAGTTCTCGCGGAAAAAGGGGGACGGGGAAAATAAAGTGACTATGAAAAAGAAACTTCAGTAACGGGTTACTTCGGCGCCTTCCTTTTCAACATAATCGCGGTCAAATCATCAGCCTGCGGCCTGCCCTGTGAGAAGGCCGCGATGTCCTTTTGGAGGTTGCTCACGATGGCCGCGGGCGTTTCTTGTGCGGAGCGCCGCAGTCCATCCTGGACACGTCGTTCCCCGTAGAAATTGCCCGCTGAGTCCAAGGCTTCACTTATACCGTCGGTGTACATCAACACCAAGTCACCCGGTTCTAGTTGCACCGATTTCTCTTCCAGAGTGATGCCTTCGAAGACGCCCAGAGCAATACCATCCGCAGTCAGCCTTTCGATCTTCCTACCTTTCTTCCGCATCCACAGCGGCCGTGGATGCCCTGCGTTCACATAGGTCAGGATTCCCCATTTCGGGTCCAGTAATCCGTAGAACAACGTGACGAACCATTCGCTGTATGAATCGGCGATGATGAGGTCATTTACCCGCGCGATGGCCTCACGCGGCGGGCGGCCGTCCATGCAGAAGGTGCGCGTCAACGTGCGGCAGAGCGCCATAAACAACGCGGCAGGAACACCCTTACCGGCCACATCGGCGATGACGAATCCCCAGCGCCCGCCGGGTACCGGAAAGCAATCGTAGAAGTCACCGCTGATCTCGCGAGCGGCATCCCAGCAGGCGGCCAGCTCCCAGCCCGCAATGCGGGGCAGCCGTTGCGGCAGCAAACTGGCCTGTATGGTGTGCGCCATGGTCAGTTCGCTCTCCAGGCGCTCTTTCTCTTTGACTTCGCCGTACAGTTTCTGCAGTTCCTCGTACTGTTGCGCGTTCGTCAGCGCGATAGCCGCCTGGCCTGCGAACAACGTGAGCAGCCGCACATCATCCTCATTGAACGGCGGCTCGGTCTTGCTGCGTGAGATGGCGATAACACCCAGGATGCGCTCGCCATGTTCAACCGGGATGCCAATGGCCCGGCCGATGACCCCTTTCGGCGTACCCGGAGCGCGGCCTTCCCACTTATCGTAGTCGGCAATAATCAGTGGTTCTCGCGTTAGGAACACCTTGCCCGAAACACCCTCGCCAGGTTTCATGTTTACTTTCTGGATTGATCTTGGCAAATGCCCCGGCATTGCGGGGCTCAGGACACCCTGTTCTTCCTCGAAGAAATAGAACTGGGCGTTCTTGCCCTGCACCAGGCTTTCGGCGCGGCGAATGATGCGTTCTAATACTTGCGCAGGATTTAGTTGCTGGGTGATCTCCAACGAGGTTTCATAAAGGCTGGCTAGTTCGCTGGCTGAACGCCTGGCTTCCTCGTAGAACTGAGCGTTGGTGATCGCAATGGCTGCGTAGTTTGCAAACAGCTGTATGCTTTCCAGGTCTTCATCTGTGAAAACGGGTTTATTTACCGTGCGTTCAGCGTAGATCACTCCTAAAAACTCCTTCCCCTTTCGCACTGGCGCTTGTACGACAGCGCCGACGGTTCCTTTGCGTTGTTTGGGCGTACGGCCAGTCCATTGATCATAGTCATCCACTTTCATAGCTTTGCCGGAAACCATTACTTTGCCCGCCATGCCTTCCCCAGGTCCGATTACATACAATGCTTCTTTGGGTTGCTTCACTGGCACCACCGGACGCAGCTCGTTCCGCTGCGGATCGTATCGATAAATACCTCCAGAATCGGCATCAAGGAATTCCACAACTCCCTTGACGATCGATTCCAGCAGGGGATCGAGTTCCAGCTGGCCCAATAGTTTCAGGCTGATCTCTTGCAGCCTGCGGAGAGTGCGGTGTTGGCGAAAGCCTGATTGTTTAGCGAGTCGCGTTGCCATTGCCACCTTGTTTATCATTGTAATTCATAGCGAATTCTCTCCAAAACAAAAACAGGGCCGAACTCGGCCCTGTTTTTGTGTCATCTGGCTGGTTGGCTACAACAAGCGCAACACTAACCAAATTATCAGGATGATAAAGATGATCCGCAGCAGGTTGTTGTTGCGGTATCTGCCAATCGGGATCACCCCCAGCAGAAGGAGTATCAACAAAATCAGTAGCAGAGTGTCCAAGAGCCCTCCTGTCTCAGGTTATGCTCAGGTGCAACAGATTGGATTGGGCGCACAAGCGCGTCATTGAGATCTTCTTCTCCGATCGGATTGTTACGAAGCTTAACGCTGATTAAGAGGCGCGTGTTACTAGAACAGCAGGTTATGCGGGCTCGAAGAGGGCATTTAGCTTCTTGACTTGATCCCGGGTCAGGCGGCTTTTCTCGTCTGCCTTCAGCAAGATCTGCTTGAGCTTCTTGATGCCAGCGGTGGGAATAGGCGCATTGCCGGCGCCTTCGACCTCAGTCGACTCGTCGACGAAAACTAAAGCAGCCTGCACCCGCAGGGTCCCCCCTGAGCGGAGCGAAGGGTCATCGTCATCTTTCCAGTGTTTCTGAAGGAACCGGTCCAGCGCCTCGGCCTCCATCGAGGCGTCCGCGATGGGGCGGCCAATGGGTTCCTGTCCGAAGCGGGCCAGGAAGCCTTTCGTTTTCAATCTCCAGCGCTGCCTGTGTTTATCGAAGGTAACGGTGCCGCGGGCTTGCCGCGGAAGCAGGATCCAGATTCCGGAAGGCCCCAGCAACATGTGAGATACCGGGGTGGTGTAATGGTATAGCGAGTAGCTGTCGTCCACGGATTTAAGTGCCTGGTTCAGTGCCAGATCCGGGCGGCGATTCCAGCGTCCAAAATAGACGCCAATCTGCATACAGGTGATCCCCGCCAGCAGGAATAGGAGATAAAGCCCTAGTCGAGTGCCGCTGAACAATACGTAAACCGAGGCCACCAGAAATAACATTCCTACGATGTTGGCGCCAAATGCCAAACGCGTGTTTCGCCTGTAGAGTTTTTCGTTGGTGAAGATGCGCATGTTTATCCTTTGATTACTGGTAATACTCATCTAATGCCCACTTAAGTGGGTTATTCAAGACATACGCACTGTGTAGATAAAGATCTTCATTACGAATGACATGTTCATGATAGCCCCGCTGCCAGAATGGTTTAGATACTCTTAATCGTTTGTTCATTTCGCGCGCTGAAAACGATTTGAATGCACGGATTAATTCCGGCAGACTCGGGTTTGTGATTGGCAATGTAGAGGAGGGCCTTGGATCCTCCCCTACAGTTTCTGATAGGAAGTCCTTGCTAAGGAGCCAAACGATCCCGTGAAAGTGGTTAGGCATTACGATAAATTCATCGAGTTTGATATTGCTATAGTGATTGACTAAATCGGCCCAAACCCGGTTTGCCAATTCACCAACTCCAGACAACTTAATGATTTTAGCTGGGCTTGGGCGACGATCTTTTGTGCATAGGGTAACGAAATATGCACCGGGGGTTGAGTAATCGGACTCGGTAGGGCGCCGGGGTTTACGCCGTTGGGCCTGTCGGATATTCATTTAAACTGTTGTTTTAGTCAAATTGACCGAATCCCTGCTCGATAGCTGTTCGCAACGAATCGAGCAGCCCTACCTCGACAGAAAGCCGGGCCGCCTTAACCGCGGAGACCAGTGCCCGCGAATCTGAGCGTCCGTGGGCAACGAAGACTAGTCCGTTCAATCCCAGCAAGGGCGCGGCACCCACTTCGCGAGGGTCCAGGTCTTTGCGTAATTCGGCAAAGGCCGGCTTGGCTAAGAGAGCGCCTGCCTTTGTGCGCCACGACGCCATCAATTCCTCCCGCAGTCGGTCAGTGATGAATTTAGCCAGTGCCTCGCTGCCCTTCATCAGTACGTTGCCGGTGAACCCATCGGTCACCACCACGTCTACGTTGCCGCCGAAAATCTCTTTGCCCTCGATGTTGCCGACGAAATTCAGACCGCTGGCGGCCAGGAGGGGATAGGTGGCGCGCACTAATTCGTTGCCTTTGCCTTCCTCTTCACCATTGGATAGCAGCCCCACCCGCGGATTATTCACGCCCAAAACTTTTTCCGCGTAAGCAGAGCCCATAAGGGCGAACTGTAGCAAATATTCCGGTTTGCATTCGGCGTTGGCGCCCATGTCCAGCGCCACGCAGCGGCCGCCCTGCACGGGAAACAACACGGTGAGCGCGGGACGCTTGAGGCCGCGCAAGCGCCCAAGCCGGGCCAGGGCGATGCCCATGATGCCGCCTGTGTTGCCCGCGCTGACGAACGCTTCCGCTTTACCATCTTTGATCAGATCGATGCCGACCCCCATGGAATTCTGCGCCCGGCGCAGGGCGCCATGTTTGGAAATGTGCTCGTCCATGGCGAACACGTCCGGCGCGTGCACCAGTTCCAACCCAGGGGCGCGATCGCCGATTTCTTCCTTAAGTTGCTGCCGGTCGCCGACCAGGATCAGGCCAGGGCCGAATTCTCGCGTGATCTCAATAGCAGCATCAATTTCGGGTTGCGGATGCTGGTCGCTGCCCATTGCGTCGAGCACGATGTGCATTCATTCCTCCGGGTTAAACGAGGCTATTGTAAATCCTTATCAGGGGTAGAACGCCAGATTTTTATAGAATGAGATCGACCATCGAGCTCTCTCATCCCCCTGCTTGACTTGCGTATTTCGGGCATTATAATTTACGACCCGCGCTGGTGCTGGAACTGGTAGACAGGCATGGTTGAGGGCCATGTGCCGCAAGGCGTGTGGGTTCGATTCCCACCCAGCGCATGAACAAAAACCGCAAAGTTGGACGTTGCGGTTTTTGTTGCCTTGAAACAAAGTTGTTCACCTGTGTGCTTTTCTAATTGTGATGAATGTTTAGTTTTCTCCGCGAATTACGTTCGCAGTAAATTGGATGCGTAACTCTGGTTGCTCGGGGTCATTGGAGGCAATGAAAACTTGGCGTGAGTAGAACTCCGCCACATCTCCATGAGCGCCGCCATCGAAGGAAATATGCAATGTAGTGTTTCCTCCTGCAGGAATTTGCTGCTCATCGAGCTCCGCGGTTGTGCAGCCACACGAAGTGGAAACGCTTTCGATCACCAGGGTGGCGGTTCCGGTGTTGCTCAACGTCAAGTCGCGCTGGACGATCTCCCCAATGCTCACATCGCCAAAATCGAACTCGACGGTGTCGACTGATATCTGCGGCCGTCCAGATGAGCAAGCCGTCAATAGGGTGGCGAGGACAAACAGCAGGTAAAGTGCTCGCGGCAGTTCCCTGCTCATTATGCCTGCGCAATTAGGGTGGCAGAATAATTGTGATGGCCGTCATTTCCAGCGGCGCTGACCGCCGCAACCAGCGCTTCGACGCTGGCTCTGCCTGCGTCATAGGCCACGTGGGCGCTATGAGTTTGCAAATCCACTGTCACCTCCAGCACACCTTTCTGCTGCAGCAGGGAGTTGTGTACGCGGTTGGCGCAGTTTTGGCACCCCATGCCGCTGATCCGGAGCTCGGCCTTGGCATATTCGGTAACCGAACTTTTATTGACTAATTTTGTGGCCGCCTCGACGTGGCAATTCGTGTGATCCATGGATTCTCCTTTTAGTTAGGGCGTTGTGCTTACGTTTGCTTGCGTCCAAATTTCGGTTTGAGGATTGGCAGGGTCATTGCTCTCGATGATGAGACCACGACGAACAATCTGGCCCCGCGCGTCATGGTAACCCGCGTCGAACGTCAGGGTCACGATGGCGATCTTGCCCGGTGGGATGACGCTGGCCGTGAAATCCGCCGTTGTACAGGCGCACGTGGTGTACGCTCGGCTAATGGTGAGTGGCGCCTCTCCTTCATTAGCGATCACAAATTCGTGTTTGACCACCTCGGTGGCCCCAACTTGTTTGAAATCGAAGTAGTCTTGCTCGATCACGATTTTCGGTTGCGGACCGCCCTCGGGCAGGAAGGGAATATATCCTGTCGCAGGCGCTGTCATTTCATGCCCAGCCTGCAATGGTTGGTCATAGACGACTAGACTGGGGTCGTATTCAACGAAGTGGTCCGCGGGTTGGGAGGCGGCGACATTGGAAAGTATCAGGCCGCCCAAAATCAAGATGGCGATCAACGAACCAATCATGAGTTTAACTGTACTTATTTTCTGGTGTCGTTGCGCACGTTGCTGTGCTGCTTCCCTAAGCCTGTGGCTGGAAAATGACATGCTTACCTCCTTATTCCTTTCATACCATCCAAAACAGGATGACCAGACCGAGCGCGATCATGATGAGGCCATACCACAGCCGGATGTGGGCTGAATGGTCTCGCTCCCATTGAGCCCAGGCTTTTGCCGCCGTCCGGTTGCCAATGGCGATGAGAATCAGTAACAGCGGGAACACGAATAGGATGTTGTAGAGCAACAAATAGGCGAGGCCCCAGGCGGCGGTAGTCTGTGCGTTGAGTAACGTAAGGATGGATACGTAAATCCCGCCCGAGCATGGAAAGGTGCACAAGCCGACAAGGAAACCCGCTGTCATCGTGGCCGGCAATGACGCCTGGCCAATCAATTGGTGCGTGCGATGGTGTGCCCAGTCGGGCATATGCAGCTTGATCGGGAATTGGGGAAAGAAGTATTCGAGCAGGTTGACAGCTCCCAACAGGATCAGGATCCAGGTTCCCACCCGCGCCACAAAATGTGGCTCGGTGGAAAACTGAATTGCCCGCAGCAGGCCAAGTCCAATAGCGAAGTAAACGACAAAGATCATCGCGATATAGACCAAACCTAGTTGCCAGACCCTGGCACGCGATTGGCGCAGCGTAAAGAGGAACGCCACCAGCAGCAATATCACCGCGAATGCGCAGGGATTTACTGAATCGATCAAGCCAGTGATGATGACCGCAGGGAGCAATTGGGGTAGGTTGGCTTGATCGATGGGCAGGGGTCCGGCAGCTTCTAGCGCCTGGCTTAGGCTACCTTGCAGCGGAGCGTCGATAGGGAAGGTCAGGATTTCTCCCGTCCAGGCCCAAAGGCGGTATTCGGTGGGGGCAGCATGCATTTCTGGCTGCCAGAGCACCAGACGGCTTGGAATCTCATCGAGTTCAAGCAATTCAGATATCAGCTTAGCGGGCACATGACCTAGCAACACCAGGGTACCTGTCTGGGTGGGCACGAAGGCATACAACGAATCCGCTATTGAGCGTGGCAACCCGATTTCGTCAGCTAGGTCGAGTAAATGAGTGCGGTGCTCAGGGATGGTGTAATCGTGAATGACGGTTTCTTGCGCTAATCCGTAATTTTGTAAATTCGGCGTGAGCGTATCCTTTACATAAGGCCAGCAATCAGCGCACCCGGCGCTGAAAAAGATCTGCGCTGTTTCCGTACCGTTGGCCTGGGCAATCTCTGCCATAGGTTGGCCGTTGGCCACCAACAGCAGTACACCGACAATGGCGATGCCGATGAACCAGCTGACATTAGCAAAAAGGAAATCTTTGATTTTATTCAAGGTTGCAGACAAAAACTGCCTTCAGGCGCTTGGACCGGTTTCAGTAAAACTCGGTGATTTGGAGGAAATTTAACTGGAACCCTCCTCTAGTTTGAGGGGCAGATGTCCCTAATAGGGTAGACATTTGACCCGCCCTAGGGGGGAGGGGTAAGAAAGTGAATATTTGTTGTTCTGGTTGCCCACAGGCTTGCCACCGGATGCGCAATGTCAACGGACGTATAATGACTTGCATGGCAAAGCTGGTTAATGTCACTGAAATGCGCGCAGTAGAGAAAGCGGCGGATAAGTCCGGCTTGACCTATGCGAAGATGATGCAAAACGCTGGCACCTCACTTGCCCAAGCTATTATTGCGCATAGCCGCAACCTCGAAAAAACTGTACTGGGATTGGTTGGTCCGGGAAACAATGGAGGCGACACTTTGGTTGCCCTTGAATTTCTTGCCAAGCAAGGATGGAAGGCAGCCGCCTTGCTGGTAAAACGAGGTCCGGAAGAAAAATATGTCAAACGAGCCAGGAAGGCCGGAGTTAGCATTTTTCTCAACGATAAGACGGGCAGTAAATTAGCCAAACGGATATCCAGACATGCCGTACTTCTAGACGGACTGCTCGGCACCGGGATCCGACTGCCACTACACGAGCCATTTGACACGGTGCTCGGCTGGGTGAAAGAAATTGTCGGCAGCCTGGAGGAACCTCCGCACGTTGTTGCTGTCGATTGCCCATCCGGGATGGATACTGATACCGGAGAGGTTCCACCCGAACTACTAATTGCTGACCTCACAGTGAGCATGGCGGCTGTAAAGCGGGGCATGCTAAGGCTGCCTGCATTCGGATACCTTGGTAAGCTCGTTGTCGGTGACATTGGCCTGCCTGCTGACCTGCCTGAGTGGGACAGCATCCAAAGCTACGCTATTGACGAAGCCATGGCTCGTGCGGCATTGCCGCTGCGCCCTCTGGACGCTCACAAGGGAACTTTTGGGACCGCACTAATCGTGGCAGGTTCCCAACGCTTTCCCGGTGCGTCGCTGTTGGCAGGTGAGGCCGCATACCGCAGCGGCGCCGGCCTGGTCAGCATCGCCACTCCTGAATCGATTCAACCGGCGCTGGCTGGGTATTTGCGGGAAGCCATCTGGCTGCCTCTTCCCGCGGAGTCCGGGTGGCTTAGTGAGGCCGCTGCAGATGTGGTGAAGCCCGCTCTGGAACGTACGACCGCGTTGTTGATAGGGCCTGGTTTTGGGCAAGAGCAATCAACCTGCCGATTCGTTGACGCGTTGCTGAAAATGAAATTGCCACCTCTGGTGGTAGATGCCGATGCTCTCAAATTGCTGGCTCGACTCGAGGATTGGCCGCGGCGATTGCCGCCAGATTCGGTGCTTACTCCGCATCCGGGTGAAATGGCCGTCTTGACAGGCTTGGCTACCGAGGAAATTCAGGCTTCCCGTCTCGAGACCGCCGAGAAATTCTCCCACCAATGGAATGCGGTTCTCGTGCTCAAAGGCGCCTTCACTGTGGTGGCCGCGCCCGATGGATGCATTGCCACCATGCCCCTCGCCAGTCCAGCGCTGGCGCGCGCAGGCACCGGAGACGTCCTTGCGGGCTTGATCACGGGACTGCGCACCCAAGGAATATCCGCCTTTGAGGCGGCTTGTGCCGCCGTTTGGTTGCATGGGCAAGCTGGCTTGCGCGCAGCCGCGCGCTTGGGTGGGACCGCAGGGATCTTGGCTGGCGATCTGATAACGGAGCTGCCAGGATTAATCGGCAAATAAAAAAGGACTGGCTTGTGCACAAGCCAGTCCTTTTTTATTAGCTCTTCTTGCCGCCGTCGGCTTCCCGGCCGCCACGGGGTTTCTTGGCAGCCTCGACGACTGCTTCGCCGCGCAGACGAACATCTTCGGCAATGGCCTCGCCGCGGGTACGCAACTCTTCAGCTCGACCGCGCAGTTCGCCGCTCAGTTCGCGGGCTTCCTTGGTAAGTTCGGTGGCGCGTTCGCGGGCCAGCTTGGTAAGCTCATCGGCACGCTGGCGAGCTTCCGCGGCTGCCTCCTCCAGGCTTTCCACGGTGCGATCACGCAGCTCGATTCCCTTCTCGCGGATCAACTTGCGGGTTTCCTCGCCGGAGGCTGGCGCCATCAGCAAGGCTACCGCCGCGCCGATCAGGCCGCCCATTAAAAAGCCGGCAAAATAGGATCCAAAATCTCCACCATTTCTGTCAGACATAGCTTTCTCCTTATATTCCAATTCCATTATATCGTCTATCGTTTCCAAAATCGCAATAATTCCAGTGCTCGGCGTGCCGCCGCCGCCCCGGCATTTACTTTAACGATGGGACTGACCAGCTTATCACTCAGGAAGCGGGCTGTACCGCGCATGGTGTTTGCGGCTTCGCTGGCGGAATCCAGGATGGGGCGCACTTCGTTGTTCAACAGGTTAACCAGCCGAGCCAGCTGAATGACAAGGATAACCAATGCAACGCCAATAATCATGAACTCAAACGCCACTAAGATGATGAAGACGTCCCGAAGTGTTTCGGTGGGTGCGCCCGGCTGGATGAGCCAAAGGATGGCAGCCACCGCGCCGACCACCAAAAGTACGGCCAGAACGGCGATGAAAATGCCCAACCCGCGCGAAGAATCCTTCTTAGCAGGCTCAATTCCTTCTGCCCTGGCTGCGCGTTCTATGCGGTCGTCGTTGCTCAAGTATCCGCCTTTCAGTTCATTATACCTAAGCCTTACATTTTTTTATCGGGGACCAATTTCGACAATAAGCATTATAAAGAATGAGCGCAACCTTTAAGAGTTGCGCTCCAATTTTGGGGGAAATTGTTCGTTATTCTGTGTCCAGGATTGTTTGCAGCAGGTCCAGGTAATTGAAGCCATATTCGTCAGCGGGCTCGATGGACGTGTACTCATGCCACTCGTTCCACGAGGTGATCAATATCATTCGGCTCGACCCAACCGTTAGATTCAACGCACTAACAAGTTGACCCTCAAAAAGCTCCAGGCTTCGGGGGATTGGTGGTGTATTGGCCGACGGGTCATAGCCTTTGTCATCGAACCCGGGAATGACATCCGGGATGAAATAGATCCCGGCGTTTTCTGCGGCACTTGCCCATGTCTGAAAATGAGCAGCCACTTCCTCGTTGAAATTAGCCAGGATCTCGGGCTCCCACGAGTGCATGATGTAACCGGTTATGCCATCGTAATTGCCTAGCCTGGGGACATCAGGTTCTTGCCACCATACTTCCTCTCCGATGATGAAGACGTCCTGTCCAGTGGCTTCCATTACCGCTGCACGCGCCTGGCTCAACGTTTTGGCTACATCTCCCACGAAAATCCGCGTGAGGTAAAGGATGATCACTGGGCGCGTATCGATCTTGAGGTAGTTCGGGTTTTCAAAAAATGTTTTGGCAAGGTAGGTGAAGTCACTCACCAGGTTTTGTTTAGCGGTCGGGTCGTCCAGGTCAATTTCGCCGTTCTCATTCATTCCCAGCCGTCCGGTGGATTCATAAATGATGGAGAACTTGATCTCATCGGCCAGTTCAGCTTCTGTGAAGGCTTTTATGGCATTGTCAGTGAAATCATTTCGTCCCCACCAGCTGGCTACGAAGAAATCAATGCCATGACCGGCAGCCCAATCAATCTGCCGGTTAATGACCTCTGGATCGGAGGACGTGTATTCACCCAGCGTAGGGGTTCCAAGATAGCCCCCGTCCCAATGTTCACGACCCGGACCCCACCAAGGGTAGAAATAAGCTCCTACAAGCATGTCGTCGTCACCAGATGTTGTGACAAATTCCCGTTCAAAACTGGCGATGGTAGGTTCGGGTACTTGGGTAGGGGGCTTGCTGGTCTCCGTAATGATTGATTCCGATGGTTCAGTGCTCTGAACCGTGGACGAGCTGCATGCTGTGACAATTAGCTGAGCCGCTGCTGCTATAAGAATAAACATAGACCGATATTTCATCCACTCTCCTCGTCTGATAACTATTCAGATATATGAATAGCGTACACGATAATCAATTGTTGACTTAAATACAGGGGCGAATGACAGGCTTTATATTGGGGCCAATGTCCTTACAAATTTATCTTCGTCAATGTGAAAGATGCAGGTTATTGCCCCGACCAGCTATCCACCCAGTCTTCGATGCTCTGCAATTCGCCTTTATTCCCGGCCACACTGTGCGGCTGCCCCGGAGATGCTTCCAGGATCGTGCAAGCCGCATCCAAGCAGTAACGGTATTCCAATGCAGCGGCAAAATTCGTTGGACTATAGAGCTTGTAGGCCCAACGCCCGCCACCTAAGGGCCACATTGGGAGAGGCGTCGTCCAGTCGATCAACTTGAACTGGATGTAGACCAGCGAGCCGTTATCTGGGGAGGTGAGGTCGAACCAGATCGGCGCACTGGACCCTGCAGACCAGCTTTCTCCCTGGTCATCGACCTCAAGGCTGGTGGTGCCCGCGGGAATAATCATCTGTCGCAATTGGAAGGAGCCGCCCTCTGCGTGCTCCGCGTTCCAGAAACCGTCACCCAGTGTGTACTTGTAGCGAATGTCTATGCTCGTGGGCAACTGCAACGTCGCTGAATAACGCCCGTCGGGCTGCGCGCTCATCAGCGGCCGGGTGCGCAGGACGTCCTGGTTTCCTGTCAAGAATACAGGCGTGTTCGCCGTGTGATCCGCTGGCGGGGTGAACCAAAATGTGACATTCGCCATCAAGTTGGGCGCTAAAGCGATGGTTGCCGGTGTTTCACTGTTGGCGGCTACCAACGCGCCTTGCTGGAAGGGCAGGTGGCTGCCTGATGGCGAATAAACGACGATGTTGTGCAGGCCTTGGGGTAATCCCGGAATGAGGAACCGACCTTCAGCATCTGTGCGCGTTTGCTGTCCCGCAGCCAGCACAATTAAGTCGGGTATTGGATTCCCGCTGCCGGCTTCGGAGACCGCACCGCTTATCTGTCCAGTTTTGATGGTCAGCGGCAGGTCTGCCCAGACCGCCACCATGTCATGAGCAACGTGGCCTGGGCCATCAACTAAGTAGGCGCGATAGGTGATGCCTTCTCCGTTGGCGCCCGCCTCATCGATATTGCCCGTTGCGCTCACCCGCGTGTAGCGATACTTCAGCAGTGTGCCTGTAGGAACCGAGAGCGTAACGGACGCACTATTTTCACCGCTGGATTCCATTTCCAGTCGCAGCGGGTTGAACTCCAATCCGGTGACGTCATCGAGGATGGTGAAAAGCAAGCCTTCGCCTGCAGGACTGTTTGCGGGTAGCAGCGCATTGAATGTAACTTCAACGCTGGCCGGCAGCTGGTGTGATGTGATCTGAGTCGGCTGCCCCAAGCCGGCACAGCTCGCGAGAAAAATGGCAATAACGCTGAACGCAATCGCCCGTCTCATCCCTGTTCCTTGCGTTCCGCGCGTTGCCGTTGCGCCAGGCTGGCTGTACCCACGCTGAGGAAATAAAGCGCGACCAGCGGTAGCCACACCAGCATCATGTTGATTGGATCAACGGTTGGAGTAATGGCTGCAGCCAATACCGCGAGCGCCACCATGGCCACGCGCCAATTCTGTGCGAGCCAGCGCGCGGGCAGCAGGCCCATAGCTGCCAGAACATACGAAAGCAGCGGAAACTCGAACGCCAGCCCAACCCAGAACATCAGGCCGGTGGCAAAACCTATATAGGAGGAAGGCCGAACTGCTGTCGGGATTTCCATGAAGTTCAGCAAGAAAGAAACCGCGGGCGGCAGCAGATAATAATAGGTAAACAGCATCCCAGCCACGAATAAAACGAATACAAGTGGGATCGCCAGCAAGCCAATCAGCCGCGCCCGGCGGCTCAGCCCTGGCGCTACGAACATCAACAGCTCGAAGGCGATGTAGGGCAGGGTGATGGCGAACGCGCTCAACAAGGTCACGCGCATCACCACCCCGATCGGTTCGGTCACGTCGATCGCCTGCAACCCTTCCAGGCCACCGATGGGCCCGGCCAGCCAACCCAGCAGTTGGCCGGCAAACTGGAACATGATGATGGAAACGATAATCAACGCCAACGTGGCGCGCAGCAGGTGGCCGCGCAGAGCCGCCAGGTGAGCCAGTACATCGCCGGGATGGGCAAGAGCCTTTTGCACTGTTTCCCCCAAAGGTGTGTCCTCCGGCTCTTCGGTAAAGAAGCGCCGCGGTCCGGCGAATACGCGGCCGATCAAGGCACCCACGAAGCGAAAGGGGGCAGTCAGCAGACGCCGGATGTTAGCGAGTATGCGACGCATTAACCTCTCCCCGTTGCGATTCTGAGCGAGTAAGGCGGCCAGAGGCAGCCGTGACGAAGCGAAGTAAACAGATCAACTTTCCTTGCCCCCGGTTAGTTCCCCGGTTTCTTCGTCTTTTCCTTTCTTTTGTGATCGCGCTTCTGGTTGCCGCGTCCAGGCAACGATCTGGTGATCCAAATCGTCTAGCGCCGCGCGGGTTTCTTTGATCTCGTTCCTGAGTTCGCCGCCCAGTTTCTTCACATCTTCGTATCCCGCCTCCTTGGCCAGCTGATCCGGCAGATCGCGCAATTGGCGGCGCGCACTTTGGATGTTGCGCCAGGTACCCGATTCACGCAGGCTGCGCAAGGCGCGTCCCAGCGTGCCGCCAAGTTTCACCAGATCCTGCGGTCCTAGCACCAGGAAGAGGATCACAATTATGACCAGGAGCTCTACGGGGCTAATACCTAAAAATTCCATGACCAGTACTTAATAACAATAACCAATCTCGTCACCAATTTGCCAGTAACCAATTACTGCTTCCCATCTTTTGCCGCGTGTTCCGGCCCGAGCGCCTGGTAGATTTCATTTCGGCGTTCCGCCAGGCTGCCCAGCACCCCGTTCACAAAACGCGAGGAACTATCCGAACCGTAGCGTTTCGCCAGTTCGACGGCTTCGTTAATGGCCACCTTGACGGGCGTTTGCTGGGAGATGGCGAACTCCCAGACAGCCATTCGGATCAGGTTGCGGTCGATGATGGAGACTTGATCGATGGGCCATTCAGGGGCGTGTTCGGCGATGTAGCCGTCGAGTTCTTTGCGGATGGGATAAACGCCTCGCACCAGGCGGCTGGCGAATTCTTCCAGGTTGTCGTCGAGTTCGTAATCGCTGATGCGGGCGGCTAGCACTTCATCCAACGGGTGCCCGGCCAGATCAATCTCGTATAGCGCCTGGAGCGCCAGGCTGCGCGCCCGGGTGCGCGGTTTCATCGCTAATCTTTGCTGTCAGTCGGCGGAAAGTAAATATCTTCGATGTGGACGTTGATGAGCCCAGCTTGCATCCCAACCATCTCTTCGATGGCGCGTGCCACCGCGGTCTGCACTTCGCGGCTCACTTGGCGCAGGTTCAGATCTTTATCCAGCACAAGGTAGAGATCGACGTCGACAACTCGGTCGATTACCTTGATTTGCACGCCTTCACCCGCGCCATGGCGCTGGACTGTGGCGTGGACGCCGGGAACCTTGAGCGCCGTCAGCCGCGCGATGGAATGGAGTACGTCTGGAGCAATTGTAGTGGAATCTGGGTTGCGCATAATCTTTTCCTTAGAACATTGCCATACCGCCGTCGACCGCCAGCACCTGGCCGGTGATATAGCCGGCCTCGTCCGAGGCCAGGAAGGCGACGGCGTAAGCGATCTCTTCGGGAGTGCCTTTGCGGGCGAGGGGGATCATCTTGACGAATTGCTCGCGCATCTCTTCAGGAACGCCCGCCCAAATCTCGGTGTCCACGTAGCCGGCGGCCACCGCGTTCACAGTGATGTTGCGCGCGGCTACCTCGCGGGCCAGCGCCTTGGTGAAGCCGATCTGGCCGGCTTTGGATGCCGAATAGTTGGTTTGCCCTGCGTTCCCGATTTGCCCGGATACGGAAGTGATGTTGATGATGCGCCCGGTGCGAGCCTTCATCATGTGCCGCACCGCCGCTTTGGAACAATTGAAAGTGCCCTTGAGGTTAGTGTCGATCACCGCGTCCCAGGATTCTTCGCTCATCATCATGATAAGCATGTCGCGGGTGATGCCGGCGTTGTTGACCAGAATATCGATCCTTCCCCATTTTTCGATCGCGCCTTTCACCAGGGCATTGGCGTCTTCGACCTTTGCGACATCTCCCGGGAGAGCTGCTGCCTTGCCGCCTGCATTGGTAATGGCCACTACTACTTCCTCGGCAGCCTTGCCGTTCTGGTTGTAGTTCACAATGATGCTTGCGCCGCGGCTCGCCAGTTCGATGGCGATGGCTCGGCCAATGCCGCGCGAAGCTCCGGTGACGACGGCGACTTTATCGGCGAGTGGTCTGGCGTTTGCGGGCATGGTAAAGTCCCTTCGACGGGATTATACCAACGGTGTTAGCTTTGCCACTCTGAGCAAAGCGAGGAGTCCATCCGAACCGTTGCATTTCTTTTAGCTGCTCTTACTTAGGTATCCGAACACTGAATTCATTGTGCGTTTTAGCTCTGATTCTTCTTCTGCACCAACCCTCTATCTGCTTTCCAGCATTCACGGTGGATGCTTGGCTTAGCATTAGCAATAATAGCTAGTTAGCACGTCCAGAAAACTCGCATCATTCCGTGAAAATCCGCGCCCCGAGATCGAAGCCGGCGGCTTGCAGCCGCGCCATGAACACTGGGCGTAGCCCCGTGGATTTCAGTTTCCCCAACACTTTGCCTTCGGGCGATGTACCGGTTTGCTCGAATTTGAAGATGTCGGTCATGGTGACCATGTCGCCTTCCATGCCGGCCACTTCGGTGATGTGGGTCACCTTGCGCGAGCCATCCGGCAGGCGGCTCTGCTGAATGAATAGATCCACCGCCGAGGCGATCTGCTGCCGCACCATGCGCGCCGGCAGGTCCAGGCCGGCCATCAGCACCAGCGTTTCCAGGCGGGAGATTGCATCGCGTGGGGAATTGGCATGGACGGTGGTAAGCGAGCCATCGTGGCCCGTGTTCATGGCCTGTAGCATATCCAGCGCCTCCCCGCCGCGCACTTCGCCAACTACGATGCGGTCCGGCCTCATGCGCAGCGCGTTTCGCACCAGGGCGCGCACAGTCATTTCGTTGTCCTTGCCGGCATCCGCGGGCTTGGTCTCCAGGCGCACGACGTGCTCTTGTTGGAGCTGGAGTTCTGCGGCATCTTCGATGGTGACGATACGTTCGTGAGACGGTATGAAGCTGGAGAGGATGTTCAACAGGGTGGTCTTGCCTGACCCCGTGCCGCCGGAAATGATGATGTTCAGTCTCGCTTTGACGCAGGCCTCCAGGAATTCGGCCATCTTTTCTGAGAGCGAACCGAAGCGGATCAGGTCGGGAATGCCGAGGCGCTCTTTGGGGAATTTGCGAATGGTGATCGAGGGACCATCAATTGCCACCGGCGGGATAATGGCGTTCACCCTGGAACCATCGGGCAGGCGGGCGTCGACCGCCGGGGAGGAGCGGCTGATAGTGCGGCCCAGTGGCTTGATGATATTTTCGATAACCCGGATAACCTGTTCGCTGTTGATGAAAGCTATATCTGTTTTTTGGATTCGGCCGTTGCGTTCCGCGTAGACAACGGAAGGACCGTTTACCATCACCTCGGTGACGTCGGGGTCATCCAGCAATGGCTGCAACGGGCCGAAGCCCATGAGGCCGGCCGTGATCTCATCGAAGATCAGGGCGCGTTCGCCGTCGGGTATCTGCAATTTAGTGCGCGTATAGGCTTGGGTCAATGCTTCGCGGATCACTTCCCTTTGATCTTTTATCTCTTCCCCTTCCGCGGGCAGCGCTTTTAGCGCTTCGGCGATCAAATACGATTTAAGCTTGGATTGATGCTCGATGCTGAGCGGACTCGCCGTGCTCATTTTTCCTCCCCCCGTTCCACCAGCCAGATGATTTCGCTGCGGTTCAGCGCCAGGAAATCGCTCTGCAGCAATTCTGTCTTGCCATCCACATCCATCACGACGACGTTAGTCAATGGGATAAAGGTTTCAGCTTTATTCAGTTTATCGATCATACGGTTGTCAGGCCGCTTGTGTATGGTGCCGCGGATGCGATTGTTGCGCGTTTGGATTGTGACTTGCAGCGGCACCTTGTGGACTACTTCGGTGAAGACTTTGCCCTTGTCATCGATTTCCATCGCCGTTTCTCCTTCTACCATCTTGATATTTTTGCCACTCTGAGCGAAGCGAAGAGTCCATCCGAGTCCTTGCTATCTTCAAGCCACTCCTTGCTCAGGTCTTTGAACTTTGGATTCATAGTTCGAATCAATTCTAATTTCTTCTTGCGTAGCCATCCCTTTATGCAACGCTCGGCATCCATAGCTTCATATACATCGGAGAATTCTTCGAAGAACAAGAGTTGATCGATATGTATTTGGCACTGAAAACCTTTTACCGCTTTCGTTTTGTGTTCATAAAATTCTTCGTTCCAAATCGCTGGTTATGCCCACATGAAGCGCACCTTTGCCGTTACCAAGGATGTAGAAGTAATAGTTATTCACTGGTCATCCAAGATTGTTTTGAGTATTTTTATGTTAAGGATGAATGCTTCGCAACGCCTTCCCGCTGAGCGGGAAAGCTGCTCAGCATGGCAAATGCGTAGTTCTTGACCATAGCTTTAGCTTGATAATGTCTCAAAATCCGCCGGCTCTCCAAGCGCGATGCCTTCAGCTTCGGCGTCGATGCGCTTCAACAGCCCCGTTAGCACGGAGCCGGACCCTAGCTCGATAAAGCTTTTGACGCCCAGCTTGCGCAGATTGCGGATGGATTCGGTCCAGTGCACTCTGGACGTTAGCTGCCCGTAAAGGTCCCCCCGGATGGTATCCGCTGTCTTCAGAATGTCGGCGCCCACATTGCCCACGATGGGGATCTCTGGATCCTCGATCAAGGCATCGTCCACCGCGATGCGGAACTGGTCCTGCGCCCCCGCCATCAGCGGCGAGTGCGCCGCGATGCTGACCGCCAGCGGCAGCGCCCGTTTGGCGCCAGCTTCCTTGGCCAGGTCCATTGCGCGTTGAACCGCGCCTGAGTGCCCGGAGATGACCACCTGGCCCGGGCTGTTGTCGTTCGCGACCTGCACTACTTCCTTGCCCACGATGCTGGCTTTGAAGCAGATCTTGTCCAGCGTTTCGATGTCAATCCCCAGGATGGCGGCCATGCCGCCGGGGTTTTGCTGGCCCGCCAGCTTCATCAGTTCGCCGCGGCGGCGCACCAGCTTCAGCGCCGCGGGAAAATCCAGTGCACCGGCGGCCACCGCTGCGGAGATCTCTCCGAGGCTGTGCCCGGCCACATAGGCAGGCACGAAGCCAAGATGCAGTTTTTCGAAGACGCGCAGCGCAGCCACGGAGTGCACCAACAGGGCGGGCTGGGTGTTGATGGTGTCATTGAGTTCGTCCTCGGGGCCTTCCCAGCACAGCTTGGAGAGCTGAATGCCCAGCAGCTTGTCGGCTTGGTCAAAGACGGCTTTGGCTTCGGGGTGGGCGGCGGCCAGCGCTTGTCCCATGCCTGGTTTCTGCGAACCTTGGCCGGGGAAGAGGAAAGCAATGGTGGATGGATCCGGAAAGATCATGACGGGATTTTAAACGAAAATGGGATGAACGGCCTGTTTATGGCAACCTAAACCTGGACAGGAAACTTATTTTGGTGTCCTGTGCATCATGAGCTGATAAGTGGGGTGAAAGGGATGTCCGAAAAATTCTTGGTGGTCCTGTCTAAATGAAACTTACCATTCCACCGATCGTGATGTCCTGTTTGCAACTCTGCATCCAACGCTGGGAACGTTGAAAAAAAACTACTAATAGAAATATATCGTGTATAGTGTAGGTCTGAACGGAACGACGAAGTTCTTATGAAATACCTTTTTATCACTTACAACGGTTTAGCTCTTCCGGTAGCGTACAAGCTGCAGCAAGAAGGCCACGACGTGATCGTTGGCCAGATACACGACGTCAAAGATTATGTGATGGAAGAAGAGGTTGACAATGCCACCGAGACCGACTTCGCCAAGGGGCGTCGCTTAAATCTTTTCAAAGGCATGGTGGATATCCGGCCTGCACAAGAGATCATCGACATTCTCTTGAAAGACGATCCCAAAGGCAATTTTATTTTCTTTGAAGAGAACAACCTGTACCGCTGGGCCGATAAGGTCAGGCACCTCCCCTTGGAGGGCAATTTCCCAACGAAGGAAGATTTCCTATTTGAGATCGATCGCGACCTGGCCAAGAAGTTCGTCCAGAAGCACTACCCCAGGTTGAACACTCCCGAAGTCAAAGAATTCGATTCGATCGAGTCGGGCATCCGCTTCCTGCGCAAGACCCAGGAGGTCTGGGTGCTCAAGGGCCGCGATGACAGCGCGCCCACCTTCGTGCCGGACGTGGACGTCCCCGACCTGGCCAACGCGCAGATCATCGACATGCTGCAGAACTTCCCCTACAAGTATCAGAAGCTCGGCTTCATTCTGGAGCCATTTATTCCCGTCGCCTTGGAGCTCACGCCAGAGATCATGTTTTACGACGGCGTCCCCTTGTTTTCGACGGTAGGCATCGAGAATAAATCCTTCGGCAGCGGCAACCTCTCCGTTCAAACCGGGTGCGCCGAAGACCTGGTGTTCCCAACCTACTTAGAAGACAGGATCAACCGCATTTCCTTCCCGCCTATCGTCTACGAAATGGCCAAGCAACACAAAGGCCTCTTTATTTGGGACGCGTCGATTTTGGTGAGCAAGAAGGATGGAAAATTATTCTTCGGCGAATTCTGCAGCAACCGCCCCGGCTACAACTCCTTCTTCACCGAGTTGGCGCAATGCAAATCGGTTGGCGAATTCTTCGAGTCTTCCATCGCCAAGGAGCCCGCTCTCAAGCCCGGCACCGTCGGCACCTCCGTACGCGTCTTCAATATGAACCGCGACGAAGACACCGAACAGATCTCCGAAAATCTCATCGTGAACTACAAGCCGGAAATCGAAAAGGACCTTTGGCTCTGGGATGTGAAACGCGATGAAAAGAAGAGGATTGTCACCGCCGGCTGTGATTGGAATTTGTGCATCCTCACCGGGTCCGGGAAATCCATTAACGAAGCGATTTACAGGACCTATAAGAACATCGATGGCTTATCTTTCGTCGGCTCTTATTACCGTTCCAAGCACGATTTCGTATCGCAGGAATATCCCACTTCGATCTTGAATCGCCTGAACTACGGCCTGGAGCGCGGCCTCTATCGCCTGCCCTTTGACGTAAGGGTGGGTGCTATATAAAGAAAATGGGCTCGGCCGGCAATGCCCACCTTAGAACTCGTGGGAAATTGAGGACATGCGGCGGAGCCCACTGATAGATTACTACAAATCCTCTCGAGATTGAATTAATTCCGGTTCATATTGACCCAAATGTATATTAAGAAAAAGAGCCTTGCTCACGCCAGGCTCCTCATTTTTGACTTCAAGACTTCAGGACGTCAGAACTTCAGGACGTCAGGACGTCTTTATTCCTTCTTCATGCTGACGACTTCGCGTCCCTTGTAGTAGCCGCAATTAGGGCATACGGTATGTGGCAAGCGCTTCTCGCCGCAGTTGGGGCAGCTGATGGTGTTACGCGCCTGCAGGGCGTCGTGCGCTCGGCGGCGGTCGCGGCGTCCCTTGGAATGTTTACGCTTTGGCAGTGGCGTCATTGCTTCTTACCTGTTTCCTTGGACTTTCACTCGATTATATCCAACAAAATACCTGCGTTGGGCAGGTTGGGAGATTATACTAGGTGGCAAGGACGGGGTCAAGAGTTGTGCTGACAGAGGTTCTGTTAGGAGTGATTTATGGGCGTGTATAAAGATTCGATAGATGTACTTCGCCAAACCGTCGAACGGGTCCATCATTCCAAGGCGAAATACAAAGAAAAGGTCTTCGTGCGCGAACTCCACGATGGCGATTTGGTTTGGGAAGGCGATGTTTTTATTTTCGAGCTCATGTATGACACCCAGCACAGCGGGGCCACCAAGGAACAGATCGAAGGCTGGCGGCTGCAGGGGCCCACGGCAAAAGCAGTGAAGGCCGCCGAGGACCGCGGCCAGAGGATCCGCGAGGCGCTGCAAAACGCCCATGCTGAACACGGCGAGCCGCTGCGCAAAGCCAAGCTGGCCTACGCCTGGTCCTCACACGTCAAAGGCAGCGACAAGCGCAAGTTCCACGCCGTGTTGCATCGTGGGAAGGTGAAATCGGCCGCCGACGCGGTGAAGGTAGCCATGGGGAAGGAAAAGCGAAAAAGGAAGAGGTGAGAGTGCTTAGTTGTCTCAGCATGGTGCGTGCATTGGTGGCGAAAACTGCGCCCACCGTCATTTATGAGAAAGGCTTACGCCAGCGTTACCTGGAAGGAATGTAGGATACACTAGGTGGTTGAGCGGGGTAATGCAAGGAGAAAGGGGTTCTGCGAAACATAGGGGTTATCAGTAAGGAGCGAAATGAGCGCGTTCAAGGATTCGGTAGAAACACTTCGCCTCACTGTCGAAAAACTTTATCATGCCAATGCCAGATTCAAAGATAAGAAGTTTGTGCCCGAGGTGCGGGAAGGCGATGCCAAGTGGGAGGGCAATGTCTTCTCCTTTGGGCTTTTCTACGACACCAAACACAGCGGCGCCACCAAGGAGCAGATAGCCAACTGGCGGCTGCCCGGCCCCAGCGCCGAGGGCTTGGACGCCGCCGTGAAGCGCGGCCTGAAGCTCAGGAAGCAGTTGCTGGAGAGCACCACCCGCACCCCGGAGATCAGGCGCCGGGCGAAATTGGCCTACGCCTGGTCCTCGCGCATCAAGGGCAGCGACGAGCGCCAGTTGAACGTGGTGCTGCATGAAGGGGCAGTGAAATCAGCCGTCGATGCGGTGAGGTCGGTGATTGCGAAGGGTTAGTTCGCTTGTAAATGGAAATTACCCTCTAAGCCACCCGTATAACTTCACCGAGCAGTGCGTCAATGGCCTGAGAAAAATCAATTTGAGTCGAATTTGGCAGGCTTTCTTTCGCACGAATTTGTGTATGAAGATATAAGTCCGACAGTTTCCTCGATGAAGCTTCTAAGTTACTCATCAAATCATGGAAAGATTTTCCCCCGCCGCCATAGTTGTTGGCAACTTCACCGAAATTCTTGCAATGAAAAATGGGAGGAACGTGATCAAGCATGGATCTTACGAGCATCCCAACAGAAAAGTAATTCCCTTCATTAAAATTGAAATCTAGTTCTTCGCACAGTCGAATTAGTTTTGAATAATCGAAATTACTCGACTTCAGATTTCTAAGTTCTTCCAAGCGTAGAGCGGAGATAAAACTTGCACCGATACGAGACCGAACTGGTGTACTAGGTATTGTTTTCGTAAGCTGAACATCTAATTCCTTAATCACTGATGGATGTAACCGAAAGTGGCCCTTTCCGATTCCACGCAGGAATCTAGTCGACCTTTGCATACTCTTGGCCAACCGGCTAGTGTTTGGCATAGGTAATCCGGCTATTCCTGCCCAATGCCCCACGTCGTTGGGTGTAAATGATGCTCGCTCATCAAATTTGTAAAAATAAAACACTAGGAGTTCGACACGTTTTAGCTCTAGCTCCTCCCATAGTTTAGTCACTTTAACATATTCTTCGAGCTTCAAGTTTCACCTTCAACAGAAAATAGGGATGCTCATATTCTATTTGTTTGACTTAAGTTTTGCGAACGTTTCTTTTACGGCAGGTTTAGGCATGTATGCATAGGATCGAGTTTTTTCATGTTTTTCGCGCGAAAGGTATTTTGGAAACAAGTTTCGTAGAGCGCGGTTAATGTTTTGTCTACTTGGTGGTGCGATGCCCAAATTGAATCTTATGTATTCGCTAATCGCCCTGTTTATTCCTTCGTGACCCTTGTTGGCTAGGTTGATTACAGCCCAGGCCACCTTTTGATCCTCTGACCCAGACTCCCTAATTAAATGATCTGCTGGAATTTCGCTCACCAAATCACTAATCCAATCCGTAGGTTGTTTTTTGTGGTCTTTTGGGTAATCTTGATCATTAGGGGCAATAGGTAAATCAGGTGCCAAATTCCTTTCTTCAGAAATTGCCAGCCGGTATCTAAGAAATTCTTGAAAGCCAGCCACCTTGTACTCTGATGGCAACTCCTTCGACATTTCTTCAGCCCATTTTGCTGCTTCTTTCGTTTTTTCGTCCATTTTTAACCATCCTTAATTGAGGCTAGCTCTTTTTTAAATTTCTGACGTAAGCAAGTCCTTTGCTTGACAAAGAATACTTATATGCGTTTCCTTCTTCACTTCGAACAAAATAGGACATGTTTCCAGTAATTGCGCGCCCAATGTTTGGCGCATAGACACTAGGCAGTCTGAGTTTGCTCGTCATGATTGCGGCAACTTCCGGCGGTGTGAGTGATGTTATGCCGAGTTGGTCTTCTAGAATCCACAGAAGGAGCATTACACGTTCAATCCATGTTCCACCAACTATAATGTCGTGAACTGTGGAAAAATCCACATCGGTGTGTAGCACCACCTTCATCATTTCCTCCCGATTATTTTCGTTAATTTGCAGTTTTGACGCGGATCGCCTGATGCTTTCAGCCTGAAGAGTGCCAAAAGGGTGGGGGTCCAACATTCTCGAAAAGATAACCTCGAATGCCGATGCCCTGAATTCTTCTGGAACGTTTTGCACGAATTCGGCTGCCTTGTTTGCAATTTGAGTTATTTTTTCAGCTTCCATTTTTCTCCTGCTCGCCGATCAACGCTGCAACTCTGCTAAGACTTGATAAAGGTATTTGATATCGTCCTTTTTGGGAAACCGAGAGTTTTTGTTTTTCCAACTCCCTTAATTCAGGTTTTACCGTGCCCAAAGGGATGCCGCCGAGATTGGAGATTTCCGTGGGACCCGCATCATCCACCTGCCGAAACCCAAGCATATTAAGCGCCTTAACTGCCATCAAAAGGCTGAGGACTTTTTTTCTAGGACTCAGGGAATGGAACGCCGGACTGGGGACGACTCCACCGGCATCGGTAAAACTAAAAAGGGGCCTCAGGGTTTCGGCCATCAGCTCCTCAGCAATAACCGCCTCAGAACGTACTAAAGATGATAAACTGCTTTCCATGACAATAACCTCCATTGCGAAATCATTTGCAGTATATACGAAAGACAAATGTTCTGTCAAGGACGAAAACTGCTCCAAATAAGGATGAAATGTACTCCGCCCAAATGTTCAGTCTTGGGCAAATGATACCATCAATGACACAACTTATTTAGGATAGTGATAAATTAATTATTTTCACCACAGAGTAATTGATGAGGCGATAAAACTGGGACACCGACTCTGGGTATCTCAACAGCCCCTATAGTTCCCAGATTGCGATCAAATTCGCATAATTAAGCTTCTGGACTTCTTTTAATGAAACAGGGGTACGGGCCAAGCTACGGTATTTGGCGATTGCTGACGAGGCATGCCGGACCAGGGACGACTCCACCGGCACCGATAAAACTGATAAGGGCCTCAGGGTTTCGGGCAACATGGCAGAACGATATAACCGCCTCAAAGAGAAATATCCAGGATTATTCGATGTGCAGATGGATAACTATTATATGCATATCACATCGCGTATCATTGCTAGCACACAGGCACTTTTGATTGGGAAACTAATCCTCAATAAAAAAGCTCGCCTGTAGCGCGAGCCTTTTATGCGTTAAAGTCGTTTGTCTGATGTTTATCCAGAACTAGCAACTTTGATCATCTCGCCTTTCTTTGTACATATTACTCTGGCTCCACCACCAAACTCAATCCCGTGCCAACCACCGCGGTGATCACCGCCGCGGTCCAGAAGCTGGTCATCTGGATCGAGAGCATCATCAGCATAAACCACCCGAACGCGAACTTGTAGTCGTAGATCACGAAACCGAAGAAGTAGAACAACCCGTAAAACACCAGCCCGCCCAACAGGAAGAGAACAATGTTGAGGAAGGTTCGGGTTTGGGGGTTCCTTTCCCTCGTCGCCGCAGAGCGGCTCGCTCGGGACAGGCTCTGGCGCTTCGCGGTCGCTTCTCGTAATGGACTGATCAGCAGCCAGAATAGCAGCGGCACAAAGAAGAGCAGCGAGAAGGGGCTGATGGCGAGCACATATACGGCGCCGATGCCGATGACGCCGAAGGCCAGGGACTTGCGATCAAGGAAAGATGGATACCGAGACTCCCTTGATCGTCTTTGCGAGGGGCGAAGCCCCGAAGCACTCCCCAAGCCGGTCGAGTAGTAACGCTTCGCGATCCAACGCCCCAGCCACAGGAAGGCCGCCAGCCCAACTAGAAAAATGATCACCGCCATCCAGCGCGGGTTGTAGATATGTGCGTCTTTAGAAGTAGCGGGGTAGGCGGCGTACTTGTCCATGATGCCTACCGCCACCATCGCGTACGTTAGCACTATGGCCGCCAACAATGGCAGCCACAGACTGAGGAAATGCGGCAGCGCCCTCAGCCTCGATTGGAATTTGATACCCAAGTTCCCCGATGGCAATAACCAATAACTTATAACGAATAACACACCAACGAACCCTATAAACACGGCCCACAGCGGCGCACCGCTTAGTATCTGGTTGCTCCCTTCGAAATAAATATACGGACCCATATCCCGCGGAAATTCATCCATGCTGAGCAGTTGGCGGATGAATGCCTCCGCCACGCGCCCGGCCGCGCCCAGCGTTTCGGCGGACTGGTGTTCCATGGTGTCATCCGGGTCATGCCACAGGTGGTAATGCAGCTCGCCGAATTCAGCCGGCACGTGCCCGGTGAGTCCCACCGCCGGGATGCCCGTCGCGATCATCGGACCCTGGTCCATAAAGGAGATTGGCCCGGCCTGGTCGAGCGCCTGGTCCATCGGGGCGCGCAGGTTCACCTGCCAGCCGCCTGCAGCCTCGGCCGCCGCTTGCAGGGTCAGCGGAACCCAGATCGGCCCGTAGTTGCGGTACTGGCCGATCAGCTCAATGTTCATCGCATCGTAATAATCGCGGCCTAGGTTATCCAACGACATGCCCACCAGAATGTCCTCCGGGTTGGGGTGGGTGCGCACGTAGTGCGCAGTGCCCAGCATGCCGTATTCCTCGCCGTCGGTGGTCACGAAAGTGAGTGTATAAGGCGGCGCGCCCTCGCTGGCGAAGATCTCAGCGAGCTGCAGCAGGATACTGATGCCGGAGCCGTCGTTGTCGGCGCCCTGGATCGTAGTGGGTGCCTGGTCATGGTGCGCCACAATAAGGATCTGGCGCGGGTCGGCGCCCGGCAGCGTGCAAACAACGTTTCGAAATTCCGTAGGGACAGAGTAATTGACCTGGGACCATTCCTGCAGCGCGCATTCCAGCCCCAGTGCGGAGAACTGCTCCAGCAGCCATTCGGCTGCGGCGCGGTTATTTGGCGCTCCGCTGTGGCGGCTGGGGAAGCTGGAGACGAATTCGGTCTCGGTTTGGAGCGCCTGCTCGCCGTCGAAACGCAAGGCAGTAGGGTCGTAACTAACCTCGGGCTGCGGGACGCTGGCGCAGGCGGAAAGAAGTAATGCAAAGATCGTTGCAATGGCAGATAGTTTCCATGCGTTACGCATAGTCACTCCCTTCAACTAGGGCCTTGGAAAACAGATTGTAAACCGCCCACAACTCTCAACCATGATGTGCCTCGTTTCGTTATATCGCCAAAACTGGCTTTCCCACAGATGACGTTTGAAAGACGACAAGCAAAAACGCCTCTTCTGCGCTTTTGTGTGTCCTCTCGTTTGTCATCCCGAGCGTGTTGTGTAAATCATTACCCAAGCAATAAGCACGACCAGCGAGGGAACCCCATGAGGCTCTCTTCCAGATTACCATGTCTGGTAAACCACGCGATAAAGCCTCGCCTTGAGCACCCTTGCGCATAGCCACTACTTCACCAAACGCCTGGTATCAACCGCTTGGTCTTTATCCTATAAGCCAGATATTCTTTACCGAAGTGCGCGCTGAGCATGCGTTCTTCCACTCCAATTCTGTACACGACGCTCGGTATCACCAGCACAGCGATAGAAATCAACCCCGCCAGGCTCCAGTAGCCCAGTGTTATCCCTGCAACCATTAGCAGGTAGCCTAGGTAGGCCGGATGGCGAATAACGCGGTAAGGTCCTGCTTGAACCAGCGTCTGGTCCTCCTTCACCGAGGCGTGCCCGGTGTAGCCCTGGCCTAAGGTGCGATGCGCCCAGACGAACAGGGCGATGCCCAGGAGGATCAGCGCCATGCCCCCAACTTCTGTCCAGGATGTGGGACGAAGCTTTTCGCCGAAGTAAAGATATTCAATGGGCGAAAGGTAGAAAACGGCGCTCATGCCGATGGCGATGAACCAGAAAGAGCGATCCCCCCGTTCCTCTTTCGAGTAACTTTCGTCGAAGCCCGAATCCCAAAGCCGCCCCCTGCGGACTGCGAATGCGATCAGAATGCCTCCCGAGTAGACCACGCCGACCAAGAGTAGAAACCACCCGATCGGGTTGGTCGCTATGCTCAAAAAGCCCAGCCAGGCCAGCAATAGCGCCAGGATAGGCGCCACGATAACCAGAAAGAAAACCGCAATCCGGCTCATCGCCCCTTCGATTGCTTGACAAACGCACCGAGATTGTCCACTTTAGCCCCAATCGTGCTATGTATTGGCATTATCTCACGAAAGGGGTCTAAATTTGAGCAGGGACGGTCTCTGTTAGCCGTGTCAAGTACTTTGTGGAGACCCCCAAACCAAAAAGCCACAACAACTTTTGGTAAGGGCTTGTCAAGTATTTACGACCCTACCCCTGGTCGCGGAATAATATCTTTCAAAACGACGTGGGACGTTGGATGTGGGGACATTATTTCGTCTTCTGTCTGTCCAGCGTCTGGTCTTCGAAGCTGGCAACATCTTCCAGCGATTCGAGGTGGGTAAATACGGTGACGTTTTCCAGGGCAGCGCGAATTTCGGCTTCCATGCGTTCCAGCAGTCTGTGGCCGCGCTGCACGGTCCATAGGCCGGGTACGAGGACGTGAAGCGATACAAAACGGCGAGCGCCGCTCTGGCGGGTGCGCAGGGCGTGGTATTTCACGCCATCCTGGTCGTACTTATCCAGGATGGCTTTCAGGGCGGCCATATCTGCGGGTGGCAATGCAGTATCCATCAAGCCCATGGCAGACCCGCGCAGGATATGCCCGCCGGCCCAGGTGATATTGACGGCCACGGCGATAGCAATGACCGGGTCCAGCCACAACCAGCCCGTTACGGCCACCAGGCCAACCGCGGCCAGCACCCCGACGGAGGTCCACACGTCAGTTAGGAGGTGTTGGGAATTGGCCTCCAGCGTTGGGGAACGATGCTGTTTGCCGGCGCGGCCGAGCACCAGTGCGACGACAAGATTGATCAGTGCCGCCACTACAGAGACTGAAAGGCCAAGGCTGATGGCTTCCAATGGGCGTGGTTCCAGGAGGCGCTGCACTGCGGCCACGCCGATGCTGGCGGCCGCTATCAGGATCAGCGCGCCTTCGACCCCGCTGGAGAAATATTCGGCTTTGCTGTGGCCATAAGCGTGGTCTTCATCAGGCGGTTGGGCGGCGATGGAAAGCACCACCAGCGCCATAATGGCGCCGGCCAGGTTCACCAGCGATTCCAGTGCGTCAGAGAGCAAGCCCACGGAGCCAGTGAGCAGATAGGCGCCGGTCTTCAAGCCAATGGTAGCCAGGGCGGCGGCAATCGAGAGCCACGCGTAGCGCGTGAGAAAGGAGCGGTTCACAATAGGATTGATTCTACGCAGGGAACTGAGATAACGATAATAGATTCCCGTCGGGATCTTTGAACCACGCCACCATCGTGCCTTCAGATGTGGTCCAGATGCCATCTGCATCCTGACCGGGGAATCCGTAATTCTCGAAAATGACGCCCTTGGCGACTAGTTCGTTCAGGCTAAGGTGCAGGTCGGGAACCTGCCAGCCAAGAACGGCGAAAGGTTGCGGGTTAAGATTCTTCACGACGCTGACACGCAGCATGACTCCATTGGAATCAAAGACTAGCGCGATCGGCTCTTCGGAAACCAGCTTGAGGCCGAGCACGTCGCGGTAAAAGGAGCGCGCATTGTCGGGATTCGCTGTGGAAACGATGGACATCAATTTGAAGTTTTTCATGGGCACAATTATTTCACTCCAACCTTGGACCGCAGGTACGCCTCGATGAAGCCATTCAAGGCGCCGTCCAACACTGCCTGCGTATTTCCTGTTTCGAAGTCGGTGCGATGATCTTTAACCAGCTGATAAGGATGCAAAACGTAGGAACGAATTTGGCTGCCCCATTCCGCTTTCTGGTATTCGCCGCGCAATTGGGCCAGTTCCTCCTCTTTTTCTTCTCGCCTGATATCCAACAAACGTGCTCTGAGCACCTTCATGGCGTTCTCGCGGTTTTGCGTCTGCGAGCGTTCGTTTTGCGAAGAAGCCACGATGCCAGTAGGCAGGTGGGTGATGCGAATGGCGGTCTGGTTTTTCTGAACGTTCTGGCCCCCGGCGCCACTGGAGAGAAAGGTGTCGATCTTTAGGTCGCTGGGATTGATGGCGATATCGGCTTCTTCTACTTGAGGCAGCACCTCCACCTGGGCAAAGGATGTATGGCGCCTGTGAGCCGAGTCGAACGGCGATAGACGCACCAGCCGGTGGACGCCTTTTTCAGGGCGCAGGTAGCCGTAAGCGTAATCGCCGGTTACGGCCATGGTAACGCTTTTGATGCCGGCTTCCTCACCCGGAGTCAGGTCGAGAATCTCGGTTTTGTAGCCTTCCTTCTCGGCCCAACGCAGGTACATGCGCTGCAGCATGGCGGCCCAATCCTGGGAATCGGTGCCGCCGGCGCCGGCGTTGATGCTGAGCAGCGCATCGCCCTCGTCGTAGTCGCCGGCGAGGAATGTACGCAGCTCGCCCTGAACAACCTCGTGCTCGATGGCCTTAGCTTCTGTTTCCAGCTCAGGGAGTAGACTGTCATCGCCCAGCTCGGCCAGCTCCAGGGCATCTGCAATGCGGCGCTCGAGGCTGCGCCAGCTCTCGATTTCGGCCCGCTGGCTGGCGATGCGTTTCATCAATTGTTGGGCGGCTTGGGGGTTTTCCCAAAGGTTCGGCGCTGCGGATTGCTCTTCTAATTTGGCGAGTTCGACTTCTTTTTTAGGTAGGTCAAAGACGCTCCAAAAGTGGCTGGATGCGCAGGTGAGCTTGGTTTAGGTACTCAAGGACTGTTGGCATGGTTCCTCTATATTTGGGATAATTATAACAATGGGAAAGGATCGGTTATCGAAAGGGCAGGTTGATCACCTCCATTTGCCCTCGGATTCTAGGCGGGCCAAAGTCAACCCATTAAGCGACATACTTGGCAGCCTTAATCCATTTACGCAATCAGGTGAGTCTAACCTGCAGGCGGGTCTACCTCAGTGGCGCGAGCGTATCTTAGATAGTTTACTGGCCATTGTGCTCGTCTGGGGTTTGCTGGCCCTCATTCCCGGCATTTGGCTTTCCATCAGCCTGGGCCGGTGGGGAATAGTCTTTGTCAATTTGATCTCCTACGGGGTGTCTTTGTTGTTTTTCATTTACCGCAAGAAGATCCCTTACACCCTGCGCGCCGCTTTATTGGTCTCAGTCGCTTTTGTGCTGGGCGCGTTCATTTTTATCGTCACTGGTGACGCAGGATCGGATCTATTCTGGATTTTCGTTGTTGCTCCATTGGGCAGCCTCCTGCTGGGCTTGAAGTGGGGATTGGTCTTTTCTATGTTGAACATAATATTTTTGGCAGTCATTGCCCTGCTCATCGCCTCGGGTGTTCACGTTTCAGAACGTGTCAGCGAATTCACCTTCGCCTCCTGGCTGGTCTACAGCGCCAATTTCATAGCAGCTAATGCGATCGTGACCATACCATTAAATGCCCTGCTTGAAGGATTGTTCAAAAGTGCTGAACTCCAACGCAGACGCCTTGTTGAGCTCGAGGCCATCCGTGAAGTAACCACCGCCTTACGAACCGCTGAACGTCTGGAAGAAATGTTTCCTTTGGTGTTGAATTCTGCCCTGCGAGTGCTAAACCTCGAAAGTGGCAGTATATGGTTGTACAACGCGGCGCAGCAGCACTTAGAGATGGTTGCGGCGCGCGGCTACGTCGATAAGGAAGGTCGCAAAATTACCATCCTCCCGCAGAAGCCAGGCGAAGGTATTTCTGGGTTTGTATATTCAACAGGCCTGACTTTTCAAAGTAAGGAATTTAAAACGGATTTGCGGATTCCGGAATATACGCGCAAGTTGGTGCCGGCTGGGATTGGAGGAGTTGCAGTTCCGATTCGGTCCGAATCAACGATGCTTGGCGTAATTATTGCGAACGTTAGTCTACCCAGGGTGATTGAAAACAACGAGGTCAATCTACTTACTACGCTGGCAGAAATCGCAGGGAACGCAATCCATCGCAGCTCTTTGCACCAGAAGACTAAGGTACAGCTAAATCAGTTCAAAGCCTTGAGCGAAATTGATCGGGCCATCCTTTCAAGCCTCGATCTGCAATCCAACTTGAAGCTGCTGGTGGATAACGTCGTTCAACAACTGGGGGTGGACGCAGCCATCGTAATGCTTTTCGATCCCGCCATGCAAACATTAAATTACGTCCAGGGGTCTGGGTTCCGCACCCATGCTTTTGAAGATCAACGAGTGGAGTTGGGGGCGCCCTATGCGGGGAAAGTCGCGGTAGAAAAGAAAACTATCCACGTTGATCAATTACAGGTGGAACGTGATAATCCGGTTTTGGCCAAGGCCCTGGAGGCCGAAGGGTTTACCAGTTATTACGGAACCCCCCTTATTGCCAAGGGGGAATTCCTTGGGGTTTTGGAAATTTACCATCGCAGTTCATTGGGTCCCGACGAAGAATGGTTTGGTCTTTTGGATTCACTGGCCAACCGGGCCGCGCTAGCCATCGATACCATCAAAGTGCTTGAGAGCCTGGAGCGATCAAACCAGGATCTGGTTCTTTCCTACGATGCCGCCATTGAAGGCTGGTCCAAGGCGCTGGACTTGCGCGATAAGGAAACGGAAGGGCATTCTCAGCGAGTCTCTGAATTGGGTCTAGAGCTGGCAAGGCGCATGGACCTGAGTAATGCACAATTGGTAAGTTTCCGCCGAGGCGCGTTATTGCACGACATTGGCAAGATGGGTGTGCCCGACCAAATTCTCTTCAAGCCTGACAAGTTGAACGAAGAAGAGTGGACGCTTATGAAAAAGCATCCTGTCTTTGCTTACGAAATGTTACTGGAAATCTCTTACCTCAAGGATGCGTTGGATATTCCCTACTCTCATCATGAGCACTGGGACGGCAGCGGCTACCCGCTTGGTTTGAAAGGCGAAACGATTCCCCTCGTGGCGCGCATCTTTGCGGTGGCAGACGTTTACGATGCGCTCACCAGCGATCGCCCTTATCGCAAAGCCTGGGCGAAGGAAAAAGCTGTCGTTTATATCCGAGAGCAGTCGGGCAAATTGTTTGATCCAAAAGTTGTGGATGTTTTCCTAAAATTCCACCTCGCCACAAGGACCTTGGAAGCGGATAAGGGCGCGATGCTATAATCGCTCCATGGCGAAATCATTAAGCCATTTGGATTCTCGCGGCCGCGCCCGCATGG
Source organism: uncultured Anaerolineaceae bacterium (assembly GCA_964371335.1). GTDB lineage: Bacteria > Chloroflexota > Anaerolineae > Anaerolineales > UBA11579 > JAMCZK01. The sequence continues at coordinate 46,091 of CAYJMC010000001.1, forward strand.
TGGATGTCGGCGGCAAGCCCATCACCGATCGGTTGGCAATCGCTGAAGGCCAAGTGCGCATGCAGCCAGAGACACTGGAGTTGATCCGCGATAACGCGTTGGAAAAAGGCGATGCGTTAGCTGTTGCCCGGGTTGCTGGCATCCAGGCAGCCAAGCGCACGGCCGAGCTGATCCCCTTTTGCCATTCGCTGCCCTTGGATCATCTTGCTATCGATTTCGAATTCGACGATGGCTTGCCGGGCATTCGCATTCGCTCTACAGCGCGCAGCACGGGCAAAACCGGTGTGGAGATGGAGGCGCTGACAGCGGTTTCCGTTGCGGCGCTTACGATTTACGACATGGCCAAATCTGCAGAAAAAAGCATGCGGATCGAGAATGTGCGGTTGGTTAAAAAGAGTGGGGGGAAGAGCGGGGAATACAACGAAAGGGGTAAGGATAATAGAAAGGATAAATAAAGTTGTTGGGTGTAAATATTCAGCAAAATAAGTTTGATTTAAATAATGCCCAAAGAAAAATGGAAGCGCCGTGAAAAGAAACTTGAAAAGCGAAAGCGGGGAATGATAGTATCGGGGCGCTCGGTGTTCACCTTGCAAGAAATTCAAAAGAAAAAAGCGGAACAGGCGAAAAAGAGTAAAAAATCGAAGCTCGGGAAAAAGGCATGAATAAAGTAAAGATTCTTTTTTTCGCCACCTTAAAAGAAAAAGCTGGGAATGATGAGGCTGATGTGGAAATTCCAGATCAGATCTCGGTAGGCGACCTAAAAGAATTACTATTTCAACAATTCCCTCACCTGCCAAAGAGTAAGGCCAACCTTCTCGTGGCAATCAATAAGGAATACGCCTTCGAGCAAGAAAAAATTCCACAAGGCGCGGAGATTGCTTTGTTCCCTCCTGTAAGCGGCGGATAAGCGCATGGATCAGCCAACCATCTTTGCGATCACCCAATCTGAGCTGGACCTGAATGCCATCCTTTCCCAGATCAGTTTGCCAACCACGGGCGCAGCCTGCTTCTTCAGCGGCGTAGTACGCGGGGAAACCAGGCGCGGCGAACCTCACCAAACCTTGCATTTGGAATACGAAGCTTACGTGCCCATGGCCGAAGCCAAGATGCGCCGGGTGGCTGATGAAATCCGCCAGCGTTGGCCGGAGGTGGAAGGCATCGCTATCGTGCAGCGGGTGGGCACGCTGCAGCCGGGTACCCCAACCGTGCTGATAGCCTGCACGGCAGCACATCGCGATACTGGCGTATTTGAGGCCGCCCGTTACGGCATCGACCGCCTCAAAGAAATCGTCCCAATATGGAAGAAAGAAGTTGGTCCCAAAGGGGAAGAATGGATCGAAGGCGAATATATTCCCAGGTCGGGTGATTAACAAACTGGGGGGAATCGCTTTAGAATCCGAATCAATTTATGACTAGTTTTCATTGCAGCAATTGTCATCGAGCCTATCCGGAAAAGGGCGCGCCTTATCGTTGTCTCCATTGCGGTGGCGTCTTTACCTTGGATGGCCTTTTGAAATTCTCTATCGACCAAATCGAGCCGGGCCTGTCCGGCATCTGGCGTTATCGTCATAGTTTCGGCTATCCAACCGCGCCAGTCATTTACCTTGGCGAAGGAGATACACCGCTTGTGGAGGGGACGGGGTTTGGGCGCAAGATTGCATTTAAACTCGAGTTTCTCAATCCAACTGGGTCTTTCAAAGATAGGGCAACGGCGCCTTTGGCCAGTTTTTTATTAGCCCGCGGCATAACGGAAGCCGTGGAGGATTCGTCGGGGAACGCGGGCGCGTCCTTCGCTGCCTACGCAGCACGCGCCGGAATCCGCAGCCGGGTCTTTGTGCCCGATTACGCCTCCGGGCCTAAACGCCGCCAGATCGAAGCCTATGGCGCTGAGCTTGTCCCCGTTGCTGGCCCGCGTTCGGAGGCGGCAGCCGCGGTGCGCAAGGCGGCTGAGGAGAGCGCTGTGTACGCCAGCCATGCCTTCCTTCCCTTTGGATTGCCTGGCATCGCCACCATTGCTTATGAGCTGTACGAAGAACTGGGTGATGCACCGGGAACTGTCATTGCCCCCGTGGGACACGGCAGTCTCCTGTTAGGCATTGCCCAAGGTTTTTCAGCCCTTAAGGCCACAGGTATAATCAAAAATCAACCGCGCTTGGTAGGTGTGCAGGCAAGAGCCTGCGCTCCATTGTGGGCGCTCAGCATCCAAGGCGCCGCTGGCTTGGCCTGGGTCACCGAAGGTGAAACGCTGGCTGAAGGGGTGCGAGTATTGCAGCCTTTGCGAGGTGACGAGCTGCTTCGCGCCGTGGAAGCGAGTGGCGGGTGCTTCGTGGCGGTGGAAGAAAAACAGATACTGCCGGCACGCGACTCACTTGCGCGGGCAGGGTTATTTGTAGAGCCGACTTCAGCTATCGTATGGGCTGCGCTGCAGGAAATCGCCCAAGACCTGCCAGAGCCTATTGTTTTGGTACTGAGCGGATCAGGCTTGAAAGCACAATGAGTTGAGGAGTAATTGATGGCCGAGAAAATCGTGATCACGGGTTTAGGCACGGTCAACCCGGTTGGCAACACCGTGGATCAAACCTGGGACAACATCATCCATGGGGTTTCGGGTCTTGGCCCTATAACGCTTTTCGACCACAGCGACTGCTTGGTGCATGTCGCTTGTGAAACCAAGAATTTCGATCCTACGCAATACCTGGATCCACGGGAAGTCCGTCGCCGCGACCGCTACGAATTGTTCTCATCCGCGGCAGTGGCTCAGGCCGTGAAGCACTCCGGTCTGGAAATCACAGAGCAGAATGCACCTCGGGTGGGCACGGTTATCTCAGCCGCCATCGGCGGCATCACCGCATTGGAAGAAGGGGTGATGGATATCTACAAGGGAGGACCGCGACGGGCTAGTCCATTCTTGATTCCAATGCTGATGCCGAACGGCGCAGCCGGCCTGGCGGGCATTGACACTGGGGCCAAAGGCCCTGCACTGTCGGTTGCCTCTGCTTGCGCGTCCGGGCAGGATGGAATTGGAACTGCCTGGATGATGCTGCGCGCAGGAATGATCGATGCAGCCATCGCCGGCGCTGCGGAAGCCGCTATCGTGAAGACGGCTGTTGCGGCATTTGATCGCATGCAGGCCATGTCCCGCCGCGGGCTGGATGACGGCACTCCCAGCCCATTCGACAAGGACCGGGATGGATTGGTCATTGGCGAGGGAGCCGCCATCTTGATTTTGGAAACCGAAAGCCATGCCAAGTCCCGCCGCGCCAACATCCTGGCCGAGTTGGTGGGATACGCCTCCTCCGCCGACGCCTACCACATCACCGCTCCGCACTCAGAGGGCGTTGGCGGCGCCCAGGCCATTCATAACGCGTTGCAAACCGCGGGCGTCAATATCAAGGATGTGGATTACATCAATGCCCATGGTACCGGCACTCAGCTCAATGATCTCTCCGAAACTCGGGCGATTAAAACTGTATTTGGCGAGAAGGCCTACGATGTACCTGTTTCATCAACGAAGTCGATGACAGGCCACATGATGGGCGCCACAGGCGCACTCGAGGCGCTGTTTTGCGTATTGGCGATTCGAGATAGCATTCTGCCTCCCACCATCAACTACAAAGAACCCGACCCCGAGTTGGATCTTGATTATGTGCCCAATAAGGCGCGGGAAGCAAAAATCAACGTGGCCATCACCAACGCCTTTGGTTTTGGCGGCCACAATGCCGTGTTAGTTGTACGCAAATACGCGTAAGTCGTAATACAATCCAGAATTGGAACTAAGTGACCGCTAGCCACTCCTCTGCGTGGTGTTGGGGGGTGGCTGACGTCCACTGAGTTCCGGGAGTATGCGTGATGATTCACGATAGCCCGGGGCTGGAATCCCCTCAGGTCTTTGCCAAGCGATTATCGCTGCCCATTAAGGATGCGCGCCTTATCAGCCGGGCGCTCACACATCGCTCATACATTAACGAGCACCCAGAGGCGCTGGAGGATAACGAGCGACTGGAATTCTTGGGCGATGCAGTTCTAGACTTCGTTGTGGGCGCTTGGTTGTACAATCACTTCCCGGAGATGAGCGAAGGCGAAATGACTCGGTTGCGAGCCGCCCTGGTGAGCACCGACAGACTCGGGGATTTCGGCGCCCAAATTCGTATCGGCCAGGCGTTGCGCATGGGCAATGGCGAGGAAGAAAGCGGGGGCCGCAGACGGCTAGCTATGCTCTGCAATGCCTTTGAAGCGTTGGTGGGCGCCATTTATCTCGAGGCAGGCGTTCAAGCGGTTGAGGAATTTCTTGCCCCGCTACTGGCCAAAGCCGTTTCGCAGATCCGCATGGGTAAAGGGGACCACGATCCCAAGAGCCTACTGCAGGAATGGGTGCAAGCGCGTGGTCTCGGCGCGCCGATGTATCGCATTGTTTCGGAAAGCGGCCCTGACCACAGCAAATATTTCCATGTGGAAGTCGTCGTCGGTGGGAAGGCCATCGCCCGCGGCGAAGGTCGCAGTAAGCAGGCTGCCAGCAAGGCCGCGGCAACAGAAGCAATGAAGAAGTTGGAAGGATAATTAGAGCGGAGATCAATCGCTTAGCAATGAAAAATCTGCGACTTAAATCTTTAGAACTGAATGGATATAAAACCTTTGCCAGCCGGACTCTATTCGAGTTTGCCGGGCCCATAACGGCTGTGGTGGGACCTAATGGTTCGGGCAAATCCAATATTGCTGATGCGCTTCGCTGGGTGCTGGGCGAGCAATCCTATAGTGTCTTGCGCGGGCGCAAGACTGAAGACATGATCTTTGCCGGCTCAGAGAAACGTCCCCGCTCCGGCATGGCTTCGGTAAACGTTACCTTTGATAACAGTGAAGGCTGGCTGCCCATTGATTTCTCTGAAGTTTCGGTAACCCGGCGTGCCTACCGCGATGGGCAAAATGAATACCTGATCAACCAGCAAAAGGTACGTCTCAAGGACGTAAGCGAGTTGCTCTCCCAATCCGGGTTATCGGAACGCACTTACACCATTATTGGACAAGGTTTGTTGGATACGGCCCTGACACTAAAATCCGATGAGCGCCGCCGGCTTTTCGAAGAGGCGGCTGGCATTGGCTTGTACCGGGCGCGTAAAGAGCAGTCACTGCGCCGGCTGGAAACCACTCTGCATAACCTCGAGCGCGTCGAAGATATCCTCGCTGAACTCAAGCCGCGCCTGCGCAGCCTGGAGAAACAAGCGGAACGCGCCATCGAATTTTCAACGCTGCGATCGCAGCTTCGAGACACTTTGCGCGAGTGGTATGGATATCACTGGAACCGCGCTCAGGCAGACCTGCACGAGCGGCGGCAGGAAGCCGACGGCCAGGAAGAACATTTGAGCCTGGCCCGCAAGAAACAAGCCGACCTGAGCCGGGAATTGAATGAGTTGCGCAACCGCACGCAGGAAGTGCGCGTGAGACTCAACGAATGGCATCGCCGTGTTGCCGAATTGCACGCCGGGCGCGAGGGCGCAAGCCGCGGTCTGGCCGTGGCAGACGAGCGGCGGCGCGCTTTGGCCGAACGCCGCGAAGCGTTGAATGAAGAGCGCCAACGCCTGGAAGCAGACCTCAATGGATTACGTATTCGTTTGCGGGAAGCCGAAACCGACGCACAGCGTTACCAAACGGAACAAGAGGAGGCCCAGTCTCGCTTGGATGAAGCGCGAAGCATTTTGGGGGAGCGGCAAGCCGTTCAGCTGGAAAACGAAGGTAAGACCCAGGCTATTCGTGACCGAATTGCTCAACTGCAGGGAATGGCGACAAATTCCGCAGCGCAGCGGGAGATGCTGAAGGCGAAAGTCGAGCGCAGTCAATCGGAGCAAGCCGAACTGGAGCGTACGTTGCGGGGTTTGGAGAAAGACTTGCAAGCCGCGCAGGAACAACAACAACAGGCCGAACAAAAAGCCGTTGAGGCTGACAAACACCTGGCAGAAATAAAGGACGAGCGGCTGAGGCTCCAGGACCAGATTGACCAATCAACTAATCAATTGCAAAGTTACGAGACTTCGCGCAATTCCCTTACTTCAAAACGATCTCAGTTGTTGGCCGAAATCCAGGGTCTCGAGCAAGCCGAGTTGGCTGCAGTCGGATTCGCCGAAGGCGCCAAGTTGCTGCTGCAAGCCGCCCAAGAAAAGCGTCTACACCTAGGGAAAGGAACGCTGGGCCGCGAAATCCGCGTGCCGGAGAAATATGAGGTGGCCATCTCCTCGGCGCTAGGGTCTTACCTGGATGCGGTGGTGCTCAACGAAAACGATCCAGAGGTGGCGCTCAGCCTGCTGGAGAGTCGCGGGGCTTCTGGCACGCTATTGCCTTTGCCTCTGTTGAACATGAACGGCCGCATTCCGTCAGCAAAAGGGTTGGGCCTAGTTGGAATCGCTGCCGATTTGGTTGAAGTCTCGGCAGATCTGAAACCGGCCGTGGAGCTGTTGCTTGGGAGTGTGCTCGTGGCCGAGGATCGCAAAGCTGCTCGAAGATTGCTTGCTGAGATTCCTCAAGCGGCGCAAGCCGTCACTTTGCGCGGGGAACTGTTCAGCCGAGGGGGTCAAATCGAAGTGCGCTCGCCGAAAGCTGCTGCCGGCTTGGCGCGACCCCGCACTGAACGTGAGCTCCGGGCTCAAGCCGAAGCTGCTGAAATGGAAATTGCCAAGTTTGAACAATCCATTTCGAGTCTCCGGCAGCAAATTGCCGAAGTGAACAATCAACGTAAACCACTGGAAGAAAAGGTTGCGGCGGCGCAGGCCGCGCTGGAAAGCGCCCGCCATGATGCACAGGCGTCTTCGCTGGATTTCGAACAATTGGAGCGCCAACAAGATTGGTTCCGGGCGCAGCAGCGCACTGTGCAGGGCGAAGAAGTTCAGGCTTCAGGGCAAATTGAGAATTTGCTCGCCAACGAGAAATCGCTGGCGGAACAGATCACCAAAGCCGAAGCAGATTTGGATGTGCATCTGCACTCCATCGTCGACCTGCCCATGGATGAGCAGCACGCCCAGGTCGCCCATTGGGAGATGCGGCTGGCCGTCAGTCAACGCGCCCTGCAAGAAGCGCAGCGCCGCACAACCGAACGCCAGCAGGCGTTGCAGCGTGCCGAGGCGCAGCTTGCCGCCCAGCAGGAACGCAGCAAAGAGCTTGAGGAGCAATTACAGGCCATCGAGCTAGAGAAGACCCAGCTAGGCAAGCAAGAGGGCAATGTTGGCGAAGAAATCGGGGCCATCCAAGCGCAAATTGGCCCTGCCGAAGCCGACTTGGCGCAAAGCGATGCTCAACTGGCTCAATTGCAGGCGGATGAAACCCAGGCGCTGCAAGCCATGAGCGCTGCCGAGCGCGCTCACACTCAGGCGCAGATTGCGCTGGGGCGACAGCAGGAGGCCTTGGAGAGCCTGCGCAGCCGCATAGAAGATGACTTTGGGTTGGTGGCATTCCAGTATGAGGCCGAGGTCTCTGGGCCGACTCCGCTCCCGCTGGGAGAACTCGTGGAACAGCTCCCCGTTGTAGAGTCTCTGCAACCAGATTTGGAGGAAACGCTCAAGGCGCAGCGCGCTCAAATCCGGCGGCTGGGGTCGGTGAACCCCGAGGCGCAGAACGAATTCCTGCAGGTGAAGGAACGCGTGGAGAACATGCAGGAACAGGTCAGGGACCTGCGTGCTGCGGAGGCCGATTTGAAGAAAGTCATCGCCGAGTTGGATCTCTTGATGGAAAAGGAATTCCGCACCACCTTCGATAAGGTAGCCGCGGAATTCCGCGAGATATTCGCCCGGCTGTTCAACGGCGGCTCCGCCAAGTTGCTTCTTACCGAAGAAGAAGACTTGGCGACTACCGGCATCGATATCGAAGCGCGGCTGCCCGGGAAACGTTCCCAGCGGCTGGCCTTGCTCTCGGGCGGGGAGCGCAGCCTGACCGCGGCGGCGCTGGTGTTCTCGCTGCTGAAGGCATCGCCTACGCCATTTTGCGTGATGGACGAGGTGGATGCCATGCTGGACGAAGCCAACGTGGGCCGCTTCACCGACGTGTTGCGCGAGTTGAGCCGCGACACACAATTCGTTTTGATTACGCACAACCGCAATACGGTGCAAGTGGCGGATGTTATTTATGGTGTGACGATGGGACGCGACACGGCCAGCCAGGTGATCAGCCTGCGCCTGGATGAAGTGGATGAGCGGTATTCTGAGTAAGCGCGACAAGCCAGGCATATTTACGTATATCATTCCAGAATAGAATGCGAGGTTAGCCATCATGTCCTATAGTTCTGGAAGAGTGTTGAGACGTTCGCGGAACGATCGAGTGCTGGCAGGAGTTTGCGGCGGGCTGGGCGATTTTTTTGGTATTTCTGCCATTTGGTTCCGGCTGGCATTTTTGTTTGCATTGCTGCCCGGCGGAATTCCCGGCTTGCTGGCGTATTTGGTTTGCTGGATTGTGATTCCGAGCGAGTAAAGATTTCATTCGATCTCCTCCCTGGTCGAGTCTAGTTTTCGGTGTTCAACAACTTGAATTGCAGAACAAGGCTTATTCGGAAGATCAGGTTTTAGGGTTTCCTCGCTTTCCGGTTCTTCCTTTGGTAATAATTTTTAAACCCCGCTCGGAATGACCGGGAAAGTCGGAGAGCCGGCTACGCCGGCTCTCCGATTAACGTTATTGTTGCTGTAACTGTGCCTCAATGGGGATGTCAGGCTCATCCGGGGCCATGGCCTGCCATGTCTCTTCGTCGATTGACCAGATGTATTTGTCGCGCAGGGTTTGAAGGAAATCGTTCAGCGCCTGCTGGCGAAGTTGTTCGTATTGCTCGTTGCTGAGCGGACGATCTTCGTGGCCGATCACCTGGATAATATGCCACCCGAATTCGCTCTCCACGGGTTCGCTTATCTGACCGATGCGCAGTTCAAAGGCGGCCTTGGCAAAGGGCTCGACCATTTGCTCTTTCGGGAACCATCCCAAGTCGCCGCCCGCGTCTTTGTTGCTGGTGTCCAAGGAGAGCTCGGCTGCCAGAGCGCTCCAGTCTTCGCCCTCGTCCAGGCGAGCCAGAACGGTTTCAGCTTCTTCGATGGTGGCAACCAAGATATGGCGCGCCCAGACTTGCTCTTGCGTGCGGGGTAGGTCGGCAGTGATGGCGTCTTTCAGGGCTTCGCGCAACAAGCTGGAATAAATCACGGCGCGGAAATCTTCTTCGGTTACATCAACGGCCTCCGAATATCCAGCAACTGCCGTCTGGAATCCTTCGAGAGTGTATGGAGTGGCGGTTGGTTCAGGGGTTGGGGAAAGAGCGGCTGTGGCTTGAACGGTGGGTTCTGTGGTGGGTGTGCTGGTGGCTTCCTCCGCAAGCGTTGGCGTCACCGATGGAATGGGAGTCTGGCTGGCAGTCGGCGTTGCGGATACGATGGCGAACTGCGCCGCGGAGAGCGTCGACGTTGGTGCGGTGGTCACGGTGGGTTCCGTGGTGGGTGTGCCGTTGGGGAAATATTCAAAGAGGAATTGGATGCGTTCCTCAAGTTCCGCATCGCTCACCGTGATACCCATCTCTGCGGCTTCACGTTTGAGCAATTCATCGTCCACCAATTCGTTGATGGCCAGCGATCCTACCACTTCGGGCAATAACTGATACTGAAAGGTATAGAGCCGGTTGGAATATTCCTGATCGATTTGGCCGCGCGTGGTGGCATCGGCGCCAAATAGGCTGACCATGTAGGCATATTCCTGGTAAACGGACAAATAATTGCTGACCAGTTGGGCCCGGTAAAGCTTGGCGCGCGCAATGAAATCTTTTCCTTTAATCTGAGTATCTTCGACGGTGGCCACGACCTGCCCAGGTTGGATGAAGGCTTCCAGGATCCAGCTCCAGCTGACCAGCACCAACACGATGGCAACAACGACCATGGTGCCGATGAGCAGCAGGCGGTTATAGAAGCGTTCCCGCTCCAGACCGACCAAATGTTTGCGCGTTAAGACGGGGGGTTTTTGCGTGGGCTTTGCCATTTCGTTATGTTATCTCTCTTAGCTAATTGGAACGTTAAAAGGGGAACTCATCCTCGTCGGATTGAGGGAAATTGACTTCGGCTTCGGCCCCGGTTTCTGTTTCGCCTTCCGCTTTTTCGCGCCTCTCGCCAAGCATGATCATCTCGCGTGCCACCACTTCGGTGCTAGAACGCTTGTTGCCCTCCTCATCCTCCCAGCGGCGGGTTTGCAGGCGGCCTTCGATGTAAACTTGCTGGCCTTTTTTGAGATACTGGTTGCAGATCTCAGCCAGGCTGCCCCAGGCCACTACGTTGAACCATTCGGTCTCGGAGCGGCGTTCTCCTTCAGCGGTGGTCCAACTGCGGCTGGTGGCAACACTGAAGCTGGTCACCGGGCGGCCGGAAGGGGTGTAGCGCATCTCGGGATCGCGGCCCAGATGGCCGATGACCATGACTTTGTTCAGCCCTCTGCTCATAGTTCCCTCCTATACAGTGGTTTCAATCGTCGGTTCATAAGTGGTACCGCTGATGACTTTTCGCGATTGCTTCGTTCGGCCTCATTGCATTCGGCCTCCTCGCAATGACGGACGAGGCGACCTCGCCCCTACCGGCGGAGTCAGGCAGCAGTCGCTTCCTCTTCGGTTTCGTCAGCAGCGACGATCATGAAACGCAGCACGGATTCCTGCAGCCCGAACTGGCGCTCCAACTGGCTTGTGCCAGCCGGTTCCATGTGGACATGCAATAAGACGTATTGGCCTTCGGTCTGTTTTTTGATCGGGTAGGCCATTTTGCGCTTCCCCCAGACGTCGGCTTTCTCCACCGTCCCGCCGTTATCCTTGACCCAGCCCTGCACCTGGTCGTTGAGTTGCTTGAAAGCGTCCGCGTCCAGATCGGGGTGAGCGATGTAAGTAATTTCGTATCTGCGCATTGGGTGTGGCTCCTTTTCCACGGGAATAGCCCTTCGGCGATGCGTGCGCCGAGGAGCGGAAGGCGGGGATTGTAGCATGGGGAGAAGAGAAAGGCAAAACCAATTTCGATTGCTTCGCTCCCAACGACGCTTTTGATTTTCGAATTATGAATTTCGATTAGTGTTGGCATAAACATTCAAATTTTGCCATTCTGCGCAAAGCGAAGAGTCCATCCGTAAGCATTTTTTGATGCTTCAGCTGTGCAAGGCATTGATCAGGATGGATTCTTCGCGGCGCACGGCTGCCTCCGGCTGCCTTAGCTGGCTCAGAATGGCAAAAAGCTTGGGGTTTGACAGTTTTTTGTTTATCTCAACGTCAAAAGATATTCCACCAGCGCGTCGAGTTCCTCATCGCTAAAGAAGTTGCCTAAGGATTTGGGCATGATGTCGTTGAATCCAGGGTTGAGGTAGGCGCTGGGATCGGTGATGGATTGCTCGAGGTAGGCGCGAGCGTCCAGGCCGGAAACGCGGGTACCGGCGCTGGTGGCGACGCCTGCCAGCGAGGGGCCGACGATAATGGCGTCGCCAGTGGTGGCGTGGCAAGCGGCGCAATTTTGGAGGAAGAGACGCTGGCCGAGCTGCTCGGCATCAGTCAGCGGGGAGCTGGGTGCACAGGCGGCTAAAAGCAGCAGGGGAGCAAGGGCGGTGAGGATCAGAGGAGAAAAACTAAAAACATTTTTGATTTTTGATTTCTGATTGATGATTTGAGATTTGCGAAAAAAGCTTAGGGACACTGATGTCCTTGGCGAAGCTAGGGGATAAATAAGGAAATGAATGGAATGGTTGTGCCCATGCTGGCTTTGAAAGTTTCCGGGGGTAGGGGCGAGGTCGCCTCGCCCTTCACAGCCGAGGGCGGGGTGACCCCGCGCCTACCGGATTTATCGGTCCTCACCATTTGAGGAGTTTTTCCATTTTGGCGCGAATGGTTTCGATGCCAGGGATCACGGCGTTCATCAGCGGGATGTTGAATGGAATGGGTACGTCGGGGACGGCAACCCGCTGGATGGGTGCGTCCAGGAAGGCGAAACAATCCTGGGCCAGCGCCGCGGCGATCTCGGCGCCAAAGCCGCCTGTCAGCGCATCCTCGTGAGCGATGAGGCAACGCCCGGTCTTGCGCACCGAGCCGAGTACGGCTTCTCTGTCCCAGGGGATCATGGTGCGCAGGTCGATGATTTCCACGCGGCTACCAAAGGGCTGGGCGGCGTCCAGGCAGCGGTGAAGCATTTCGCCCCAGCTCACGACGGTGAGATCGCCGCCAGTTTGTACGATAGCGGCTTTACCGAATGGAAGCACATAGCCATCACCCGGATAGGGACGGCGGGAGGGCGGCGAGTCGTAAAGGGCGCGGTGCTCTAGGAAAATGGCAGGGTCTTGGCCGCGCAGTGCAGAGCGCAGCAACCCGACCGCGTCGGCGGCATTGGACGGCATGGCCACGCGCCAGCCAAGGCTGTGGGCGTAGATGGCTTCGCCGGAAACTGAATGCCAGGGATCCCCGGTTTTCTTGCTGTGGCCGACGGGGATGCGAATAACAACCGGGGCGGCAAAGCGGCCGCTGGTACGCCAGCGGATCCAGCCAGTGTCGTTGATTTGCTCGGTGGCCGGATCAGCGTATTTGCGGAACTGGATCTCGGGTAGCGGCGTTAGTCCTGCCAGCGCCATGCCGGCGGCGCGGCCGACAATGCCTTCCTCGGAGAGAGAGGTATCGAAGACGCGACGCGCGCCGAATTTGTGCTGCAGATCCAGCGTGACGCGATGGACGCCGCCGCGTGGCCCGATGTCTTCGCCGAAAATGAGCAGGCGGGGATTGAGCGCGAGTTCCGTTTCCATGGTGCGGCGAATGGCTTCGGACATATTGATGCGGGGGCCGGAAGAATCCGGTTTAAGGGAAGGTTGAAGGTTTAAGGTTGGTTTTTCGAGGGATGGGGGAACCTGCGCGGAATGGTTGCCTGAAGAAAAGAGATGGAGTTGAGCGGAGTCCAGAGCCGGATTGGGATTCTGCTCGGCGGCCGCAAGTTGGGTACGAACATACTCTCGAAGTTCTTTGGATATGGCCGCCCATTCAGTTTTGCCCAGTATATTGCGCATAGCCAATAGAGGATCAAGTAATGATTCTGCTTTGATTTGCTTGGAGGATTTGTAGGCGGTCTGGTCCTCGCCAAAGGTGTGACCGGTGAGTCGGGGAACCTCAACCCGCAACAGGCAAGGTCCGCCGCCACCCCGCACGTAGGCAACCGCGTCGAGTACTAGCTTTGAGGTTGTTTCGGGTTCGGTGCCGGGTCCGCTGAGGATGCGGAGATTCTTGTACGCAGCCAGGTTGGCGCTGATATCACCACCCGGCGTCTGGAAGCCGCGCGGCACTGAGATGCCGTAGCCGTTGTCCTCGATGAAAAAGAGCATCGGCAGGCTCAGGGTGGTGGCAATGTTGAGCGCAGCCCAGAAACCATTGGCGGCTATGGAACCGTCGCCACCCAGAGAAACAGCGATAGCGCCATCCCAACTTTTATCTTTGAGTTCCTGCTGGTAATAGGTAATCGCCTGGGCCCATCCGGCGACGGGCGAATACTGGGCGCCTACGGCGCCAGAAGCCGGCAGTACGGTGACGCCGCGACGCGGCGGCATGGAATAGACCACGCCCACGTCGCGCCCTTCGGAAGATGAGCCTGTGCGGGCGAGATCGGCGGCAAAGGCTTCCTGGGGGGTCAGGCCGGCGGCCAGCATGAAGGGCCGCGAGCGGTAATAGACGCCCGCGCCATCGTGGGGATGCGCGAGTTGAAGGCCGAGCAGCACCTGGGCCAACTCGTGGCCCTTGGAAGAGAACTGGTAGCTGACCTGCCCGCTGGGCGCGAGTTCTTGCTCTTCGATCTCGTCGATGGTGCGCGAAGTGAGCATGAGGCGGGCGACAAGCGCCCAGTCGATGGTGGGAGCGAGTGCTATGCGTGACGCTCTGCGTCTGGGCGAAGTTTTAGATTTGGCTTTCTGCATTATTCTTTATGTCCAGTCTTCGGCGAAATCAACCATTTTGGATTCATGGACTTGATCAGGTCAACCTTCCTGGGTGGTCGGTAGCCCTTATGACCAGAGGGACTCCTCGCTTTGTTCGGAGTGACATATAAATTTGTCATTCCGAGGAGGGCGTTTAGCGTCGCTTTTAACGGCGCTGCCCGACGAGGAATCCCTTGAGGCAAAAAGAAACCAGCCTGTCTTTTTTTGACCCAAGGGATTCCCCACTTCGTTCAGAATGACATGGTTCGCTATTCGGAGAACTCCAGCTCGAAGTCAAGGTCTTCGTCCCAGGCGTCGTCGCGGCGCAATTCGATGTCGCCGAACAGCGCATCCTGCCGGGCAGAGATGCGGTAACGGCGCACAAGTTCGAGGATTGCGAGGAAAGTGATGACCATATGGAGCCGGCCGGGCGCCGTTTTGATGAGATCTCGATAGCGGACCAAGGCCTTAGCTTTAAGTGCGTTGGCTACGAGTTGGATCTTTTCGCGGATGGTGATCTTCGGAGGCGCGACCACTTCGCGCAGCGGAGTGCGCAGGTCTTCGCGGGTGAAAATACGTATGGCGCTAGTGTACAAGTCATTGATGGTGACATTGCTCAAATCGAGGCGGCCTTCGACCTTGGGAGGAGGAGCCATGCGCAGGTGAGTGCGCAACTGGTCCGCCTGGCGGCCTGCCAGCAGCCTGGCCAGCTCCTTGAATTGTTTGTACATCAGGAGCTGCTGAACCAGAGCCTCGCCGGGGTCTTCCTCGTCGGGCTGGCGTACGACCGGCCGCGGCAGAAGCGCTTCGGATTTGATCTGCATCAGGCGCGAGGCGACCACGATGAACTCGGAGACGCGCTCGGCGCGCAGTTCCTGCAGAGTGCGCATGTAAGCCAGGAACTGGTCTGTTACCTGAGCCAAGGCCAGCTTGGTGATATCGAGTTCGGCGCGTTCGATGAGCTGCAAAAGCAGGTCCAACGGGCCCTGGTAAACGTCGGTTTCGACGGTGTAGGGTTGCGGTGCGTCGCGATGATAAAGCGAAATCACGGCGAGATTATACAAGGATAAAGGAGAAAGGATAATGGAGAAAATCGATGGGTAAGGGTAGCATAGGGATAAGCGTCTAGAAGGTAGAATAAGAAGCTGAGATTAGAAACTGGAGATTGAGCCTGCGAGTTATCAAATATTAGTAACTGGTAATTTCTAACGGCTAAAAGCCAATGGCTAATAGCTGAATGCAAAACGATTGGAGAAAATAAGATGCAGAACGAACCCATTCATGTGACCGACGATGCATTCGAGAAGGCCGTATTGAAATCGGAGACGCCGGTTGTTGTAGATTTCTGGGCTCCGTGGTGCGGACCCTGCTTGCGGGTGGCTCCGGTGCTGGATAAGCTAGCCAAGGATTACGCAGGCAAGGTTATCGTTGCCAAAGTCAATACGGACGAGAACCCAAAGTGGGCGCAGCAATATGGCGTGCAGGGCATCCCCACGATGCTGTTTGTGGCAGGCGGCAAGCTGGTGCATCGCCAGGTGGGCGCTATGCCGGAGCCGATTTTGCGTGAGCTCTTCGATCAGTTCATTGAAGTGGCGAAGCCAAAGGAAACGGCTGCCGCGGCCTAGACAACGGAAAAACAAAAAGGCAGAGGCTGGGAAAAGGTCCCAGCCTCTTTTCTTTACTATAATCCCAGCGTGCTGATTATTAGCCTACTATTTGGGTTATTAGGTGGCCTTGTGGTTAATTACTTTGCCGATGTGCTACCGGCAACCCGGCGACTAGCGAAGCCTGAGTGGTGGCCGCTGAGCAGAAGCGGATTGCGAGAATATTTGGCGCGCCCGCGGGTTTTAGCGGTTACTGGATTGTCGCTTTCGGGCGCTTTTTTGTTAAACCAGTTCCCACCGGCCGATTTCTCTATTTATCTACTGGTCGTCATCCTCGCTTATTTTTTCACTGTTGCCGTCATCGACATCGAGCATCGCGCCGTGTTGCATCCAGTTAGCATTGTGGGGGCGATCCTTATGGGTGGGATCGGTATCTGGCGACATGGCTGGGTGGATTCGTTGATCGGCGGGGCTGCAGGATTTGGATTCATGCTGGCTGTCTATTATCTTGGCGATTGGCTGGGGCGGCTGGTGGCGCGGGCGCGCAAAGAGCCCTGGGAGGAAACGGCGCTCGGATTCGGCGACGTGGACTTGGCGGGCGTGATCGGCCTGCTAATGGGCTGGCCCGGGGTGATCGCAGCGCTGTTTATGGGGATGTTAGCGGCGGGAATCTTCAGCGCCGGATACTTGCTGTTCACATTCGTCAGCGGCAAATATCGGGCTTTCGCATCGATTCCGTACGCCCCATTTTTGTGTATGGGCGCGGTGGTGAGTGTGCTGGCGGGAATTTATTTCGGATGAGGGTGGGATTCGATGAAAACCAAAGCCTGACGCAATACTTCATCTTCCTCAATGTCATCGGTTGCAATCTCTAAATCGGCGTGCTGGCGGGCATGGGCGAGGCGCGGTTGCTGATCTTCGTATTCTGATCGCAGCCAGTTAAGGCCGCGGGTCACTGAGGTTTCGTAAATGCAATGAAGGTAAATCAATACATCAGGGTTGGAGATCTGTTGCCACATGCGGGGAGCGTACGAATGTTCCTGGACGATCTGGCGGGCGTCGTAGCCCGCTTGCTGCAAACCGCGCACCAGCGTGGACTTGCCTGATTTGCACGGGCCAACAATTCCAATTAGAAAGCCAGGTGGTTGCTTCGTCAGCCTACGGCCCTCCTCGCAACTGCGGAAGTCAAAGCCTTCCTTGATTTGCACGGGCCGACGACGCCAATCGGCTTGGCGCTACTCATAAAGGCAATCTAGCCCACATACGACGGACTTCGTCTTTGCCGCGCGGCAGGACGCCGAGAACGACGACGCTTATATCGTCGACTGGGCGACCCTGCTCGAGTCTAAGGGCTGCGGTCATCAGGCCATCGGCAACTTCTTGCGGCGCGCCGCCTTTGGCCAGCAAGTGGTTGAATTCGGCCGTGACATCCAATTGCTGATCGCGGCGGACGCCGGCGAATAGAAGGCCATCGGTAAACGTGGCAATCATAAGGCCTGCGCGGAGATCGAGTTCGGCAATAACCGGCCGCGTGCCGCGGCGCAAGCCCACCGGCTGGCTGTCTTCGTCCAACGCGTTTGTTTTACCATCAGCATGCACCAAAACCGGGCTTGGATTGTTGCGAGTAATCACCACAGTACGAGATTCAAGATCGATGGAGAGAATATTAAGCGTGGATTGCACTTTGCCACTGCGGTGGGTATAGAGGTAATCGGATGCGGCGCGAGCTGCGGCGCCATCGCGCACGCCTTCGGCCAGCAGTGAGATGACCTTGCGCACAACCATGTTAGAGATCAGCTTGGCACTCTTGCCGGAGCGCTGGCCGTCGGCCAGCACCACGGAGAGCCCGCCACCGGGCCGCTCGACGACTTCGAGCGTATCCCCACTTTCGGAGGACGCGTATTTATTGATCTTGGCGACGCCGATTTGGATTTCCACGGGATGATTGTAAAGCATCTGCTAATCCCTTAATCGGTTAATCGCGAGGTTTGATTAACGAATTAATGGATTAATAGATTGGTTTGCCGATAATTAGTATTACCTCGGATCCTGACAAATGGACTCGTCTTTCTTCGACAGAAAAACCTGCTCGGCGCAACGGTTGGCTGAAGCGAGAGTCCCAATTGGGCGCCTGGCCGGTGACGCGGAACAGCCAGGCGGCTAGCCGATCCCAGATACGGTTACCGCGGATCCAGGCGACCGGCAGAACGACAAACTTGCCGGTCTGAACTAAGGCGCGATGCGCCTCCGACAGTGTCTTTGTTTGAGCGATGTATTCGGACGGAAAAGTTGCAACCAACTGGTCGAACGTTTGGCCGGAAAAAGGCAGATGTTCTGCAGAGGCGCGGACCAAATTGGGTGTGTGCTTGGCTGTAGCCAGGCGTTTATAAGCAAGGCGGCCCATAGGTGCGCTGCGGTCGAGGCCGAAAGCGTGAATGCCTTTTTTGTGGAGCGCGAGCTGTAAGTGACCGGAGCCGTGGCCGAGCTCTAGAATCCGAGGACCCGGCAGATCCGGCAAGGCGCTGTACACCCAGGTTTTCCAACGGCCAAGGGAAACGACCCAGGCAACCAGATCGTAGCTGAAAGCCAGGGGCTCGTAGATCAGGTAAAAGAAAAAGAAGAGGAAGCGGGTGAAAAGATTACGTGCCTGGCGATAATCACCTGAAGCCAGGCGATTATTGCCGGGCATGCTGTTACGCGCCGAGGACTTGGACCTCGACGCCCTGTTTGCGCAGCCAATCGATGGAGGATTCGATGAGGCTGGCTGATCCCACCAATTGCACTTCGAGCCAACCTTCGGTGGGGTTCACTTCCGCGCGTAAAATGTTCACGGTTAAATCGCCAAAATTGCGGATCAACTGATTGACAATAGGAACATTGACTACGGAGGGTGGGTAGATGAGTCGGAGGACTTGTTCGGTCACTTCAGGCTCCTTTGTGCAGGTTAACGAATTCTAGCATGGAACAATTACGCGGATGCAGCAGCCGGGGAGGCGTGTTCAGCCAATTGCCCGCAGCCCGCCTGGATATCGATGCCGCGGCGGACGCGAACGGTGCAGGAGATGCCGTGGGATTCGAGGATATCGCGGAAAGCTGAGACCCGTTCGCGCGTTGAACGTTCGCCACTGTAGCCGCGGGTTGGATTTAGCGGGATCACATTCACATGGCAATTGAGCCCAGCGAGTAATTCGGCGAGGCGGCGAGCTTCATCCGGACCGTCGTTTACGTTTTGGATCAGCGCCCATTCGAATGTGATGCGGCGGCCCGTGGTCTCCACATAATCGCGGCAGGCTTGTATCAGATCCTTGATGGGATAGCGCTGATTGACCGGCAGCATGGATGTGCGAAGCTCATCCTGAGTCGCATGCAGTGAAATTGCAAGGCCGATCTGGCGTTTTTCAGCAGTGAAACGCTTGATAGCTGGAATGAGTCCTACAGTGGAGATGGTGAAACGGCGGGCGCCCATGTTGAAACCGTCTGGATGGCCGAGGCGATCGATGGCTGCAAGCGTAGCTTCGTAATTGTGGAAGGGTTCGCCCATGCCCATAAGAACAACATTGGTGACGCGTTCACCTTCGGCCTTGAGCTGGCGAGCAAAGAAAAGCACTTGCCCGACAATTTCTCCGCTGGTCAGATTTCTGCGAAAGCCCATCTGGCCTGTGGCGCAAAAGACACAGCCCATGGCGCAGCCTGCCTGTGTGGAAATGCATAGCGTGTTGCGTTCTTTATAGCGCATGAGCACCGTCTCAATGGGCTGTCCATCGGGAAGCACGAAGAGAACCTTTGTGGTTTGACCATCCTTAGAGTGAAGCCTCTCGGCCTCAGGCAGATTGGTGAAGCTGAACTTATCAGCCAGCTTTTGGCGTAACTCCTTGGGGAAGGTGGAGAAATCTTCGGGGCGCGACCAAAGCTGTTGGTAGAGACCTTGCCACAGTTGCTTGGCGCGATAAGACGGCTGGCCCCATTTTTTGAATAGGGCGGTGAGTTGTTCAAGGTCCAAATCGTAAATAAAAGGCCTGCTCATTTTTCCGCGCTGATTATCCCCTAATAACAACGAAATAACATTTGAATAACGTAAAAGAAAACTTACTTATAACTTTTCGATAAGGGTCTCCAGATCATTCTCGATGTAATCCGGTGCCGGCTGCCAGGCGCGGGCGGCGGCTTCGCTGGTGACGCCGGAGAGCAGCAGGGCGGTGCGGCAGCCGGCCTTCCGCCCGGCGGCCACGTCCGTTTCGACGCGGTCTCCGACCATCAGCGTTTCGGCGGGCTTGACGCTGAGTGCCGCCAGCGCGCTATCCAGCAGGGCGCGCTCCGGTTTGCCGATGATGGCGGGCTTGACGTCCGTGGCGGCCTCCAGAGCCGCCAGGATGCTTCCGGCTCCGGGGACCTCACCGTTTGGAGAAGGCAAAGTACGATCTGGGTTGGTACCGATGAAGGCCGCGCCGTTGCGGATGAGGTGCGTAGCAGTGGCCAGCTTGTCATAAGTCAGTTCGCGGTCCAGGCCGACGACGACTGCCAGGCAATCCTTCTCGGTTATCTTAAAGCCATGGCCTTGCATAGCTTCACGAAGTCCTTGCTCACCGATGACATATACATTCCCGCCGCATTGGTATTGTTGGGCAAGCGTATGCGCGGCCACCTTGGCCGAGGTGTGAATTTGCTCGGCTGGGATCTCCAAGCCAAAGCCTCGGAATTTTTCCTGGTATTGCTCTACGGTGCGGGTGGCGTTGTTGGTGACGAAAGCGGTCTGCAGTCCTTTGGCGGCGATCTTGTTCATGATGGCGGGTAGGTCGCCGATGGGCTCGTGGTCGCGCCAGAGCACGCCGTCCATGTCGAGCAGTAAGGCGCGCAGTTTGGGCGTGGGCATGAAGGGGATTATAGCGGTGGACTTGGGTTAATTAGTCTAGAAGATTGCCACGTCGGCAGCGCCGTTTAAAAGGGGCGCTAAACGCCTACTCTCAATGACGAATATCAAAAAGAGCCGAGGTTTACCTCGGTTCTTGAGTACGCACAATTGGGCTATTTCTTTCCGTCGAGTTTATTTAGTTCAGGCCTGGCAAGCACTTGGTCAACCAACCCATATTCGACAGCTTGATCGGCAGTCAAGTAGAAGTCGCGGTCGGTATCATGCTCGATAACCTCGACACTCTTGCCTGTAGCGGCCGCCAAAATCTCATTCAAACGTTTCTTGAGCCGCAGGATTTCCTTGGCATGGATCTCGATGTCGGTTGCCTGGCCGCCACCGCCTCCGCTGGCCCAAGGCTGATGTATGTGGATGGTGGCATTGGGCAGCGCATAGCGATGACCCTTGGTGCCGGCGGTCAGCAGCACGGTGGCGTAAGAAGCAGCGAAGCCTACAGCCACGGTGCTGATCTGATTTGGGATCATCTGCATGGTGTCATAGATGGCCATCCCGGCGTAAACGGAGCCACCCGGTGATGAAATGTACATCTGGATGGGGGCGTCTGGATCTTCGTTGCTCAGGTAGATGAGTTGCGCCACGATCAGGTTAGCGGTTTGGTCTTCGATGGGCGTGCTCAACAGAATGATGCGGCGCTTGAGCAGCAGGGAGTAGATGTCGAAGGCGCGTTCGCCGCGACCGGTGGTTTCGATCACCATGGGGATGACGGATTGGGGATTGAACATGGTTTCTTCCTTTCGATTATTCATTTGTAACCTTTTCCTCTTTTGCCTTGGCCTTTTCTTTTTTTTCTTCAGCCGTTGCCTGGCCCTGCGCAATTGCGCGCAATTGTGCCAGAGTTCGACGGATGACTTCTTCAGTAAGAGTTCTGCTAACCAGTCCTTGCAGGTTGTCTTTGGCCAACAGCTTGCGCATATCCTCTGCAGGAAGGACTTGCTGCAACCGTTTCACTTTTTCCTCCACCAAACCCTGCACTTCGGTTTCGGGCACCTCGATCTTTTCCTGGCGGGAGACTTCCATAATGACTAACGATTTCTTGAGGCGTTCTTCGACGCGCGGGCTCACTTCCTCTTCGAGTTGGTCGTGAGTGATTTGGCGGCTCTTTAAGTAGGTCTCCAGGTCCAGACCGCGAGCCGCCAGGTCGGGTCCCATGTCTTCGATGTAGTGATGGATTTCGTGGTGCAACATCTGGGGTGGGTATTTGATTTCGCTGTCCTGGATGATCTTTTCAACGATGCGGTTTTCAAACTCATCCTCAGCCTGACGCTGGTAGTTTTCAGTAAGCTGCTTCTCAACTTCGGTTCGAAGCTCGGCTATGGTCTTGTAGTTGCCAAGCGATTGAGCGAAAACGTCATCCAACTCGGGCAACTTGCGGTCTTTGATTTCCTCGACCTTGAGCTTGAAAGTGGATGCTTCGCCCCGCAGATCCTCATATTCGGAATCCTTGGCAAAGGTGTGCGGAAATGCTTTTTCTTCGCCGACCTTGAGGCCGATCAGCAATCGCGAGAAGCCTGGGAACGGCCATTCGGTCTTGGTATCGACGTCCTCTTTTTCAATCACCACAGGATAGCGGCGCTCCGGTAACAAAGCAGTCCCTTCGTTTCGCTCGAGGGCAGGCTTGCCGTCTTTCGGCGCCTGACGCTCCGCGCTCAACAAGATGTAGGCAATGTCGCCTTCCTGGGCGGCGCGCTGAACAGGCTCCAGTACCGCGTTCTGCTCGCGCAGGTTATTGAGCAAGTTCTCGACGTCTTGCTGGGTGACGGGCTTGTCTTCGAAGGGGAGGCGAATGCTCTGGTAATCGCCCAGCTTCACCTCTGGAGAAAGCGGGACGCGGAACTCGAAGACCTGCGGTTCCTTGTCCTCATGAACTTTTTCAAGAGTGCCGGGACCGTAGGGCTTGATGCCGGTTTCCTCAATCACGCGTGGATACATGTCATCGAGAACGATGTCCAGCGCTTCGTCTTTAATGGCTTGCGCTCCCACCTGTTTCTCGATTACGTGGTAAGGGGCTTTGCCTGGACGGAAACCCGGAATCTTGACGCGTTGGGCGATCTTGCGCGCGGCTTTCTGCCGTGCGCTCTCCAACGTTTGCGCTTCAACTTCGACCGAGAATTGGATTTGGTGGTCGTCCAGGGCTTTTTGGCTGATTTTCAAAATAGTAATTCCTTAAAAACAAAAAAGTTCAGGGGAAAAACGACGAATGCGGCGATTATAGCATGGCGAGAAAAAAGGCCGTATCAGAGGAATATAAATATTATGTAGATTGGTTATTTGTTATTGGTGATTGGGGACTGGAGATTAGAGCTGAGCATTGTTGCCAACAACCTTCAACTTTAACCTTCAACATTCAACTGTCTTGGTGGGGAAGGAGGGAGTCGAACCCTCACGCCTTGCGGCACATGATCCTAAGTCATGCCTGTCTGCCAGTTCCAGCACTTCCCCGCGGAAAGGCGATTATAGCAAAATGGGCTGAGATGCAGAGCTAAGTATAATGCCGTGGCGAGGACGCCTTGGGTCGAGTCATTCACACCGAAAATCTATCTGCTGAACGCAATCGCTTGATGAAAGCGATGGTGGTGGCTTTGCGCGAGATGGGCAAGCAGAATACGTTTACTGATGAGAGCCGCGACCTGGCCTCATTCCTGGCGGCTGCCCTGGAAACAGTGGCGGAAACCGTGGAGCGCAGTGTAGTGCCTTGGGAAAAACGCGGCTACTGGCTGAAAGCAGATCGATTCCGGATGAATTGGGACTGGGTGGGCCCATTGGCGCGGCAGATGAAGAAAGCGGTGCTGGAGGAGGATCTCGGCACACTCGCGCAGAGCGCAGCTACATTAGGCGCAAAACTGAAGAATGTCGAAGTGGCGCAAAAGCATCGGTTCGGCTCACCCTGGGTGGGCGCGTGGGAGAAATTGAAGGAGAAGGAATGATGGTGGTTAATGAAATTTGTTATGGGGATTAGTTATTGGAGATTAGAGATTGGGAAACTGGGATTTGGTAGCTGTGAATTGGTAATTGGTAACTTGTAAGCCCTCAATCAACTGCAGTATGATGAATTTAAAGTATGAAAGAAAAGGTCCTTGTCGTAGAGGACGATCCTGCCATCCGGGATGCGTTGAGTTACAACCTCGGTCGTGAAGGCTATGAGGTTAAGGCAGTTGGTGATGGCGTTGCTGCCCTCGAGGCGGCGCGCGCCTCCGAGCCGGATCTGGTCGTCCTGGACCTGATGCTCCCCGAACTGGATGGCTACGACGTCACCCGTACTCTACGCAAAGAAAGCAATGTTCCCATTCTCATGCTCACCGCCCGGGATGACGAGATTGACCGCGTATTGGGGTTGGAGCTTGGCGCTGACGACTACCTGACTAAACCTTTTTCCATGCGCGAGCTTTTGGCCCGGGTCAAGGCCATGCTGCGACGCGTGCGGCTGGCGAAGGAACCGGCCGGGCCACAGGCCGCGCAAGGTAACAAGCGGTTCGCCAGCGGCAACCTGGAAATCGATCCAATCCGCCATGAAGCTTACCTGGGCGGCAATGTCCTTGAATTGAAACCCAAGGAATATGACCTGCTCTTATTTCTACTGCAGAACCCCGGGCAGGTTTTCTCGCGGGAGCAACTGCTTGAACAGGTCTGGGGCTGGGAATACTCGGGGGGCAGCCGCACGGTGGACGTGCACGTTCGTTGGCTGCGTTCTAAGATCGAACAATATGCGGAGCAGCCTACCCGCATCATCACTGTGCGCGGAGTAGGGTACCGCTTCGAAGGTTAGTGGAATAGCATGGCGCCGAGATCCGGCTTTAACCTCAGGCGCTTTTTAGCTGTCTTAGTAATACAGGGGATTGTGATCGGGGCCATCTACTTATTGCTCAGGTTGCCCGCAACTCAAGCTTCCGCTTTATCGATTTTGAATTGGGGCTTTACCCTCCTTTTCTTTACCTCCTTTGCTGTAGCAATTTACTTTGCCTTGGTTGGTGGTCGAACTATCTCCCGTCGGCTCCAATCTTTGGAAAACGAGATGAAGGCCAGGCAACGAAACGCAGATCCCGATTTAGGCCGTTTACAGGTTTTACTGGATCGGCTTGTGGTTGGCGTTGTGCTGGTTGATCCAGAGGGTGAAGTCTTGTTGAAAAACCAGATTACGAAGGATTTTTTCGCATTGAGCGAAGATGAGATGCGAGCGGCCAGCTTGCCATCGTTATTACGCCACTATCAATTCGTAGATCTATGGAAACGCGCCCAACAGCGCAACACGCCAGAATCGTTGATTGCAGAAGTGCCGCAAAGCAGGCGCTTCCTGCGAGCCACCGTTTACCCCAGCGATGAAACGACGGAAGGCCAAGCGCTGCTCCTGTTCGAAGATATTACCGAGCTCAGGCGCTTGGAAACCGTGCGCAAGGATTTCGTCAGCAATGTGTCGCACGAACTGCGCACTCCGCTGGCTTCGCTGAAGGCGCTCACCGAAAGCCTACGGGCAGGCGCTCTGGATGAGCCGGAGACGGCGCGGCGCTTCCTCGACCACATCGAGACAGAGGTGGACGCGCTTACCGAGTTGGTTGCTGAATTGCTGGAGCTGGCGCGCATCGAGTCCCAGCAGGTGCCGCTGCAACGGGCGCCTAGCGATCCGTGCGACATCCTGCAACGGGGCGCAGAACGCCTGAGATTGCAAGCTGAGCGGGCGGGTCTGACGCTCTTGGTCGATTGCGAATCGGGACTACCGCGGATTGAAGCGGACTCGCCAAGGCTGGAGCAAGTTCTGGTCAACCTGATTCACAACGCAGTGAAATTCACGCCGCGCGGAGGCAGCATCCTGGCCAGCGCAAAACGCACCGGTCGGGCAGTGGAATTCTCGGTGAGCGACACCGGCGTCGGCATCGCCCAAGAAAACATCGACCGCATCTTCGAGCGCTTCTACAAGACGGACCCCGCACGGAACAAGAGTGGTACCGGCCTGGGGCTGGCAATTGCCAAGCACCTTGTCGAGGCGCATGGCGGCCGAATTGGGGTGGAGAGCCGAGAAGGCAAAGGTAGCCGATTTTATTTCACAATCCCAATCGCAACTTAGTTCTCAGGCGATTTGTCACCCTTGGTAAAAGGCAAATGTCCCTATAGAACTTAGGGGAACGCCGCTAACATATTCGTGGATTTGAATATGTTAACTGCTGCTCCAAGCAACGAAATCAGCCAGTTATTCAAAGTAATGGGGGATCCGTTCCGCGTTCGATTACTACTGGCGCTGGCAGACCAGGAAGCGTGTGTGTGCCACCTGGAACGCGTACTGGGCAAACGCCAGGCCTATATCTCTCAGCACCTGATGAGTTTGCGCGAGGCAGGGATACTCACAGCGAGACGCGAAGGCAAATACATCTTCTACAAGTTAAAGGACCGTGATCTGCTGAGTTTGCTTCGGCGCGCGGCTGACATTGTTGGATTGACCAAAGCCGAACTCACTGGCAGACCCAACAAGAAGAATGTTTCCAATTGTGAATGCCCTAATTGCGGGCCAGCGAAAGAGAGGTGAAAGCCATGTTGACGATCAAAGTCCTGGGCCCCGGTTGCCCGAATTGCAAAAAGTTGGAGGCGGTAACTCGGCAAGCCGTGGATATGACCGGCGTGCAGGCCGAAATCCTGAAAGTGACGGATTATGCTGAGATTATGCAGTATGACATCCTCTCAACGCCCGGCCTGGTGGTGAACGGAAAGGTGGTCAGCTCTGGTCGCATTCCCAGCCCAGCTGAAGTGAGCAGTTGGTTGGCAGATGCCGAGCTGGCAACCGCCAGCTAGTTCCGCGCGGGACTGGATCCGCGCGACCTAAAGAAACCCCATGGACATTTTCTACTGGATCCAAGTGGTGGCCGATGCCGTCACTTCTTGGCTGTATCTGCCAAAAGACACCTATTTAGGCAGTGCGGTCAATTTTTTCGTTTACGATGTCATCAAGATAGGTTTGCTTTTGCTGCTGATCAACTATGTGATGGCGATAACCCGCTACTACTTTCCCATGGAAAAGGTGCGGGATGTTCTTACCAAACGGAGGTGGTACGGATTAGATTATTTCTTGGCCGCTGCACTGGGGGTGATCACTCCGTTTTGCTCATGCTCATCGATCCCAATGTTCATTGGTTTTGTAGGTGCGGGAATACCGTTAGGCGTCACGTTCGCATTCCTGATCGCTTCGCCGCTGGTCAATGAGACCTCTCTATATCTATTTCCAGCCATGTTTGGGATCCAAGTTGCTCTGCTCTACAACCTAGTGGGCGTTACTGTTGCAATTCTCGGTGGGATGTTGATCCAAAAATTAGGTGTAGAGAAATATATTAAGGCTGAATTCCTGAAATTCAAATCCCGTGTCCAAGTTGAGGCTGAACATAGCGGGAGGAAGCTGTCATTTGGTGAGTTACTTGCTCACTTCTGGCAAGATGGGCTGGTAATCACCAGGCAGGTTTTCCCTTACGTCGTTCTCGGGGTCGGTATTGGTGCTTTGATCCATGGCTTCGTCCCAGCGGAATTAGTTGAGACATATCTTTCCGAGAGGGCCTGGTGGACTATTCCTGTGGCAACACTCCTGGGTGCTCCCCTTTATGCCAATTCCGTAAGCGTTATCCCTGTTATGGAAGCGATTGTGGGGAAAGGAGTGCCATTGGGAACAGCCCTGTCTTTCATGACTTCCATTGTGACCCTCTCTATTCCTGAAGGACTGATTCTAAAAAAAGTAATGAACTGGCAATTGCTTGGATTGTTTTTTGGCATTACCCTCGTTGGCATTATGAGCATTGGTTATGTATTCAACTGGATTATGTGAGGATCGATAACTGAGTCTTGTTTGTATAAAAACCTCATTTGCGTATAACACACCTTTTCCCTTCGTTAACACTACCATAACAATCCCATACTCACCCCTTAAACACTGAGTGCTAACATCCACCTCAAGATGTCTAAAACCTATTCTTTATTCCCTAAGGAGGAAGCAAACATGAATCGAAAGATTCAAACCCTGCTGGCCCTGCTCGTTGTTGCGAGCGTCCTGCTGGCAGCCTGCGCTCCCGCGGCAGAACCCACCCCGGCTACCGCTGAGTCGGCCGCGGCCGGCGAAGCGCCAACCATCGCACCAGAAGATCCAGCCGCACAGTTCAGCCCGCTAAACGTCACCGGCGACATCATCACCGCCGGCAGCTCCACCGTGTTCCCGTTATCCGAGCGCATGTCCGAGCGCTTCCGTGACGAAGGCTTTAGTGGCAACATCACCGTCGACAGCATCGGCTCCGGCGCTGGCCTGGAACGCTTCTGCGTGGCTGGCGAGACCGACATTGCCAATGCAAGCCGGGCCATCCATGAGGACGAAATTTCTTCGTGCGAGTCCATCGGTCGCACCCCAATCGAATTCCGCGTGGGAACGGATGCTTTGGCTATCGTCGTTAGCAACGAAAATGACTTCCTAACCGACATTACCATGGAGCAACTGGCCTTAATCTTTTCCACCGCGGTGGACTGGTCCGACGTGGATCCTTCCTGGCCAAACGAGCCTATCCATCGCTATAGCCCAGGGACTGACTCCGGAACCTATGATTACTTTGTAGAAGAAGTGCTCGGTGACGATGCCACGCTCCTTCAAAACTCGATCAACACACAGTACAGCGAAGATGACAACGTGCTGGTGCAAGGGGTGTTGGGCAGCCCCTATGCCATCGGCTACTTCGGTTATGCCTACTATCAGGAAAATGCAGGCACTTTGAAGATCTTGAATATCGACGGCGTAGAACCGACAGAGACCACTGCAGAAGATGGCAGCTACCCGCTCGCCCGCCCGCTGTTCATCTACTCGGATGCCACTATCATGAGCGAGAAGCCCCAGGTGGCTGCCTTCATCCACTTTTACCTTAGCTTCGTGAATGAGGAAATCCTGGACGTGGGTTACTTCCCAGCCAGCGAGGCCGCATTCGCCACCAACTGGGAGAATTTCTACAACGCCCTTGGCATGGAAAACCTAATGTAGTCGGTCCTGCTAACGAACGCGAGGTTTGCATTGGGGCGGCCAGGTCTCTGGTCGCCCCAATGTCTGCAATGCGGACGCAGTTATAATGAACCAGAACTTCCTGCGACTGACCGTTCGCAAACCTTCCTTGAACGCACCAATTGTGGCCAGTCAATCAGACCCAAACGCAGAAAGCCCGGTTCAGCGAATGCCTGATTTACGCAGGCATCCTCGCTTGCGTGAATTGACCATTAACGGTTTTCTATTCCTGTGTGGTTTTCTCTCCATCTTTATCACCTTTGGCATTGTTTACGAACTGGGGAAGGAATCATTTTTGTTTTTTGGTAATCGCCAGTGGTCTTCAACGAATAAACCCCTGGCTGCAGACATCAACCCCGAACAAACGGTATTTGAAGTAGAAGCTTCAGGCACACCGCTTCAAACGGACATGAACTACCGTATCGAAGGTGAAATCATCCACATCGATGCTATCGACGAAACCTCGCTTACCGTGCAGCGCGGCTTCGATGATAGCCAGCCTGCTGCACATCGCGCCGGTCTGACTCTGGAGGCTGAACTACGCCCCAATCTGCTGGAATTCTTTACCGGCACCGAGTGGGCGCCGCATAATGGGAAGTTCGGCATTCTGCCGCTTTTGACTGCCACACTGATCGTCTCTGGAGTCGCCATCGTAGTCGCGGTTCCCTTAGGCCTGGCCACCGCGGTTTATCTAAGCGAGTACGCTTCTCCGCGCGCCCGCAATACCTTAAAACCGATCCTGGAAATCCTTGCCGGTGTGCCGACGGTGGTCTATGGCTTCTTTGCATTAACCTTTATGACTCCTTTGTTGCGTTCGATCTTCGGCGTCGATACGGTAAATATCTACAACATGGCCTCGGCGGGTATTGTGATCGGCATTCTGATATTGCCTTTCGTGAGCACCGTCAGTGAGGATGCCCTCAGTGCCGTTCCGCGCTCCTTGCGAGAGGCCTCGTATGCGCTGGGCGCCACACGGCTGGAGACCGCATTGCGCGTAGTGGTGCCAGCGGCTTTCTCCGGGATCGCCGCGGCGATCATTTTGGCGGCCTCACGTGCCATCGGCGAGACAATGGTGGTAGCCATTGCATCGGGGGCGGGACCCAACTTCACCTTCAATCCCTTCGAGGCCGCCGAGACGATGACAGGGCACATCGTGCGCATCAGTGGCGGCGATATGAGCTACAACTCGGTGGATTACAACAGCATCTTTGCCGTAGGCCTGATGCTGTTCGTTATGACCCTAATCCTCAATGTGATCAGCCAGCGCATTGTTCGGCGCTTCCGGGAGATCTACGAATGAGTATCCTGCGAAAGCGTGGGGACTTTGTCGAAACTGAGCAGCAGTTGGCTCGCCGCCATACACGGGGCCGCGTCTTGCTCAGCGTATTTCAATTCGCCACATTGATCGGACTTATTGTCCTGGTCGTCCTTTTGCTTACCATCATCAACAATTCATTCGGTTACTCAGCCGTGCAAAACGAGGTTGATCCGGAAAGCCTGGCGGTGAACGGCATTCCGCTTGAATCCCTCACCAAGTCGCAATTGACAACTATTTTGCAGGCAAATGTTTCCGCTGGTTTGTTCGCCCGTTTCGAGCAGGATCAACCAATCGCTGAAAGGGACGCGACCAACATCTACGATCTCATCCAGGAACACGTAATAGCTCCCGAAGTGGAAGAAAGCTGGAATCTATACGATTCATTGACAAAGAAAGACCAAATCCTTGTCATTATGAACGAGCAATATCCTGACGCCGAGCTGCAGTTCCTAAGCTGGGTCAACTGGGATTTCGTGCGCTCGCAGCAATCCAGCCACCCGGAAATCGCTGGGGTGCGTACTGCCATCCTTGGTTCGCTCTGGACAATCTCAATCGCCATTTTCTTTTCTCTGCCGGTTGGAGTCGCTGCGGCTGTTTACTTGCAGGAATATGCCCGCGATAATTTCCTCAATCGCATCATCCAAACCAATATCAACAACCTGGCGGGTGTTCCATCTATCATCTACGGCATCCTGGGCCTGGCTATCTTCGTACGCGCCTTCGGCGCTTTCACCAGCGGGGTCGCATTCGGCGCCGCCGACCCGTCCACGGCAAATGGGCGTACCATCCTGTCTGCGGGGCTCACCCTGGGCGTGCTGGTCTTGCCCTTGATTATCATCAACGCGCAAGAGGCGATAAAAGCGGTGCCTAATTCGCTGCGCGAAGCCAGCTTTGGCCTAGGGGCTTCCCGCTGGGAGACGGTTTGGGCGCATGTGTTGCCAAATTCGGTGGCGGGCATCTTGACCGGCAGCATCCTGGCGGTGTCTCGCGCCATCGGCGAGACGGCGCCGCTGGTGGTGATCGGCGCGTCCACTTTTATCCAAGTGGACCCGGACGGACCTTTTTCCAAGTTCACAACGCTTCCCGCGCAGATCTATCAATGGACCGTGCGCCCACAGGGGGCGTTTCATAATATTGCTGCCGCGGCCAGCCTGGTCTTGCTGGTTTTGCTGCTGGCATTGAATGCGACGGCCATTGTGCTGCGAAATAAGTACAGCAGGAGACTCTAAGAATGGCAGACAGCGCCAACGGGATTTACGCCATCAAGGCAGATAAGCTAAGCGTGTATTACGGCGAATTCCGTGCCGTCCGCGAAGTGGAACTCGGCATCGAACCTCGGCGCATTACCGCCATCATTGGCCCTTCGGGATGTGGGAAATCCACCGTGTTGCGCGCCTTCAATCGAATGAACGAACTGATCCCCTCCGTGCGCACCGAAGGGCAGGTGCTATTCGGCGGACGCAATATTTACGAGCGCGAAGTCGATCCAGTGGAAGTCCGGCGCCGCATCGGCATGGTCTTCCAGAAGCCGAATCCTTTTCCTAAATCGATCTACGAGAATGTTGCCTGGGGGGCGCGCATCAACGGCTTCAAGGGCGACATGGACGAATTAGTCGAATCGACTCTAAAGAGCGCGGCGCTCTGGAACGAAGTGCACGACAAATTGGATCAAAGCGGCACCTCGCTTTCCGGCGGCCAGCAGCAACGTCTCTGTATTGCCCGCGCCATTGCAGTAAAGCCAGACATCATCCTGATGGACGAGCCCTGCTCGGCGCTGGATCCGATCGCAACGCTGCGCATCGAAGAGCTGATGCGTGACTTGGCTAAGGACTACACCATCATCATCGTCACCCACAATATGCAACAGGCGGCCCGAGTCTCCGATTTCACCGCATTCTTTTCGCTCTCAGAAGACGGCAAGCGGGCGGGCACGCTGATGGAATACGGCGAGACCAAGCACATGTTCACCCGCCCCGAGAAGAAAATTACTGAGGATTACATTACGGGCAGGTTCGGATAATGGCGGAACGAAGGCGGGTACTGTTCTTGTGCACGGGAAATTCCTGCCGGTCACAGATGGCCGAGGCGGTAGTGAACGCTCGCATGGGCGACCGCTGGCAGGCCTTCAGTGCGGGGGTCGAGCCGGCGGCGCAGGTCAATCCCAAAACGATTCGAGCACTGGCCGAGATCGGCATCCAACACTCGGGCGAAGCCAAGCACGTCGATCAGTTCATCAATGATGACTTCGATCTGGTGGTAACTGTGTGCGACGCCGCCGCAGAGAACTGCCCGGTCTGGGTCGGGAAAGGGAAGAGAACCCATCTGAGTTTCCCGGATCCAGCCAAGGCGAAGGGAAGTGAAGAGCAGGTGATGAACCAGTATCGAGAGGTGTTGAGGGACATCAGCGAGAAAATCCCCGAACTACTGATAGAAAAAGGGTCAGCTTAGTTTTAGCCAGAGATACCCGTTAGGGGGCAATTCCAGCCGAATTGAATCGTCAAATAATTCGCCTGTGGCTCGCCCGGTGAATAACTCCGGAGGCGGAAAGAAAAGGTGCTCTTCATCAAGCTGTATATCCACCGTTTGTTTCTTTGAACTCAGGTTATTCACAATTAACAGTTTTTCGCTCTTGTAGTCGCGGTAGTAAGCCGCGATTTCCTTGGGCTTGTCCACCTCAGCCCATTTGAAATCGCCCCAACCAAAAGCGCGATGCACTCTGCGCACTGCGATCATGTTTTTAGTCAGGTAATAGAGGGAAGCCAAATTTGCCTGCTGGTCCGCCACGTTCACGTGCGCCGGATCGTAGGGCGGCGTGTCGATAACCGGGTTGAAGGTTTTTTCTGCTTCGGTAAATCCCGCATTCCTTCCGTTGTTCCACTGCATCGGTGTGCGCACTCCATCTCGGTCCTTGAGCCAGATATTGTCGCCCATGCCGATCTCGTCGCCGTAGTAGACGATGGGGGAGCCGGGCAGCGTAAAGAGTAATGAATTAGCCAATGCGATTTTGGCGAAATCGTTATCCAGCAGCGGCGCCAACCGGCGGCGGATCCCAAGGTTCAGGCGCATGCGCGGGTCCGGGGCGAACTGGTTCCACATCCAGCGCCGGTCGTTCTCGGTGACCATCTCCAGAGTGAGCTCATCGTGATTTCTTAAAAAAGTGCACCACTGGCAACTATCCGGAATAGGCGGCGTGCGTTGGAGGATGCGCCTCAGCGGATTGCTGGATTCGCGACGGACGGACATGAAGATGCGCGGCATCACCGGGAAATGAAAGGCCATGTGCATCTCGTCACCGTCGCCGAAGTACTCGCGCACGTCCTCCGGCCACTGATTGGCCTCTGAGAGCAAAACTGCGTTGGGGAAATGCTCATCTACATACCGGCGCATTTTTTTGAGAAAGGCGTGCGTTTCTGGCAAGTTTTCGCAGTTGGTGCCATCCCGTTCGAACAGATATGGAATCGCGTCCACGCGGAAACCATCGACGCCCATGTCCATCCAAAATTTCATGGCGTCCAGGATTTCACTCTGTACAGCAGGGTTGTCGTAATTCAGATCCGGTTGGGATGAATAGAACCGGTGCCAATAGTATTGCCCCGCTTTCTCATCCCAAGTCCAGTTTGACTTCTCCGTATCCACGAAGATGATGCGGGCCCCCGGGAACCTTTCCGGGGTATCGCTCCACACGAAGAAATCTCGAAAAGGCGAATTGCGGTCGTTGCGGGCAGCCTGGAACCAGGGATGGTCGGCCGAAGTGTGGTTCACGACAAAATCCGTAATGATGCGGATATTGCGCTTATGTGCCTGTTTGATCAGTTCTTTGAAATCATCCAGCGTTCCATAATCCGGGTGGATGCCGGCAAAGTCGGCGACGTCATAGCCGTCGTCCAAGAGTGGTGAAGGGAAGATGGGCAAGAGCCAAACGCAGTTGACCCCCAAGTCCTGCAGATAGTCCAGTTTTTCGATAACGCCTTTCAGATCACCGTGTCCATCGCCATTACTGTCGCGGAAGGCGCGCACGTAGAGTTCATAGAAGATGGCGTCTTTATACCAGAGCGGTGTGCGGTCCATGGTAAGGTGATAGCAACTTATTGGTTCATTGGATGTCTGTATTGTCGTCGGCTGTAGCCTGCAAGGCAAGTTCTATGAAAACGGCGGCTGTCCACGCAAACATGGGCGCCGCACTAGCCGGAGCTGTGCCGGTTTCTGGATTGTAATATTCACGAAGGTCGGGATTATTCATGAGCAGCTTCAAGGTTTTATGCCTCAATTCGCGTAAAAGGTTCCGTTCGCCCACTTTTTGCAAGGCCTCGACAAAAAAATAATTGACGTTCGCCCAAACAGATCCTCGCCACATCGCCGTCCCATCAAAGGCCGCATCATTCTTGGCCACGGTCGCAATTGGATAATCCCCCCAAAAGAGATCGGGCATTTTTAAATGTTGGATCAACCGCTCCACTATTTCTCGTGGGAGGCGACCTGTCCATAAAGGATAAAGATTGAACGGGGTTAGAACCGGGATGGGCATTTCGTTGTGTAAAGCTTGAAAAAGACCAAGGTTTTCGTCCCAAAGATTGTCAACCATGCGCTGAACTAGTTGCTGAGAACGTTTTCGCCATGTGTCTGCTTCGCCGCTTTTACCCAGTATCTCGGCTATGTCGGCCAGGCAATCCATCTGGATGCATAAATAGGTGTTGATGTCTGGAGACTCGACAGGCATGCCATGATCCCAAAGGGGGCTGTTATCTAGCCCAGAGGAATAGGGATGTGAATATTGCACCAGGCCATCTGCATTATCATTATTCGAATTGAACCACCAGGTGTTGCAACGCACCAGGGGATCATAAATTTCTTTTAGAAAATGGATATCGGGATCGGTTTGGTGCAATTTGAGTGCTGCCCAAGCCAAAATGGGGGGTTTGGTAACTTTACCGGGGAAGGGGTGGGCTAATTCGGTGACTACCCCTTCGTCGAAGACGGTGTCTGGAAGCATTCCATCTGCCAGTTGATGGACCAGCATCAGGCGCAATTGATCCCTGGCAAGCTCGGCGTCCACGTGGCGTAAGGCAATGGCATGCAGTGCGCTATCCCAAAGCCAGTGTCCGACATAGAAAGCTTTGCTCGGCATCATTGCTTCGTGAGTGACATAACCTAAGGGACTCACCAAGTTGTTGGCCAATACCCACCAGGCGTAGGCGTATTTTTGTTGATAAGGCTCTGCAACCGGCGGGACTTTATTGAACCAACTCAGCCAGCGGGCCTCGGCATCGGCACGAACTTTAGAAAAAGGGAGAGTTTGATGCTCGAGATGATCCTTATCGCCCACGTGGAAGGTGAGGCTGCAATCGTCATTTGTTTGTACGATGCATTCGACGTTCGAACTGCCATCACGAAGGTCGCCGCGCTGTTCTTCGACAAGTTTTCCGTTCGTGGAATAGGCCAACCTGCGAATGTCCTTTAATTCCCGCAACCGGAAGCGCACTCCGCAGGATGTATTGGGAGGCAGCCCAAAGGCCAGGGTATTTGCATCTTGAAATGCCAATCCAAAATCCCCGACGCGGGTCTGGAATCGAATCTTTTCAGGCGAAGTGCTTATTTTGAAGTCCAGCTCATTCCCGTCCTGGTCAATCAGGCTGAGGTCTTCAACGAGTGGCGGGCGACGGAGATAGGCCTCAAGGCCGGGTTCCAAACAAATCAAGCGTTCGGCCAGTTTGAGGTACAGATGGTTGCTCTCCGAGTTTTTGTAGACCAATAAACGCGATCCGCGATCGCTGAAAGGAACGCGGGTGAGGTCAATTTGATCCCGTATCAATTCAAGGAGAGGGGACGTGGCAGCAGCGACGTTCACCTTCGTTGCGAGGCCTTTCTGGGCTTGGAGTGCGGGCGTCCTTCCGTTGGCCGGCAAGCCGCCTGTTCTAGTTAACCTTTTACTGCGCCGGCCAGCATGCCGCGCACAAAGTAACGCTGCAGCGAAAAGAACACGATCATGGGCAGCAACAAAGAAAGGAAAGCCGCCGCCGTGAGCAAATGCCAACCTGCGCCTAAAGAAGTGACCATGTTGCTGATCTGGTAAGTCATCACTGGCGTGGTTCCACCCAGGAAGACCAGCGCAACCAACAGGTCGTTCCACACCCACAAAAACTGGAAGATGGCCAGAGAGGCAATGGCCGGCAGGGCTAGGGGAATGGCCAGCTTGTAAAAGGCGGTCCAATGTGAGGCGCCATCCAGATAAGCGGACTCAAATACGTCGCTTGGCAGCGAGCCTAAAAAGTTTCGCATTAAGTAAATAGCATAGGGCATGCCAAAGCCGGTGTGGAACAGCCACACGCCCAAGAATGTGCCTGTCAACCCCCACTGAGCATAGAGGCGCAAGATTGGAACCAGCGTCATTTGAAGTGGAACCACCTGCAGGCCAACCAGAATGGCAAAGAGGAAGAACCGCCCCTTGAAATCCAACCAGGAAAAGGCATACCCGGCAAATGCTGCGAAAAGGATGGGCAGAACGGTGGCCGGGATGGTAACTATCAGGCTGTTGATAAAGGCCCTTCCCATGCCGCGTGGATTGAGCAAGTCGGCTGCGAAGTCGCAGCTGAGCCCCACGGGAACCAGGTTTTGGGCGCAGTCCTGCCGATAAGATCTCAGGCCGCGATACCCGACCAGCGCATCGACATAGTTATCCAAAGTAAACCGCGAAGTCGCCCCCGTGCCGGAGAGCCGCTTGAGAAAAACGGCGATGTCGGCAGCTTCCTGGGAACTGGGAATAGCTGTATCGCCCATGTGGGGTTGCCCATTGATTTCCTTGTTCAACGCAGGCAGCAACTGCACGGACCGTGGGAATTGGCTAACCAGGTCCGGGTTGCTCAGATCCGCGGCCGGTATTGCATTGCCCTCCGGACCGTGGCAGCCCGCGCAGTAATTCTGATAGAGCTCAACACCGCGCGGGGGCCTCATGACCGTCCACCATCCGGAAGAATTTGTATCCTGCACCGGTCGCAGAGAAGCGACTAACAGGCCGAGTGTTGGGACGACCCAAATAGCGATCGTGAAGAGGATAATGGCGTGGGTGGGTACTTTACTCAGTAACTTGTTAATGCGGTCCCTGCTCATCGCATTGCCTCCTGGGCCAGGAATCGCTTGATATTGAAATAAATAAATGGAGCAATGGCGAGTACAAGGATTACCGCTACGGCCGTGCCGCGCCCCAGGTTGTAATTGGTATTGATTTCTGTGTACATGCGGTTGGCGATCACATCCGTCTTGAAATTCCCGCCAGTCATCACATAAACAAGATCGAATAATTTCAGAACGTTGATCACCATGGTAGTAATCACCACGGTGACGGTGGGCAGGATGATGGGTATGGTGATTCGCCAAAAAACTTTCCATTCGCTGGCCCCATCCACCCGGGCGGCCTCCAGGACTTCATCGGGAACCGATTTGTACGCCGCGGAGAGGATCGTCATGCAAAACCCGGTCCAGATCCACACACCAACAATGATTAACATGAAGGTGTTGATTGGAACGGTGGAGAGCCAGGAAACTGGTTTCCCCCCCAGAGTGGTTATGATCGCGTTGAGCAGGCCGATTTGTACCTGCTGCGTACCGTAGGCGTAGACGAACTTCCAGATGACACCGGCACCGACGAAAGAGATAGCCATCGGCATGAATAGAATTGCCTTCGCCAGTGATTCGTATTTGACGCGATCAGAAAGGACTGCAAAACCCAACCCGATGGTGACAGTACCCGTCACCATGAAGAGGATCCATTTCAAAGTGTTGCCGTAAGAAGAGAGCCAGAATGAGGACCAAATGGATCCCAGGCTGGAGAAATCGATCTCTGCAGTCAGGGCGTAACGATAATTTTCGAAGATACCCCAACAGGCCCTGCCTTCGCGGCATAACGTTGATGCCGGGGCCGTGCCGTTATTGTTGCTGAAACTCAAGGCGATGGTATTGATCATGGGATACACGATGAACAATGTCATTACCACCAAAGCCGGCAGGAGATAAAGCCATGGGGCTAACTTGCCCTGTTTCATGATATTAGGAACGTTATCTTGCGCGGTCATTGCTAGTCCTTGAATATACTGACTGGAGACGCGGCGAGAGCCGCGTCTCCAGTTTACTATGAAGATAAATCTGTCTATTGACCCGTTGCTTCTGCCTGGACTGCAGCGGCTTCTGCCAAAGCGGTCGCCAGATCGGCGCCATTCAGATAGTCCACTATGGCCGTCCATTCGGCGCTGCCGAAACCACCGGGGATCGAATCGCCGATGTCCGGGGTTAGGGCGCCTGTGGAGTAAAACGCAGAGGCAAGCTTCATCAACACTTCATCGGTGAAGTTGCCTTCCGCACCTTTATTGGGCGACAAGCCAAAGCCGGCCTTGGCCCAGTTGGCGCCACCAACAGGGGAAGCCAGGTAGCTGACTAAAGCCTGAACAGCCGCCGAGTCGCTGAACGCCATCATCCAGTCCGAACCGCCTTGCAGACCCTGGGCGCCCGGGATGACGAAGAAATCGAAGTCGGTCCCGTATTGCAGATCAGGATACTGGGTGGTGATCGTTCCCTGGGCGAATCCAGATTGTTTCACCATCATCGCTTCGGGCGGATCAGAGAACACTTTTAGTATGGCGTCATTGAAGTTGGTGGAAAGGGTCCCCTGCGCACCACCAACGGTGTAGGCCTCGTCCTTTGCCCATGTGCCATAGGTTTCGTATGCTTCGGCAACTCCGGCATCGTCATAGGGAGTGCTTCCATCGATCAGACCCATGACATATTCGGGACCCTGTTGAACAAGCAGGATGTCCTGAATGAAGTCAGAGCCGGTCCAGCCGGTGGCGTCACCCGATTCGAGGCCTAAGGACCATGGGATTTTGCCATCAGCGACCATTTGGTCGGCCAGTGCGACCAGTTCATCCCAAGTGGTCGGAACGGTGTAACCAAAAGCTTCAAAATTCACCGGGCTGTACCAGATGATCGTCTTGATATCGGATTTCACTGGCAGGCCAATCCATCTTCCGCCAATCACACCGGGGTCGGTAGCTCCAGGAATGTAGGAATCCTGGCTGGCGCCCAATTCATCCATTGCCTTAAGCTGATCCTGATATTGGACGAGCTGCGTTACGTTCCAGAAAGCAACATCCGGAGGAGTACCAGCCTGGACACGGGTATCCAACAAGCCTTGGTCGCGTGTTGACTCTGGTTCCAGAACAATTCCACAGGCATCCACCAGAGGTTGAAGAATCTCAGTCAGGCGCGCTTCTTCTTCTCCCGACCATTGATAAAGCATGCTGAGCGTATCGCCCGATGCAGCACCTTTGCAGTCAATTCCCCCGGTTGGTGCAGTTTGGGCTGGCGCCGCTGCGGGAGCGCACGCGGCCAGCACCAGGCCGGCGAGCATCAGCGCAGCTATGATCTTAAAGAGCTTAGACATCTCTTTCTCCTTCTTTAGAGTTTCAAATGTTTACGTCAGAACTTTTTCGCAACGAAAGACCGCCTCATCACCAGTTGTGTTTTTAACCACCTCCTTCCACGTGAGTGTGGTTTCATGTGAGCGTATCATTTGTTTGTCTTAATTGTGTTTGATCAAAAACGCTCTTCTTAGATGAAAAAGGTTTTCCTGGAAAATCATGAGATGAAGATACATTCCTGCTTGAAGCTCGGATGACCAATTCTGTCTCCAGCATGTGGCCGACCTGATCGAGGTACTCTTGTTTGATAAGCCGCACCAATCTTTCACCGGCTGTCCACCCCAGTTGAAAAGCTGGCAATCGTACAGTAGTCAAGGGAGGATCGAAGTATTCAGCCAGCGGTATGTCGTCGAAGCCAACCATGGCAATGTCTTCTGGAATGCGCAGCCCGGCCTGTTTGATCGCAAGGATGGCGCCCAACGCGACGACGTCGCTGGCAACAAACACAGCAGTGGGTCGGGGGGATAGATTGAGCAACTCCGTCATTGCCTGGAAGCCGCTGGCCGGAGTGTAATTGCCTTCCCTTATATACTTTTCATTCAGCCGCAGCCCCGCATTTTCGTGCGCCTTCAGGTAGCCGTTGCGCCGCTGTTGGGCAGAGGTATAGGTAAGCTGCGCGTTGGTGATCATCGCCACTTGGTTGTGGCCGATGTCGATCAGGTGTCTAACGGCGGTTTCGGCGCTTTGGGTAGCATCCACATCAACAAAGGGAATTTGGGTATCTGGCATTTGACCCAATAACATGACCGGGACGCCATCCTTATGCAAGCGAACGATATCCGTATCCTCTTGGCGCGGACCGGAAACTATGATGCCATCCACGTGATTTTCGCTTATCAAGTGGGTGTAGCCTGCATGGTCATCTGGATCCACTTGCGTGAGCAGAACGTGATAACCCATTTGTATTGCCGCCTGCTCAACGCCAAAGATCACTCGAGCAAGAAAAGCATCAGCATAGACCTGTTCAGGAGATTGGCAAAGAACCAAGCCAAGCGTATTCGATTTCCCACTTACGAGTTTTCGACCTGCAGCGTTCGGGGAGTAGTTGAGTTTCTTGGCAGCTTTCAGTACACGCTGGCGTGTCGCTTCGCTGATATTTCTCCCTTGAAGATTGTTTATGACAATTGAAACTGTGGTCCGGGAAACGCCGGCCATTTTGGCAACGTCGTTACTGGTGACTCTATTCGGGGCCAATGCAAAAACGTGTTAGTAACACGTGTTAGTACTTTTTAATATAATTGCATTCATATTTTCTTGTCAAGTAGCAATTCACAAGTGGAAAAGGTAAATAAGACTATGAAACGAGAGTTGGGTTGCCCGTCTTTTGCACGAGCACCTTGTCGATTCGCAGTTTGTCCATGGCGCGGACGGTGAACGAAATTCCATTGAGCGCAAGGGCTTCGCCCACGGTGGGGATGTGTCCGAGCTTAGCCAGGATCAAGCCCGCGCAAGTGCTGTAGTCCGCGGTAGGGCGTAAGGTTGCGCCGATTGATTCACTCAATTGCTCCAGAGGGATATTTCCGGCCACAAGCCAGGTCTTGTCTCCGAGTTGGCGCAAATCTGCCTGGCTGAGGTGGTATTCGTCATCGATTTCCCCGACGATCACCTCGAGAACGTCCTCCAGGGTCAGCAGCCCGGCGGTGCCGCCGTGTTCGTCGAGTACGATGGCCTGATGCACGCGCTGTTGCGTAAGTTGCCGATAAATATCGGGCAGCGGCGCCGATTCGGGGATGAAAAGGGTTTGGCGTGCGATTTCTTTAAGGTTGGTATTTTCCTCCGCCCAGACCAGATCCTTGATATGCACGTAACCGATGATGTTATCCAGGTCGTGTTCATAGATAGGGAAACGAGACAGGTTCGACTTGGCGGCCGCGGTCAGCGCTTCTTTGGGGCTGAGCGCCGAGTTCAGCGCCACCATTTCTGTGCGCGCGGTCATCACCTCGTGCGCCTTGCGGTCTCCAAATTCGAAGACGCCGCTTACAAACGCGCCTTCGCTGATTTGGAAAATTCCTTCGGCTGTGCCTTGCTGGACCAGCAGTTCGATTTCCTCGGAACTCGTCGATGGTCCGCGTTTCGCCGCGG
The DNA here is from genome assembly GCA_964371335.1 of uncultured Anaerolineaceae bacterium. GTDB lineage: Bacteria > Chloroflexota > Anaerolineae > Anaerolineales > UBA11579 > JAMCZK01. The sequence goes on from CAYJMC010000001.1 coordinate 87,399, forward strand.
GCCCCAGCAGCCCCATGATGAGATCGGCGGAAAACGACAGGAAGCGGATCGGTAGGGCGGCAATTTTCCCCAACCATTGGACTGGGCGCACCAGCGCCATTGATAAACGCTCCGGATTGCGCAATGCCAATTGTTTAGGTACCAGTTCACCAAACACAAGTGATAGATAGGTAATAAAGACTACGATCAAAAGCAGTGCGATTTGGTCGGCGTATGGCGCTAACAATCGAAACTGACGCAGCCAGTCAGCGAGGAAGGGGCCTGCGGTCAGGCCGCCAAAGGCAGATGCCAGTGTGCTAACCAGCGTGATGCCTACTTGGACAGTAGCCAGGTAGTGTCCAGGCTTCTCTTTGACTTGCAACACCTCCTGAGCCGATCTCTTCCCTTGCTTCAACAAACCGCGTAATCGGTGCCGCCGCGAGGTCACCAAGGCCATTTCTACTGCAGCGAAAAAGCCATTGACCAAAATTAAGATTACGATCAGAAAGAGTTCTGTTGTCATAAAGGTAAAGCTACATGATTATACAAAGATGGAGAGGGAACCGTTCCGTATAAGCCATTCAATGCGCATAGCCATTCACATTACATCTAAAATAAACAATACGCATCAATAATAATCAAACCCCACAACCAGCCCTTCCTCATCCCAACAAATACTCTAGATTGGCTTCTAATAGGGCAGGGGAAAAGAATCAATTAATAGTGCGACGACTCGAAGAAAGGACTCGAAGAAAGGAAAAACTTCTTATTCAAATACCTCATAGTAACCGCGATCCAATTCATCATCACTCAAGTGTGCATAGCGCTGGGTCACCTGGATATTGCGGTGCCTGGCCAGTTCCTGAGCCAGCTTGAGGTTACCTCCGGATCCGCGCAAAACAGCGGTGACGAAATAATGCCGGAACGAATGAGGCGTAATGGTTCCGGCCGCCGAAGGTCCCAGGGCCTGCCTGACTCGCTGCGTAATAATGTTTCGCCCGGAAGTCGGCGTCATTGGCTTCACCTGTTTGCCCGATCCCTTGTCGTGCCTGGCGAAGATAGGCAACGAGGTTAGAGGCTTCCCCGAGGAGCCATCTATTGTTGACCGGGCGTTGAGATAATCCTTCAAGGCGTTCAACGAGCGCTTCGAAAAACGCACCACAGCCTGCCGATTGCCTTTGCCAATGATTACCGCCTTGCCCTCGTTCCAATCCAGGTCGCCGCGCCGTAGCCCGCAAGCCTCGTGGACCCGAAGTCCGGTGTCCCCGAGGACAATGATGAAGGCCCGGTCCCTTAAGTTCCGGAGTTGGTCAAGCTCATTTTCGACCGGCACAAATTTCAATGCTGTGGCGTATTCGAGCATTTGCTCAATGGCTTCCCGGGGGAACTGCGGCAGGCGCGGACCCGGGCGCCGGCCGCGTTGCCGGATCAGCAGCCGCACCCTCGGCAAGTTGGGTTCCGCCAGCTTCTCGGCTGCCAGGAATTCGTAGAAGCCCGCCACTGCTGTAAGGCGCAGCCTCTCCGTAGCAGGGGAGCGATTCTTCATTGATGTGGCGAACCAGGCCACAGCGTCTTCGCTGAGCTTGCCAAGCTTGCTCTCCGCCGGATCGAGGCCTTTGGCCTTCAACGCATCGGCAAACGCCGCCAGAGCTTTGCGGTAGGTTAGGGCAGTATTCTCTGACCTGGCCAATGAAACACTATCGATGTATTGGGCGATCGCCTGCTGGATTGTGACTGGTAAGCTCGGAGCCATGCTTGCGATTATAGGTTGGGCTAATAGTTATCGCAAGCAAAAAGAGTTGGCTTTTTGCCCTTTATTTCATTTGGAGCAATTGCTTGGAAGGTGTTCGCTCGCTTCCCAATACTGCCTGCGGTAGCAGTCCTTGGAGCTGTTCCTTATAAGTTCATCTAGTAAGCAAGCCGATGGCTGGGCAAAGGTCCTGTTACGACCTCGGGCAGCAGGTTGACTAAAACAGTAAGCCCAACAGGGCAGTGCCAAAGAGTTTCCCAATTAACAGCAGGGTGATCACGAAAGCCCACATGCCAATGAAAACACCAAGCCCAACTCTGATTACAGTTTGCATCTTTTATCCTTTCCCGGTCTACCAAACGGACGTCACATTCTATAGAGATTGCAGGCTTTGTGCCTGGTTTTTGTAGGGCCTACGCAGACCATTTATGTTTACGATAATAATTCTTATCGAAAGCTTATAAGATTCACGATCAGCTGTTTTCTCCCCTACTACCTTTAAAGGAATGCTTCTATACTCGACCGAATCTGTATGTATATCTGGTAACTTGATTCCCTCGAAATTCATTAAAATAACAAGAGGTGGCGCACTCCCCCACTCAAACAAATATCTTCCCCATGTCCTCCAATAAGTAGCCTGCAAATGGCTTCCAGTCTTTCTGCTGTAACTATGTATGGCGTTAATTGCGCATAGTAGAAAGTTCAATCCATGTAAATTCTGGTCAAGTAGGGTCGACTACTTCCTCTGCTATTGGTAGTAATACTTTGAAAAGCTATTAGCCCCAACCGGCTATATCCAAGCCCTGGGACCCCTCTGATGTAAAATGGGTGTGCACGACCAATTGGAGGACTCATGGCTGAGGAAGATCCTGAACTGAAGAAACAAGAGATGTACGGCGAAACTGAGGCAGAAACCTCGGGCCTGCAGCCAACCCTAAGCCGCTGGCTGCGCCGCATTATTATTGGCTTGCTCATCCTAATCATTCTGGTGCTCGTGGCTTGGTTCACCCTAGTAGGTCCTCGGGCTGCCGAAATCACGCGCCTGCAAGCCGACTTGACGGCTGCTCAACAACAGATTGCGACGCTGGAAGCCGAAATGACGGACGTCCAATCTTTAAAAGCCCAGCGTTCGATCCTCAGCCTCCTGGTGGATGCCAATAACGCCCGCTTTGAACTGGCCCGCGGTGAAAAGGAGGCGGCTTCTGCCGCCCTTTTGAACACGGGGAACGCGCTCTACCAGCTCAGCCTCGAGCTCGGCGACGAATACGACGAGACCATCACCAGCCTGGAAACGCGGCTGTCGCTGGCTCGCGAGGCCATTGAAGCAGAGCGAGATTTGTCATCCCTCAACGACTTGGAAGTATTTATCAGCACCTTGCAGAACCTGCTGCAAGGTTTGCTCAGCCAATAAAACCATGGACTGGTATCTATACCTGCTGGCCATAGCTGCGGGGTTTGTGGCCGGCATCATCAATACCGTTGCCGGCAGCGGCTCGCTGATCACCCTGCCGGTATTGATTTTCATGGGACTTCCTGCCACTGTTGCCAATGGAACCAACCGCATCGGTATCATCCTGCAAAACATAGTGGCGGGACTTAGTTATCGCCAAAGTAAAGTTCTCGATCTCAGGGGAGCCCTGATCTTGAGTATTCCAGCGATTTTTGGCTCTTACACAGGCGCACAGATCGCGGTCAGTCTGGACGAAGAGATGATGGAACGCGTCATTGGCGCCGTTATGGTTCTTATGCTCTTTGTTATCTGGCTGCGCCCTCACCGCTGGCTGGAGGGAAAGCTGTTGACCCTGACAGGGCGTGTTACCTTGACGCAGGTCCTGGCTCTTTTTGTGATCGGCATGTATGGCGGGTTGATTCAGGCCGGCGTTGGCATTTTTTTGTTGGCGGCCCTGGTCCTTTCTATAGGCTATGACTTGGTACGGGCCAATGCGGTCAAAATAGTCATCATCCTTTTTTTTACGCTCTTCTCGCTATTCGTTTTCGCCCAGAATGACAAGGTCGATTGGGGCATCGGCGTTTTATTGGGATGCGGCAACATGCTGGGCGCCTGGCTGGCCGCGCGGATGACAGTGAGGCGCGGCGCAGTTTGGGTGCGCCAACTATTGATGGCCACCGTCGCCTTTTCGGCGGCTTATCTGTTGGGAATCTTCGATTGGATCGCCAGTTTGGTCGGCTGATCGGCGTGGTTATAATCGGTTTTTACTTTTTGCAAAGGAGCTTCGTCATAAATGGAATGGATCCTGGATCCTGAAATCTGGATAGCCCTCCTCACCCTGACGTCACTCGAAATCGTCCTGGGTATCGACAATCTTGTATTTATTTCTATCCTGGCCGGCAAACTACCCAAGGAACAGCAAGCCCGGGCCAGCCGCGTTGGATTGGCCTTGGCCATGTTCATGCGCATCGCGTTGCTGCTTTCCATCGCCTGGATCTCGCGACTCACCAACGAATTGTTCAACGTTTTCGGCCAGTCCGTTTCTGGCCGCGACTTGATCCTATTGGGCGGCGGACTTTTCCTTATTGGCAAGAGCACCTTTGAAATTCACGACAAGCTGGAAGGTGAGGAGGGCCACGCCGACGCCACCGTTAGGGCTAAGTTCAACAGCGTGATTTTTCAGATCATGTTGCTGGACATCGTGTTTTCCCTCGACTCCGTGATTACTGCGGTTGGCATGGCGAACCAGGTCGCTGTCATGGTTACGGCCATTGTAGTGGCTGTGGGCGTTATGCAGCTTTCTGTGAAGAGCATCAGCAACTTTGTCAGCGAACACCCGACGATAAAAATGCTCGCCTTGGCTTTTCTTCTCCTCATTGGATTTTCGTTGGTGGTTGAAGGTTTGCACCAACATATCCCCAAGGGCTATATCTACTTCGCCATGGGCTTTTCGGTTTTCGTGGAATTCCTCAACCTGCGCTTGCGCACCCAGGCGGCGAAACCTGTTCAGTTGCATGAGGCGTACACCGGTAAGGAGAAGTCCGCGCCCTAATGTGGATTCGTTTGAAACGCCGGCTCTTGAGAGCAATAATCGCTTTTGGCGTGCGCCTGACTACGCGGGTTGAAACAAGCGGAATCGAAAAAATCAAAAACCAACAAGGGAAAGCAATTGTCGTTGTCAACCATCTGGGCAGGTTGGATGCAGCACTGCCCTTTCTATTGGTGCCCCGCGAAGATTTCATCATTGTGGTGGCCGAGAAATATCGTAAGCAGGCCATCTTTCGGTTTTTGGTCCGCGAACTGGATCTTCTCTGGCTTGAGCGCTTCGAGGCTGACCTGGGAACGCTAAGGGAGGTCCTCAGACGTTTGGAACGAGGGGGCATCTTGCTCATCGCCCCGGAAGGCACCCGTAGCCAAACAGAAGCCCTGCTGCCCGGCAAACCAGGGGCAACTTACTTGGCGGCAAAAAGTGGAGCCGTCGTTATTCCTGCCGGCGTCATTGGCACCGAAGACCGGTTGGTCGCAGAGCGCTTCAAGAGCTTTAGCCGACCGAAAGTAAAAATCGTTGTCGGCGAAGCTTTCCGAATTCCTCCCCTACCAAAGATAGGTCGGGATGAGTTCTTGAAAAAATACACCGATGAAATCATGGCCAGGATTGCCGTTCTTCTGCCTGAAAAATATCGTGGTGAGTACGCAAAGCATCCGCGAGTGAGGCAGTTGTTGTCTTTGAGGACCTGATTTTGCTTGAGGATTGGGATGTTATTGACTATGCGCATTAATTGGAGTAAACATGCAGGTTAGCGGTTCAACGGAAATCAAGGCTCCGAGAGAAAAGGTATGGGCTCATCTTACCAATCCCGACTTTGTTTCTAAGTGCGTGCCTGGTTTGGAAACCATGGAGGTGGTAGAGGAAAATAAAAAGTTCAAGGCTACTGGCTCGGTTGGCCTGGGCAACCTTAAAGTTCGCATCTCTGGTGACATTGAGTTTATGAGCATGGAGGCCCCCACCCGCGCGGTGATGAAAGGTCGGGGTACTGCACCCGGCAGCGCCGTGGAAGGCACTGCCGAGATGAAATTGCGCGACGGCGAGAATGGCACAACTATCATGGATTGGTCGGCTGACGTGAACGTACTGGGAACCATTGCGAGTCTCGCCTCCCGAATGATGGGAAGCATGGCGCAAAAGCTTTCCGGCCAATTTTTCGATTGCGTAAAATCACAGATAGAAGGGTAAGTTTCCAATGCGCGAACTGCTGCCAGACCTCGAAAACTGGCTGAAGGCCGGCGAGCGGGTCGCGCTAGCCACAGTGATTTCCACCTGGGGCTCTGCCCCAAGGCGAGCAGGATCCGTGATGGCCATAAATGAGCGGGGTGGGATCGCTGGTTCAATAAGCGGAGGTTGTGTTGAAGGCGCTGTAATCCAAAGCGCGCAAGAAGTAATCAAGACTCAGCGACCACAGCGTCTACATTTCGGCGTAGCCGACGAAACAGCCTGGAACGTCGGCCTGGCCTGTGGCGGGAATATCGACATCTTCGTTCAGCCGGTTCAGGAAAAAATCATTCAGCCCCTGCTCTCCCGCCTGAAAGCGGATCAGGGCAGCATCCTCAGCACCGTTATTCAAGGTTCAGAGAAGATTCTAGGTACCCAGCAACTCGCGGATGATAAAGGGCAAATCCTGGCAAGCTCGAACGGGTCCATTGCGTTAAATGACTTTGGAAACCACCCGAAAATAATTTCGGCAAAGGATTCCGAAATCTTCGTAAACCCGTTGCCCGCCTCCCCCACTTTGGTCGTCATAGGTGGAGTGCACATCGCCATCGCTCTTACTGAGATTGCGCATACATTGGATTTTCGAACCGTCATCGTTGATCCCCGTAAAACCTTCGGCACCGCCGAGCGCTTTCCAAACGTTGATGAGCTTATCCAGGCTTGGCCTCAAGTGGCTTTCGAAAAGCACGCGCTCAACAGTTCAACCGCTGTAGCCTCCCTCAGTCACGATCCCAAGATCGACGACCCGGCGCTTATTGCGGCTTTGAAGAGCGATGCCTTCTACGTTGGCGCCCTTGGATCCAAGAAAACGCAGGAGAAACGCCGCCAGCGGCTGCTGAAGTCGGGGCTTAGTGAAACGACCTTGGCAAAATTGCATGCTCCTATCGGCGTCGAGATCGGAGCGGAAACGCCAGAGGAGATCGCGCTCGCCATCATGGCGCAGGTTATCGCCGCCTATCGCAGTTGGCTCTAGACATTAGCTTGCCCGCCTTATACGCTCGTACTACAATTGCCCTTTCCCAAGCATGAAACCTGCTCCGTTTGAATATTTCGTTCCTGATTCCCTTGAAGCTGCGCTTGAACTGAAAGCCGAGCACGGCGACGAGGCTAAAGCCCTCGCGGGTGGACAGAGCTTGATCCCGGCCATGAATTTCCGCGTGGCGCAACCCAGCATCCTCATAGACCTCAATCGCATTAGCGATTTGCGCTACGTGCATAAAAATGGCGCTCTGCGCATCGGCGCGATGACTGTGCAATCCGCCGCCGAGCATGATCCCCTTGTAGCTCGACACGCGCCCTTGCTTCATGAGGCCATTCCAAACATTGCTCATTCGCAGATCCGCAATCGAGGAACTATCGGTGGCAGCATCGCCCACGCTGACCCAGCCTCCGAGTTACCAGTAGTTTGCCTGGCGCTGGATGCACGCATGCATGCCCGCAGCAAATCTGGCGAGCGCTGGATTGAAGCCAAGGATTTCTTCGCCGGCCTATTCTCCACTGCCCTTCAGCCGGATGAATTATTGACCGAGATTGAATTCCCCGACCTACCGGCTAATACCGGCTATGCTTTTATGGAGATCGCGCGCCGTTCTGGCGACTACGCCATGGCTGGTCTGGCCGCATTGCTGTCATTGGACGCAAATAGTGAGATCGAGAGCGCGCAGCTCGTGTACTTAAACGTCGGTGATGGGCCTTTGGACGCCACTCAGGCTGCAACAAGTCTCCTCGGCAAATCGCCCACGGAAGCTGCGTTCAAAGAGGCTGGGAAACTCGCCAGCCAACAAGATATGGTTCCATTTGGAAATCTGCATGCCTCTGCCGATTACCAGCGCCATCTCTCCGCCGTACTTACAGAACGCGCTTTGTCCAAAGCCTACCAGCGCGCTCGCTTCGCGCAAGTGCCATAACTATGAGCCTGCGCCTGCCAATCAAGGTTTCAATCAACGGGAAGCAATACCAGCACGAGGTCGAGCCACGCATGCTGCTGGCCGACTATATTCGCCACGTGGCCGGGCTTACCGGCACTCACGTTGGATGTGAACATGGTGTGTGCGGCGCCTGCACGATCCTCCTAGACGGAAAACCAGTTCGCTCTTGCCTGATGTTCGCCGTCCAAGCGGATGGGCATGAGCTTATGACTGTCGAGGGCCTGACCGAAGATGAGAAGAATCTGCATCCCTTACAGCAGGCGTTCTGGGAAGCTCATGGCCTGCAGTGCGGGTTTTGCACTCCGGGAATCTTGATGACGCTGCTCCCCTACCTGAAAGAAAACCCCAACCCAAGCGAACCTGAAATCCGGGAAGCAATTTCCGGCAATTTGTGCCGCTGTACTGGCTACCAACACATCGTCGACGCGGCCAAACTGGCCGCTGAGAAGATGCATTCGTCATGATTGAAACTAGGCTTAATAAGAGATCCGATCTACTGGGGCGGCTGGATGAATTCGAGAGCCTCTATAAGCAAAAAGAACCGCGCGTTCACGCCTTCATTCCAGAGGTGGATCGCTTCAAGCGTCTCTGTAGCGAAGCACTCACCCTGCAGCGCGAATATCCAAATAGTGATAAGCGACCACCTCTTTACGGGCTGTTACTTGGGGTCAAAGATATCTTTCACGTAAATGGTTTCCCCACTCGTGCAGGCAGCTACTTGCCAGGCCGCGAATTAAAAGGTAAAGAGGCTGCCAGCGTCACAAAGCTCAAAAAGGCGGGGATGCTGGTCGCCGGCAAAACAGTCACCACCGAATTTGCATACTTCGCTCCCGGCCCGACCCGCAACCCACACAACACCCAACACACACCCGGAGGGTCCAGCAGCGGGTCTGCGGCGGCGGTTGCCGCGGGTCTTGTGGACCTGGCACTGGGCACACAGACGATAGGTTCCGTGATTCGGCCGGCGTCGTTTTGTGGTGTGGTCGGCTTCAAGCCAAGTCGCGGCCGCATCCCTGCTGATGGAGTCATTCCATTGGCGCCATCACTAGATCATGTCGGTTTTTTTTCACATCACGTTGAACTAATTGCCCAGGCACTTTCCGTCCTCCTTGCAGAATGGAAGCCGATTTCCCCTGCATTTGCCAAGCCATATCTGGCGATACCCACCGGTGAATATCTCGATCACGCGGACCGGGAAATGCGCGCGCGTTTTGAAAAAATGATAGAGCGCCTAAAAGCCGCAAGATACAAAGTGAGGGAACTAAATCCATTTAGGGACTTTTCTTCCGTGGTCGAACGGCATAATTTGATCCTCGCCGCACAGGCAGCGCAAGTTCACGCCGCTTGGTTTAGTGATTACCGACATCTCTACCATCGTAAGACGACTGAACTTATCGAAAAGGGTAGGAAAATCCCCTATGCCTTGTTAGCCCAAGCCTTGCTGGAGGTGCGCCAATTCAGTCTCGACCTCCGCACGCTGATGGACATCCACGGCATCGATGCTTGGATCTCGCCGGGTGCCAAGGGCACGGCGCCCCGCGGATTGGCTAGCACCGGCGATCCGGTTATGAACCTGCCTTGGACGCAGGCAGGATTTCCGACCCTCGGACTTCCTTGTGGAGAGAACGCCGATGGTTTGCCGCTGGGGCTGCAGATCACCGCAGATTTCCACCGCGATGAGGAATTGCTCGCCTGGGGCGAGGACATCGAGAAAGTTATCGCGGAATCATTATGAGCGTCACAAAAAGCCAGATCAGGCCAGGCGCTTATTTCGACTCAGTGGTGCTGATGCGATTGCAGCGCAACCTGCTCACCTTGCCCGGCGTCGAAGATGCCGGTGTCGTGATGGCAACACCAGCCAATTTAGGATTGTTGGCTGACAGCGATTTGCTGAGTAGCGAAGATAAAGCGGCCAAGCCAGAAGACCTTCTGATCGTCATCCGCGCAACCAAAGCTGAAGATGCCGAAGTTGCTCTTGGCAAAGTCGATGAACTACTCAAGCCACGCCGCTCATCAGCCAGCAGCGCCTTCAGACCGCGCAGTCTGGCTGCAGCGGCCAAGAATTTGCCCACTGCCGAGTGGGTACTCATATCGGTGCCGGGACGCTACGCAGCAAAAGTTGCGGACGAAGCCCTCGACCTCGGCAAGCACATCTTTCTATACAGCGACAACGTTTCGCTCGATGACGAGATCAAACTAAAACACAAAGCAAACAAAAAAAACCTATTGGTGATGGGACCTGGTTGCGGAACCGCCATCGTGAATGGCATCGGTCTCGGTTTCGCCAACCGCGTGCGCCGCGGTCCGATCGGCCTGGTGGCTGCATCCGGCACCGGGCTGCAAACCGTGACCACTCATATACACAATCTCGGTAGTGGGGTCTCACAAGCGATCGGCACTGGTGGCCGCGACCTGAAAAACGAGATCGGCGCGGTGAGCATGTTCCAAGGACTGCGCTACCTGGCTGCGGACTCGAATACGGAAATCATCGTGCTAATCTCCAAACCGCCCGATGCGGAAATCGCCACTCAACTACTGGCTGCTGCGCACCAGACCGGCAAGCCCGTGGTGGTGGACTTCATTGGCTTTGCGCCACCCGCAGCCCAGATCGGGAACCTGCATTTCGCCGCCGGCTTGGATCAGGCGGCTAAGCTGGCAGTCGATCTCGGCAAACGGCCTGTGCAGCAGAAAACAGACATCGAGCGTGACGAAGGTTACTTGCGCGGCCTATTTTCCGGCGGCACTCTGGCCTACGAAGTTTTGAACGGCCTTCAACTCTTCCTATCCCCCATTTATTCCAACGTGCCTATTCGCAGCGAGCAAGAACTCGAAAATCCGCTAAACAGCAAAGCGCACACGATTCTCGACCTTGGAGAGGATACGTTTACCGTCGGTCGTTTGCATCCTATGATGGACAACGATCTTCGCCTGCGACGCATGAAACAGGAAGCCGAGGACAAACAGGTCGGAGTGATCCTGTTGGATGTCGTACTCGGCGAGGGTGCGCATCCGAACCCAGCAAGCGAACTGGCGCCCGCAATCGCCGCGCATCGCAAGGCGCGCAAAGACCTTGAATTCGTAACTCTAGTCATCGGAACGGACGAGGATCCACAGCTAATCGATGAGCAGATAGCCCAGCTAACTAAAGCGGGCGCAGTCGTATTTCGGGAGGTTTCCGCCACTGTGGATTACATCACGACGCGACTGGCGCCACCGGTTGCCCATGGCGGCACACTAGGAAAGTTCACTGAGCCACTGGCCGCCATCAATGTGGGCGTAGAATCTTTCTATGACAGTCTAAAGGCACAAGGCGCGCAAGTCGTTCAAGTAGATTGGCGCCCGCCTGCTTCCGGAAACGAAGATTTGATGAGCATTTTGGAAAAGATGAAGGCCTAAATGACAAACATCGAGAAAGCAAACGAGACTGCAGTCGGCCGCATGATGGATGCGCGACCAATCCTGAAGGGCGTTGCCCCGGCGCGTGACGTAATTCCCGGAATGCGCGACAACTTGCTGCTGCACGCTGGCCCGCCCATCGAATGGGAGCGCATGTCCGGTCCGCTACGCGGCGCGGTGATTGGCGCGCTGATATTCGAGGGCAAGGCGAAGGATGCCAAATCCGCTGAAGCCTTGGTGAAAAAGGGTGAGATCGAATTCGCACCCTGTCATCACCATGCCACCGTCGGTCCCATGGCAGGCGTCACATCTGCGTCGATGATGGTCTATGTCATCGAGAACGAGACCCATGGCAACAAAGCCTATTCGAATCTCAACGAGGGCTATGGCAAGGTGCTGCGCTATGGCGCATACAGCGAGGAAGTCATCGCCAAGCTCAAATGGATGAACGACAAGATGGGGCCCATGCTGGCCAAAGCCATCCAGGCCAGCGGCGGCCTGGATATCCGTGCCCTGCTGGCTGAAGCCCTACACATGGGCGACGAGGGCCACAATCGCAATAAGGCCGGCTCGATCATGTACACTGCCAAGCTGGCGCCATGGATCGCCAAGGTAGCCGACGATGCCGCACTCGAATCGGAAGTGCTCAAATTCCTGGGCGACAATGCGCTCAGCGTGCTCAACCCTGTGATGGCTTCCTGTAAAGCGATGGCCGATGCGGCGCACGGCGTTGAAGCCAGCACGATGGTCACGACCATGGCGCGCAACGGAACGGATTTCGGCCTGCGCGTCAGCGGTCTGGACGAAGATTGGTTCACAGCGCCGGCCGAAGTTCCCGACGGCCTCTATTTCCCCAGCTTCACCAGCAAAGACGCCAATCCCGATATCGGTGACAGCACTATTACGGAGACCGCTGGCATCGGTGGCTTTGCCATGGCGGCCGCCCCGGCAATCGTGCAGTTCGTCTCCGGCACCCCGCAAGACGCGCTCAACACCACGATGGAAATGTACGAGATCACCATCACCGAGCACAAGCATTTCACTATTCCCCAATTGGAATTTCGCGGCACGCCCACGGGCATCGACATCCGCAAGGTCGTCGAGTTGGGCATTACGCCGCGGATCAATACCGGCATCGCTCACAAAGACGCGGGCGTTGGCCAGGTCGGTGCCGGGCTAGTCCGCCCGCCGATGAAGATCTTTGAAGATGCGATTAGGGCGTATGCGAAAAAGTACGAGCTGTAATTGTTATTGGTTATAAGGTATTAGTTATTACAATGACAAAAACGATTGAAGACTTGGAAATCCAGAAAATCGCCTCCGAAATTGGCGATTCAATTTGGTCCTTAGTTGCCATGTGGAAGCCGTTTGATCAGGATACTATTGGCAAACAACTAACCCGAGCAGCAGATTCAATAGGAGCAAACCTAGCAGAAGCTTATGGACGTTACCATTTCGGCGAAAAGTTAAAACGTATTTATTATTCGCGCGGTAGTCTGTTCGAAACTAAATTTTGGATAAATAGAGCAAAAGCTCGCAACTTACTTGAGCATGAAACTGCAGATCAAATTACCGAAAAATTAGTTTCTCTGGCTCAAAGAATTAATGGCTTTGCCAAATTCCTAAAGCAGCAACGCGTCCAAAATTCGGGCGTCAAAGAAAAACCTGCGTCCTACAAAGTCTCGAGCGTTACCGACATAGAACTCGAACAAGATGTTTATTCTGATATCGACATTGCGTTTCTAGCAAAACTAACAAATAACCACTAACTAGTAACAAAGGAGTTCCATGAAAGTTCACGATCTTTCTCAGCCATTAAATCAAGACGCCTCATTCTGGCCTTTTTATCCGCCATTCGAAGTGAAGTACATCAAACGTAAATCTGAACACGGAGTCAATGCGCAATATATCCAGACTTCCAATCACATGGGCACCCACTTGGATGCGCCACGCCACTTCGTCACCAAAGGCAAGACCATCGATCAGCTTCCACTCGACTGGCTCTACGGTGAAGGAGTAATCGTGGACCTCAGCGATCAGCTCGATGACCTGGACGTCTTCACCCCTGAGATGATCGAAAAGAAAGCCAAAGTCAACAACGGTGACATTCTCTTCATTCATACCGGCTGGTCGAAGTACTCGTTCTTCGCTGATGACGCTGACGAGGAGCGCTACATCCAGCGCCACCCCGGACCGCATCACAGCATTTGCGAGTGGCTGCTCGATAAAAAGATTCACTTATGGGGTGTTGACATGATCTCCACAGACCATCCCATGAACCTGCCTATCGGCCGTTTTCTCGGCAAAGGCGGACTGGAGCACTGGCAAAAAGTCCGCGCCATCGTCGAGAAGAAATTCGGCGGAAGCGCCAAAGTGGACGAGATGTTCCCACCGGAAGCCTACCAGCTCACCCACAACGCGCTATTCCCCCACGACTGTGTGCATGTGGAGAACATGGGCGGCGAAATGGGCAACCCCGCTCTCCACAACAAGCGTATCGTCCTCGGAGCCTTTCCGTGGAACTTCCGAGGCGGCGAAGCTGCTTTCTGCCGTGCGGTGGCATTCACCGAAAATTAAATGGCCACGCGCTATTTCGGCGAACGCATCAAACGCAATGAGGACCCGCGTCTGCTCACCGGGCGCGCCCTCTTTGTAGACGATGTCAATTTGCCTGAAATGGCGCACATCGCTTTCGTGCGCAGCCCTTACGCCCATGCGCGCATCAAATCCATTGACGTTTCATCAGCCAAGGAGTTGCCCGGCGTCGTGGCCATTTACACCGCCGCCGACCTCGGCAACTACTGGCGCACCGGCATCCTCAACGTCGGCCTCCCGCCAGTAAAAGACGCGGTATTCAACGAACGCTTGCATCCCATCCTTGCTAAAGATAAAGTGCGCCATGTCGGTGAGCCCGTAGCCTGCGTGGTAGCCGAAAACCGCTATATCGCCGAGGATGCCGTCAACCGCATCGTGGTGGATTACGAATCTCTTCCAGTTCACATCGATCCGCGCAAAGCACTGGAGAAAGACGCGACGCTTCTGCACGAAGACCTCAAAGACAACATCGCCGCTCACGTTGTTCAGCAAAAGGGCAATTACGAAAAAGCCAAGGCCCACGCTGATCTGGTGATCAGCCGCGAATTTTTCTACGATCGTGGCACCGCTGCGGCCATGGAAAACCGTGGCATTGTCGCCGAATGGGATGCCAAGGCCGGCCGCCTGACCATGTGGGATACCACTCAAGCTCCTGTCATCATCCGCAACGGGATCGCTGGCATGCTTGGCCTCTCAGAGCATCAGGTACGCGTGGTTGCCCCATTCATCGGTGGCGGCTTCGGGCCCAAGATCCTCATGTTTTATCCGGAGGAAATGTTGCTGCCATGGATCGCGATGCAGCTCAATCGCCCAGTCAAATGGATCGAGGATCGCTCCGAGAATTTTTATTCCACCACGCAAGAGCGCGGTCAGTTCCACCAGTCGGAAATGGCCCTGAAAAAAGACGGCACCATCCTCGGGGTTAAAGACGTCTTCTGGCACGACAACGGCGCTTACGATCCTTATGGTCTGACCATCCCGATCAACACTCAATGCACTTTGCTGAACATGTACCTGGTGCCAAATTACTACAGTGAATTCACGGCGGTGTTCACCAACAAGCCGATGACCAGTCCCTATCGCGGCGCCGGCCGTCAACATGGCATCTATGTGATGGAACGGTTACTCGACGCGGCATCCCGCGAGCTGGGCATCGACAAAGTCGAACTCCGACGTAAGAATCTAATTCCGCCCGATCAGTTCCCGCACAAGCACGGCATCATCTTTCAGGATTTCTCCGAGCTCACTTACGACAGTGGCAACTATGAGCCGATGCTTGATCAGGTCCTTAAGCTTATTGAATACGACAAGTTCTACAAGGAACTCAAACCTCAAGCCGAAGCGCAAGGCAAAAAACTCGGCCTGGGATTTGTCTGCTATGTGGAAGGCACTGGCATCGGTCCCTATGAAGGCGCTCGAGTCCAGGTGCAGGCTAATGGGCGTGTAAGTGTAGCCACCGGCATAGGCACTCAGGGTCAAGGACATTTCACAAGCTATGCCCAGGTTGTCGCTGAACAGCTGGGCGTTCCAGTTGACCAGATTGATCTGGTGACCGGGGATACCGATCAGTTCCATTGGGGTGTTGGAACATTCGCAAGCCGCGGCGCGGTGGTGGCAGGCAACGCCATCAATGCCGCGGCTAAGCGCGTCCGCGAAAAGATCCTTGCCAAGGCCGTCGAAGAATTTGAAGGCGAGGTCACGCCGGACAAACTGGAATTGGTTGATGGCAAAGTGCGGATCCTAGGTGCGCCGGAAACCGCCATTCCCCTTGGCGAACTTGCGCAGCGCGCCAACCCGATGCGCGGCGCGGTGAAACCCGGCACCGAACCTGGATTGGAAGCTACCGATTACTTCGGCCCTGAAATGGGTGCTACGGCCAGCGGCGTGCACGCCATGATAGTCGAGATCGATCCACAAACGATGATGCTTGAGATCAAAAAATACGTCGCCGTTCACGACTGCGGTAACGTCATCAACCCGCTCATTCTCGATGGGCAGATCCATGGAGGCGTCGCCCAGGGCATCGGCAACGCCTTCTACGAGCAGCTCATGTTCGATGAGATGGGGCAGATCGTAAACGCGTCATTCATGGATTACTTATTGCCCGGCGCAGGTGACGTGCCACGCATCGAAGTCGGACATCAGGTGACCACTTCGCCACTCAACCCCATGGGGGTCAAAGGCGCCGGGGAGGCGGGCGCCATCCCGGTCGGCCCGCTCTTTGCCCAAGCCATCGAAGATGCTTTGGGTATCGACGGATTCGAGCTCAACGAAATTCCGCTTAGCCCGAATCGTCTCTGGGAACTCGTCAACGAACACAAGTCCAACAAAAAGCGGTAGCCTTATCCAATGGCTAGTCCGGCTCAAAGATTACGCGTGGCTCGCACTGCCCCGCGCGCTCAAACCTGGTTGCGGCAAACTCAGCAGGCGCATGTACTTTATTCTTTTGAGCGCGTGCTGAATCTGGTCAATCAAGAGGGCGATGTCCTCGCATTGGCCAGCGACCGGATTGGCTCAGGGCCCTTCTCATTAGTTCTTGAACCCGGGGATTTCCCCAAGGATGTTCAAATAGGAGCAAGCCTGCTAGTCTTTGAAAACGGCTTTTGGCTGGACGATTGGCTGATCGACGCACAGCGGGCAGAGGTCTGGGAACCAAGCCCCAAGTGGCAAATAATACAATGCCGCGGCGAATGGATTACCGGAGCGGCAAAACGGATCCGCGAGTTGCTCACGCAACACGCCGAGGCCGATAGCCTGGCACGACTCGTAGTCAATCCACTCGCCAATTCGCCTTTGCCCGCTCGCATCATCCAAGCCGCAGAACAGCACATCCCCCGATTGATTACCGGTATCCAGCAAGGCGATATTGAGTCGATATCCAAGGCATCTAAAGGGCTGGCGGGTGTCGGGCCGGGTTTGACGCCTGCTGGCGACGATATTTTGCTTGGAGCGATGCATGGGATTTGGGCTACGCATCCCTCAGATGCCGCCCTTGAGCTCAGTAACTCGATAGCTCGAACCGCGGCCCCTCGCACTCACGCGCTCTCTGCCGCCTGGCTGGAAGCCGGCGCGGCTGGAGAAACAGCCGAGCCTTGGCACGCACTGGTGGAGGCAATTGCGGTTCAAGACGATACAGCTTTACGTAATTCCGTCATGCGCATCCTGCCAACCGGCCACACCTCGGGCTCTGATGCGCTCGGCGGTTTTCTCGGTGTCCTCGAAGCTATCTCAGCCTAGAAGACCAACAGTTTGACAGCGCAATTCAACTTTTTCAGGATCGCCCGCCATTTAGCTGCGAACCAATGCTTGACACTGGGGTCGTTTTACATAAAATAGTTCGAAACATGTTTGAACCCCAGCCTCCAACCTCCAATTATCAGCGCCCAAGACACTCTCTTGGGCGCTTTTTTTATGCCTGGGGACTATGTTGACCAAGCTGCCTGGCCTGATCGACATTCACGTTCATTTACGTGAACCCGGCGCGATACACAAAGAGGACTGGGATTCTGGGACCGCCGCCGCCCTGGCGGGAGGTTTCACCACTGTGCTGGCGATGCCTAATACGAATCCGGCGATAGTCGATAAGCAGACATTGAAGCTTTGTCTAGATGCAGCTAGGCAGAGGAGTCGATGTGACTATGCGCAATATTTGGGAGGATCATCCACAAATCCCAAGTCCGCAATCCAGGTTGCATCTCAAGTTGCGGGATTGAAACTGTATCTGGATCAAACGTTTGGTGATCTGAAATTAGATGACATGACCATATGGATGGCGCATTTTGCAAACTGGCCGAAAGAGGCCCCGCTCGCCGTTCATGCTGAAGGCAAGACGCTGGCCGCCGCAATCCTACTGGCGGAAATCTACGATCGCCCAGTCCATCTTTGCCATGTTTCGCGCCGAGAAGAAATCCTGCTCATACGCGCCGCTAAAGAAAAAGGACTGAAGGTGACCTGTGAGGTTTGCCCTCATCACCTATTCCTCTCCGAAGAAGATATCCCCACTCTGGGCGCGGGTCGCTCAGAAGTGCGCCCGAGGCTGGGTTCCAAAACGGACCAGGATGCGCTGTGGGCTAATCTCGACGTGATCGATTGCTTCGCGACAGACCATGCGCCACATACCCTCAGCGAGAAAGACAGCGAAAATCCGCCGCCCGGCTTTCCGGGCCTGGAAACCATTTTGCCCATGCTGCTGACCGCAGTAAAAGATGGCAGGCTTAGCATAGATGATGTGGGGCAACGATTACACGATAACCCACGCCGCATCTTTGGCCTGCCTGCACAACCCGAGACATACACCGAACTCGATCCAGGGGCACAGTACGAAATCCGCGCTTCAGACCAGTACACACGATGCGGCTGGACGCCATTTGAGAGCTGGAAGGTCACGGGCCGCGTGGTGCGCGTGGTTTTGCGCGGCCAGGTTGTTTACGAAGACGGGCGCGTGCTGGCTGCCCCCGGCAGTGGACGAAATACAAGAAACTTATAAGGAGAAAAATGGTCTCATTAGCGAATCACAAAACACCAGGCAGCGCTCACCTACCCCTGGGCGACCAGCGTACCGCCCCGTTTTACGGAAAGGATATTCTTTCGGTCAAGCAATTTTCTCGGGACGACTTGGCCTACATCTACGGCGTAGCTCATGAAATGCGGGAGATGGTTGCGCGCATAGGTACCTTTGATCTGCTAAAGGGCAAGATACTGGCGAACTTATTCTATGAACCTTCAACGCGCACTTCATCTTCTTTCACCGCAGCGATGGAACGACTGGGAGGCTCAGTGATCCCGATCAACGAAGTCAAGTATTCATCAGTTTCCAAAGGTGAATCGCTTCCCGACACGGTACGAACGCTCGAATGCTATGCAGACGTTATTGTCCTCCGCCATCCGGAAGTGGGCGCATCGGCGCTGGCGGCCAAGTACGCACGCAAGCCCATCATCAACGCCGGCGACGGCGTAGGCGAGCACCCCACCCAAGCACTTCTCGATCTATTTACTATTCTCGAAGAGGTTGGCGAGGCCGATGGCCTGACGGTAACGATGCTGGGTGACTTGAAGAACGGTCGAACAGTGCATTCCCTTTCGCGGCTACTTTCCCTTTTCCATGCGAAACTGAACTATGTCTCTCCCGCCGTCCTAGAAATGCCAGCCGAGATCGTTTCAGAACTCGCCGACCAAGGCATCCATCAGCATGCGTATACCGATCTAGATGAAGTGATCTCGAATACGGACGTCCTTTACGTCACCCGCGTTCAGAAGGAACGCTTCGCCAGTGAGGTTGAATACGATGAAGTGAAGAATCTTTACGTGATCACACCCGAGACCATGAAAAAAGCGAAACAAAGAATGATCGTTATGCACCCTCTGCCGCGTGTTGGCGAGATCGCACTGGAAGTGGACGATGATCCGCGGGCCGCCTACTTCCGGCAGATGGAGTACGGCTTGTATACGCGCATGGCATTGCTCGCCATGGTGTTGGGAAAGGCCTAGGACAGTTGAAGGTTTAAAGTTGAAGGTTATGAGCAAATCGTTTTTCGAGTTTCTTTCCGAGCGATGCCAGCAAGTTGATTCGTTGCTTTGTGTTGGCCTCGATCCCCATGTGGATGACTTGCCCAGGCCAAGTGCAGCCGCAGCCCGCGATTTTTGTTTGCACTTAGTCGAGGCAACCAGTTCCATTGCCGCGGCTTACAAACCCAACTCCGCCTTCTTCGAGGTTTACGGCGCGGAGGGCGTGCAGGCACTAAAGGACATCATCGCCGCAGTTCCAGACGGTATTCCCGTGATCCTGGACGCCAAGCGTGGGGACATCGGTTCGACAGCCCAAGCCTATGCCCAGGCGGCCTTCCAGACCCTTGGGGCGCATGCCATTACTGTAAACCCATATCTCGGTTCGGATTCGGTGGCTCCCTTTCTTAAAGACCCCTCCAAAGGCGTTTTCCTGCTGTGCAAAACATCCAATCAGAGCGCAGGTGAATTCCAGGATAAATTAATTGCTGGGCAGCCGTTATATGCTCAAGTTGCCCAGCTTGCGCGATCGTGGAACAAAAATAAAAATGTGGGGCTTGTCGTAGGCGCCACCTACCCCGAAGTGCTGGCAGAACTACGAGACCTTGCTCCTGAGCTTTGGTTCCTGACGCCCGGAATTGGCACTCAAGGAGGCGATGTGGAGGCAGCCTTGGCCGCTGGGTTGCGAGAGGACGGTCTCGGTATGCTGATCCCCATTTCCAGGGGAATCAGCCGCGCACCAGATCCTGCCGTTGCCGCGCAAGATTTACGCGAGGCGATTAATTCAGCGCGAAGAGAAAAACCAAAGACGCGGAAGATATTCCCACATGCTCAGTTGGCTGATGACTTGCTTCGAATGGGATGCGTTAAATTTGGGGAGTTCAAGCTTAAATCCGGGCAAGGTTCACCGATTTACCTCGACTTACGCCGCTTGGTAGGAAATCCGCAGGCGCTAGCTCGCACCGCATCAGCCTACCTTGGCATCC
Organism: uncultured Anaerolineaceae bacterium; assembly: GCA_964371335.1. Lineage (GTDB taxonomy): Bacteria > Chloroflexota > Anaerolineae > Anaerolineales > UBA11579 > JAMCZK01. Next base: position 107,755 of record CAYJMC010000001.1, read on the forward strand.
TAAATACACTTGATTTTGATCGCCTTGCCGGATTGCCCTATGCTGCACTGCCGATTGCAACTGCCATCTCGTTGCAGTCCGGAAAGCCCATAATTTATCCGCGCAAAGAGCAAAAGGACTACGGCACCAAATCACTAGTAGAAGGTCCCTACGAAACTGGCGAAACAGCAGTTGTTATTGATGATCTGATCACAACTGGCGGGAGCAAGCTGGAAGGAATTGGGAAACTGGAAGCCGCGGGTCTTAAGGTGCGCGACATCGTTGTGCTGATCGATAGGCAGTCAAAACCTTCACAAGACCTGATGAAAAAAGGGATCAAGCTGCATTCGGTATTTCGCATTTCAGACTTGCTCAACCACTGGCAAAAATCAGGGACGATAACTAACGAACAGTACTCGAAAACGATCGATTTCCTGCAGAGCTGATGTACTCACGACTGCGACCCTGGTTTTTTCGCGCGGATCCGGAACGTGCCCACGCCGCGACTCTCAGACTTCTTCAATTAGTGGGCGCGGTTCCGTCGCTGGCGATACTCGTGCGCAAGCTGTACTCGATCCCGAATCAAGAACCCGTCAACTTGTTCGGGATTCGATTCCCTAATCGCCTTGGCCTAGCAGCCGGCTACGACAAGGATGGCCTCGCCTGGCGCGGACTCGCGTGCCTGGGTTTCGGTCACATCGAAATAGGAACGGTGACGCCGCGGCCACAGCCGGGCAATCCAAAACCACGGCTCTTCCGTCTTGTCGAAGATGATGCTTTGATCAATCGCCTTGGTTTCCCCAGCCGCGGCGCAGATTTTGTCGCCAGGCGACTGCTGGGGCCGCGCCCCAAGGGACTCATCATCGGTGTGAATCTCGGAATAAACAAAGAGACTGCTTTGGAGCAAGCTGCTGAGGATTATCAAACTTTAGCAGCAAGATTCACTTCCATAGCGGACTATTTGGTCATCAATATTAGCTCTCCCAACACGCCTGGTTTGCGCCAATTACAGGGAGCCAACGCACTCGAGGACTTGTTGAAAGCCCTAGCTGCATTGAGACATATACCCTTGTTGATCAAACTCGCCCCTGATTTGAGCCAAGAACTACTCGATCAAGCCCTGGATGTGATGCTGCGTAACAAGGTCGATGGAGTCATTGCAACCAACACCACAACCACTCGCCCGAATTTGCGCTCGCCGCGCGCCTCGGAAACGGGCGGCCTCAGCGGCGCACCGCTTTCGGCTCTATCGCGGAAAATCATCGGTCACATCTACACCCATACACAAGGCAAGTTGCCTATCGTGGCTGTTGGCGGCATAATGAGCCGCCAGGAGGCGGACGCGGCCATCAACGCCGGCGCCAGCCTGATCCAGATCTATACGGGGCTTGTGTATCGCGGCCCCAGCCTGGTAAAAGAGATTCTCGAGTCGGAATAATCAATTCAATGATCTTGGTGACGGGATCTGCCGGGAAAACTGGTTTGGCTGTGCTGCGCGCTCTGGCGCGTAGAAACCAAACCGCTCGTGCGCTGATTCACAGGGCGGAACACGCAAGCATCGTACAGGAAATTGGGACCCAGGAAGTGGTAATCGGCAACCTTTTTGACAAAGCAATTTTGTCAAAGGCGCTAATCGGCGTAAACGCTGTCTATATGATTTGCCCCAATGTTCATCCCAAAGAATTCGAAATTGGAAAAGCCGTAATTGCGGCTGCCCAAGAAGCCGGCACTCCAAAAATCGTTTATCACTCGGTGATGTATCCTCAAATCGAAGCCATGCCTCACCATTGGCAGAAGTTGCGCGTAGAAGAAGAATTGATAGAGAGCGGGATCACGTTCACCATATTGCAGCCGGCGAGCTACATGCAGAACATCCTCCCCTATTGGGAGGCAATGACGCACCAGGGAAAATACATCGTCCCATATTCAATCGACTCTCTATTCAGCCCAGTAGATCTAGAAGATGTTGCTGATATTGCCTGCCAGGTTCTGACGACTGCGAAACATGAAGGGACTATATATTCTCTGGCAGGCGGGCAGCAACTGAGTTCAAAGCAAATGGCACAATTAGTAAGTGAAGGTTTGGGCCGTGCGGTTGAGGCCAGCAAACAAGCATTGGCGGAATGGGCGGCCGGTGCAAAAGCGCGTGGAATGAGCGCATATGCCATCGACGCGCTTACCAAGATGTTTACATATTACGATCAACACGGCTTCGCCGGCTCGGGCGTTGTTCTAGCGAGCTTACTAGGTCGCCCCCCAGCCACATTTTCCCAATTTCTGTCTCGGCATACAAAATAAAAAGAGGAGCAGTTGCCTGCTCCTCTTTGTTTCGTGAATAGCTGTTTCAGGCTCCACCCCGAGCCCGGCGAGCGCGGGCGGCAGCGGGTCGGGCTGCACGCGAGGGCGCCCTCCTGCTTTCGGGATCAAACACCAGGAAGACCAAGTTCAACAGGATGCCAGCTACTGCAGCCGTAGCGATGGCAGGCAAGCCCTGAGGGAACACGTCGGTCAAAATCGGAACTGGCAAAGACCCACCATAACCGATGTTGCCGCCGATACCGATGACCATGATCACCGCGCCCACAGCCAAGTTACGCGGCACAAACATGTTGACTTTATGCTCCTGCATCAGAGCGATACCCTGCATGCCAATCACGCCGAATAAGTAGATGGCCAGGCCTCCGCTCACAGCAAGAGGCACGGCTGCAACCAAGGCCTGCAGTGGGCCAACAAAGCCGAGGAGGATGGAAATCACACCGGCGGCGATCAATGCGGGACCCGAGTAATTCCGGGTAATTGCCATCAGCGAGTTGTTTTCACCATAGTTGGTGCCGGCTGTGGCGCCCAGCAAACCGTTGATGAAATCGCCGATGCCATCAAGAATAAGGTTGAAGCCGACATTGCGATCGAGCTTGTAGGGTTTGGCCTTTCGCTCCGCGGCAAAGCGGTCCACATACAAGCTCATCTGATAAAGATGCGCCGTCGATTCTGGAATCGTAGCAACGGCCATGATCGAGACGGTGAAGATGGCGGCGCTTACGAAAGCTCCGCTAAATGCAGGGAAAGTGAAATGGGGAACTACTAAGAGTTGCGATGCGCCGACAGCCGAAAAGTCGACAGATCCGGGAGCCAACAGCATCGAAAGAACGATGCCGACTACTGCACCTAACAAGATCGGCAGCATTCCGATAAAACCACGGTTTTGTAAATACACCGAAAACAAGATAGTCAAAAACAGCGTTGCCAAAGCTACGCCCCAGTTGGCGTTAGCCAGATCAAGGGCGGCAAAAGCCAAGCCAAAGCCGATAATCGCAGCTACCGAGCCAGTGATCACAGGTGGTAAAACCTTGTCGATCGCTGATTTCCCTACCGAGCGGATCAGCGTGCCGACCAGCATATTGAGAATGCCTGTGACCACAATTCCCGCCTGCAGGGTGCTGAGCACTTCGTCAGAAACCGGCACACCGAATTCTGGCAGGCTACCGGTCATCTGGGAAATGATCGTCAGATAAGCGGCAATGTAGCTGAAGCTTGACCCGTAAAACAGGGGAATGTAAGTTCCGACTCCGCGCCTCGAAAGGAACAAGGCGACAATAGTGGAGACTCCGGAGGCCAGCAGCACGGTGCCAACATGGAAGCCACAGAATGCGGCCACGAAGACAGTGGCCGGGAACATAGTGATTACATGTTGGAAACCTAATAGGATTAGCTGGCCAAGCGGCGGAGTTTCGTTTGGAAGGTAACCTAAAACCTTAGATGCCATCTTTGAGTTCTCCTCTTCTGCATAGTGATTAAGACGAAAACTGCGTCGAAAGCTCCCCGGCACCTCCAGGCGAATAGGTTTTGAAATAGAACACAGACTAGCCTGCGAAGATGCGCTGGATAATAGAATATTTGAACTATAATTATTCAAATACGGGTGATGGATAGACATGACTGAGGAACCGAAAGGCCTGTTAGATGGCGTCCGCGTGCTAGATCTAACTCGGGTATTGGCCGGCCCTTACTGCACGATGATGCTTGGAGACCTAGGCGCCGAAGTCATCAAAGTGGAGGAGCCAAACAGGGGAGACGATACGCGACAATGGGGTCCCCCATTTACCAAGAGCGGAATATCTGCTTATTTCATTTCGGCCAATCGTAATAAACGCAGCCTGACCCTAGACATGAAAAAGCCCAGGGGACTTGAAATCCTCAGGGGCCTGGTCGAGCGATCCGACGTTTTGGTCGAAAACTTCAAAGTGGGAACTCTCGAAAAGTTGGGCCTCAGCTATGAAACGCTAAAAAAAATACGACCCGACTTGATTTATTGCACTATCACCGGTTACGGCTACACAGGTCCGTCCAAAAACAAACCGGGATACGACTTCATATCCCAGGCACAAGGCGGGCTGATGAGCCTGACCGGGTCCGAAGATGGAGAGCCAATTCGGGTGGGTATAGCAATTGTTGATATCCAAGCCGGATTAAACGCGTGCAATGCAATTCTGGCCTCGCTTTTCGCACGCGAACGCCAGAAAACAGGGCAGCGCATCGATATCTCGCTGCTCGACACACAGGTGGGAATGCTTTCCTACGCGGCAAGCAATTACTTGGTGTCTGGGAAACCGCCAAAACGTTATGGAAACGCCCACCCCAATATCGTGCCCTATCAATCCTTCAAGGCCAAGGACGGGTATTTCGCGTTTGCCGCGGGAAACGACTTGCAATGGTCCAGGTTCTGCGAGGAAATTGGTCGCATGGAATGGGTCAAGGATGAGCGCTTTAGCAACAATCCGATGAGAGTTAGCCATCGGCTAGTATTGGTGGCTTTACTGGACGAAATCTTTGCCACGAAGACCGTGGCCGAATGGCTGGCTATTTGTGAAAAGGCAGCTGTACCGGCTGCGCCAATCAATAATATTGAGCAAGTTTTTCAGGATCCACAAGTGCTAGCTCGCGAATTGGTCACATTGGCAGAAATCGATGGGGAAAAAGTATCCATGTTGGCATCCCCGTTGAGAGTTCCCACTCGACCCATAGCGCTCCGCTATCCCCCTCCCAAGCTTGGCGAACACAGTGAAGAAATACTTACGCAACTACTTGATTTTTCGGCTGACCAGGTAAACGAGCTCCGAGAGAAAAGAATAATCTAGTCGAGTTATTAGTGGCTATGCGCATGATAGTGCGAAATGGGCGTTCAACCTGAGTTTCGGAAAATAATCCACCTTGACCTGGATGCATTCTTCTGTGCCGTTGAGGAGCTGCTCAATCCGAATCTGCGCCATAAACCATTCGCCGTGGGCGGTTCCCCGGAACACCGCGGCGTAGTGGCATCCTGCTCCTATGCGGCGAGAAAATACGGGATTCATTCGGCAATGCCCATGGCCAGGGCCGTCAGGCTTTGCCCAAACCTGCTCATTGTTCGGCATCACTTTAGGAACTATGTGGACCTATCCCATCAGGTGATGGACATATTGAACAGCTTTTCCCCGCTTGTCCAACCTATCTCAATCGACGAAGCGTTCATCGACCTTAGCCACCAACCGGAAGATGGTTTGTACTATGCACTCCGCATGCAAAACCTGATCAAAGCCGATCTTGGCCTACCCGCTTCTCTAGGCGTTGCATCCAATAAGTTGGTGGCAAAAGTAGCCACAAACGTGGGCAAAGCTTCAGGACATGGTGATGATTATCCCAACGCGATTCAGGTCGTTCCGCCTGGCGAGGAAGCCGCCTTCCTGGCCCCTTTGCCAGCGGACGCTCTGTGGGGTGTGGGGGCCAAGACGGCGGAAAAGCTAGCCGACCTGGGCCTGCATACGATCGGCGACATCGCCGCCTACCCGTTGCGTGAGCTAGAGCGGCGTTTCGGGCAGATCGGCAATGACCTGCACCGTCGAGCCAAAGGCACAGACAACAGTGCGGTTCACGTTTCTCACGAAACCAAGTCGGTGAGTCATGAAGAGACCTTCGCCCGAGATACGAACGACGAGAAGCAGCTTCGAGAAGTCATCCGTGAGCAATCGCAATCCATTGGCAAACGATTGAAAAGGCTGGAACTCTTTGGGAGCACGGTGAGAGTGAAATTGCGCTGGCCCGACTTCACCACGATAACCCGCCAAAATACACTGCCTGAACCCACTGACGACGCCCGCAAGATCGAAAAGATGGCCCTTGAAATATTCAAGAAACACTGGAAATCCGGGCGCAAAGTGCGGCTCCTCGGTGTGGGCGTCAGCAACCTCGGCTCGCCGAGTCGCCAACTCGTCCTGTGGGATTGGAATCCAAAAGAGGCCGCAAAGCAGGAGCGTTTGCAGGCGGCCATCCAATCGCTGCGGCTCCGGTATGGCGAGGCCTCCGTCCGCCAAGCCAGCAAACTGAAGGCGCCCCAGTGAGCAGCCAGAACAGTATCGGCACGCTGCGAGAGCAGCAGTTGCATGCGGGACTCAAACAGTGGCTGGCCCTTCCGGGGGACAGCTTCGAGCAGAAAGTGGATGGATACCACATCGATATCGTTCGGGGCGACCTGCTCATTGAAATCCAGACTGGCAATTTCTCAATGATTCGTAAAAAGCTGGCAAAACTGATTGAAAACCACCCTGTTCTCCTGGTCCACCCTATTCCTGAAACGAAATGGATTGTGCGCAAGACCAAACGCGGCAGAAAACTAGCTCGCCGCAAATCGCCCAAACGGGGACGGGTGGAGCACGTTTTCGATGAGCTGGTTTACATTCCCGAGATCGCCAGCCATCCAAATTTTCAGCTCCAGGTGCTTTTGACCGAGCAAGAAGAAATCTGGCGAGACGATGGTCGCGGTTCATGGCGCCGCAAGCATTGGAGCATAGCGGACAAGGTGTTACTGCGCGTGGCCGGCAACGTTGAGTTCAACACCTTGAACGATTACTTGTCTCTGATCCCTTCGAGCCTCGCTTCGCCGTTTACCCATCGCCAACTCGCAGAAGCCCTGGGCGCCCCCATTTGGCTCAGTACAAGAATGAGCTATTGCTTACGGAAGATGGGCGCCCTGGAAGTCAACGGCAAGACAGGACGATCTCTACTGCTGGCTCCCACAGGCCACACTGATACAATCAAATTCGCATGAATGATGAGTTTATAGTTAATGGTTTGAAGTTTAACGTTGGGGAATATTCCAACTCCGTTGAAGAAGCAATTCATAAAGCTAAGACAGATCGATTGGTGGAACGTGTTTGGGGGCGCGATCACACATTGTGGAAGCCGGGTCCAGAAGAAATCAGCAACCGGCTGGGGTGGCTGGATATCGCGGAGCGAATGCGCACTGAAATTCCTGCGCTGCAGAATTTCGTAGAGGCGGTCAAATCGAACCACATTGACCGCGTCCTCCTGCTAGGCATGGGCGGCTCAAGCCTGGCGCCGGAACTCTTCAGCCAGATGTTCGGCGGCCACCAGGGATTAGTATTGAGCGTGCTTGATTCTACCGATCCTGGGGCCGTGCTCGAAAAAGAAAGGTCTCATGATCCGGCGAATACACTGTACATAGCATCCAGTAAATCCGGCAGCACGGTCGAGACCTCTTCGTTCTTCAGGTATTTCTACAATCGAGCGCTAACGACCCTGGGCGCGGCGGAAGTTGGCAAGCATTTCGTCGCGATTACCGATCCTGGCAGCGATTTAGCAAAGATCGGCGGAGATTTGGGTTTTCGCCACATATTTCTGGCTGATCCAAACATCGGCGGACGCTATTCGGCGCTATCTCATTTTGGTTTGGTACCGGCTGCGCTGATTGGCGCCGATCTGGATCGGCTGCTTACCAGTACAGAGAAAATGGCTGAGCTTTGCAAAGAGAAAACCCTAACCAACAATCCTGGGGCGATGCTTGGGCTGGCCATCGGAACACTTGCGCTAAAGGGCCGCGACAAAGTAAGCTTTCGATTACCCGAAGAGAAGCAGAGTTTTGAAGATTGGGTAGAGCAGCTAATTGCGGAAAGTACTGGCAAGGAAGGAAAGGCGATCTTGCCCATAGTTCGAGAACCGGCGCTTGATGATAAAGCCTACGGGAACGACCGCGTTTTCATTTCACTGGAAGCGATCCGCAAATCTCCTCAAATTGAACTCGAATGGAAGGATGATTATGAGATAGGGGCGCAATTTTTCCTTTGGGAATTTGCTACAGCGGTGGCCGGGTACGTACTGGGGATCAACCCATTCGACCAACCCAATGTGGAATCGGCGAAAAATCAAGCTCGCACATTAATTGAAGGTTACAAGAAATCGGGAAAGCTGCCAAACGAAGAGTCGGAAAAGTCGAGTTGGTCAACTATTGAGCGGTTTATTAACGGGGGGCAGACGGGAGATTACATTGCATTACAAGTATACGCAGCTCCAAACTCCGAATTGTCAAACGCCATCCAACTACTGAGGTCGGTTTTGAGCCGCCGAACACATTTGGCAACAACATTTGGTTACGGGCCCCGTTTTCTGCATTCCACAGGCCAGCTCCACAAAGGGGACCGCGGCAATGGATTATTTATTCAATTTATCACGCCTGCGTCGAAAAAAGAAGTTCCCACCCCGGCAGAAGCCGGCAAGGGAAGCAGCGATCTATCCTTCGGCTTGTTGAAGACTGCCCAAGCCTTGGGCGACGCGCAAGCGTTGCGTGCGGCTGGGCGCCGAGTTCTAAGTCTCGAAATTGAGGGCGATCCGATAAAAGCAATCAATGCGCTGATAACGGAGGCTTCCAGGTAAGATGGCTGCCAAAGACGAATATAAAAAACAGGCCGCGGAGGCCGCCGCTGAGCTTATTGAATCAGGGATGGTCCTTGGGCTCGGGCATGGCAGTACCCTCCAGTTCGCCTTGGAGGCTCTGGCGGCCAAGTTAAAAAGTGGAAGGCTGATGGACATCATCGCCGTTCCCTGCTCAAAGAAGACGGAAGCCGAAATGCAACGCTTAGAGATCCCGCTTGGCGACTTGAACAGTTATGCCAAAATCGATCTGACGATTGATGGCGCCGATGAAATGGATCCACAATTCAACCTGATCAAGGGCGGTGGCGGCGCGCTGCTGCGCGAAAAAATTGTGGCACAGTCCAGCCGGCGAAACGTCATCATCGTTGACCAAAGCAAAATGTCACCCATTCTGGGGAGCCTGCACGCCCTTCCTCTGGAGGTTGCCGCTTTTGGCTGGAAGCGGCAGCGTGATTTCGCGATTGAACTCGGAGGAAAACCAACTCTCCGAGTAGACGGTCAAAACAACCCGGTCTTAAGCGATCAGGGCAACTATTTACTCGATTGTGATTTCGGGCCTATACCCGATGCGCCAGCGCTTGCGCGAAAACTGAAATCTCGCAGCGGAATTCTTGAACACGGATTATTTATAGGACTGGCGACTGAGGTAATCGTTTCGGGGCCCGGGGGATTGCGCCACCTAAAGGCAAAGCCCTAAGAAATCAGGCGCTCGGCAATCAGAGAAACAGGATGTAAAGCAGAGCGGCCAGTGCCACTGGCTATCTGGGCGCGGCAGGACACGCCGGAGGCAACGACCTGCTGTTCAGGGGCTGCGGCGCGAACCGCAGGAAACAGGGCCAACTCCCCAATTTGCATCGAGAGTTCATAGTGTTCGGCCTCGTAGCCAAACGATCCGGCCATGCCGCAGCAGCCTGAATTTACAATTTCGACCTCAAAGCCCAGCGCGCTGAGTAAGCTCCCGGTCGCCTGTTGGCCGGTAGGCAGCCCATCGTCCGCAGGCGGTTGCGTCTTCTGATAGCAGTGGCCGTGCAAAAGGACGCGTCGGTTGGCTGACTTCGAGCCATTAACCTGTCTGCCCAGTTTCTCCACAGGGGATGATCCATAGTCTGGGCCGCGTAACAAAAATTCATCCAACATATAAACCCGGCGAGACAAAGCGCGTACTCCAGGCACAGTTGGCAGAAAATCCAGGTATTCATCCCTCAGCGTATAAATGTCCGAGGGTTCAATGCCGACCACGGGCAGTTTACCCATTGGATCCAGCCGTTTGATGGCGCGCAGCAAATTTCGGGCGTGCTTGCGGGCCTGCGACAAGAAGCCTTTCGAAATGAGCGTTCGTCCTGCCCCAACCACTGGAATGAGGCGCGGACTGAACCCCGAAGCTAATAAGACTTTGAACGCGTCTTGAACCAGCTCAGGATAGAAATATTCGGTAAACGGATCACGCAAGAACAAAACATCCGTTTCCACGGACCCAAACCGGGCGACTGGACTAGTAGCCCATTTGAAGGGGGGTAAACCGCGCTTGGCCGAAAGCCCGCCCAGCGACTCACCCAAGGACTTTCCAGGCTGGCTTTGCAACGCCAAGTTGACCAGGGGGGCGACCGGCTGCGCGAACTTCCCCACCGTATCGATATATCCGAACAGGTAATCTCGCAGAGGGCGACGATGATTGCGGTAGTAATTGTGCAGGAAATCGTATTTCAGCTTGGCCATGTCCACACCGGACGGACATTCGGATTTGCAACCCTTGCATTCCAAACAGAGATCGAGCGCAACGTGCGCGGCAAGCTGCGCGTCGGCGTTATCCGGCAATCCCGTGGATATCATGGCGCGAAGCAAATTGGCTCGCCCGCGGGTGCTGTGCATCTCCTCACGAGTCGCCTGGAAAGATGGGCACATAACTCCGCCATCTTTGCGGCAAACCCCTGCGCCGTTGCACATCTCGATCGCCCCACCCAAGCCTCCCTGGCTGCCGAAATCCAAAATCGGCAACCATGGATCCGATTCATACTGGGGACCATAACGCAAGTTGACGTGCATCGCTTGGGGCTCAAGCACTTTGCCAGGATTGAGCAAGCTCTCGGGGTCCGCGGTAAGCTTTAGCTCCCGGAAGGTTTCGACAATTTCCGGTTCGAATGTTTGATCGATCCATTCTCCGTGAGATAGGCCATCACCGTGTTCGCCGCTCATGGCGCCACCCAGGCGTTTTGCGACCGCCATCACCGTCTGGGTGATAGCGCGCATCTGCTCAACACCGCGCATCGTCTTGAGATTGATCAGTGGGCGCACATGCAAACAACCCGCAGAAGCGTGCGCGTAAAAATCTCCGCTGGTGCCTTGTTCGGCAAGAATGGCCTGGAAGGCACGCACAAATTCGCCAAGCTTCTCGACGGGAACAGCCACATCTTCGATGAAGGGTAAGGGTTTGGCATCTCCCGCGCGTGACATCAGCAGGCCTAAGCCGACCTTGCGAACTCCCCAGACCTGGTCCTGTTCAGCCGGCGTAATCGCACGCACAATATCTGGACCCAATTTGACTAATTGAGATTCGGCTTCCATTTGGGTTTCGCCGGCGAACTCTATGATCATTATGGCTTCGGGGTCACCTTTAACGAACGAGAGCCTTCGTGCGTAGGCAGGTACCGACCGAGCCAAACGAATCATCGCCTGGGGAATAAGTTCGATAGCAGATGGCTGCAAAGAAAGTAACCACGAAGCTGCATCGCAAGCCTCTGCAATGCCGGGATAAGAAAGGACGCCCAATACAGTGAATGCGGGTTTGGGCACTAAGCGAACTTTGATGCGCTTGTAGACTACCAGGGTTCCTTCCGAACCCACCAAGGCTGGCGCTAGGTTAATGGAATCGGGTTCAACGGGAGGATATTGATCACCCGCACCTGCACGCGGCCACATCGGCGGGCGGCTGGCGGACCAGGGCAACAAATAATTGAGCCCGTAGCCGGATGCCTTGCGCCAAGTGCGTGGCCAGGTGCGCTTAATCACCTCCGCGCCTTGCTCCCGGATTTGCAGCGCTTTGCGGTACAGGCTGCCCTCCAAAGTTTCAGATTCGGCGCGGCTAAGGGCCTCTTGCATCTTTACACTTTCTAGACGCACCTGACTTCCATCCGAGAGGAGTACATCCATCGCCAGGACATTATCCGAAGTCATTCCATAGCTAATCGAATGCGCACCGGTGGAATTATTCCCCAGCATGCCGCCAAAGGTGGCGCGGTCTGAAGAAGCAGGATCGGGGCCATACATCAATTGGTGCGCAAGGATAGAGTTATTAAACGCGTTCAGAACTAAGCCGGGTTGCACCCAGGCTGTTCGCTCCTCAGGATTGAAATCGAGCAGATGGTTCAGATGGTGCGAAAAATCAATGATGACCGCCGGTCCAATGGTCTGGCCCGCCAAACTTGTGCCAGAGCCACGCGGCAGAATGGGAACGCCATAGTTCCTTGCCAACGACACGATACCGGTCAAGTCGTCCTCGTGTCGCGGGAAAGCAACCCCCAGCGGCTCGATTTGGTAGATCGACGCGTCGGTGCTGTAAAGCGTGCGGGAGGCCGCGTCCAGGCGCAATTCGCCCAGGCCCTGCTTGCTCAAATCAGCAGCGAACTGCGCCAGCAGCCCGCTTGTCATTCGGCCTCAGGCGTCGGGCTGCGCGGATTTTTTACATAAGGACTATAGCGTGCGAGAAGTCGCCCAGGCACCCGGCCTTTTATCTCTACACCTTTGCGAGTATGTTCCACGCGATCCACCTGCCCCTGCTCATGAAACAGGGCAATCAAAGCGCCTTGTTCATACGGCAAGAGAACTTCGAGCGGGGAAAGTGTTTCGTACAATTTACGCCCTACGGTTGCAAGCAATTCCTGGAGGCCTTGTCTATGCAAGGCCGAGATGGCCACTGCATTCTCGAAATCTTCCAAGACAGCCTGGGCTGCCTCGGGATCATCAAGCCGGTCAATCTTGTTTAAGACGGTGAGAATGGGAACATGATCGGCTTCGATTTCTTCGAGCGTTTCAAGCACGGCTTCTGCCTGCTCATGCACATTCGGATGGGTGATGTCCACGAGATGCAAAAGCAAATCGGCTTCTTTGATTTCCTCAAGAGTTGCCTGAAACGCTTCCACCAGAGCAGTGGGTAGCTTCTGAATAAAGCCTACCGTATCGGTGACTAAAGCCTCTCGCCCTCCGGGCAACTCGACTTTACGAGTAGTTGGATCCAGAGTAGCAAATAATTTATCGGCAACGTACACCTGGGAATCTGCCAAGGCGTTTAGCAGGGTCGATTTCCCCGCATTGGTGTATCCCACCAACGCCACAACAGGTATGCGTGCGCGCTTTCGTTGTGCGCGGTAACGGCCGCGATGGGCCCGAACCTTCTCCAGTTCCTCTTTCAGATGAGAGATTCGCTGGCCGATTTCACGGCGGTCAGATTCCAGTTGCGTCTCGCCAGGTCCGCGCAAGCCCACGCCACCCACCCCGCCAGCACGGCCACCGCCGCCACCTGCTTGCCGCGCCAGGTGGGTCCATGCGCGCGTGAGTCGAGGAAGCCGGTATTCGTATTGCGCCAACTCCACCTGCAAAGCCCCTTCGTGCGTATTGGCATGCTGGGCAAATATGTCCAGGATGAGCGCAGTCCGGTCCAGGACACGGCGCTTCTCGCCCAGGACCTCTTCAAGTTCCCGTTGATGGCGCGGATTCAACTCATCGTCGAAAAGCACAACATCCGCGTCAAGCTCCTCGGCGAGAGCCTTTACCTCTTCGACCTTGCCCTTGCCGATTAGGGTTTTGGGATTGATCGAAGCGATCTGCTGGGAGGTCTGGCCCACCACTCTGAGGCCCGCGGTGCGCGCCAAGAGGGTTAGTTCCTCCAAAGAATCCTCTAGAGCAAGCAAGGAACGCTCACCTGCTATCTTCAGGCCGATTAGCAGCGTTCGATTTGGCGAATCTTTTGCGCTGTGAGATCTGGATTTGGACATCTAGGAAACCAAGCCTCGCTTTTGCATCCAGTCCGATATGCGTCCTGCTCCCTGGCGCAATCGCTCAATATCGCCAACCAGCGATATACGGAAATATCCTTCCCCATGTTTGCCGAATACGACACCCGGGGTTGTGCTGACAGCGATGTCTTCCAACATCCTGGCGCAGAAATCCATGCTGCCCGCGGACCCCGGCACTGGCGCCCAAATGTAAAGAGCAGCTTGGGGGGATTCCACACGCAGGCCGGCTGCATGCAGCACATCGATAACTGCGTCCCGCCGCGCCTGGTATACGCGGTTGCGTTCGCTAAGCCAGCTCTGGTCTCCCAGCATAGCTGATTCGGCTGCGGCCATCAGAGGCGCAAAAATAGCGGAATCCTGCTGACTTTTGTAGGTTTCAATGAATTTCACCACGTCCGGATTACCCACAACCATACCCACGCGCCAGCCAGCCATATTGTAGGTCTTGGACATGGAATTGAACTCTATGGCCACTTCCTTGGCACCAGGGACCTGCATCAGACTGGGCGCCCGATAACCGTTGAAACCAACGTCGCAATACGGATTGTCATGGGCAAGCAAAAAACCGTATCGACGTGCAACAGATACGGCGCGTTCAAAGAAAGCGAGATCGGCTATTGCGCCGGTTGGATTATTCGGATAGTTGAGCCAAAGAACCTTCGCTTTTTTCAGCGCAGATTCAGGAATTGAGTCGAAATCTGGTAGAAAAGAATTCTTTGCAAGCAACGGCATCCAATACACTTCGCCACCTGCGATCTGGGCACCCATGGCGTAAACGGCATAACTAGGATCTGGCACCAGCGCCAGGTCTCCCGGGTTCAGCAGCACCTGGCTCAGCGCAAAAAGTCCCTCTTTGGAGCCGATCAGGTCTATCGCTTCGCTTTGCGGATCGAGTTCAACGCCAAATCGCTTTTGATAGTAAGTGGTGATGGCATTGCGAAAACCCTGTGTCTGGCCCAATGTATAGCCATGGGCATTCGCTTTACTGGCCGACTCGAACATCGCCTCCAGAATGAAACCAGGCGGTGGCAGATCTGGGCTGCCGATGTCCATGCGGATGACATCGGCTCCCTTTGCCTTCATCGCCGCGATACGTTTCCCTAAATCAGCAAAAAAATAAGGCTTGATATACGCGATTCGTTCGGCTGGCCTGAACATCATATTAGTGTAAGTCTGCACCATTCTATTGCCAACTGACAAAGGTCACCGAGAAATGACCCATGCAAGCAATGTTTCACCAACGACTTGCAAACTCGCAGGAGAGACTTTATCCAATGTATCCGAAATGGTATGCCAATATGGATAATCGAAGTCAATGATATCGACAGCTGGGATTCCCAATTCTAGGAACGGGGTATGGTCGTCTAACATGCTATGGCGCTCCGCGCTAATGAAAACATCATTATGCCCGAGCGTAGCGGCTTGATGCCAGATCTCCTTACTCAGCTGGTCGTCAGAATTAGTTTCGAGGTAAATCTGCAAATCTGCGTCTCCGATCATATCGATAATTACCACAGCATCAGGATAGCTGTTCAAGGATTCGGCAAAAGCACGCGAGCCTAAAATCCAATCCCAGCCCTCCATGCGCCCATTATCTTCGGCATCAAAGAGCACCAGCCAAATTTGCTTATCGAGATTTCTTGGCAGCACTCGAGCAAGTTCCAACAGGACAGCCACGCCCGAGGCTCCGTCATTAGCGCCCGGGACAGGCTCGCCTTGAGCTTCTGGGTGCGGGTCTTGATCAGCCTGGATCCTGGAATCGTAGTGAGCACCAATGATAAGCCATGGTTGGCCGGAACCCCGCTTAGCGATGACATTGCGAATAGGATGTCCCAGGCGTTCCGTTTCCTGGATTTCGACCAACCAGCCGGCGACCCGCAAGGTCTCCGCCATCCAGTTCACGGCTTGTTGATGCGCTACAGAACCAGGAACTCGCGGTCCCAAAGTGAGCTGATGTTCGACATCCTCCAAGGCCCTTTGTCCATCAAATGAGGAAGTCGATTCGAAAGCAAAAAAGGAAAGAGACCCAAGTCCGATCAATACGAGAGAAACAAGGGCCACGAGCCTCGTCTTAGGCGACATCTTGCACTTGTTCAGTTCGCGCCAAGAATTCATCTAAGTCCTGCAAAGCCCTTTGCGCAAAAGCCTGGGCGCGCTGCCTGCGCCCTAACCGCTCTCCCGGCAGCGGTGGCAAGATGCCGAAGTTGGCTTTCATCGGCTGGAAATCGGCTGGCTCAGCATGGACAATGTAATGGCAGAGAGCACCAATCATGGTTGTGGGAGGAAACACTAGCGGCGTTTTTCCAAAATGCAGACGGGTCGCGTTGAGTCCAGCAATCAATCCCGTGGCGATATTGCCTGCATATCCTTCAACACCGGTAATCTGCCCGGCGAAAAACAAATCCGACCGACCGTGGAATTGCAGGCTACTCCCGAGTAAAGCGGGCGAATTAATGAATGTGTTCCGATGAATTTGACCATAGCGCATCAATTGGGCGTTCTCCAGACCGGGAATCATTCTGAACACGCGTTTCTGCTCGTTAAATTTGAGGTTGGTTTGGAAGCCGACCATGTTGTAAAGCGTACCCGCTAAATTGTCCTGACGTAGCTGCAAAACTGCATACGCGTGCTCGCCAGTGCGCGGGTCGTCAAGACCGATGGGACGCAATGGGCCGAAGGCCAGGGCGCGAAGACCCCGTTCAGCGAGGATCTCGATGGGCAGGCATCCTTCGAAGAATTCAGCCATCCCAGCACGAACGCCCTCCCTAAGTTCTGCTTCGAACTCGCGCAGCTCTATGCGCTCAGCAACAATCAGCGCAGCGACAAAGGCTTCGTATTCATCTTGGGTAAAAGGACAGTTGATGTAATCACCCTGTATGTCCTGCCCGCGCCCATACCGCGAACCTCTATAAGCGACATCCAAATTAATTGAGTCCGCACTTACGATTGGCGAAATCGCATCGTAAAAATACAGGTGATTTTCCCCAGACAGCCTGGCGATGGATTGAGCCAGCCTAGACGAAGTAAGCGGCCCCGAGGCAATTACGCACAGCCCATCGGGTATTTCTGCAATCTCTTCTCGGATTAATGTGATGTTCGGATTATTCTCGATGCGATGGGTTACCTCGGTCGCAAAACGCCCGCGATCCACTGCCAGCGCACCGCCAGCCGGAACAGCGGTCTCTTCTGCGACCCCGATAAGCAGTGACCCCAGGCGCCGCATTTCGTTCTTCAGTAACCCAGAAGCTCGATCAGGAAGATTCGAGCCTAATGAGTTCGAGCATACGAGCTCGGCGAGAGATTCTGAGACGTGAGCACCAGTCGTTACCTTTGGGCGCATCTCATATAGAACTACCCGTAGGCCGCTTTCGGCAGCCTGCCAGGCCGCCTCGGACCCCGCAAGACCTCCGCCAATGACAATTAAGTCCGCTTTTCCTGGCACACGAGCCATTCTATCAAAACTGGCGTGGCATAGAACTTGCATCCTAGAGACCATCTCTCTATAATGCACAGGAGCTTTCCATGGCCTTACCTGCTCAAATTCTGTATCAATCGCCTACCCAACGCCCGCAAACCACGGCGCACTTAGCTCAGACCATGAGCTTGCTGGGCCTCAATTCGCAAGAACTGAGCCAAAAGATCGAAGCCGCACTGGCCTCCAACCCGGCTTTGGAACTAGTCGAGGGGCGGCGTTGTCCAACCTGTGGGCGGCAGCTTCGCAGCCAGACCTACTGCCCCGTATGCGTGAGCGCCAAAAGTCTGACGGCCAATTTCAAGGATCCCATCGTTTTCATCGCTCCTCCCGAGGGATCTTATAACGGCGATCGCCGCGCCGGCGAAGATTTGCCGGAGGAATTCAACACTGCAGAACCCGAAACCCTGGCAAGTTACGTCCTTCGCCAAATAGCTGTCGAACTTGACCCGCTGGAGCAGGAAATAGCCGCTCACATTCTCACCAGCCTAAATGAGGACGGCCTTCTCACGGTTCCGCTGGACGAAGTAGCCCGATTCCACCATGTGGCCGTGAGCCAGGTGGAAGCCGTTGCCGACCTCATCCATCATGCTGACCCCATCGGTGTTGGCGCCAGCAGCACCACAGAGGCCCTGCTGGTCCAACTGGAGACACTGGGCAACCAAGCCCCCAGCCCGGAACTGTGCGCTCGCACCATTCGCGAAGGCATGGGCTTGCTAAGTAAGCACCAGTATGCAGAGCTTGGCCATTTGCTTGGAGTGAGTAAAACCAAAGCCCAGCAAATCGGGGAATTCATCACCAGCAATCTGAGCCCGTACCCCGGTCGCGCTCATTGGGGAAGCCTGCGCACTCCCAACGCAGATGCGCCGACTACCTACACGCGACCTGATATCGTTATACGACGTCAGGATGACGGTCGCCTTATCGTTGAGGTGATGTGGCCATTACGCGGTCTCTTGCGCATCAACCCGCTGTTCCAGCAAGCCTTGCGCGAGGCGCCTGAAGATAAGGCCGAGCAATGGAAGATTGATTTAGAGCAAGCCAGTTTGTTAATCAAATGCCTGGCTCAGCGCAACCACACCATCGTGCGCCTAATGCAAATGCTGGCCGTGCTGCAAAAACAATTCATTTTGAGTGGCGACGCCCATCTGAAGCCGGTAACTCGCGCCACCATTGCTGTTGAGCTGGGAGTGCACGAATCCACTGTATCGCGTGCCGTCTCAGGAAAATCTGTTCAGCTGCCCTCCAGAAAGATCGTGCCACTGGCGCAATTCTTCGATCGCAGCTTGCATATCCGCACTGCCCTGAAAAAGATTATCAAGGAAGAACCCAAGCCTCTCAGCGACACGAAACTTGCCAGGTTACTCGCCAAGCAAGGTTACCGGGTGGCGCGGCGCACAGTGGCCAAGTATCGCACCATGGAAGGTATCTTGCCGGCCCATATGAGAAAAGTGCACGCCGTCTAATATGTCGCTATCCGGCATCGGCGAACTGCCGCTGTTCAAGCGGCGCAGCTCTGGCGCAGAAGAACTCGAAGCCCTGCTGGATTTATTTCCCCACCCCACAATTATTGCCGACGGCCGCAGCGGCCGCGTGCTTTTTGCCAACGCGCAAGCCACTCAACTCACCGCTTACACGCGCCGCGAATTCGCTGAGCTCGAAATCCGCACACTGCTGCCTGGGTTTACTCTGAATCAATTAGAAACAAAATTAGACAATCAAAATTCTCAAACGCTGGTGACTCGCAGCAGTCGACCTATCCAAGTCAAAGCAAAAATTGATGTCTTAGGGGGACCTGATCATTGGGTAGCAGTTGCCCTGCAGCCTGCCATTGGTGACCAAGAAAATACTGATGCAATCAATCAACAACGCTGGCAGGCAATGCACATGCTTTTCCTGGCTGCGCAACAGGATGATCTACCTTCGACTTATCGACAAATCCTGCAAGCTGGCAGCCTGCTGACGGGGGCTGCGCACTTAGCCTTATATATTTCTAAAGGACAGAACCTGGGATTGGAAACCGTGTTTGGAAGCGGCCTGGATTTCTCTATTGAACTGTCCGATGCCGATCTTGGTCATTTGCGCACGCCGAAGGTCTGGCAGCCAGGCAAGCCGATTGAATCCTCGCTCCATAAACTGGCAAATAGCAGCAGGTTGAGCTTCTTAGCCACCTGCCCTCTGGATCTAACCAATCCAAACGCTGGCTTATTAATAGCCGCCGATGCAGAAAGACAGCCGCCAAAAGAAATGGATACTCTGCTACAAATTCTCGCTGCCGTCGCAGCCACTGCGGGCATAAACGCGGCCGAGCTCGAAAAACTCCGAGGTGAGATCAAGGTTCTCAGTGGCACTGAGGCAATTCGCGCTATTCTGAATGACAACGTCCAAGACGGCCTGCTATTCGTTGACGAAAACCTCAAAGTCCTGGACATGAATCCGGCGGCTGAATTAATGCTGGGCTACACGGTGGCCGAAGTACGTGGACGCCCGGCGAATGATATTCTCATCAGCACACAATCACTGCTGCCTATTTTCGGAGAAGCTATTGAGGACGGCAAAGCAAGTGGTATCGGCGAGCGCAAAATTCATAAACGGGATGGCAGCGAATTCCTGGCATCGGTCCGCGTGGTTCCAATCATCCAGGACGGCAGTGCAAGCCGGGTTGCCATACTTTTGAGCGACCTCAGCGAACACGAAGCCTTTCATCTGCAGAATCAGCAACTCCAGCAGCGCGCCGCAATCGGGGAAATTACTGCAATTTTTGCCCATGAGGTGCGCAACCCAATAAACAGTATCAGCACGGGCCTGCAATTAATGCAAATGAACCTGCCCGATCAGGATCCATTACAGGAACAGATCAAAAAGATTCAAGAGGACGTCGAAAGACTCGAGCACCGCATGAAATCGGTGGACGCGTTTTCGCGCAACCTGGAACCGAACCCCGAGCCGCTTGACATCGGCGAATTCTGCCGCATCCAACTGGACCGCTGGCGACCACGCATGAGCCGCAAACACATCAAAGATCACATCCAGGTTGCGCCCGATACTCCACCTGTCTTCGGCGATCGCCGAGCGCTGGACCAAGTTTTCACCAATTTAATTACCAACGCAATCCAGGCTATGGAAGACCAGCAGGAAGGCATCCTGGCCATCAAAATACGCCCCAACCCTGACGACTCAACGATGGTGGACTTGCGTCTATCCGATTCGGGTCCCGGGATCCCGGAGGATGTTCGCAAACGCATCTTTGAACCTTTCTTTACCACGAAGGGTCAGGAGGGAACAGGGCTGGGCCTGGCTATCACTCGACGTATCGTAATGGCCCACAAAGGGAAAATTGAGTGTGAAAGCTTCCCCGGCGGTACACTATTCAAAATCCAGTTGCCGGTTGCGCCCGCTGCAACCGCGGAAGGGAATCCCGCGTAATGGGCTTGAGTATCCTGGTAGTAGATGATGAGAAAAATGCGCGCCAAAACATCGCCGCGTTTCTAAAGAAAAAAGACTACGAAGTCCTGGAAGCAGAAACAATCAAAGCAGCAAAGAAAACGATCGGCGAGGGGAGCGCCGATGTGGTTTTGCTCGACGTTGAACTTCCCGACGGCCTGGGGACTTCCCTGTTGGAAGAAAGCGCCGGCAATTTTGCTCGTCCACCCATCATTATGATTACTGCCCATGGCGATATCGACATGGCGGTTGAAGCCATGAAGAACGGGGCCCACGATTTTCTGCAGAAACCTATCAAATTCGAACGCCTTGAACAATCCATTCAAAGGGCTGGCGAAACGGTCGCCATGCGCCGAGAACTCAATCACTTGCGGCAGAGCCAACAGCAGAGCGATTTCGTACTGGGGCAAAGCCAAAAAATGAAAACCCTTCTGGAACAAGCGGAACGGGCCGCCCAAACGTCAGTTTCAGTTTTGATTACAGGGGAGACAGGCACAGGCAAGGAAGTTTTGGCTCGCGCCATCCATCGGATGGGAACTCGCATGGATAAACCCTTCATCGACATCAATTGTGCCGCCATTCCGGCAAACACCATCGAATCGGAACTCTTTGGCTACGAACCCGGGGCCTTTACCAGCGCGGAAAAACGCAAGCTGGGCCTGATGGAAGTCGCCAACGATGGCATCCTCTTTCTTGACGAAATATCCTCTATGCTGCCTGACATGCAAAGCAAGCTGCTCCGAGCCCTCGAGGAGCGCAGTTTCCGCCGCATGGGTGGCACGAATCTAATCAAGGTTGACGTCCAAATCCTGGCCGCTTCCAATCGCGATTTGCCAGCTCTGATTAAGAGCGGCGGCTTTCGCGACGACCTGTATTACCGGCTTCGTGTCGTCTCACTGGATGTGCCGCCATTGCGCGAGCGCAAAGCAGACATTCCTGAGCTAGTCGGCTTTTTTATGCAACAGAACAATCCGCGGATGGGTCTCAATATTCGCGATATATCGCCGAAAGCGATGGATGTGCTGAAAGCACACGATTGGCCCGGCAATATCCGTGAGTTGCGGAATGTCATTGAACGTGCTATGCTTTTTTGCGATGAAGCCATCATTGATGTGCTTCATCTTCCCGCAGAACTAATCACTCCCAAGAAATCCAAGGGCAAGTGAAGTTGCGCTCTGTGGTCAGACGCTGACTGCCGAATGCCATTCCTTCTACGATCATCCAGCTTTTGGGGGATGTATTGCATAACCGCGCGGCGATGAATATCCACATTCCTCGTTTTTTCTATCCTCCTGGGTTTTTAAACGAAACCGACACGCGCCAGACATCGATCCTGAATTTCAGCCTGTGGGCAGGGCTCTTCCTGACTGTTGCTTACACCCTTGTAACCAGTCTCCTGCCCCCTTCTAAATTTCTAAACATTTATGTCGAGTTCAGTTTGATCGCCCTGCATGGGATCGGTCTGATTCTTATGCACCGCGGTTATCCCCGCCTGGCGGCTGCGCTGTACGTTATTGGCTTATGGATCATCATTGCCTCCGCTACTCTGTCCTTCGGGGACATCACCAGCACGGGCATAAGCAGCCTGTATACGGTAATTCTCATCGGCGGCATTCTCCTCGGTTCCGCTGGGTCTTTTACCTTGGCTGTCCTCAGCACGGTGTTGATTGCAGTATCAACCCTTTTAGCTCAAGGCACGCCCGCTACGTATGAAGACTGGATCCCGGCCTTTACGGTGTCGGTCAACTTTGGATTGGTAGCTGTGGCTGCCTGGCTGGGTCAACAAAGCATTATCAGGTCAATGAGCAGCGCCGAAAGCAGCCAGACCCTGCTCAGCAACAGAAGCGCCCAATTGCAGGCAGCCGCGGAAATCGGAACTGCCACCGCGACGAGCAAAGATCTGAGCACATTACTCGAGACCATTACTCAAGTCATCGCCGAACGATTTAGCTTCTATCACGTGGCGATCCTCACTCCGGATCCGAGAGCCGAGGAACCGAGGCTCATTGCCATCAGCGAAGGCGGTCGCAAAGGGGGAAAACGCATTTCAGTAAATGCAAAATCATCCGACGGCAGGGGCATCATTGCGCACGTCGCTCGAACTGGAAAATCCTATCTAGCCAGGGACGTTAAAACAGACCCGGTCTATATCCATGACCCGCAGTTCGAAGAAACCCGTTCCGAAATAGCCGTGGCCATCATTGCCGGCGGATCTGTATACGGGGTTCTGGATGTTCTCAGCAATCAGACAAGTCCATTAACAACCGATGAAATGAACGCGCTCCAAGTATTGGCAAATCAGATTGGAGCAGCAGTACACAGTCACCATCTGCTGGAAAACACGCGCAGGCACCTGGAGGAACTGATTGCCCTAAACGCTATTGCCACGGCGGGGACTGAAGCTCAAAGTGAGGACGAATTCCTAACCAAAGCCACTGATGTTGTGGGCAAGTCTGTTTTCCCCACCAACTTCGGCGTCCTTTTGCTGGACGAGAAGAACGGGCTGCTGCAACATCACGCCTCTTATACCGAGAGGCGAGTCAAAATCTCGCCGCCGATCCCTGTGGGCGAAGGAATTACCGGCCTGGTGGCATTAAGCGGCCAAGCCATGCGCGTGGCGGATGTTGCTTCGGAGCCCAAATACATCTCCGTGGACCCGCGCGTGCGCTCCGAGCTGTGTGTGCCGCTCAAGATCGGCGAACGTGTCCTGGGCGTGCTTGATGTTGAAAGTTACGAAGTCGACACCTTCACCAAAGCCGATGAGCATTTATTGCAAACGCTGGCCGGCCAAATCGCCACTTCGCTTGAACGCATTCGACTTCTCTCCGAGGCCCAACAGCGCGCCGATGAGTTGGCCAATACGCTAAAACAACAAAAGGAATTGGCGCGCCTGCGAGACGAATTCATCCAGAATGTGTCACACGAATTTCGCACTCCACTGTCCATCGTAAGTGGCTACATCGAAATATTGGATAGTGGCGAGTTCGGTCCCCTGCCCGAACCGTACAAACAACCCGTGGACATTATTGCGAAGAGGGTTCGCCTACTTGGCAAACTCGTTGAAGATCTGACTTCCTTACTAGATATTGCCGCTAACAAAGGCGATTTCACCATTCTACGAATTTCAGATGTAGTCAATCCTATGTACGCAGACTTCCGAACCCGTGCCCTGGCCGAGCGTATTGAACTCAAGCTTGATATTGGGTCCTCCTTACCCTCCGTTTACGGTGAGGAGACGCTCTTGCGAAAAGCTGTTGACAATTTGGTGGACAACGCCATCAAGTTCACGCCCCCGGAAGGCAAAGTAGATATCCGGCTAAAGTCCGAAAACAATTCTGTAGTGATTGAAATAAGTGATACGGGGGTCGGCATCCCGCCTGAAGAACAGGGACGCGTCTTTGATCGCTTTTATCAGGTTGATGGTAGCCCCTCTCGACACTATGGCGGCACAGGCCTTGGGCTCGCGCTGGCAAAAGAAATCATCCAGTTGCACGGCGGAGAAATCCACGTACGCAGTAAGGCTGGCGAGGGCAGTACTTTCCAAATAATACTGCCGGCGATCAAATAAAAAAGAGCGCTTTGCGGTCTTTTTCTAGACATCAATAGAATTTTGGAAATTTCTTCGGATCTAGTTCATTCATTAGATCGTAAATTGTATAGATAATCTGTTCCGTGTTCGGCTTTGACCAATAATTGCCGTCGGTGCCATATGCTGGCCGGTGTGCCTTTCCTGACAGAGTCCGTGGCGCCGAATCCAACCATTGGTATCCACCTTGCTTTTCAAGTACTTCCTGCATCATGAAAGCTGTGGTACCCCCTGGCACATCTTCGTCCAGGAAAAGTACGCGGTTGGTTTTCTTTACCGATTCAGCAATACGTCCCTGCAAATCGAACGGCATCAGTGACTGCACGTCAATGATCTCTGTCTCGATGCCAAGCCTCGCCAGCACTTCGGCAGCTTCGGCGGCAATGCGACACAGCGGCCCGTAGGTCACAACAGTCACATCTTTTCCCTGCCTCAATACCTCCGGAACGCCAACGGGCACGGTGAATTCGCCAATGTTGTCAGGCAGTCGTTCCTTAAGCCGGTAACCATTCAACACCTCAACCACAACGGCAGGCTCATCCGCCGCCAATAGCGTGTTGTAAAAGCCAACGGCTTGCAGCATATTGCGGGGAACCAGCACCAGCATTCCGCGCAGCAAATGTAAGGCGCCTGCCATCAGGCTGCCGGAATGCCAAATGCCCTCAAGCCGATGACCGCGGGTGCGAACGATGATTGGGGCCTTTTGGCCGCCTTTCGTTCGCCAACGCAGCGTGGCCACGTCGTCGGATAGGATTTGTAATGCATAGAGCAAATAGTCGAGATACTGGATTTCTGCAACAGGTCTGAGCCCGCGCAATGCCAGCCCGATGGCCTGACCCATGATGGTTACTTCGCGAATCCCTGTATCGGCTACCCGCATGGCTCCGAACTTTTCCTGCAAACCGGCAAACCCCTGGTTCACATCGCCTAAATAGCCTAGATCTTCGCCAAAGGCCACCACCCTCGGATCGCGTTTGAGCATTGCCTCGAAACCCCTATTGACAAGTTCGAAGCCATTGAGCGTTGGTGAATTCTCGGAGAATATAGCTTTTACTTCGGGCACCTTTTCGGCAGTCTGCGAATACAAATCAGAACTATAGCGGTCCTCGGCGATTTCATCTTGTTCGCGTTTCCATTGGACAAGCATCGGCTTGCCGGGGAGCGGCTCATCCTTCAATAGCACCATCGCCTTGCGATAAGCCACCATCATGTCCTGGCGCAAAGGATTCTGGGATGCCATCATATCTTTGACCATGCTATTTAATGGTTCAGCATGCTTCGACGACCCGGCTACTTCGACCAACAAATCCCCGAACGCCTCGATGTCTTTGAGAATGGGCGCCCTGTACGCCTCCCAGGCACGAACGCGAATAGCCTCAATTTCCTTACGGTCCTCCTCTTCGAACCTGTCCAATTCCGCGTCAGTGGCTAACCCTTGCGCTCGTATCCATTTTCGGAATTTGCGCAGGCAGTCGAATTCCTCTTCCCACTTCAATCGTTCGGGCGGTTTGTAGCGCTCATGGCTGCCTGAAGTCGAATGTCCTTGAGGCTGGGTAAGCTCGATGACGTGAATGATGGCGGGTACATGTTCCTTGCGAGCAGTATGAGCTGCCTTAGTGTAGGTTTCCATCAGCGCGGCGTAATCCCATCCGGCGACCGTGTAGATATCAAAACCGCCTCCCCCATCTTTGCTTCGCTGGAACCCACTGAGCAATACAGAAAGGTCTCCGGCTAATTGGTACTCATTGGGCACTGAAATGCCATATCCATCATCCCAAATAGAAAGGATCATGGGCGCCTGCAACACGCCCACGGCATTTACGGTTTCCCAAAACATGCCTTCGGCGCAGCTGGCGTTGCCAACAGTGCCAAAGGCTACTTCGTTGCCATTATGGGAAAACTGGGCGAAGTCCTTGAGTTCCTCCAGCTCGCGATAGAGATTGGACGCGTAAGCTAAACCCACCAACCGCGGCAACTGTGAAGCTGTCGGGGAAATATCCGATGAAGAATTATAGGAATCGGACAGCTTTTTCCAGCTTCCATCCGCATTGAGGCTGCGCGTGGCGAAGTGGGCGTTCATGGCGCGGCCGCCAGTGGCCGGCTCCGCTTTCACGTCGGGGTGCGCGAAAAGCTGGGCAAAAAATTCATCAAAATTGTGCTCGCCAATGGCAAACATAAATGTCTGATCTCGGTAGTAACCCGAACGAAAGTCGCCTTTCTGGAATACTTTGGCCATGGCAATTTGCGCCAGTTCCTTGCCATCGCCGAAGATGCCGAACTTGGCCTTGCCACTCAACACCTCGCGGCGGCCAATGAGGCTGGCTTGCCGGCTGCGATAAGCCAATCGGTAATCAGCAAACACTTCTTTGCGCGTAAATTGTTTGGCTGAGGATGACTTTTTCTTTGTTGCCATTTATTCCGAGGCTCTCTATGCTTGACGAATTGGCTGCCTTAGCAAGAAGGCCAACATTTCCTTATCTACTGGTGCCGGCTACTTTATCTTTTGCAGTTTATCACAGACCCCCACAGCTGCATGACACTATCCTTTAAAAGCGACAAACGCCTAGGTGAGGGGGGCACCCAGACGTTTATCAAAGATAAGTATAACTCGCATTGCGTCAATGTCAAGCATTTTGATTTGCCGTTTTGTTAGAATGCCATTAAATTCTTAAAACGACACGCCAAATGTCTAAACAGCCT
>CAYJMC010000002.1:0-65996 GCA_964371335.1 uncultured Anaerolineaceae bacterium
GGCGAGAACCCGGGTGGTACCGCGGAGGTTACGAACCTTCGTCCCGTGCGATGAAGAACATCGCGGGCGAGGGTTTTTTGTTTAATAAATCAATTAATCGGTTAATCAGGTTCTGATTGACCGATTAACGGATTAAATCTTGGAGGATAAGTGACGTTTAAAGAGGTGCCCAACAAAGTAGATTTCGTGGCGCAGGAATACGCCATCCTCAAATTCTGGAAGGAAACCAAGGCGCTGGACAAATTGCGCCAACTGCGCAAGGGCGCGCCCAAGTGGTCTTTCGTCGACGGCCCTATCACCGCCAACAATCCAATGGGAGTGCATCACGGCTGGGGGCGCACCTACAAGGACGTTTACAACCGCTACCACGCCATGCAGGGGCACGAACTGCGCTACCAGCAGGGCTTCGATTGCCAGGGCCTGTGGGTCGAGGTCGAGGTCGAAAAGGAACTCAAGTTCAAAAGCAAGCGCGACATCGAAGCCTACGGCCTGGATAAATTCGTCCTGCGCTGCAAAGAGCGCGTGCTGCGTTACGCCGCGGTGCAAACCGAGCAATCCATCCGTCTTGGCTACTGGATGGAATGGGATGATCCCGACAAGTTGCGCTGGCTCGGCGAGCAGTTGGCGGCCGACTCGCAGAAGGTGATCGAGTACGAAGGCCCGGCGGGCGGCTCCGAGGGAACCGCCGAGCAGATTGCCGGCCGCCTCGGCCTGCCAGAATTAGGCGGCAGTTATTTCACTTTCAGCGACGAGAACAACTACATGATCTGGGCCTTCCTCAAGAAATGCTGGGAGAAAGGCTGGCTTTATCGCGGCGCCGATTCGATGCCCTGGTGCCCACGCTGCGCCACCGGCATCAGCCAGCACGAGATCGAATCGGATGGCTACATAGAAGTCACGCATCGCACTGTGACGCTGCGTTTTCCGCTGCGCGAGCGGCCCAATGAGAGCCTGCTGATTTGGACCACCACTCCATGGACCTTGCCCAGCAACGTGGCCGCGGCTGTCGGCCCCAATCTCACTTATGCCAAAGTTCGTCAAGGTAACCAGATCTACTACCTGTCCAAGGGAACGCTGCACATGTTGAAGGGCGAGTACGAATTGCTCGGCGAGTTGCCCGGCCGTGACCTGGAAGGCTGGACCTACGACGGGCCCTTCGATGATTTGGCCATCGCGAAGCAGATTGGCGGATTTAACGTACCAGAACATATTATGGAAGACGTTAGCCAATCAGCTTCGCAAGCGCACACGGTCATCCTCTGGGATGGAGTAGGCGAGGAAGAAGGCACCGGCATCGTGCACATCGCGCCCGGCGCCGGCGCCGACGACTATCGCCTCAGCCGCGAATATAAGCTGCCGGTGCTGGTCGGCATCGATGAGGAAGCGCGCTTCCTGCCTGGAGTTGCCGATTGGCTGACAGGCAAAGATGTCAATGAGGCGCGCGAACCTATCCTCCGCGATCTCGAGCGGAAAGCATTGCTGTACAACACTTCCGATTACACGCATCGCTATCCCACCTGCTGGCGCTGCAAGACCGAGTTGGTTTGGCGCGTAGTGGATGAATGGTTTATTAGCATGGGCGCAACCTACGACAAGCCGCGCGAAGAGTTGACCAAAGCGGAGAAGGATGCCAGCCTGCGCTACCAGATCATGGATGTGGTCGACCAGATCCGCTGGGTGCCGGAATTCGGTCATGCCCGCGAAATGGATTGGCTGCGCAACATGCATGATTGGATGATCAGCAAAAAACGCTACTGGGGCTTGGCGCTGCCTATTTGGGTGTGTGAGGATTGCAAACAGCACACAGTCGTTGGCAATGAACTGGAGCTAAAAGAACGGGCCACCTCCGGTTGGGATACATTCGCTGGCCACACGCCGCACCGCCCATACATCGATGCGGTCAAGCTCAAGTGCGATCATTGCGGCGGGACGATGAGCCGCATCCCGGACGTGGGTAATCCCTGGCTGGACGCAGGCATTGTGCCGTTCAGCACGCTGAGCTATCGCCAGGATCCGGCTTACTGGCAAAAATGGTTCCCGGCGGATTGGATCAGCGAGAGTTTCCCCGGCCAGTTCCGCAACTGGTTCTACAGCCTGTTGGCCATGGGCACTGTATTGGCGGAGACCGCCCCGTTCAAGAACCTGTTCAGTTACTCGACTCTGCTGGATGAACAGGGCCGCCCGATGCACAAGAGTACCGGCAATGCCATCGAGTTCAACGAAGCCGCGGACCGCATGGGCGTGGACGTGATGCGCTGGATGTATTGCGCCCAGAAGCCCGAGAACAACCTGCTGTTCGGGTACCACCGCGCCGACGACGTTCGCCGCCGCTTTTTGATCCCGCTGTGGAACGTATATAGTTTCTTTGCCACCTACGCCCGCCTGGATGGATGGGCGCCGGACGCAGAAAGGTTTGACCCGAACCACCCTGAGGGGGCGACGCCATCTTCCGAAAACCCGCTGGATCGCTGGATATTGGCGCGGCTCAACCAAACTGTCGACCAGGCAACCAGGCGGCTCGATGACTGGGATGCATTTTCAGCCACGCTTGCAATCGAATCTCTGATCGATGACTTGACCAACTGGTACGTTCGCCGCAGCCGCCGCCGCTTCTGGCGCAGCGAGCAGGACGCAGACAAAAAAATGGCTTATGCAACGCTGTATCACGCGCTGGTCAAGGTATCTCGCATCCTGGCGCCGCTGACTCCCTTCGTCGCCGAGGAGATCTACCAGAACCTGGTAACGAGCCAGTTCGACAAAGCTCACTTCAGCGTGCATCACACCTTGTGGCCGAAAGCAGATACCCAAGCCCTCGACGAGGCTTTGGTCGCCGAGATGGGACTGGCACGGCAAATCGCCAGCCTGGGTCTCAGCGCCCGCGGCAACGCCAACCTCAAAGTACGCCAGCCCCTGGCGAAAGCCCTGGTTCATTCCTCGGAGACATCGAGGCTTCCAGACTTCTTGATCGATATCATCAAAGATGAGCTCAATGTCAAAGAACTGGAATTCGTCGCGCAAGCCGGTGAACTTGTAACATTCAACCTTCAACCGAATAATGCCAGGCTGGGCCCACAATTTGGACCGGATTTCCCCAAATTGAGGAAGGTCATTGAGGGACAGGACGCTGCTCGAGCTAAAGCCACGTTGGATTCCGGTGATGTGGTCAGCGTGAAGATTGGCAAGGAGACCGTGGAGCTAACGGCCATGGATCTCAAAGTCACCAGCCATCCGGCCGCTGGCCTGGCTGTGGCCGCCGAGAAAGGCGTCACCGTGGGCTTGGATACCTCCATCACACCGGAACTTAAAGCCGAAGGCCTGGCCCGCGAGCTGGTGCGCCGCATCCAGGACCTGCGCAAGAAAGCGAACTTCAATATCGAAGACCGCATCAACACCTATTACATGGCAGACGAGGGCTTGGCCGCGGTCTTCTCCGATTGGGGCGACTACATCAAAGCCGAAACCTTGAGTGAGCAACTGACTGCGGGAGCCGCGCCTTCAGGCGTGTTCACCGAAGAGCAGAAGGTGGAAGGAAAGAAAATAACGTTGGGAGTGCAGAAGAGATGACGAGTCTCGACTAGCCCGGATGGATATTTCCGAACTACGTACCGCGCTGGCTAAACACTTCCAGAGGACTGGGTTTGCCGAAACAGAGTCTGCCCGCCTCGATCTTGTGTTGATAAAAAACGGCGAGCGCTGGGGCTTTGCCCTTTGCCCCGACCGCGAAGAAGGAATGGCCTACCTGGGCGCTTTCGAAGCCGCCACACAGAAGTTGGTCGACGCGCGCCAGGCCGATACAAATCTAAACCTGGGTCTTGCCGTCGCCTTTGGGTCGGCGGCCGCGGGGCAACCTCCTTCCTACCGGCGAGCGCTTAAGAAATATTCGAATTCGATTGTCTTCGAAGACCTGAATCTGCACCTGTTCCTGGTGCAGAACAACGCGGAAGTGATCGATTTACCACCTTCCAGCGTCAATCTATTCTTGCGCGACCTGGACCGTTGGATTGCGGGCAGAAAGCAGTAAGAAAGCCCTGGGGTAAGGGCGAGGCAACCCCGCCTCTACCAGATTGCCGATCGTTCAACTCACAGCCAATTTGTGATTCTTCAAAAACACCTTGGCAGCCTTTTGTGTCTTAGGGCTTTTGCTCTTTGTCTGTTTCGCTACGAAGGCTAGAATCGTTTCTTTGTCGTTGGCTTCTTCGAAATATTGATTGAAGGAATTGATCACATCGGTTTTGATCAATTCCTTCTGCTTTTGACGGCTTTTTTCCACTGCCAGCAATTTCTCAGTGATCTTCGACTGCAACTTAGGTTTATTGAGGGCGATCTTCCCGGCGCCTTGAGCAACAAAACGCGCCAGGATCAAACCTTGGCTCTCCAATAATTCGAAATAGCGGGCAAAGACCTTGTCAAACTTGTTGGCTTTATCTGCCGCAGTCAGGTTAGCAAGCAGACACGCGGCAATGTTTTGATGGTAAGAATTCTCGCTATCGAGCATTGTCACCAACTTATCCCATGACGGATAGATCAGGTCCGGTTTTTTGGCGGTGACCAGCTGCATGGTGCGAAAACAGTTGTAACGGTAGAAATCGTCTTGAGAGGTCAAACCATCAAGCAACTCATCACGCACACCTTTGTTTTTGAAAGCGGCTTCAGCTACCTTGTCGATTTCCTTTGTGTTTCTAGTGCGCAGAATCTTAAATACATCATCTTGTAGCTTGGACATTGCTCCTCCTAGTTATTTGAATATTGCATCCAACGAGAAATCGTTTCATGAATTCGCATATCCGCGTTCATCTGTTGCCACCTAACCGCCCATTTGCAATGCGCCGATTGCCAGAAAACTAAAGATCACAACATCTGCCCAAAAGTGAATGAACCAGGGCCAAAACAGTCCTTTAGTTTGCAGCATGCTGCGCCCAAGGATCCAGCCAAAGAGGCTGGTAACTAACACGCCGATGATTCCATAGTAGTAGTAATGACCGATACCGAAGTAGAGAGCTGCCAGCCACACGGCTTGACCAGCGCCGAGAATCCTATGGGTGGGCGCTAGAAGCGCCGCCCGATAGGCTATTTCGTCGCTGAAGGAATTCATTCCCGCCAACAACAAAACCATTGGCAGCGCCGGGAGCGCGGCGGCTAACAGGCCCGGGTTCAGGTTGCCGCCGACAAACAAGCCCAGGAAGATGAGCGTGGCCAAGAATGCGAACAGGCTGAACCGCAATCCAGGAGAGCGCCAGTTAGTGGGCTTGTCCACGCCTAATAGGGGTATCGGGGTAGCCTGGGTATACAGATCGCCGAAATCGAGAAAGAATTCCTTGCGCCGAAATCCGATAATGTACAGGGCTGCAATTACCGCCAGGGCAATAGCCAGCCGCCCCAACTGGATGCTGAACATCTGGAACAGGGAACCTGTTCCAGATGTAGGAAACCAGGCTCGCCACTGCGACGAATCGGCCACCAACTGCCAGGCGCGCTCGGTGACGAAGAGAGCCAGGAAGACCAGAAAATAACGCTGCAGTTTTTTTGCCGGCTCCCAGAATAGGCTCAGCATTAACAAGCCTGCAATGAGCCCAAGCTTGGCGCCATACAACCACTCCGGCCTACTGCCAGTTATTTCCTGTAAAAGTACGTCCGGCAGGATGGAAAGCAGCAAAGTTCCGCTCCAGGCTAGGGCTTGCAGCGAACCAATTTTGAAGGGTTTCGGAGTTTGGGGTGCTTCACCGCGCATTGAGACTCCTGCCATGGGTAAGGGCGCTCATGCCGCGCGTCGGCTGGCTGTGGCTGCGATGAATAGCGGAATGAGTTGATAGAGTGAGCCGAATAGGAAGGATAAGGCAACACCGCTTAACTCAATTCTTTCCGCGCAGAGATATGTAATGAACGCGGTAGTTGACAGGGGAATGTAAAGGAGCAGGCCAGAAATGAGACCGGGTACGTAATGACTTGTGATTATGGTCCCGGCAAAATGAAGGATGCCGTTGATGAACAGAAGCGCGGCGATGGATAGGCTGAATATCAGTGAGGATTCGCCGACCCACGCACCCGCGAAAACCAGTAAAAGGAATGCCGCGTTCACCAGAATCGTGAATGGCGCCGTGATAGCCGATGCCCAACGCGGATTAAGACGCTGCATAAATTGCATGAATCCGCCGGGGAAGAAATATTCCTCACCAACGTGCACGAGCGCGGCCAGGAGAAAGACCCAGAATATGGAAGGCATCTCCCTACATTCTCACCGAGTTAGCATAAGAAAGCCCCTTCGCGTTTTCTATATTATCAACCTGGGATTCAGGCCGGCAGGGCCGCCAGAGTGCAGCGTGCAGCTACCGCGCCCTTTTCCAGCGCGGTGAAATTAGCCGGCAACAGATCGTGGTGCTTCGCAGGCAGATGATCCTTTAGGGCTTTCTGGATGGATGCCATGGTTAACACTCCGGTAGCCTCAACCAGCGCGCCTAACATCACCGCATTCACCAGACGTTTATCGCCCAGCTCCTCGGCCAGCTCGTTGGCCGGCGCTTCCACCACGCGCAAATCCGCGCGGCTTACCGCGCGGTTGATGAGCGAGCGGTTCAACACCAACACACCGCCTTTAACGACCAACGGCTCGTATTTGTCCAGCGAGGGCAGGTTGAGGCAGATGGCGGCCTGCGGATTCCGCACTGCGAGCGACCCAATGTCTTCATCGGCCACGATGACCGTGCAGTTCGCCGTGCCGCCGCGCATCTCGGGTCCGTAGGAAGGAAACCAGGTGACGTGCTTGCCACTGTCCATGGCGGCATAAGCTAGTACTTGCCCGGCAAAGAGGACGCCCTGGCCGCCAAATCCCGCGATAATGATTTCGGTTTGCACGATGCCTCCTAGACCTTCAACGCTTTTACTGCGTCGGCAACTTTGTAGTCGCCAAGTTCGAAATACGGGATCATTTTTTCTTCTACAAAGGAAAGAGCCTCATTGGGCGTCAGGCCCCAATTGGTCGGGCAGGTGGAGAGCAACTCGACCAGCGAGAAGCCTAAGCCTTGCTGCTGGACTTCAAACGCGGTGCGGATAGCCTTTTTCGCTTTACGAATGTTGGTGGCGTTGTGCAGGCTGCGCCTCACTATGAAGCTCGACCCGTCCATCTTGGCTAGCAGTTCGGACATACGGATGGGCATACCCGTCATTTCGATGTCTCGTCCCAAGGGACTCGATGTCGTCTTCATACCTGGCAGCGTGGTTGGCGCCATCTGGCCGCCGGTCATGCCGTAGATTGCGTTGTTAATGAAGATGATGGTGATGTTCTCGCCGCGGGCAGCGGCATGCATGACCTCGGCCATGCCGATGGAGGCCAGGTCGCCGTCGCCCTGGTAAGTGAAGACGGTTCGGTCGGGGAACAGGCGTTTGATGCCTGTGGCCATTGCGGGAGCGCGCCCGTGGGCGGCTTCTACGAAGTCCACATCGAAATAGTTGTAGGCGAACACCGAGCAGCCCACTGAGGCTACGCCGATGGTTTTTTCACGCAGCCCCATC
Source organism: uncultured Anaerolineaceae bacterium (assembly GCA_964371335.1). Taxonomy (GTDB): domain Bacteria; phylum Chloroflexota; class Anaerolineae; order Anaerolineales; family UBA11579; genus JAMCZK01. The sequence continues at coordinate 7,507 of CAYJMC010000002.1, forward strand.
TCGTCTAGGACCTCGGCCACCAGGCGTTGTGAAACTCCGTGGGTGCAGCCGGGGCAGTAGTGGGTGACGGCATTGGTCAGCGACTTTGGCCGCTGGTAGACCACCTGCGTGTTCGCATTGGGTGATGGATTTATCATGTCAGGCTCGCTCTCTTAAAATCGCCAGGCGTTCCAGCCAGCGCTGGCGGGCGTGGCCGTTTTGATTGAGGATGGGGCCTGAGGCTATACGTCGTATCTCAGCCAGGATTTCATCGGGGAAGGGCACCACCCCGCCGAGCCGCCCGTAAAATTCGACCGGCAGCATCCCGTCGACTGCCAGCTTCACATCATCCAGCATTTGGCCGGCATTCATCTCCACGACCAGCATCGCCTTGGAGACCGCAGAAATCTCCTTAAGTTCCTTTTCTGGGAAGGGGCTCAAGGTAACTGGCCTGAACAAGCCAGCCTTGATGCCCTCGGCACGCGCCGCCCGCACTGCGCTCAGCGCCACGCGGCCCGCGGTGCCAAAGCCGACCACGACGAACTCGGCATCATCCAGGAAATATTCTTTGGTACGCACTTCGTTGGCGCGGATGCTCATCCAGCGTTCCAAAAGGCGCATATTGGTGATTTCTTCGTCGTCTGGATTTAAATAGATTGATGTCAGTAGTCGGCGGGCGCGACCAGGCTCGCCGGTTACTGCCCAATGGGGAAGGTGCTTCTTGAGTTCAACCATCGGCGGCAACTCGGCGGGCTCCATCATTTGGCCGATGCTGCCATCGGCCAACACCACGGCGATGGCGCGATATTTCTCGGCCAGGTCGAAGGCCAATACGGTGAGATCGATGGCCTCCTGCACACTGGCAGGCGCCAGCACGATGGGATGGTAATCCCCATGTCCGCCGCCATGTACCATTTGGTGATAGTCCGCCTGCGAAGGCGCAATATTGCCGAGGCCAGGCCCACCGCGCATCACATTTACCAACACCATGGGCACTTCGGTGCCGGCGATATAGGAAAGGCCTTCCATCATTAAGCTTACGCCCGGGCTGGACGAAGTAGTCATCACGCGCTTGCCGGTGCAAGCCGCGCCGTACACCATGTTGATGGCAGCTACCTCGGATTCGGCCTGCACGAAAGTGCGGCCCAGAGCCGGCATGCGGGCAGCCATGTGCTCCAACAATTCCGTTTGCGGTGTAATGGGATATCCGAAGTATGCCTCGACCCCGGCGCGGATAGCGGCCTCTGCAATCGCGTTGTTGCCTTTGAGTAGTTCTTTGGCCATGCTCTCTCCTAGGCTGTCGCGGCTACCGGCCGCGCTTCGATTTGACGATACACGGTCAGCGCAGCCTCAGGGCAAACCACGGCGCAGATAGCGCAGCCCGTGCAGCCCTCCGCGTGCAGATGCACGGGATGGTAGCCTTTGGGTGTGAGCCGGGTTTTGTCCAGGCTCATCACTTCCTGGGGACAGGCCTCGAGGCAAAGTTCACAGCCTTTGCAGTGCAATTCGTTGACTTCGATCCAACCTTTTGCGGGCATATCAGGTCACCTTCGTTTTGTAGTGAAAGGTTTTCGTTCGGCCATCGCTGAATATTCTTGTGTAACCGTCGATGTGCTTCTTATTCCTATTGTTTCGGCCGGGGCCCAACTTTTCCCAATCCGGATTTCTGCGCAGAAAGCGATATCTCTTGTTCACGTCATCTACCAAATAGATGGCCCGGTCAATCATTAGTTTTCTTGCCACGGGCATGCCATGTTCAAATAACAGGACCTGCCTGCTGTTCCCATAACTCCATCCATGAAACCAGCGCGTGGAGCAAATTGTCCTGCTTTACGACTAAGGTCTTGATGCTTTGGTCGCGATCATGGATCTTGAATACGAATTCTGGACGTTGTGTTTCTGCAGTGCTCAACCAGCAAGCGGCTTTTGAGAAATCATTTTGCACCAAGTGGTTGGCAAAACAGGTTTCACAAGACAAATCCTTGCGGTTACACAAACTGCGATCCAAGATGACTTGCATGGCACCTCTATCCAGTTAGCACATCCTTTGGCGGCCAGTGCATCCATAGCTGGGTGACCAGCACTGCAATGTTCACTGCCAGCGCGGCGAGGGCATTAAATGTAGGCCAGATGCCCAGGAAGAGGATGATGGCGACACCTGACACTACGGCTGAAAAAACGGCTAACAGCGGGCATTGGCAATTCGATTCATTTTTGTCACGCTAGTTATTGAACGGTTTCTTGCCGTCCAGCCTGTCCTTCGCAGCAACTTTTAAGCTGCGCCGGATTGTTGCTGCCATAGCAGCAACCAGGAATCGATGGCGTCGGCTCGGTTCTTCGGTGTAACGGTCAGCGTCTTGAAGCTGCCGTCACGGTCGGTGATGGCGAATTCGATGGCCTCGCGGCCATCTTCCAACACACGCAACCCGCAATCGGCGGCATCGAAGTTCTCCTGTTCGAGCCGATGGGCGAAGCAGGATTCGCATGAAGCTTGCCAGCGAGTACAGTACCTTCGGTCGAGAGTGACTTTCATTTTTCTCCTTTCAAATAGGCGTTTTTAGTTTCCAATCAAACAGGATGCGTTTGACCCACCCGCATCCTTGTCGGTGAGTGTGATGCTGATCTGAGCGGTTTGGTTTGGATTCACCGAAACCGGGTCGCAAAACACCAGCGGTTCATTGGGCAGCGGTGGTCCTTGAGGCTCGCGGTCGATAGTCAAGAACGCGGTGATGAAATAAGTTCCGGCAGGCAACTCCCATAAGAAGTTTCCACCATTTGCGTCATATGTTTCGATGGCTACCGGAGCCGGGTTCTCATTCTGAGCGGGTGCGTGGTCCAGGGCAAAAATCAGGAGGCTACCGTTGGAACTTCCGGTGTACGCAATGGATCCGGAGATACCGGTGGGTGGGAGCGTCGGTGTGGGAGATGGAGCAGGAGTGTAAGTGGCGGCAGGCGCGGAGGGCTGGCAAGCTGCTAAAAAGATTAGAAAAACGCCAGCAAACATCCACTTGTTCATGCTTACTCCTTTTTATGGGCGGTTTGGCATCAAGTGTAGGGGGGCATAAGGTTAACTCTTAGGGCTATATGCCCCTAATCTGTTGGGTCATGCCACCTATGATTAGGCTCTTAGTTAGCTATTTCACAATGTACCTTTGATCGATCCCCCTATTTCACTCTCTCAGCCTTTTAACCAAGCCCTGATCTGCTTCGGTGTCCAGGAGTTGATTACGTCAGGGGCGGTTACCCAACCGCGGCGCGCAGTGGCAACGCCGAAGGGCATGAAATCCAAATGGTCAGGGTGATGGGCATCAGTGTTGATGGCCAACTTGATGCCCATATCTATGGCTCGGCGGGCCTGCACATCGTCCAAGTCCAGGCGGCGCGGGTTGGCGTTGATCTCCAGCGCGGTGCCTGTTTCCGCGGCGGCCTGGAGCACGGCCTCCCAATCGAGGTCGGCGCCTTCGCGGTCTGGCAGCATGCGGTTGCTCGGGTGCCCGATGATGTCCACATGGGGATTGTGCAAGGCAGCCAGCACGCGCTCGGTGACTTGAGCGCGCGGCTGGCGGATGCTGACGTGCAATGAAGCCACCACGATATCGAGCCATTCAAGGATGTCGTCGGGATAATCCAACTTGCCATCGGCTTTGATCTCGACTTCGGCGCCATGCAAAATAAGCAGGGTGTCCCCCATCTTCTTGCGCAACTTCTCGATTTCTTTCCTTTGCTCGCCCAAGCGCTGGATGGAGAGGCCATTGACCAACCCGATGCTGGGCGAGTGGTCGGTAATAGCCAATGTCTTGTAACCGCGCCTCCTGGCCGCTGCAGCGATCTCGCGGATGCCGGTTTGCCCGTCGCTCCAGGTAGTGTGGCAATGCAGTTCGGCGCGAATATTTTTCATTTCAATGAGCTTAGGAAGCTTGCCTGTGAGCGCTGCTTGGATTTCACCGTGATCTTCGCGCAGTTCGGGGGGAATCCAAGGCATGCCCAGTTTTTGGTAGACCTCTTCCTCCGTGGCGCAGAGGATTTCAGTCTGGTCTTCACGCAGGAAGGCTTGATCGGAAAGCGAGAGGCCTTTGTCCAACGCCATTTCGCGCAGGCGCACGTTGTGGTCTTTGGACCCCGTGGCATATTGCAATGCAGTGCCGAAACGTTCCGGCGGATGTACCCAGATTTGAGCGTGCATGCCGTTTTGGAATTCCACTCCGGCTTTGACAGTTCCCTGGCCAGTAACGCGCACCACGTTGGGAGCAGCCGCGAAGGCAGCGATGACCTCTCCCGGCTTTCCGGCAGCCACTAATAAGTCGATGTCTCCCACAGTGTGGCGCATTCGCCGCAGGCTGCCTGCTAACTCGGCGGCTTTTACACCCGGCATCTTGCGCACGCTGATCAGCAATTCTTCAGCGAACGGCAATACATTGCCCAGCGGCAGCCGCCCGCTGCGGCGGCCCAGCGACTCGATCCCGGCTAATATCTTCGCTTCTGATTTTTCACCCATGCCCGGCAGCTCGCGCAGCCTCTGCTGCTGGGCCGCTTCTTTTAATTGGTCAATGGTCCGGATGCCCAGTTTCTTGTAGAACATGCCGACTTTCTTAGGACCCAGGTCTGGGATTTGTAGCAGGGTGGCCAGTTCGGGCGGCACTTCTTTTTTGACCCTCTCCAAGTATTCCAAGTTACCGGTTTTGAGCAGCTCGTCGATCTTTTCTGCTATGGCCTTGCCGACGCCGGGAATTTCCAATAACGCCTTTTGCCCGCCTTCTCTCCAGATGTCCTTGACATCGCGCCCAAGCCCGGCCAGGCTTTCGGCCGCTTTGCGATAGGCAAGGGTCTTATAGATGACCTCGCCTTTGATTTCGAGCAAGTCGGCGATCAGGGCGAAGGTATCGGCGAGCTCTTTGTTGGTCATGAGGGCGATTATAAGCGCAGCGAGAACAGGAATCACAAGAGGCGGCCTAGCCGCCTCTTGTATTGAAGATTATCGGACCTTACCGAGATTTTTCCAACGTTTCCCCGGCGCGATCCAATGCGTGTGCCACATCCTCCATGGCACGGTCAAGCCCAACGCGGATCTCATCCCAGGCTTCATCGGCGCCTTCCCGCAATTTCCGCATGCGGGATTGCAGATCTTCCCGCTTGTTTTCCAAAACCTCGACGCGCCCACTCAGGGCCAATTTGGCGTCGGCGGCCTGGCCTTTCATTTGTGATTTCAATAGGTCTATGCGTGCATTCAGTTCGTCCAGCTTGGCCTGGGCCTTTTCCTTATAGAGTTCGCGGTTATCCATGTGCACCTCCAATCATTGTAGCTAACGAGCTTTGGCAAGTTAAGCGTTACCCGTGATTAATGCCCGGAATCCGCTGTGTTATAATCTGCGCGAATCCGTTTGCACTTATTCAATCAAGCTTCCTGGGTGACCAGGAAGCAGTTTTGTCTAAGGCCGGAATCGTGGTCAAAAAGACTAGTCTAAAATGGAAAGGTGGTGTGGTTTTGCCTAAGGTTGTACTAAGGCCCGGGGAATCCCAGGGCTCGCTGCTGAAGCGCTTCCGCAAGAAGGTAGCGCGCAGCAAGGTGCTTAGCACCGTACGGCGCAAACGCTGGTTCATCTCGACCAGCGAAGAACGCCGGATCGCCAAGCAAAAGGCGATCCGCAAACAGCAGCGGCGCCTGACGGAACGCAAGGGCGGCAGGCCGAAAACCCCAACGACTACAAAAACCTTTTTTAGCTAGAGTTGAATGGGAAGAAAAAAGAGCGAGACACCGTCTCGCTCTTTTTCATGCATTGAATGGTCAAAAGGCATTATTTCCAAACAGGAGGGATAAAACAAAAAGGACCAGGAAAATACCAAACAGAACCTTGGCGATGCTTGTGGCGGTTCCGGCCACACCGCGAAAACCGAAAAGGCCGGCAACCAAGGCAATACCCAAAAAACAAAGTGCGTATCCTAGCATTTGGAACCTCCTATCAGCTCCTGCGAGGGCAAACGGGGAAAGTTGCCGCATGTTACTAGGGATCGCCTTAAACCAAAAGAGCGGGACAGGCGTCCCGCTCTTTTGTGGACAAAAACGCGGAGATTACTTGCTGCTGAAGGACATGATCCACTCGTAAACAATTACGAGCAGAATGCCAGCAGCGCCAGCGGCGGCCGCAGCAGCGGCGCCCGCGAGCAGACCGGCAACCAAGCCACCCAGTTGGGCAACGAACAGCCCACCAGCGCCGGCAGAGAAAGCGGCCAAGGCGAGGGCGGCAATGAGGAAGTCGGTGCGGTTCTTCATTCCAGCGAGGAAGAAGATACCACCCAAGAAGGCCAGGAGCAGAGCCACGTCTGCCAGGTAGGGGACGTCCGGCATGGTGATAACTGCGGCCAAACCGGTCCAAACTACCAAAACGACGAGCCCGATAATCCAGGCCCACTTACCAAGACTGCTTGTATCCATCTGTTCTCTCCTTATGAAAAAAGATGATTGAGATGCGGCAATCGCCGCTCATTACTGTTAACCCTGCGCTCATATAGGGGTTGCGGTCTTTTTTTGGTGCTCTAATCTATATGTGAGAAAAGGTACTAATGCCAAGGTAATCAATCGAGTAGCGCCTACGTTAATTGCAGTGGATGGACAAAGGAGATTTACAAGGCAAAGTAATCATCATCACGGGAGCAACTTCTGGGATAGGTGAGGCAGCAGCTTATGAACTGGGTGCAGCCGGGTCTAGTCTGGTTCTGGCTGCCCGGCGTAAGACCCGTTTGGAAAAAGTCGTACGCCGGATATCCGATCAAGCTGCAGGCGCCCTGGTGGTTGAAACCGATATATCCAAACCCTGGCAAGCGAAACGGCTCATCGAACGCACAATGAATGAATACGGGCGTATCGACGTGTTATTCAACAACGCAGGCTGGGGCAGTTATGGCTGGTTCGAGGAACTGAAACTAAGCCACATTAAAGAGCAGTTCGAGGTGAATGTGTTCGGGGCTATTCAACTAATTCACGAAGCCCTGCCCATCATGATGGAACAGCGCAGCGGACATATCATCAACATGGTCTCTTATGCCAGCCGGATCGCCGTACCCCCAATGACGGTGTACGCCAGTACCAAATACGCGCTCGAAGGCTTATCCGATGCCTTGCGGCGCGAATTGCTTCCCTGGGGTATTCGCGTTTCCCGCGTTCATCCCAGCGGGGTCAGGGACACGGAATACAACAAGAAAGCCAGCCAACGCGGCGGAGTGAAATTCAAGTCGCCGGGCATCGGCCACGTAAGCAAGAAGTACGTTGCCAGGAAAATCCATCAACTGATCTTGCGCCCACGCCCGGAATTGATGATAGGCAGGCTCTACGACGTGCCTGCATTCTTCAATCGTTACTTCCCCGGGTTGGTTGATCTGGTGATGAAGATTTACGTGAGTTCACAACGCAAAAAGGAGCTCGGTAGTGGCTAGATTTCGCCAAACGACAGCCTGTTAGAATTCATGAACGAATTCCTTGATCATCATTGACGGAGGAAATATGTCCCGCGTAGTGCATTTCGAAATGGTCGGCGATGACCCGGATCGCATGGCCAAGTTCTATGCCGACACCTTTGGATGGAAGGTGCAGAAATGGGAGGGGCCAACGGAATACTGGCTGGTGATCACTGGTGAGGACGGAACTCCCGGAATCAATGGAGGCTTTGGCCGCCGCACCAAGCCGGATGAAGGCACCACAAACACCATTGAGGTCGATGATGCCAAAGAGGCCGTGGCCGCAATCGAAAAGAATGGGGGCAAGGTGGTGAATGCATTGCATCCCATTCCCGGGGTGGGCTGGCAGGCTTACTGCGAAGATACCGAAGGCAACCTCTTCGGCATCCACCAGAACGATCCGAATGCCAATTAGGTTGTTCGAAATGCAATTGTTCGCTCGCGGATGTTGATTGTTAAAGTATGGCTATTGAGACTCCTTCCATTCGTTTCTCTCAGGACAGATCTGGGCGGCGCCGCTTTAGCGGCGCTAAGCGCGCTCGCTTAAAACCTTAAACCTCAAACATTAACATAGGTGTTTACAGCTGCCAGCTATCTCCCCAGCTTTTTAGCAAAGTCTGATAAACGGGGTCTTCGTAACGCGCCAAGTCGAATAAAGGGGCGTAACCGGGCAGATCGGCGCCCACCACATGCGCAGCCAACAGTTCGCCGAGTCCGGCGGACGCCATTACTCCGTAGCCCGATGCCGCGCCGATGGCGAAGGCTCCTTCCACAGGAAGCGGAGTGGCCAGCGGGCGGTTCTCGCGAGTCTTGGTGTAGTAGCCGCCATCGATCTGTGGGCGCGGCATCCGCTCGACATACGCGCGGAAACCGGGCAGGATGCGCGACAAGCCGCGCACAGCAAGTTCGGCATACAAAGGATCTTCGCTAATAGGGAAGGTGGGCAAGACGGGCTTGTTGTGTATATCCCACAAGGCCAGAATGCTTTGAGACGCGGCATCGCCTTCGGGACGAGTGTGCGCGCCGGAGGGTAGCGTTTCCAAGAGCCAGGCCGATTCGGGGACTTCCGCCAGCAGAGCGCGTTCATCCTCACTCCAGTTCAGTCTTTGCGGGTCGGCGCAGACCACCAATGGTGCGTCGCGGCCTAACGCAGCGAGATGGTCGTTGAAGCCTGCCTTGAGATGCAATTCATTTGTGACAGGGATCTCGACACCGAGCAAGCGACCCACTGTGGCTAAATAGGGGCCGGCCGCGTTGACGAATATGGAGGTCTTGATGTGGGTTCCTTCTGCCAAATTGATCCCGCTGACCTTGCCGCCCGTTGTATCCACTGCGGCAATGCGACCATGGCGCAATTGAACGCCCGCAGCCTTAGCCTGCTCCAACATCCACATTCCGTAGGTTTGCCCGCTAAGCCATCCAGCGCGGCGCACATGGAGAGCGGCTACGACGTCTTGAGATAGATAGGGAAAATGTTTTCGGATCAGTTCGGGATCGGTGAGCAGGTCAGCTCCATCGGGGCCATCGAAGCCATCGGAGCGATGCGGCAGGTAGCTGCCGCCGGTGCTGCCGTGTTCGCGCAATTCGCCGGCGCCGAGCGCTGAGGCTTCTTCGGCAGAGGCGCGCATAGCGGGCAGCGAGGACGCGTCAGTGGTGACGTACAGGTAACCGCGGCGATTGAGGTTGAATAGGTTGTTGCATTGGCGCGCCATTCCTTCCATCAAGGCGATGCTGCGATTCATCAGGCGCACCATGGCATCGCCGGGGCCAGGCCACCAGTTGCGATAAGCTTCAGTAGATTTGTCAGAGGTGAGAGTGAGAGGGGAACGCTCGTCGACGAGGAGGATATTGGGCTGTCTGCGAACTACGGCGAGCTGATACGCGGCGCTGATCCCCAGGATGCCTGCGCCGCAAATGACGATGTCCGCGTTGAGATTCTTCACATGTTTTCGCGGAGGGCCTTGCGTAATTCTTCGGTAAGCGCTTCCACATCCTGCGGACGGCCATGCCAGGCAGCAGGCGTGTTGTGGAAATGCGCGATCCGCCATGCACCTGATTTGCGCACGGCGACAAGACTTTGCACCGCGTTCGTCGCGGGATTAATATCGGCGCCGCTGGGAGGGACCATGCCAACCACGGCGCGAAGTAAAGCCACATCATTGGTGAGGAAGCGGGTTTCCCGAACGATACTAATGTAGGCCGCCGTCTGGTGATCGGCGAAGATCGAAGCCATGGCTCGTTCAATTTCGCCTCGCCCGTTGATTTGGCTGCCATCGAAGCCTACTTGGCTCCCGTCTTCCAGATAGCAGGCCGCCATGGCCGCGGCATCCTGCCGATTCCACGCAGCAAGGAGGGATTGATAGAGCTGGCGGATTGCATTTTCATCTGTTGTCATGTTTAGACTGCTGCGGCTTTCAAATTCGCTAAGGCGTTCAGAGCCGACTGGGTTTGCTCTGTCGTGAAATCTTGAAGCGGGGCACGCACCGGCCAGAATGGTAGGTTGTGTTGCGCGTGAAGCAGGGATTTTACGTATGCGGGCGCTGGAGGAGCAGCTTCCATCTTGTCGCGCAATAAATCGACGTCACCCTGAAGTTGGGCAATATCCTCGGTCCTTTTGTAGGCATCATAAATAGCGCGCAGCAGCGGGGACCAGAGATTGGCGCCGGCGGTGATGCAGCCCGCGACGCCCGCAGCCAGGCCGGGGCCTAGCAGCTTGTCGTTGCCAACCAGTACCGCTTTGCCCGGAAGCCCGGCGGCGTAGGTTTGCGCCGAATCCAAACTGCCGCTGGAATCCTTCAGGCCACCAAAGCGGGTGGGGAAGGCGGCATTGAGACGCAGAAGCAGGCTGAGGGACAGGGCTACTCCGCTCACCGCGGGAATGTGGTAGCCAAGCAACCAGCGACCTTCGGGGACAGACTGCTCTATGACTTGCGCGAACCAATCGAAGAGCCCATCTTCGCTTGCTTTGCGAAAGAAGAATGGCGGCAGAACGCAAACGGCTTCGTATCTCAACTCGAATGCGATCCTGGTAAGGGAAATTGTTTCGCTGAGACTGGGAGTGCCGGTGCCGGCGAGCAAGCGGAAGCCAGGACGCTCTTTTGAGCGCCAGTCCGCGGCCGCTTGCCAGATGGCGGCGCGCTCCTCCGGGGCGAAGGAAGGCCCTTCGCCGGTAGTGCCAAGAAGCAAGGCGCCATGGCACTCGCGCTCCTTCAGAAAACTGAGGAGTGCGGGCAGGGCCGTCAAGTCGGGTTGGCCCCGAGAGTCGAGCGGCGTGACTGCCGCGGCGTAAACCCCAGTGAGGGGATGAGACGGGATTGCCATATTCTTAGACATTATAAGAGCAAGGTCGACCTATCTCCTATTGACTGATGATAAAGCACCGCGAGATAATATGATTATCCTCGTAAGGCCTAATGAAAAGGAAATGGTGAAAAAAGCATGAAGGGTTCGCACAAGTTTCTGACGCAAATACAGTTGTTCCTCGCTTTTGGTTTGTTCCTGGCCGCTTGTTCAGGTGGCGGTGGGGCGGCGCCCAGTGGATGGTCAACGTTTGAGGGTGACGGATTTTCGCTGTCTTTGCCGTCAACATTTCAAGGCGGCGGCGACGAGCAGGACTTTGCTGAAGTGGCTCAAATGTTTCGGGATGCAGGACAGGAATCGTTGGCTCAATCTGTTGAGGCCAATGCGGGATTCATATTACTGTATGCGGCAGATACTAAAATCAATAACGCCAACAATACCTACACCAACGTCAACGTGATCCGCGAGCAAAACCCCGCACTGGTTGATTACACCATCCAGGATTATGTAGACGCTTCCATCGCCCAACTGCAGGCAGTCTCAGGGATCACAATCGTTGACCAGAGCGAAGTCAGCATTCCCGGTTTCGAGGCTCATCTGTTGGTTGAGGAGTTCGACCTGGCTCAGTTGCTGGGCGCAGAGGGCATCTCCAAAGCAGACCAGTACTTGCTCAAGTCCGGTGACACCGTGTGGGTGATTACCTACACCACAGATATCAATGAGTACGAGGCCCGCCACGCGGATTTCGAAACCAGCGCCAAAAGCTTTGCTGTCAAGTAGTCCAGTTTTGGAGTGAGGAAAAGGCGGGCAAGGCCCGCCTTTTTGTTATCATTCCTGAGGCCGATTTCGACTAGTGACATCTGTCCCTTGGGGGAAAATCGGCTCAGCGCGAAAATGTTTCCGCCAAAGGGACCTGTTCTGTGCTACCTCTTCGCCGGGTAGAAGAGGAGACGCACGTGAGAATGATGGGCTATTTAGCCGCTCTTAGCATTGGGATATTGGTTCTGACCGCCTGTGCCCAGGCGCCGGAGCCGACGCCGACAGCGCGCATCATTGTGGTCACGGCTACCTTTCCGCCGGCTACGGCAACACCGCAACCGACGCAGACGCCGCAGCCGACGAACACAGAGACTCCTCCCGCACCAACGGGTGAGTGTGTTGGCGGGAGTCCGCGTGAAGATTGGGAATGTTTCCTTGGGCAAGGTTTCGAAATCTGGCTGCCAGCCAGTTTCGTCGGCGGAGGCGATCCTGCCGATCTGGTGCAAGTGGCTGAGATATTCCGCCAACAAGGGCAAGAACAGATGGCCGCATCGATTGAGGCAAACATTGGGCTCATCTTGTTTTACGCGCTGGACACCACTGTCAATAATCCAAACAATTTCTATTCCAACGTCAATGTGGTCAAGGAACAGAACAGTATCCTGTCCAATTGGACAATTGAGGATTATGTAGACATCTCGATTTCTCAGCTCAACAATATGGATGGGATCACTCTGCTTGAGTCGAGCGAATTTTCCATTCCAGGTTTTGGAGCCTATCGTCTGGTTTCTGAATATGACCTGAGCATATTATTGGCTATGCCGGGCACTTCACGGGCAGTGCAGTATCTTGCCAAGGAGGGAGACACTGTTTGGGTGTTGACTTATTCAACAGCCATCGAGGAATACGATGCCCGCATGCTGGATTTCGATACCAGTGCGGCAAGCTTTGTCGAAAAATGAAGTTGTTTGAACTAAAAAGCGGGCTCATGGCCCGCTTTTTATATTTAAGGCGGAATTCAGATAACCATCACGAGGTGGATGATATACAATTCGCTAAAATGAGAACCGCGCGTCTCCTCAGTAATTATAGAATTTTTCCCAAACTCTCTATTTTTCTTATATTTATAGGTTTAGCCTGCGGCCAGGCAACCCTGGCGGCATCTCCCGGACCCCTTAATATGCTGGACGCGGGCCCGACGGCCATCCCGAATGTCGATTCACTGGAACCCGAGAGCGCAGTCGTTGAACCGATCCTCATCGGCACAGAATATGTGATCATCGAAATCCCGTTCCGCGTGCGGCCGCTGGCGACCATGCTGGCGCCGCTGGGGCTGAGTGCGGCCAAACCGCTGCCGGAGAATTTCGCCTGGGGCCAGATGCAATCCTCGCCGGAAGCAGCAATCGATTTCACAAAACTGGATACCTTTATCAAAGAGTTCCAGGCCGTCGGGGTGGAGACGCCCGTGCTCGCGTTGCGTTCGTTGAACAATTGGGCATCGAAAGATATCCGGGTTCAGGGCTTTCTCTTTCCACTCAAGGGTGGGATCAAAGAAGAATACCTGGGAGAATACGAAGGCTGGGTTAGGGCAGTGGTTGAACGCTACGACGCCGATGGCGTAGAGGATATGCCGGGATTGCGCGGCCCGGTTCGTTACTATGAAATCGGCGTGGAATTTTCCAGCTACGAACCTGAACCTGTCGAAGAATATTTAGACATTCTCGAAATTTCCTATGCGGCGGCGCATGCAGCTTACCCCGATGTGATCATCGCCCATGTGGCTTTCCTCACTACGCCAGCACTTTTCGAACCGCTCGAACCCGGGGAATACGAGGCTGCGTTCACGCAGCTGCAAGACAAGACACATTCGCTGGCGGACATGCGGGCGATTCTAGATCGGCCGGATTTATTCGATGTACTTAACATCCATTCTTTGGGCCATCCTTATGAGATCGAAACTATTGTGGCCTGGCTGAAGAACGAAACCGGTGAGCGCGGTTACGACAAACCGATCGTGATCAGCGATACAGGTTCGACGCCGTTCATCGCCTGGGGCGCCGCCACCGCCTGCGGCAAGCCTGCCAACCAGATGGGGCGTCTGGTTCCGCCTGCCACCGAGGCAGATCGCTGCCGCCTGGCCGACTACTTCACCAAGCTGGTGAACGCTGATGTAGATACGTTGCGCTGGACGCAGGAATTCATCGCGCAAGACACAGTGAAGCGCGTCACGGTAGCCGCAGACCAGCGCATTATGTTGATCGACACCGCTTTTACCGAGGACTTATTATTGCTGAAGCTGGGCATCGCGCAGGCGGGCGCAGGTACGGCAGCCTGGGCGGGGTTGGTGGATTTCGATCGCAAGGAATACCGGCCTGTTTATTACGCGCTACAGCAATTGATCGAAAATCTGGATGAGTATGACCATTTCACGCGGATCGCCATTGGCAACGAGGATGGCATCCGGGTTTACGAAGTCGAGAAATCCGGTCAGCGCTTTTGGATTGCCTGGTATGACCCAGGTACCCTGGTTCTGCCAGGTGAATTAATACCTCAGGCGAGCGCGCAATGGGAGGTGGGAACTCTTTCGGTGCGCGTCGATAGTCTCGCTAGCCATTCTTCTGGGCCGGAATCCCAAACGATCCAGACCAGCGATGGCCTGATCACTATTACGCTGACGCCCAGTCCGGTTTTTGTTTTTCCGCAGGCTTCAAACTAGAAACAGGATAGCCACTCCCGCAAGCGCAACCAGTGTTCCCAGGATCGCGCGGGGAGTCACTTTTTCTTTAAAGAAGAAATACCCGATTGGCAGGAGAAAGATTGGCGGCAGCGATTGCAAAGTGCTTGCCACGCCGATATCTGCGGTGTACTTCACTGCGGCAAGTGAGAACCCTATTCCGAACACGGGGCCTGCAATAGTGCCCACGAGAATGTAGCGGGCGGCAAGGGGTTGTTCACGCAGTTTGGCAACCATTTCCCGTCCCTTCCCTCGCACCAGGGTAAACAGCCACATCACAAGGGTACCAACTCCCAAGCGAATGACTTGTCCGGAAAGCACAGGAAAATCCTCAGCCAAACCGAGCTTCGCGGTCACCAGACCACCAGCTTGTCCCATCGCGCCCAATAAGGCGAAGAACAGGCCGATCACATAGTAGCGGCGATCGATCGTTTTACCGCCGTTCTGTTCTTCGGCGACGACCCAGAGCACGCCGGCAAGAGTGATACTGATTCCAAGGATTTGCGCCGCGGTCAGCGTTTCGTTAAACCAGACCCAGCCAGCCAACGCGGTCAGGATCGGCGACAGGCTAAATAACAACATGGTGAGCCGCGGCCCGATTTGAACGAAGGCCTGGAATAGGGCCGCGTCCCCTAATGTGAGGCCGATGATGCCGGAAAGGCTAAACCAAAACCATTGATCCGGAGTAGCCAACCATGGCAAAATGCCCCCGAAAACGAAGAAATGCGCCGCCATGAGGATTAGTGTGGCCAGCAGCAAGCGGCTGAGATTGACCACGGCAGAGCCTACCAGCCGAGAACCAAGCGCGAAGAATGTGGGCGCAATAGAGAAGAAAACCGAGGTGGCGAGCGCGGTCAGTTCTCCGGCGAACGGGAAAGGCATAGGGCGAGAAGTATAGTTGATGAAGACCTTTGGTGCTCTGTTAGAATTTAAAGCTCGCCTATTGTGGATTTGTGAATCAGGAGATAGATGCCTGAAGCAATGATCATCGACGGAGTACGAACGCCCATCGGCGCGCTGGGTGGGGCCTTAGCATCCGTACGGCCAGACGACATGGCTGCATTGGTGCTGAAGGCAATAGTTCAACGCACGGGAATCGATCCCGTTGAAGTCGAAGAAGTCTATCTGGGCTGCGCCAACCAGGCGGGCGAAGACAACCGCAACGTGGCGCGCATGGCTGTTTTATTGGCCGGTTTCCCCGTGGAAGTAGCCGCGGTGACGGTGAACCGACTGTGCGCTTCCGGACTGAACGCAGTGAATATTGCAGCCCGCGCCATTAAGGCCGGCGAGGGCGACGTTTACATCGCGGCGGGTGTGGAGAGTATGAGCCGTGCGCCCTATTCGGTAGCTAAGGCAGCCCGGGCCTTTGAATATGGCAATATAACGATGTGGGACACGACTCTGGGTTGGCGTTATCCCAATCCGGCATTGAAGGAAAAATATGGCAACGACTCGATGGGTGAGACTGCCGAAAATTTATACGACGAGCAGCCCATTTCGCGCCAGGAGCAGGATCGTTTCGCTCTGCAGAGCCATCAGCGCGCGCTTGCAGCCATGGATAGTGGCCGCTTCGCCGAGGAGATCGTTCCCGTCCCGGTTCCCCAGCGCAAAGGGGAACCGGCCGTGGTCGCTAAAGATGAACGTCCCCGCCGCGACACCAGCTTGCAGAACCTTGCCAAATTGAAACCCGCTTTTCGCAAGGATGGCACGGTAACGGCAGGCAATTCGTCAGGACTCAATGATGGCGCGGCGGCATTATTGCTGACCAGCGCGGAAAAGGCTAAAGCTTTGGGTCTCAAGCCATTGGCGCGAGTTATTTCCTCCGCGGCCGCCGGAGTGCCGCCGCGCACTATGGGCATTGGCCCGGTGCCCGCGGTGCGCAAAGCGCTGCAGCGGGCCAACCTGAAGATCGATGACATTGGGCTGATTGAGCTCAACGAGGCATTTGCGGTGCAGTCGTTGCGCGTGATGAACGAACTGGGATTGCGTGAGGAGATCACTAATGTGAACGGCGGCGCCGTCGCGCTTGGGCACCCGCTGGGCTGCTCGGGTGCGCGCATCCTTGTGACGCTGCTGCACGAGATGCGCCGGCGGGCGCCCAGCCAGCCGCGGCCTTTCTACGGGCTGGCGACACTGTGTGTCGGTGTGGGGCAGGGAGAGGCGACGATTGTAGAGTGGGTGGGGGATTAACACTAAATCGCCGGAAGCTACACCGCAACAAATCTTGGGCTTTATCGTATATCTTCGTAGAACCGTTACCAGAAGGAGAAAACGTGACCCCTGAAAAAATCAAACGCCTTTATCGTTCGCGCCGCGATCGTATGATCGGCGGCGTTTGCGGCGGCTTGGCTGAATATCTGGATACCGATCCTACGATTATTCGCTTGGCTTTTGCGCTGAGTATTTTGCTTGGCGGCGCCGGTGTGATCGCCTATCTGATTATGTGGATCGTGATACCAGAGGAACCTTAGAGGACAAAATACGTTTTGTGAGTGTCGGGCTGCCCAGCCGAAAACGAGCCTGCGATGAGCGGGTTCGGTTTATTACTCGATCCAATGGACGTTAGACGGACGCAACCGGTTTAACTCCCAATAGCTGGTGAGCACGTCTTGCAATTCGTTGGGCACATCTGTCAGGCTAGATGGGTCAGGGCCGAAGCGCCAATTGAAGTCACTGACTTCGTCAGTGTATTCCTTCCATTCAGTTTCCCAAACCCAAATTGCGTAGTTCAGGTTTAGGTCTTCGAACAAGCTCATCACGTTATTGAGATAGCTTGCACCTCCGGGTGCCCAGCGCTTCACACCGTATTCCTCCACGGTGGCCTGGGCGCCGGCATCGGTTTCGAACGTGGCTACGATGCTCATATGGCGCCGCAGCCAGCCAAGGTCGAAATCTTCGGCTTGTCCGTCGAAGTCGGTGTCGAAATGGCCCGGGTAGGTCAACCTCGCGCCCACATCTTGATGAGTATAAGGATGCGGTTCATACTGATCAACGAAGTAGGCAGTGCGATCGTCGTCAACCACCTTCATGTAGGGAAGCCAATCTACGCTGCTGTAGTCGTCGGCGCTAACGAGGATCGGCATGTTGACGTCGACCTCACGGATGGCGGCGATAATGTCGGGAAAGAAGCTGTTCCAGTCGTAGGTGGAGCCGGCATAATTGGCGAAGAATTCTTCGGGATCGTAAATCTCGAAATGGAATGCCGCCGCGTTCGGCTCGACCATCAGTTTGTAAGCCACCACATTTGGATGGTCACGGAAATGCTCGGCCGCGGCGCGCCACATCTCGATCCAGGCAGTCTGCTCATCCCGGTTCTGCCAAACGCTGTCGACCAAATAGGGCTGCGCCCAATCTTCGTCGGCGCAGCAGATACTCCAGTCGGCGCGGCCGGGCCCGGTGCGGAAACCAATGGTAGCGAACATATCAGCGCGGGCAATCATTTCCAGTAAGCGGTCGTAGTGGGCGACGACTTCTGGCAGCAATTCGTAGGGCGGCTCGATGCTGTATATGCCGGGACCCGAGATGCTCACATAATTGGCGCCCAGCGCCGCCATGCGATCGAAATCTTCCTGCGTGTAAGGAGGGCCAACCGGCCCGGAACCCTTGAAGGTGGGGCCGTCCAATTCGGGGATCACAATGACTTGGGAGATGTTGGCGCCGCGCAAAAGCGTCCCATCACTGGACCAGAGATCCCATTTTGAGATTTCGTACTGGGCGCGGCGTGTTTCGTCGGAAGAGGGTGCAGTTGTCGATGAAATCTGTGCATCAGGGGAATCGATGAAGGAATTGGACTCCGCCGGCGAGAGGCAGGCTTGCACGATTACCGCGCCGAGGGCAAGCAGCATTGGCTTCTGCATCGACTATATTCTAGCAATGGGGCATGCCCAAATCCGTGGGTTTACGCCCCAGAATGCCAATAAAAACACCGCCAAAATAAAATATCTGATCTTCAATTTTTAAATTTGCCGCTTTCATCAAAGTTTGCAAACCTTTACGGTCATAAGTGCGACCGAGCCATGTCTTTTCCCGATGTCCGGAAAACAAATGCAAAAGCCCTGCTGGTCCGTATTTATACGGTACGCCCACAAAAACCAATCCTCCGGGTTTGGCTAACCAGGCCATGGCGACAATCGCATCATCAGGCCTCTCGATCTCCTCGATGGAGGAACTGTTCCAAACCAGGTCCATCGAGGCGGGAATTAGGCTGGGCTTGAAAAGGTCCATGAGTATGAAAGCAGCCGCGTAACCTTCAATTTTGGCCTGCCGGTGGTCCTGGAGGCTAACATCGGATGCAAGGCTCATGCTCACACTGGATTCCTGCGCAAGTAGATGTGAGGCATATCCACTTCCGCAGGCTACTTCTGCCACACGAAAAGAACTTTTTCCGGTCAGCACTCTCTTTTTGAAAAAACTAACTAGCTGGCGATTCATTGAGTACCGCAAGCGCTGGTAAGCCTGCGTGGTCTCCAAGCGATCCAGCCAGGATTGTTCAGCCATTTTTCCTCAACAATACCAGGGCAGAAGAACCCATAGGCAGGTTGAACACAGATAGCAACTGCGCTTCCAGCACACACAACCAAAACAATGGCTCATTGATCACAGCAGGAAGCAGATTTACATCGGAGCGGCTAGCTGAATGCTGCGTATTCTCGCGCTTCGGATTTAGGAGCTTGCGTGCCGCCAGGATTGGGAAAAGGAAGAAGAACAAGTACGTAGCGCGTAAAATACTGACTCCAGGCATGGAAAGCAAATTCTTCAATTGCGCCAGACTGAATCGCCGCACCGACCCAACTGCACGATCGTGTTCGCTCAGCAGACGTTGGTGCGCGGCCATCGCAAACAGTCCATAACCACCAGGTTTCAGCGAGCGCAATGCGCCTCGAATCATCTCCTCAGGGTTGACGGAGCCGACCTCCAGGACATCTACGGAAACGATCAGATCGAAATCATGGGCGAACGGCAATCTATTGGCGTCCGCCCTCACGAGACTCAGAGCGACGCGGCGTGCGGCGAAGCTCAGGGCCGTGGACGAAACGTCTAGGCCGATCACACGAAACCCTTGGGCGGCTAGCCGCTGTGTGAGCAGACCGGTGCCGCAACCCAGATCTAAAGCCAGCAAGTTACGATGTTTGAGGTGAGCCGGCAATATACGTAAAAGGAAATTGTGCATCGCCCGGAACCACCACAGCTTTCCTTCTGCAGCGTAAAGGCGTTCGTATTCTTTGTTTTGCATCCTAAGGCAACGTTAACAGAGCCTCTTCAATCGCGGCCCGTGAAAAAGCGCACACGCAAACTGAAGATACGCAGGACATAACGAAAGCCGGTGATCAGGAAGCGAATTAAGGAAGGGGCGGATTTGGAAATCCCCACGCTCCGGTCGCGGAAGGCGTAGCCCACCTCCTTTATTTTCAGGCCGGCACGATAAGCGTCGTAGATAAACTCGATGAAATATTCCCCGTACCCAAAGGGCACGACGGACACATAATCGAAGACTTCGCGGCGGATGGCGATAAAACCGCTGTCGTAGTCGCGAATACCTCCCCCCAGCACCGTTCGAGCCAGCCAGTTGATCGCCTTGCTGGCATAAACGCGCAACGGGTGGCGGTTGTCACTGCCGCCTTCCACGTAGCGCGAGCCTATCGCGATATGGTATGTGTCGAGTTGTTCGATGAGCTGGTTCATGACTTCTGGAGGCATG
This sequence comes from uncultured Anaerolineaceae bacterium, assembly GCA_964371335.1. GTDB lineage: Bacteria > Chloroflexota > Anaerolineae > Anaerolineales > UBA11579 > JAMCZK01. Next base: position 27,426 of record CAYJMC010000002.1, read on the forward strand.
GTGGCATCCGCGTCCATCCAGCCGATAACTTCGCCGCTGGCCTCGAGGATTCCGCGCTGAAAGGCGCCTGCCAGTCCGCGCGCCTTGCGTCTGATTAGGCGTACATTGGGAATCTGAAGTTCTGCTACGATCTCGGCTGTGCCATCTGGCGAGAGATCATCAACGACAATCACTTCCAGGGGCGCCTTGATTTCGGAGAATAATTCGTTGAGTAGCGTCGCGATATGTTCTTTCTCGTTATAGGTAGGCACGATGATCGAGACTTTGCTGTTTTTAGGCCGCATGGTATTCCAACTCAAACACGATTTGCCCTAACTGTCCTCGCAGGCCTGCAAATATTCGACCTGCCGTAATGTCGATGCGTGGTTTCTGAGTGAGGGATAGTAGCTTCAATCCTTTGCCATAAATCGCAAAGCATGGGCTGCATTTGCGGGTTATTCCTCGGGTGAGTTTCGATGCCATAAAAGCCCAACCAAGGTGCTGGCAAACCATAACTCAGAATGCAAACAGCCAAAGCTATAACAGGAAACTGGTAAGGTTCCAGGCGCAATAATGTCGGTTTCATTAAGGTCAATTATCGTTGATTCAATTTATTATAGGCTGGAAGAAATCCGCCAGGTTTCTCGATTCGGTCAGAACCTAAGCTTCAGTGCCTAATTTCATCTTCTCTTTCAACTCATTCAGCATAGGCACCGGCGTAGGGTCCACGCCATAGGCCATGGCCAGGTAGTAGGAGGCGTAGTCCCCGTAGTGCAGCGCGGTCCACATGTTAGCCATGCGGCTTTCGCCGGTCGCAGTGATCGTGTCCGTGTTTTGGCCCTGCAACATGATAGCCATACGGGTTAATTCAGTACGGCGTTCGTTGCGCGGATCGTTGTGGGGTGCGCGCAGGAAGATCGTCATGGTGGCATTGAATTGCGCTTCGGGCTGCATTACGCCCTGGAGTGCGTTGTGATCTGCCTCGGGCAGGCTCTCGAAACTGGCGGCCACCTTGGCAACTTCATTCAACTGTGTTTTCCAGCGTCTGGCCACCGGCGCCATAAGCCCCGCGCCGTAAATGGTGATCCAACGCCCCATGAATTGGCCGCCCATGCGCTTGGCAGGATTACTGGTGTCGCGTACCTCCGGTAGGAATATCTTCTGCTGGTCTTTCATGGCGGCCACCGCGTCGGCGACCTCATCGCTCGGGTCGGGAATCAACTTCAACCGAGTTGCAGCTGCAAGCAACAAGCCAAAAGAATACCCCACCGCGGTGCGCGGTTGGCCTTTATGCTTAAAGATCCACAGAGCAGCCTTGGCTTTCTTGGCGATCTTCTCTAATTCGCCTCCGGTACAGACTGCCAGGATACGGCAGCCTGCCGCCTTGGCGGCGTCGAAAGCGGAGAGTGTTTCTTCGGTGTTGCCTGAATGGGAAGAACAAATCACCAGCGTTTCGGATCCCTGCGCCCAGGCTGGCAATCCATAATCGCGGTGGGTGGTCCAGCTCGCTTTAAGGCTGTGCTCGGCGTACGCGGCCACGAGATCGGAGCCGATGGCCGAGCCGCCCATGCCTGCCACAACTACTTGCCTGATACCACGCCAGCGGGGGAGCGGAAACTTGTTGCCCAGCTTCCAGGCTGCTGCCAACTGGTCCGGCAGGCGGTTGATGTGGCCGATCATGTCTTCTGGATCGAGCTGCTTGAACCGTTCGGTGTCGTTCAAATCCATGATTACTTGATTTCCTTCCGTAATTCTTGCAGCAAATCATACACCTGGCTGCGCGGCCAGCCGGCTTCGGCGGCTACATGACGTGCCAATTGAGAAGGCGACTGTTTGTCGTTTAGGCCGTCGCGAAGCGCAGCCAACACGCGCTCCTGATCCCAGCGCTCGGCTTTTGGTTCCGCTCCCGCAACCACGATGGTGAATTCACCGCGCGCAGGCTCTTTTTCAAAAAAGGCTTGGGCTTCGCTCAAACTCCCGCGGAAGAAACGTTCGTACATTTTGGTCAATTCGGCAGCGATGGCAACTTGCCGGTCGCCAAGCCTTTCGCGCAAATCTTCCAGGGTGGGAAGCAGGCGGTGTGGGGATTCAAGAAATATCAAGGTGTAAGTAAGGGCAGCCAGCTTTTCAAAATCTCGCTCCCGCTCGCTGCTCTTGCGGGCGGGATAGCCTAGATAGAGAAATTGGTCCGTGGGCAGCCCAGAGGCTGCCAGTGCGGCAATGGGTGCGCTGGGTCCCGGGATCGGGCTGACCTGGTGGCCGGCGTCCAAGGCGGCGCGCACCAACGCGTAACCAGGATCGTTGATACCCGGCATGCCGGCATCAGAGATCAAGGCGACATCGCCTGCTTGCAGCGCGGCGAGCACCTCATCTAGTTTCAAACGCTCGTTGTGTTCAAAATAACTGGTGAGTGGAGTGTGGATGTCGAAATGACTGAGCAGCTTGCGGCTGTGCCGCGTGTCTTCGGCCGCGATCAACTTGACTTCGCGAAGTATTCGCTGGGCGCGCGGGCTCAGGTCTTCAAGATTGCCGATGGGCGTAGCGACTAGGTAAAGGATGGACATGCAAAATAACCAATTCCTTATTACCGTTCTTTGTTATTGTTTAGTGATTACATCCGGTGGATTCAACTTTTTCATCCTGCGCACCAATTTGCGCCGCTCCATGAGCACGCGGTGTCCGCAGCCCAGGCAGACGAGGCCGATGTCTGCCCCCAGCCGCACCACTTTCCAGTCGGTGCTTCCGCAGGGATGCGTCTTGCGCAGGCGCACAATGTCATCGAGTTTCAATTCGGGGAGCATGATTAGGCGCCGCGCGGCATTATAACCTCGGCAATGCTATAATCCCGCGCCTTATGCTTGACATCACTCCCGCAGAACTCATTGCCCGCATCGTTGTGCTGGTGATCGCCTTCACGGTCCACGAATTTGCCCACGCGTTCGTGGCCGATTACTTTGGCGATGACACGCCACGCAGCCAAGGTCGGCTGACGCTGAATCCGTTAGTGCACCTGGATCCGATCGGGTCTTTGCTTCTGTTGGTGGCGGGCTTTGGCTGGGCTAAGCCGGTGCAAATCAATCCGTACGCGCTGGAACGCCGCTCGCCGGCGGCGCCGATGTTGGTAGCCCTGGCAGGCCCGGCGTCTAATTTATTGTTAGCCGTTGTTGCAGCTATTCCCATGCGATTGGGATTAATTCCTGTAGGTCCAAGCAGCGGTTTTCTGCCTTCCGCTTTCGATTTATTTGCCACCTTTGTCCTGTTCAATCTAATATTGATGCTGTTCAATCTGCTCCCAATTTTTCCCCTGGATGGAGAAAAGGTGCTCCGATATTTCTTGCCGCTCTCCGGTCAATCGCTGATGGACAGCCTGCGCCCATATGGCTCGATCATCTTAATTGCGGTGGTATTCCTTTTGCCTAACGTCCTTCGGTCGATTATCTTCCAGCCTGCCTTATCCATTTTTTCTTTCTTAATCGGTTGAGTTTACGATTTCCCTCTCAAAGTGGCGCAAAAAGCGCGGCTATGTATTCAATATTAATTGAAAAATACATATATCTTGCAATAAATAATGTAGGATGTTTAGGATAGCGCTGACCAAACCTCGAGTTTGTTTCCCGCTCGCCGAATGATTTCATCAGTAAACGCGGTTGTGCTCATGCCGCCGCCCAGGTCTGTGGTGGCTTTGCCGTCGTTGATCGCCTCGAATGTAGACTCGTAAATGGCGCGCGAGGCTTGCTCGGCTGTTCGGCCTGGCACGTAGCTCAACAGGGCGGCCAGCGCCAGAATCATAGCCATGGGATTGGCGACATCTTTGCCTTCCAGGGCCGGCGCTGTGCCATGGGGCGCTTCCGCCATCACGGCTTTTATTTGCGTAGCGCTCTCATCGAAGGCAAGCACCAGACTCTCGGAGCCGGCGATGCTGCCAAACATCTGCAGGATTAGGTCAGAGAGCAAGTCCCCGTCCCGGTTCAGCGCAGGCACTACCAGCGCCTGGCCGCTGGATTGCAGCAACAAAGCCAGGGTGGCGTCAATTAATAGCGGCCGATAGGGCACTTGTGGATGGCGGGCGGCGGCCGCGTCCAGTTCCTCTTTGAACATACCTTCGTATGTTGGACTGACAGTGTATTTCGGCCCGCCAAATACGGTCGCATTCGTCTTCTCCGCGTAAAGGAAGGCGAACTCGGCCACGGCGCGGCACGTAGAGCGGTGAATCTGCGAGGTGCGATAAGCGACCTCGTCCCCTTGTGCCAATTCACGCCACTCTTTGGCGCCATAGGCATCTTCGACCGCCATGCGCGCCACCGCGATGGGCGCGTGGAACCCGCCCACGGGACGCACGTTGGGTATGCGCCGCCCCGTCCGCAAAATCACTTGCGCGTGAATGTCGTTGCGGATGATGGCGTTGGGGCTGCCTACGTCGCCAGCCTGCTCGGGTGTGATCGTGGCTGCTTTCAAACCCAGCCTGCTCTTCAGCATGGCGGCGCCGGCTTGGTGGACGACATCGTTTTTCGTTGCGCGGCGGTTCTTTAGGCTCAAATCGAAATGGCGCAACTCGAAGTCCATCCCTAACAAGTTGTTCTCGGTAAGACGCAAGGCCTGGCCCAACAGCTCTTCGCCGGTCTGGTCCCCGTGCATTACTACGATTTGGATCGATTTAGTTGGCTGGGGCGTAGGCACGAATGACCTCTAGGAGGGTCTGCAGGCGAATGGGCTTTTCGAAGCTGGCGACCGCGCCGCGCGCCGCCGCCTCGGCCTGGATTTCCTGGGGGTCCAATGCCGACAAAGTCACTATGGGGATGCTCTTGGTTTCGGCGGCGTTGTGCAGCTGGTCGATCATGTCAAGGCTGCGCTTGCCGTTGAGGTTCACATCAGTGACGATGAGGTCGGGCCGCATATCGTTGGCCAAGCTGAGGGCTTCCTCTTCCGTGGAGGCGGTGATGCTATTGTGACCCAAGATCTGCGCCGCCTGGGTGAGCAGAGTCCGCGTCAAGGGCTCGTCATCAACGAAAAGTATGTTAGCCACGCAAGTAATGATACCTGAAGGGATGCATCGAGGCAGACGCCGCGCCTAACCGGAATTGAAAGGAAAAACCCTGCTGAACCGTCCTTTTGATTACAAAGCGTAAATTTGGCGGAATTTCTTCTGCAAATAACGGATGTAGGCCGCGCCGTCGATCTTAGAGCCGGTGATCTTTTGCACGATCTCCTGGGGCTCGAACTTGGCTCCGTGGCGATGCAGTTTTTCGCGCAGCCAGGCGAGCAGCGCGCCGAACTCGCCTTTGGCGATTTGCTGCTCCAGATCCGGCAATTCGCGCTGGATGACTTCCCATAGCTGGGCAGAAATCAGGTTGCCGAGCGCATAGGTGGGGAAGTAACCCATTAGCGCGTAGGACCAGTGGACATCCTGTAAAACGCCCTTGGCGTCGTCGGGCGGCGTGATGCCGAGGTAGCTATTGAAGCGCTCATTCCACACTCTCGGCAAATCCTTCACCGCCACTTTGCCGTCGAGGAGATCAATCTCCAGGCCTAAGCGCAGCATGATGTGCAGGTTGTATGTGGCTTCATCGGCTTCCACGCGGATGAAAGAGGGCGCGACACGATTGATGGCTCTATAAAAACCCTCCATCTTCACTTTGCCGAGTTGCTCGGGGAAGGCCTTTTGCAGCTTGGGATAGAAATGGGACCAGAACGGCTTGGAACGGCCGACAAGGTTCTCCCACAGGCGCGACTGGGATTCGTGTACGCTCAGTGACGCGCCGTTGTACAGCGGCGATCGAGCTAACTCCTTTGGAATGCCTTGCTCATAGAGCGCGTGGCCGCTTTCATGCATGGTGCCGAAAATATGCGCGTTGTAAAAGCCTTCGTAGACGCGCGTGGTGATGCGTTGGTCCCCATAACCCAGGTTGGTCATAAAGGGGTGGGCGACCTTGTCCTGGCGGCCGCGTTCCCAGTCGAAGCCAAAAGCAGTGACCACTTCGACGCCGAAATCCCATTGCGCCTTTTCGGGGAAATGCTTATGCAGCATGCTTTCATCGATGGCGGGTTTGGCAGCGATCGCTTTGATCAGTTCGACTTGCTTGGGGCGCACGCTGTCAAAGATCGCCTGCACTTCGGCAGTCTTCATGCCGGGTTCGTATTCATCCAACAAGGCGTCGTAGGGATGATCTACTGGCTCGAACAACTTCGCAAAACGCTGCGTCCAGTCGAGAACCTTTTCGAGGTGGGGGCGGAAAATGGGGAAGTCGGATTTTGAGCGTGCCTCCTGCCAGGCCTGGGCGGCCAGCGAGGTGATCTCCGCTTTTTCCACCACCATGGCGGATGGCACTTTGACAGCCCGTTCGTGGCGCTTGGCGGTTACCTGGATTAGGCGAGCGTCATCCGAATCTGGATCCCAATCCTTGGCGATTTTCTTCAAAGCCTCTAGAAGCTGGCCGGTTTCAGGCGACGTGAATCGCTCGTGCCCGATTTTATTTAAGGTGCCCATTTGCTGGCCACGAGATTCCGCGGATCCCCGTGGAGCGTAGGCTTGTTGATCCCATTCGAGCAAAGCGCTGGCGCGGCTCAGGTCGTCCACTTCAGCCAGAATTTCTTTTAATCGTGCAAGGTCCTTATCCATGCGGGCTCCTCGGAAAAGTATTTATTTTGTGTTCTCGGGCATTTGTCATGGGTTATTTAACCTGCCATCTAAGCGGCTTACCTTGCAACGCGTTCAGCACTTCCTCGGCCACGTCGAGCGCGGCGCGCGTTTGCGCTTCGGCAGTCTGAGCGCCAATATGTGGGGTGGTGACAACATTGGGATGCGTCACCAGGGCGCTGGCGCCCGGCGGCTCCGTCTCGAATACATCCAGCGCCGCCCCGGCAACCCGGCCGGAGTTCAACGCCGCCAGCAGGGCAGCCTCATCAATTACGCCGCCGCGGGCCGCACACACCAGATATACTCCCCACTTCATCTTTTTAAATGCTTCCTTCCCTAGCAGGCCGCGCGTTTCAGATAACAAGGGCAGATGCAAAGTAATCACATCTGATTGCATGTACAGTTCATTCAACGAGACGGGTTCCGCCCCTCGCGATTTGACGGTCTTATCGTCAAGCAAGGGGTCGTAGCCAAGCACTTCCATATCGAAGGCTGCTGCGCGCTTCGCTACCTGGGCGCCAATGTTGCCCACGCCCAAAATGCCCAAGGTTTTACCTGCAAGTTCAGCCCCTTCCAGTTCTTTCTTGATCCAATGGCCCTGTTTCATGCCGTCGTCCGCCCGTGGAATTTGTCGCAGCAACGATAACAGTAAGCCAAAAGTGAGCTCCGCCACGGCCACGCTCGTCGAAACGGGAGTGTTGACTACCGCCACGCCATGTTCCCGAGCCGCTGCCAGGTCAATGTTGTCCACCCCGACACCTGCGCGGCCGATCACTTTGAGTTGGGTGGCCGCTTTGAGCAGGTCTTCGGTTACCTTGGTGCGGCTGCGAACGAACAGTCCCTGGTATCCGCCAATTATCGAAGCGAGTACATCAGCTTCGATACCTGAACGGTCATCAACCTCCACGTTACCAGCGCGGAGGCGTTTAACAGCTTCGGGAGAGAGTTTGTCTGCAATAATGACTTTCACGGAAGATCCTCGATACCTCGAAGTCTTGAGGTCTGGAAGTCCTGAGGTCTTGAATATGACCTCCTGACATTTGGACTTCAAGACATTTGACTATGCTTCGATTCTAAGCGCGACCTTTCCAACTCTTCGATCTGAACTAGACAAGCGTCATCGGTGGGATTAGGCTGATAGCTGGTGCCAAACCAACGCTCTAGGATTTCTTCGGCAAGCGCCGGCGTGGTGCTCCTCAGCGACATGCATAGAACGTTGGCCTTGTTCCACAATCGCGCGCCGCGGGCGGTTTCCGCATCGGCGCATAGAGCGGCGCGGATGCCGGGAACTTTGTTGGCGGCCAGACTGACGCCTGTACCCGTCCAGCAAAACAAGATGCCCTCCTCGGCCTGGCCACTGACAACCTGTTCGGCCGCGTCTCGCGCAACCTGCGGCCAAGGCAGGGTGCTGCCAACCTGGGGGCCGTGCCAAACAACCTGATGGCCTTTCTTTTCGAGCCAGCCTTTAACATGGTCTACAACGGGTAAACGCTCGTCTGCCCCCAAAGCGATCTTCATTGAATCTCCTCCAGCAAGGCCTCGATGGCCGCGTCCAGAATAGGATCTCCGATGCCCAACACGGATTCCCTGGTCTTCGGCACGCGAATGTCTGGCTGAACACCTACTCCTTCAATAACCACATTGCCTTCAGCGTCAATGGGGCGACCCGTAGGGAATTGCATTGACCAGTCGCCGGGCATGGTGTATTGGCCGGAGCCAACATCGCCGAAGGCGCCGGCAGTGCCGGCTGTACCCACAGCAGTCGCCCGCCCCGTGGAAGTGAGTGCATAGGCAAAGCCTTCGCAGGCGCTGATGCAGGAGGGGCTGATTAATACTGCGATCGGCCCGTCGTAGAAAAGTTCGCCGGGTTTGATACGCGCCGGGAATTCTCCAAGCTCGAAGTCGCCCAACAGCTCGTTGTAGCTTTCACGACTCCATAGCACCACTTCTTCATCGTAAAAGTAATCCGAGAAATCGAGCGCCAGGCCGCCGCTGCCGCCGTAGTTTACGCGCAGGTCGATGATCAGCGCAGGTACCTGGTTGTCGATCAGTCCCAGGATGGCGCGCTCATAGAGACGCGCAGTGAGGTTGTAATCATCCTGGAAATCGTTGACTTTGATGTAGCCGATCCCAGAATCCAGCATCTCGGCGTATACCGGTGTTGAAAGTTGATCCTCGAGACTGATCGGGTCCGCCGCAAAATAGGATTGCACGTCCTCCACCGATTGCATCGTGGCTTGCTGCTCGGCCCCGTCGGGATTCTGGAAGCTCACATCGATCGACTCGCCCGCGGGAACACGCGGCAAAAAGATCAATTGCTGCTGTCGTTCGTGCTGTTGCGTGGAGAACGGGCTGAAGTACGGATGCACCGCGTCCAGCGCGGCAGCTACCGGCTGCCCGCCCCAGGTCATGATCTGGGCGCCAACTTCGATGCCGGCGTCTTCTGCCGGGGATCCTGGCAGGACTTGCGTCACGATCACGCTTCCGTCGTCGAGTTCGTCGAGCACCAGTCCAAACTCACCGCCAATTTCGGGCCAGAAGATGTTGGGATTGAAACTGAGGCCAACGTGCGCATCAGGAATGGAATAGGTGAATTCGCGCAAAGCCAGGTAAAACTCGTCATCGTTTGTAGCCGCGGCCGCCATGGGCGCAACCACATCGTAGATCGCGTCCCAGTCCAAATCTTTCTGCTCGGTGAATGGATACTCCGTGGAAACCTTGGCAAACATGGCTTCGAACGCGTCGACATAGCTCATACCGGTGTAGTCATTCACCGCGCTGGCGCCTTCATTGAGTTCGAGTTCAAGCGTGGGTTGCTTGTACACGCGGAACGGATCCGAGTTTAAATCCACGAAACTGTACCCGGCGGGGACGGGCGCGACCGGATCATCTGGAGTGAACAGTTCTTCGTCTTCGCCGAATCCGGTGGGGAAGGCTTGCTGGTCGTCCGGCGCCCAGATCACCATGGTGCCGCCGTTGATCTCATCGTCGCGGTTCGGATCGGTGGTGGTCGATGCGTATGCGTTCGACCAACCGGTGCCATCCCGCTCTTCCAGGAAGGGGTCTCCCCAGGTGTTGGACCAGTACGCCACCACGAAGATCATCACACCCCGATCTTCGGTGTTGTCTTGATCCACATCGATCGGGGTTCCTTGCGGCAGGCTGGGCAGCGGCAGGCTGAATTCCAACAATCCGTCTTGCACCAGCGAAACAGGTCCGATCGCCTGTCCTTCCAGCGGGAACACAAATTCGCGGTTGCGGCTTACAAAGCCAGCCTCATCCTCTAGCAACACAAACGGCTCGGAATTGCCTGCTAGAAAAAAGGGGGAAGTAAACGGAATAGTGCCGGTTACCAGCACTGGTTCGTTCGAGACTGTTTGGATACTTGGCGCAGAGGAGGCGTCCTCATTTCCATTTTGCGTTGTGGTCTGCGGGCTGCAGGCACCGATGAAAATTGCTATGCAAATTACAGCGAATAGCGAATATTTTGTCACGTCGACCTCGTGGACTGTGGGGTGTTCCCGCCAGTATACCCGGCTCAGAGCTTACGGCTTAGAGCTTATAGCCATTGGCTAAAAGCTAATAGCTAATCGCTAATAGCTGACTGCTGACCGCTGCTATTTATTTTTTGCTTCCAACTCCAGCAGCCAGGCTTTCGTCTCCAACCCGCCGAAGCCGCCGTACCCATGCAAGCTGCCATCAGAGCCGATGATACGATGGCATGGGATCACAAATGAAATCGGATTTGTGGCCTGGACCCCGCCAACTGCCCGCGGCGCCTGCGGCTTGCCAACCGCCGCGGCGATCTCTCCATAGGACGCGGTATGGCCGTATGGCACTGCCATCACAGCTTTGCGCACCGCCACCTGAAACGGCGTCATTCCGCGCCAATCGACCTTGAGGTCGAATTGTTTTCGCTTACCGGCAAGGAATTCTTCCATCTGCTTGAGCGCGCTGTCTGCCTTATCAGGTGCGTGTATTGGTATGGCTCGCCCGCGATCTAGGATTTGGGCGCGGAACTCCTCTTCGTCGATGGCGTAGCTGGCGGCCCAAAGGCCCCGATCGGTAACCGCTGCCCAAAGCGGCGCAAGGCGGCTGGCGGCTGATTCGGCTAATTCTGATTCCGCTAATGCTGATTCCGCGTAGTAGACCGTTGGTACTGATTTCGGCTGGCTCATGGAACTCTCACCAATATTGAGGGGGCGGCGTAGGGTAAACGTAGGGATCTCGTCAAGCAGGGAAGGAGCGCCTGTTCTATCATTGGTGCCGTAAGGGCGATTTCTCTTCTTCTCCTCCTTAGTGAGAGCCGGGACGGCGTACCCGGCTCTCTCACTTTTAATAGTCCCGTCATTGCGAGGAGGGCGTTTTTAGCCGCCTTAAGCGGCGTTGCCCGACGAAGCAATCTCCAAGTCGTTTCAATAATCGTCATTTCGTTCCTTGCACTTCCCGATACCTGAAGCAATCGGTTACGTGGTCGTTGACCATGCCCGTGGCTTGCATGAAGGCGTAGCAGATCGTGGGTCCTACAAAACGGAAGCCGCGCGCCTTCAGATCCTTGCTCATTGCCCGGGATTGTTTGGTCTCTGCCGGAATTTGAGTTAGCCGTTTCCTTCTGTTGACGATGGGCATTCCATCGACGAACTGCCAGATGTAGGTATCGAAACTTGCGAATTCGTCCTTCACTTTCAAGAATGCCTGCGCGTTCCCAATGGCCGCCTGGATCTTTGCGCGATTTCGCACAATTGCCGCATTGCCCATCAGTTGTCGTACTTTTGATTCTGTGTAACGAGCTATCTTTTCTGGTGTGAAATTGTCGAATGCTTTTCGATAGGCTTGGCGCTTGCGCAGAATGGTGATCCAACTCAGACCCGCTTGTGCGCCCTCCAAAACCAACATCTCAAAGAGCCGCCCGTCATCGTGCAGCGGCGCGCCCCATTCTTTGTCATGGTATTCGATATAGAGATCATCTGCGCCAACCCAGGCGCAGCGGAAAATATCCTTGCTCACGAATTGGTGAATTTCGCCAGCGTCGCGACCAGTTTGTCTTCATCAATGTAAATGCCACTGGGTATCTTCTTCTTGGTTTTCTCCAGCGCTTCGCCTTCCCCGCCCACGAAGATTAGCGGGATGTTGCGCGTGGATTTGGTCTGGGCGAAATACTCGGCGGTGGCGCGGCTATGCGAGGGCAAGCGCGTGTGATAGAAGACCACCGCGTCGGGTGGATCGGCCTTTACTTTGTTGCCGCCGCGGGCACCGTCCTCCCATTCATAGTCGACTTCCCAGCCAAGTTTTTCTAATTCTTGAGCATAGCCCTCCGCTTCAGGCTTGTTCCAATGGAAGAGAAAGATTCGCCCTTTGCTCATCGCACCTCGCGAATTCATCATAATCAAACGGATGTTCTGCGTCAACACTGATCGAATCATCCGCCTCCCGCATATAATCACTCCCATGCATTCCTCCGCCACGCGCCAGATTGCCCGCGCCGCCGGCCTGGTGATGGCCGCTTTCGTGGTGAACAGCCTCATGGGCTTGCTGCGCCAGATCCTCATCACCCGCGCCTTCGGCGCCAGCGCCGATCTGGACGCCTACTACGCCGCCGCGCGCCTGCCCGAGATCGTGTTCAATCTTGTCGCGGGAGGGGCGCTGGCATCGGCTTTCATTCCCACCTTCACTGCTTTCCTTGAACATAAAAAGAAATCAGAAGCCTGGCAGTTGGCTTCCTCTATTGCAAACCTGATCACCCTCATTCTCATTGTGGTTTGTGTCTTGGCCTGGATCTTTGCGCCGCAATTGGTGAGCGGCATCCTTGTGCCCGATTTTGATGCCGCACAGCAAGCGCTCACCGTCGAATTGCTGCGCATCCAGCTGATCACGCCTATTCTCTTCGGTCTCAGCGGCTTGCTCATGGGCATCCTCAATGCCCACCAGAGTTTCCTGCTTCCGGCGCTGGCACCCAGCATGCTTTGGCTGGGCATCATCATCGCTGTCTTCGCCTTTGTACCAAGTTTAGGCATTCACGGTCTTGCCTGGGGAGCGGTCTTAGGCGCCGGGCTGCATTTGGGAGTTCAGATTCCTGCACTCATCAAAGTTGGACCGCGCTACCAAGCCATGTTGGGCTTGCATCTGAGCAGCGTGCGCCAGGTTGGGCGTCTCATGGCACCGCGCCTATTAGGGGTTGCCGTTGTACAACTAAATTTTTTGGTGAATACCATCGTCGCTTCTGGGATGGCAGAGGGCAGTCTTACGGCTATCGCTGTGGCATTTTCGGTGATGCTGATGCCCCAGCAGGCTATCGGCCAGGCGGTGGCGATCGCGGCGTTGCCCACTTTTTCGGCGCAGGTGGCGCACGGGAAATGGGACGAATTGCGCAATTCTTTTGTGAGCACGCTGCGCGCCATATTTCTGCTCGCTATTCCTGCAACCGTTGGCTTGATCCTCCTGCGCGAGCCAATCGTTGCCGTGCTCTTCCAGCGCGGCGAGTTTGGCCCCGAAGACACGCAGTTGGTAGCCTGGGCGCTTCTGTGGTTCGCCGCCGGCTTGCTGGGTCACTCTGTGGTGGAGATTGCCTCGCGCGCCTTCTACGCACAACAAGATACCCGCACCCCTGTGCTGGTAGGTACCGGCGCCATGGGTTTGAACGTTGTGCTCAGCCTGACCCTTCCCGCTGTCTTCGCTCAACTCGGCTGGATGCCCCATGGCGGCCTGGCCCTGGCGAATTCCGCGTCCACATTTTTGGAGATGTTAATATTGCTCTACATTGTGAATAAACGCCTCCGTGGGCTGGAAGGAAATCGTGTGGCGCAGGGTCTGGTGCAGGCTGTGATGGGCAGTACAGCTATGGGGGTTGCCATTTTCTTTTGGCTCCGGGTTGTGAGTTCAAGTCAAGTATGGTTGGTTGCAGTCGGCGGAATCGTTTGTGGCTTAATGGTTTACAGTCTAGCAGCCTGGGCGCTAAGGGTCCCCGAATTGGCTGCATTAAGGGTATTAATACTACGACGGCAAAAAATCTAGAACACCAAGCTTAGTAGACATATAAGAGTTTTCGAATTACATGGCGGTGGCGGCGCAGTAATGAGCCGCCACCGATTGTGCTAAGTGCTAAGAATGTTCTATTCTATTGAACCGGGACGTCCAACTCCTATAGGTAGTTAGCGATCATCGGGATATCAGGCACCTCATTTACGTCATCGAAGGGGTAACAAGGTCCAATGGTGAAATCATTTGCAAAGGCAATGATTCAAGATCTTGTTTCTCGGATACCCACGTGTATTTGTAGTTTTTAGTACTAGTGTTTTCTTCCCAATACTAGAATTAAGGGGAAGTTTGGGAATGAACTTGACAGTCTCCCCAGCTAACGGGTATATTGGCTCAGTCATTAACAACTGAATAGGAGAACCAGCGGCTGGGTCTCATCTTCTTGATGAGACTACGAGGAGGAGGTTTATCGGACTGGAGTTTTGCGCTTTTTCTTTTTGCAAAACTCCCGCGGAGCCAACCGAATTCAGCATTGTTGAATTCGGCGCAGCGAAGCAGATCAGCGGATGCCTCCGGAGCCCGACTACGGGCTTCGTTTCTCCCTCCGAACAAGTGACGCTCTAAAACTTGCTGGCGACAGCAAGGACAGCGGGCGGCGCGGTAGTGGAGCACGATTTATGTGCTAACTCCCTGGAGGGTATGACCTGTTACATCAATGGGCATGCCCGGCATGCCCATTTTCTTTTGGGCAAGAAAGGCTGTGAATGAGCTACCTGCCTGTAAGCCTAAATCAAGTTACCAAAGAAACTCCAAGCGCATACCAGCGTTACCACATCTCCACCCGGCTGGCGCCCGACATCGAAAGGTGGCCAAGCCGCTTCAAGGTTCTCGTTCGCAAAACCGGCTTGGCCAGGCTTTTGTTGACCGAACTGGTTCATTATCGCGGCCGCTTGGCGCCGGTGCTCTCGCGCCCCTGCATGTACGGCGTGTTTTCCGGACCGGTGGGTGGCTTTGCGCCGCGCGAACAACTCTGCGTGGGCTGCCTGCGTTGCACCATGGAGTTCCCCGATTTCGTGCGCGTGGAACACAACGCCGAGCGCCGCAAGCTGGGTGACTCTTTTTTCACCTTCAATTATGTCGACGCCATCAGCTACGAAGCCTCGACGGGATTGATCCCCGTCAAGGGTGCAGGTTACCGCGGCAAATTCGGCGGCGAGGGCTGGGACGGCATGTGGACCGACATGTCTGAGATCGTGCGCCCGACTCGCGATGGCATCCATGGCCGCGAATTCATTTCCACGGTTGTCGATATCGGCTACACGCCGAACTTCCTGCTATTCGACGAGAACAACCAGCCCTACGGCGCGCAGCCGCGCGGCTTTTCAATTCCACTCCCCATTCTTTTCGATGCGTCACCCAATCATTCTGCCGAGAAGTTGGCGGGTATCTTCGCTACCGCCGCTGGCCAGATCGGCAGCCTTGCAGTGCTGCCTTTCGATGAAGCCCGGAATTTGGGCCAATTTGCTGACTCCGTTGTGCCGGTACTTCGCCCAGAGGACGGCAACCGCCTCAACTTGCTTGGCTTCACCCCGCGCTTGATTGAGATGCAGGGCTGGGATCAACCGCTCTTCGATGCGCTCACCGAGCGCTTCCCCGAAAGCATCATCGCGCTGCGCACTGCTTTCGAGACCGAAGAATCTTTGGTGGAGTATGCCGGGCGCGGCCTGCGCGTCTTTCACTTGATGGCGGACCTGCATGGACGCAGTATGGACGGCCGCTTCGTTCTCGATTTGATTCGCTCCGTGCATAAGCGCTTTGTGGAGGCAGGTATTCGGGATGAAGTCACGCTGATTGGAAGCGGCGGCATCATTGCCGCCGAGCACGTGGCCAAAGCCATCCTCTGCGGCCTGGACGCGGTGGCTTTGGACACTCCATTGCTGGTCGCCTTGCAAGCCAAATTCAACGGTGAATGCGTAGAGCGTGGCAGTAGTAACTTCATATTTCCAACGAGGCTTTCCGAGGAGTGGGGCATACAGCGGCTCAAGAATCTTGCGGCCTCATGGCGCGATCAGTTGCTGGAACTAATGGGTGCCATGGGCCTGCGCGAAGTGCGCCGTTTGCGCGGCGAGATGGGGCGCGCCATGTTCATGCACACTCTCCAGGCCGAGGCCTTTGCGGGCATTGACGGCTACGCGGGAGGCAACCGTGACTGACGCATTCGCTTCGCTCAGTGCAAGCCCGCGCGCCTTCACCGACGAACAACTGATAGTTGCCAAGCATGTAGCTAATCTTCACAACGGTTTTGCCCGCTGGCCCCACGCCGAAGACGGCCTGCCCGCCATGGGCGACTACCGCTGGACGCAGGACCTGATTCTCGCCACCTGGTTGATGGCGGAGACGGGCCGCCCTCCCGAAAATGGCTTGGAATATCGCGTTGGCGCTTCGGGCGGCGGCTTCGATTTGCTGGATTTCAAATTCCTGCCTGAAGATCAATGGCTGCCTGACGATACCGATGTCGATCTAAGCATCGCGCTCAACAAGCGCGGCGAAGGCACCAAGATCGAGATCCCCATTCCCATTTATGGCGGCGGCATGTCCTACGGCTCGGTGAGCGAGCAAGTAATGCAGGCGCGCGCCCGGGCTGCTCAAAAATGGGCCACTTTCACCAGCACGGGGGAGGGTGGCTACCCGCCTTCCCTGGTGCCTTACAAGGACAACATCATCACCCAGGTCGCCACGGGCATGTTCGGCGTACGCGAGGAAACCATCCAATACGCGCCCATCGTGGAGTTCAAATACGCGCAGGGCGCCAAGCCCGGCCTTGGCGGCCACCTGCTTGGCGACAAGGCCACTTCTCCCGTGGCGGCCATGCGCGAATCCGTGCCTTGGGTTTCCTTATTCTCGCCCTTCCCGTTCCACTCCGTATATTCGGTGGAAGACCACCGCAAACATGTCGATTGGATCCGTACCACCAATCCGCGCGCCTTGGTTTCCGTGAAAGTGTCCACGCCTACGGATGTGGATATGGTGGCCGTTGGTTCCTATTTTGCTGGTGCCCATATCGTGCACCTGGATGGCTCCTACGGCGGCACCGGCGCCGCGCCCGAGATCGCCAAGAAGAACATCGCCATGCCGATCGAGTTCGCCATCCCCAAGGTGCACAAATATCTTGAGGGTGAAAACGTACGCGACGAGGTGACCCTGATGGCCAGTGGCGGCGTGCGTAGCGCCTACGACATTGCCAAAGCGATAGCCCTGGGCGCCGACGGTTGCGTACTGGGTACCGCAGAATTGGTCGCCATTGGTTGCACGCGCTGCAGCAACTGCGAACGCGGGCGCGGCTGCCCATTCGGCCTCACCACCACCGACCCGCTGCTTTCGCAGCTCATGCCCGTCGACTGGGGCGCCGAGCGCCTCAGCAACCTCTATGAGGCGTACGCCTTTCAGCTGCGCGACATCCTCCGCAAGCTCGGCTTGCGAAACATTCGTGCGCTGCGCGGTCGCCGCGATCTATTGAAATATGTCGGCTAGAAATTTCGTGAGCGTGGCGGCATATAAAAGCGCCTCTTTTGCGCTTTTGTATGCCCTGCCCAATTGTCATTCCGAGCGGGTTCCCAACGGTGTACCCAAGGAAGAGACCCGAACAGCGAGGAATCCATATGAGGATGTCTTCCATATAACCTCATTTGGCATTTCAATGGATTACCAACTTTGATTTGGAGTTCTGAAATGAACGGAATAGATCGAGTGTCAATTGATCGTATTATCACCGCAAGACGCGCTTTGCCAAAAGTCGACCCGATTTTGCTGTCTCGCGACGAGGCGGCCGAGGGCGGCTGCGGCGTTATCGGCATGGCCAGCACCGAGCAGATCGCCGCCCGCCACATGCTGCAATCCCTTATCCAAATGAACAATCGGGGTAACGGAAAGGGCGGGGGCATCGCCGCCGTGGGCTTGGTACCGGAAGAATTCGGTGTCACCGCGGACATCCTGCACAACGATTACCTGCTCGCTATTGCCTACCTGGACCCGCGCGCCCGCGCCGATGTGGAGGCTCAATTCATCCATCCGGTCTTCGAGGTCGACCACATCCGTTTACAACCCCATTTGCACGATCACACTGAAATTGAAAATCTCGACGTTCGTCCCCCCGATGCCGTTGAGTATTTCGTGCACATCAAGCCTGACGAACTCAAGAAATTCAAAGATCAGCACGATTTCCATAACTTGCCGCAGCGTTCAGTTGAAGATGAATACGTTTATCAGAACAGCTACAAACTCAACACCACCTTTTATGCATCCCTGGGCGAAAAGCGCGCCTTCGTGCTTTCGCATGGCAAGAATTTGTTGGTGCTCAAGATGGTGGGTTATGGCGACGAGGTTATCCGCTATTATCAACTCGAAGATATGCACGCCCATGTCTGGATCGGGCACCATCGTTATCCCACCAAGGGCCGCGTCTGGCACCCGGGCGGTGCTCACCCATTCATCGGTCTGAATGAAGCGCTGGTGCACAACGGCGACTTCGCCAACCACGCCTCGATTTCCGAATACCTGGCGCAGCGCAATATCTATCCTCTCTTCCTCACCGACACCGAAGTGGCGGTGCAAGTCTTCGACTTGCTCTATCGCACCTATCGTTATCCGCTCGAATATGTCATCGAAGCGATGGCGCCCACCACGGAGCGTGACTTCACTCAGTTGCCTGCCGACAAGCAGCGCATTTATTCCATGCTGCAGCGCAGCCACATGCATGCGTCCCCCGATGGGCCGTGGTTCTTCCTGATCGCCCAAACTGATCTAGGCGCACAAAACGAATCTGTTTATCGCCTTACTGGCATCACCGACACCAGCATGTTGCGGCCGCAAGTCTTCGCCTGGCAGGAAGGCAAGGACGGCGAGGAAACCCACGCCATCGGTTTCGCCGCGTCCGAAAAGCAGGCCATTGATGCCGCCCTCGAGAGCCTGGCGGCTGAAGACAATCGTTTCTGGTCTCGCGCCGACCGCTATTGGAACGCGCGCGGTGGAAGCCACACGGATGGCGGCGCCTTCCTTTTTAGCGTGCATGATGATTTCGAGAGCAAGCCCAGGCTGGTTTTGAGCGACAAGTTCGGGAGATCGGTTCCCGTGCCCACCCGCACCGAGGCCTATCGAAGTAACGCGCATCGTCCCGCGGCAAGGTCAATACCGGACCTGGCCGCGCCGCAGTTGTTCGATTGGGCCATCGCGCAGCTTCCGAATTGGACCTATGAGCAAGCCTTGGGCTTCCTCAGTGGACTGGAGCGAACAGCCACTGACGACGAAGGCCGCGAACGCGCTATCCAAACGCTGAGCTTGTTGATGGACAGGCGTTATCCAACTGCCAATTTACGGCGTAGCAGCCTGGTATCGCTGTACGATGCTTGCTTTGCCCAGATCGTCGACGGAATCCGTAATCAACCTTCAGCGCGCTATGCCTTCCATGGCTTTGACCGCGGCATTCCCAACCCTAATGATGAGATCCAAAGGATGGTCGTTGATGCGCGCGGCTTCCCTCCACAGGGTGAAGATTCGCTGGGGCGCGAAATCCAGCGTATCGTGGAGGCCGGCTTCCATCGTATTCTGCTCGCTCACTGCAAGGGACAGCGGTTTATCGGCAGCGGCCTGGGTCCAGAAACCGGGGACTTGGTCATCGACGCGTTTGGCTCGCCTGGAGACTACCTTGCCTCCGGCCTGGATGGCGCGCAAATCACCGTGCACAACAATGGGCAAGACCAATTGGCGCAAATTATGAAGGCGGGCCGCCTGGTCGTTCATGGCGACGTCGGCCAGACCTTCATGTACGGGGCCAAAGGTGGGCAAGCCTATATTCTTGGCAACGCCGCTGGCCGACCGCTGATCAATGCCGTGGGCAAACCGCGTGTGGTCATCAACGGCACTTGCCTCGATTACCTGGCCGAATCTTTCATGGCGGGTGATCCCTTGAATGGCGGCGGCTTTGTGGTGCTCAACGGCATCCGCTTTGACGAAGACGGCCGCATCGCGGAACTGGATACTCCATATCCGGGCGGAAACTTGTTCTCTCTGGCTTCAGGGGGCGCCATTTATGTTCGTGACCCACACCGCCTGGTATCTGCCGACCAACTCAACGGCGGCGAATTCGATGAGTTGCGCGACGAAGATTGGGCATTGATCGAACCCTACCTCCGCGAGAATGAGCTCCTCTTCGGGATTCCGCTTGCCGACCTTCTCCGCGTTGACGGATCAACCCTTGCTCCGAGAGATGTCTACCGCAAGATCCGCCCTGGCGCTGTGCGCGCCTTGCAGGCCGAAGAAGCCTGGGTGACCAGGGGCAAGAAACACGATTGAACTAATCACTGCGCGTCCGCAAAGTGGGGCACCAGTCCCGATAGCCTGAAACTGCCTGGGCACTTCATCAAACTGTCGTTCCGCTAATAGAAATCTGGGGATATGACTATTTAACTCGTCTTAACGCACCTCTTATTGACACTGAGGGAAATGGGTTACAATTCTGCGGTTATTTAGTTAGTCAAACTAACTTTCAAAGCGATACTAATGGCAATTCCTCAAAGTACCCATGACCGTTTGCTCGGTCTCTTCACCCGGCTGCAGTCCCTTGGGCTGGGTCAGCCCCGCTTTAAGCAAGAAGGTCTTAGCCTTCCCCAATTCGGCTTAATGATGTGCGTCCTACACACTCCTGGTGTCCACGTGCATCAGGTAGCTGAAATGCTGGGCGTAAGTACGCCCACGGTATCTGTGTCAGTGCGCAAGTTGGAGCGTGAAGGTTGGCTGCGCCGCAAGATGGATCCTGCCGACCGGCGCGCGGCCCGCTTGTTCCTTAGCGCCAAAGCCGAGATCCTGGCTAAACAAGTGAGCAACCGCCGCCGCAAATATGTCAACGAGTTTATGGAAGCACTGACGTCTACGGAACAGGAACAATTGTTGAATCTATTGGAAAAAGCCATCACCAATTTGGAAGAAAAACGTATATCACCGAAGAAAGAAATTTCGCGGCCAGTTGGTCGCCGAGAGAGAGTTTCGAATGGCAAAGACAATTAAGCAAAAACTTGGAGAATTCGTAAGGCGCCGATGGGTGGCGCTGGTGGTCATCGGCATCGTCGTACTGGTTGCCGCACTAATCTTCAATAGCGTGCGTGCCGGGCAGCAAGAAATACTGGCCAGCCTGCAAACCGCCACCGTAGAACGCGGCAGCCTGACTGCCACCATCGGCGCCACCGGCTCTGTCCGCGCCGTGCAGAGTGCAACCCTGACCTGGGGAACATCAGGCACGGTTGAAGAGGTCAACGCAAGCGTTGGCGATCAGGTCGCCGCCGAGGAAGTCCTGGCCAGCCTGGAACTAAGTTCCATGCCCCAAAATGTGATTCTCGCACAGGTGGATTTGCAAGAAGCGCAAGACGCGCTCGACCTGGATCTCGCCGAAAAGGCCAAAGCTCTGGCCGAGGCTCAGAACGCCCTCGAGGATGCCGAACGCGAACTCTACAGCCTCACTCATCCCGGTAAACAAGTGGACATCGATCAGGCTTTTGCCAATATGGTGCTTGCCGAAGATAAGCTGGAACAGGCCCGTGAAGACTACGAGCCTTATGCCAATAAACCTGAAAACAATCTGGTACGGGCCAACTATTTACTTCGCCTAACTGAAGCACAAAAGGAATACGACTCCGCGGTGCGCATCTACAACGCCTTTACCGGCACTGCGAATGCCACAGATATTGCGGTGGCGGAAGGCCAGGTCGCTCTGGCTCAAAGCCAACTTGAAATTGCTCAGCAGAATTACGACAATGCAGTTGCCGGACTCCCGAACTCGGCGGAAGTGCGCGTCGCCGCCGCCGAAGCGGCGCTGAACCTCTCGGTTATCGAAGCGCCTTTCTCCGGTGTCATTACCGATGCCTTTCCTCGGCCGGGAGATCAGGTGAACGCGGGCGGAGTGGCCTTCCAGCTAGATGATCTGTCGCAGCTGCTCGTGGACGTGCTAGTGTCCGAAGTGGACATCAATCGCGTCGAAATTGGCCAATCCGCAGTGATCACCTTCGACGCCGCACCGGAACGCGAATATCAGGGAGAGGTGACTGGTGTTGCTTTATCCGGCACGATCGACTCCGGTGTGGTGAATTTCCGCGTCACCGTCGAGCTCACCGAACCCGACGAGTTCGTCCATCCCGCCATGACCGCAGCGGTGAACATAGTTGTTACTGAATTGCAAGACGTATTACTGGTGCCCAACCGCGCCGTGCGTGTCCAGGACGGCCAGCGTGTAGTCTATGTGATGCGCGACGGCATATTGACGCCGGTCGAGATCACCCTGGGCGCTTCTTCAGAAACATTTAGCGAATTGACCGGCGGCGAATTGCAGGAGGGCGACACAATTGTTTTGAATCCGCCTTCCCTCACATTTGATCCCTCAAATCCTCCGCGCGGCGGCCAATTTCTGATGGGTGGCGGCAACTAATGACCGAGTGGGTTGTATCCGCCACCGATCTGACCAAGGTCTATAAGATGGGGGATGTGGAAGTGCACGCATTGCGTGGCCTTTCGTTGAAGGTGAAACGCGGCGAGGTGATGGCCATCATGGGACCCTCGGGCTCGGGCAAGTCCACGCTGATGAATATCATCGGTTGCCTTGACCGGCCCACCGGAGGCCACTACGAACTGGACGGCGAGAGCGTGGCCAAGATGACCGACGACCAATTGGCGGACATCCGCAATCGCAAGGTGGGCTTCATTTTTCAGACCTTCAACTTGCTGCGCCGCGCCACTGCGCTCGACAATGTCGAGCTGCCATTGCGCTACGCGGGCATGACTAACGGTCGCCGCAAGCAAGCAGAGCTGGCCCTGCAAGCGGTAGGCCTTGGTGATCGTATGCACCACCGTTCCAACGAGCTTTCGGGCGGCCAACAACAAAGGGTGGCCATCGCTCGCGCCTTGGTCAACGAACCTGCCATCATTCTGGCCGATGAGCCCACCGGCAACCTGGACAGCAAATCGGGCGCCGAGATCATGAAGATCCTCCTCGGCCTGAACGAAAGCCGTGGGGTCACGCTGATCATCGTTACTCACGACCCGGACATCGCCGCTCTAACCAAGCGGGTTGTCACCATTCGTGACGGACAGGTGGAAGAGAAATCAGCCAAGCGCGAGAAGGTCAGACAATGAATCTCACGACGTCTTTTTTCGCCGCGTTGGAAAGCCTGACTTCAAATAAACTGCGTTCGTCGCTTACCATTCTGGGCATTGTGATTGGCGTTGGCGCAGTGATCGCCATGCTGGCTATCGGCCGCGGGGCCCAGAATTCGATCACTGGCTCCATTGAAGGCATTGGCAGCAATCTGCTGTTTGTTGTCCGCGGCGGCGTGGACGACGAAGTCCGCAACGCCGACCCGCTTACGCTGGACGATGCCGAGGCCATGCGCGACGGCTTCCAGGCGCCGTCTGTGATCGGCGTTGCTCCCTTGCTTCAAGGCAGCGGCACGGTTTCTGCGCAGGGTGAGTCGACTAACACCACCTTGAACGGCGTCACTACTGAATATGAGACGGTACGCAACGCCCCCATCGCCGAAGGTGAATTTATCAACGACACACATCTGCTTGGGCGCTCCGCGGTGGCCGTGCTTGGCCCGGCGGTGGCCGATGCTCTATTTGGCCGCCATGAAGGCCTGGTTGGCGAAACCGTGCGGATAAACGGCCAGCCATTCCGCGTGATCGGCGTGTTGGTGGAAAAGGGCGGCTCCGGTTTTGTAGACGAGGATGATCGCGTAATTGTGCCTCTAACTACCGCTCAAACACGATTGTTCCACCGCATTACGGCCAATAGTGTCGACATGATCGTTGTCCAAGCGATTGATTCCGAGGCTGTGCCCCAGGCAAACGAGGAAGTTTCCGCTATCCTTCGTGCCCGCCATCGCACCGACCTGGGCGAAGACGATTTCACCGTCTTCAGCCAGCAGGATTTTCTGGCTACCGCGGAAACGATCACCGGCGTGCTCACCATTTTCCTCGGCGGAATCGCCGCGATTTCATTGTTGGTGGGCGGCATCGGCATCATGAATATTATGTTGGTTTCGGTGATCGAGCGCACCCGCGAGATTGGTCTGCGCAAAGCGCTCGGGGCGCGCAATCGCGATATCCTGATCCAGTTTCTAACCGAGTCTTCTCTTCTCAGTTTGGTGGGCGGTATCCTGGGCATCGTGCTCGGTTGGCTGATTTCGGTTGCCGTTGGTGCAATAGCCGCGGCGGCCAACGCCGACATCAATCCCACCATCGGACTGGATTCGGTGCTTATGGCCACCTTGTTCTCGGCAGCGGTCGGTCTCTTCTTTGGACTGTATCCAGCCAACCGGGCCGCCAACCTGGAACCCGTTGAAGCGTTAAGGTACGAATAGAGACCAAGCAGATTCTGTTTCACAAATTTGCCCGTAAGAAGTTACAACTGTCGAGCATCTGGACACTCGTGCCTGGGTTGTAAGCGTTGGATTGTTCGCCTGAGGAGAATTATGAAAACTAAGGATCTGTTGGCTTTTCTTGCCTTGAGTCTTGCCTGGGGCTCATCCTTCTTTTGGATCAAGATCGCCGTCCAGGAGATCGGGCCCTTCATGCTGGTTGCCCTTCGGGTACTGTTCGGAATCCTGGGTCTGGGGATCATTCTGTTGTTTAACCACCCAAAGGGCAAGCTAGATCGCCGTACTTGGCAAACCCTGCTGATCCTGGGCATAACCAATACGGCGCTGCCCTTCGTGCTTATTTCCTGGGCCGAACAGCACATCGACTCTGCGGTGGCCGCCATCCTCAACAGCAGTATGCCGTTGTTCACTCTGGTGATCGCTCACTTCACCATTGCCGACGACAAGATGAACTTGCAGAAAGTCATTGGGGTCTTGGTTGGTTTCCTTGGGGTCATGGTGCTCACCGCCCGTGATCTCGGCGGCGACCTGCGTCTGAATTTGCTGGCCCAGGGCGCCATGATCGCCGCGGTGCTTTTTTACGCCTTCAGCGCGGTATTCGCCCGCCGCAATACCCAGGATGTTTCGCCTGTAGTTCGCGCCCTGATTCCACTGCTGTCTGCCGACGCCGTGATATGGGCTGGCGCTTTGCTTACCGAAGCCCCGATTTCATTCCCCGCTTTGCCAATTACCTGGGGCGCATTGGTTTGGCTGGGTTTGATTGGCTCTTGTATTGCCTATTTGCTTTACTACAATTTGCTGCATTCCGTTGGCCCCACGCGCATCTCCATGGTGACTTACATGTTCCCCGTGGTTGGCGTCGCCTTGGGCGTTCTCTTGCTCAATGAACGCCTGGACCTCTCATTAATTGCTGGCGCGGTCCTCGTCCTGGCCAGCCTGCTGATCGTGAACCGCAAACCCGCCGCCAGGAGGCCACAGCCGAAACCCGCAGGCGCACCCGCCGCTGATTAATCATTGAATTACCAATTACTAATTACCAATAACCAATAACGATTGATTGGTTTCATCTCCAATCTCTAAGCTCTAATCTCTAATTCTGCTTCCCCTTGTTTCCGTTTCCAGTCAGACCGCGCAAAAACTCCATCGCCGCGGAGGCCATGGTTTGACCTTCGGTGATTACGCGTTCGGCAAGCTCGCGGGCGCGATCCCTGCGGATCTCTGGTTCCTGCATGCCCAATTCGTAAAGCTCGACCAGCACTCCGTGAGTACTCTCGGGATGGATGAAGGCGATCTTCTTGCCGCCAGTTCCGATTTCTGGTTTCTCGTTGATCAAATGCATGCCCTTGGATTTTAGATGGGCCATGGTCTCTTCGATGTCGTAAACCTCGAAGCAGATATGATGCATGCCCGGCCCTCGCTTATTTAGAAAACGAGCCACACCGCTGTCTTCTGAAGTTGGCTGAACCAATTCAACTTCGCTTTCCTGCGCCGGCAGGAAAGCCACCATGGATTTTTCGCTGGGCACATCTTCCATGTGAGAAAGCTCCAGGCCTAAAGCGTCTTGCCAAAAATCAAGCGCCTTCTCGATGTCTTTGACAACCAGGGCAATGTGGTCAATGCGTTTGACGAATCGGGTCATGGCCTTCCTTTACAGGATTGGCGGCTGGTACTCGCCCCAAAGCCTTCTCAGCCGGCCGCAGATTTCTCCGAGGGTCACATGGTTTTCGACACATACAATGAACACGGGCAACAAGTTTTCCGCGCCGCGGGCCGCGCTCTCTAAATGATTGAGCAACTCCGTCACGCGCTGGTTATCTCGCGCTTGGCGCAATTCTGACAACCGCCCGCGTTGCCCCGCTTCAATTGCCGGATCGAGGTGCAATCTTTCCAGTTGTGGCTTTTCGTCGACCTGGAACGCGTTCACGCCCACAACGATTTCCTCGCCGGCCTCCATCGCCTGCTGGAACCGGTATGCCGCGGTCTGTATCTCGCCCTGAATGTAGCCCGCTTCGATGGCCGCTAAGGCCCCTCCGCGCTTATCGATCTCTTCGATATATTCCTTGGTGCCAGACTCGATTTCGTTGGTCAGGTACTCGATTGCATAAGCGCCGCCCAATGGGTCCACGGTATCGCCCGCCTTCGATTCGTGCGCGATGATTTGTTGCGTGCGCAGTGCCACACGCACCGCTTGCTCTGTTGGAAGCCAAAGAGCTTCGTCCATGCTGTTGGTGTGTAGCGATTGGGCGCCGCCCAGCACTGCAGCCAGTGCCTGCATGGTTACCCTCGCCACGTTATTCTCAGGTTGTTGCGCAGTTAGTGTGGAACCAGCGGTCTGAGCATGGAACCGCAGTTTCAAAGACGCGGGCTGCTTGGCCTTGAAGCGCTCGTGCATGATGCGCGCCCAAAGGCGGCGGGCAGCCCGAAATTTGGCCACTTCCTCAAGGAAATGATTGTGTGCGTTGAAGAAGAAGGAAATTTGCGAGGCGAACTCGTCGATGTTCAGACCGGCGCCTATAGCCTCTTCAACGTATGCAATTCCATTGGCGAGTGTGAAAGCTACTTCCTGCACGGCAGTGGAACCCGCTTCGCGGATGTGGTAACCCGACACGCTGATCGTGTTCCAGCGCGGCACTTCTCGCTGGCAGTAGCTGAACAAGTCGGTGGTCAGTCGCATCGACGGCTTTGGCGGAAAGATATACGTACCGCGCGCAATGTATTCCTTGAGGATGTCGTTTTGCACCGTGCCGCGCAGCTGCCTGGGTTCCACCCCCTGGCGCTTTCCCACCGCGATGTACATCGCCAGGAGGATGGCGGCCGGCGCGTTGATGGTCATGCTTGTGGAGACCTTGTCCAGGGGAATTTTCTCGAACAGCCTCTGCATGTCTTCAAGCGAAGAAATACTGACCCCGACTTTGCCCACTTCTCCCAGCGCATTCGGGTCGTCGGCGTCGTAGCCGATCTGCGTCGGCAAGTCAAATGCTACTGATAATCCGGATTGCCCTTGCTCAAGCAGGTAGCGATAACGTTTGTTGGATTCCTCGGCGCCGGCGTAGCCCGCGTACTGGCGCATAGTCCACAACCGGCCGCGGTACATGTTGGCTTGCACGCCGCGGGTAAAGGGATATTCACCGGGGACGCCGAGGTCTTTGGCGTACTTGATGCTTACATCTTCTGGCGTAATGACCGGGGGCAGAGGGATGCCGCTGCTGGTGTCGAAGCTGGATTTGCGTTCCTCGGCCGCAACCGCGGGTCTTTTCCTCGGTTTGGTCGCAGCTTTTTTAGCCGGTTTCTTTACTTTCGATGCCATCATCGGGGAGTATAACCGTTGAAGGTCACCTTAAACATGTCCGAGTCGTTTTCCCAAATTTGTGAGCGGCTGCCTTTGTAGTAATCTTTGTGTTAGGGTATCATTAGCCGTTGGAGAAGAAGTTAGATGGCAAAAGAGAAAGATACGATAAAAGTTGAAGGGACGGTGGTCGAGGCATTGCCCGGCACCCAGTTCCAGGTGGAGTTGGACAACGGACACAAGGTGCTGGCCTATCTCTCGGGAAAAATGCGCCGGTTTTACATTCGCATCCTCTTGGGGGACCGCGTGACACTCGAAATGTCCCCATACGACATGCAGCGCGGCCGCATCGTATACCGTTATAACAAGGCTCCCAACCCCAACTTTATCCAAAACGAATAGTTATTCTGGGGAATTGTCACTCGGCATTGCCGAGTGGATCGCAAAGTCTTTGAAGCAACCAAAAAAGCCCAACTCGGTTGGGCTTTTGATTTATTGCAATTGAATGGTTCGCCCCGTGGTTAATAAGTATGGGTAGGAAAGACCATTCATATCGGCGAGCATGACCCAGTCCAATCTATAATATCGAGCGAGCCCGATCAGGCTTTCGCTGCGTGTCGCCGTGTAAGTTTCCGGTATCTCAATTTCGACTTCAACAGTTGCGCCTTCTTTGGGCAACTGCAGCACAGTGCCGGGAACCAGCAAGTAGGGCGGCGCGATCTGATTTGCCTTGGCCAGTCGTGCCCAATCTACGTCCAATTGACGCGCCACTTCTAATAGCAAATCTCCGCGTTGCACGGTGTAAGTTTCGTCTTCGCTGGGCGCGGGTTCATCTGCTTCGTCTTCGGATTCAGTTTCCGAACCGTTCGGGCTGGTTACCAGGGTTTGGCCTGGATAAATCAGATAGGGATAACTGATATTGTTCCAGGCTGCAAGGTCTGGCCAAAACACTCCAAAACGCGCCGCGATTTTGTTGAGCGTGTCACCCCGCTGGACAGTGTAGTCGCCCTCCGCGGCCGTGTTTGGCTCCGCTTCTCCGCGGTCTTCCCCGCTGCCTTCGCCCACCACAGCCATGTTTCCTAGCACGCTCCATGAGCTCAAGAAATTCTCCAATGAATGAGTGACTGTGTATCCTGTCAATGCGTCCACAAGGTGGACGCGGCTTTCGTCATAGCCGATCACAATCATGGTGTGTTCGTTGTTGGCCACAGTTACCGTTTGCCCGTCCTTGGTCTCGTACTGGCTGGCGCTGCCCGCCCAGATGCTGCCTATCACCCATACGATGACGGGCCTCCCTGCCGCCACCTCGACTCGCACCTCATCCCAGCTCAGTCCAAGCCCGGCGTGCGCGTCCAGGCCATAGGCGCGGAGCGTGGCGGCAACTGGATCGGCATGCACGCCGTATGAGGCTGGCGGGATATAACCCCAGGGATCGTTGAACTGGCCCACGAAGCCCTCGTTTGGGTTATCCGTGCGCGGTAAACGGTTTAGGAATTCTGTTTCGTCGATATTTACGCCCCAATACGCAGCCCAATCAGCGGCCGAGCGTGATTCACAAGAAAGAGAGTATTGCTGCGCATGGCCGATCACTCCGGAGATATATGCCTGACTGGGAATCTCACCGGCTTGGAGACGGGTTGCCGCCAACGCGACAGGAAACAGGAGGATGCTCAGCGCTAAGAGGGTTCGGTTTTTCATCTTTACCATTATATAAATTTGGACGGATTCGTCTTTATAATCCCTATATGGGGCGCTTTGCCGACGAAGCATTCAACTTGCTGGGCATCCGGCTTTCCGATGAGCAACGGGCGGCTTTCGATCTGTACGCCCGTGAACTGGTTGAGTGGAATCGGCGCTTCAACCTCACCAGTATCACCGACCCCGAACAAATTCGCATTAAACACTTTCTCGATTCCTTGAGCTGCTGGCTGGCGATGCGCGAGCAACCGCCCGGCAGCCTGGTGGACGTTGGCGCCGGGGCGGGTTTCCCAGGCATCCCACTGAAGATTCTTAAGCCCGATATCCATCTTACGCTGGTAGAAGCCACCGCCAAGAAAACGGGCTTCCTCCTGCACTTAGTGCAATTTCTGCGCCTGGACGAGGTCCATGTGGGCACCACCCGGGCCGAAGAATTCGGCCATATTCCTGCGCACCGCGAATCCTTTGACTGGGCTGTAGCCCGTGCGGTGGCGCCGTTGCCGGTGCTGGTTGAATACCTGCTGCCCCTGGTGAAGATCGGGGGGCACGCCTTGGCACAAAAGGGCAAGGACGCCGCCGCTGAAGTCGAGGCAGCCATGGCCGCTATCCAGAAACTCGGCGGTGAACTAAGTGAACTCAAAAAAGTTGTTGTGCCTGGTCTGGACGAAGATCGCTACTTAGTAATTATGAAGAAAATTTCCTCCACACCGCAGACCTACCCTCGGCGGCCGGGCGTGCCCAGTAAGCGACCGCTGGGTTAAGGACCCCATCCCCATCTTCCCCTGTTTAGGGGAAGGGTGCCTGCGAAGCAGGCGGGATGGGGTCTCCTGATTTCAGCCTCCCTTCTTCAATTTCCCATCTCTTGGCCCTTGCCAGGAAGTCTGGTGTGAATAAATTGAAATCCGTCGTAGTCAACAGCACCTGCTGCCGGCTGCCCAGGCGCGCCAGCAAGTCCGCACGGCGCAGTTCGTCCAGCTCCGCCAGCACTTCGTCCAGCAGCAGAACTGGCCGGAACCCGCTGCGGGCCTGCATCCATTCCAGTTCGGCCAGTTTCAGCGTCAGCAGGGTAGTTCGAACCTGGCCGCGGGATCCGTAGCTGCCAAGGTCCACGCCGTTTGCCAGGAAACGCAACTCGTCTCGATGTGGCCCTATGCTGGTGCTGCCGCGGCCAATATCTTCGCCGCGAGCTTTCTTCAGGGCCGTCGCGAATCCGCTTTCGAGTTTGTCGAGGTCTACTCCGCTTCGATCCATCGGTTCTTGTATCAACGTTCGTTGTTTCGCAGGAGCCGGGATCGGTTCATAGCTCGGTTGGTAGTTGAGCCGCAATACTTCAGCGCCGCGGGTCAGCTCGTGATGCAGCCTCCCGGCCAGCCCGTCTAATTCTTGCAGCGCCTGGAAGCGCGCGTGCAGCAATTGGGCCGCCCGCAGGCTTAGCCGCTCATCCCAGAAATCCAGTTGGCTGGCGTCGCCGCCGTCTTCATTGAGTTGCTTGAGCAGCGCGTTGCGCTGGCCGAGTATATTTTCGTACTCACTGAGCGCTTCGCCGTAACCTGGCTGTACCTGGGTCAGCGCCAGATCCAGGTAATGCCGCCGATGGCGCGGAGTGCCTTCGACGATTTGCAGCATCTGCGGCAAGAACAGCACCGCCTGGAATTGCCCGGCTACTTCGCCGGCCTTTTTCTTGGCGCCGTCCAGCAGCACTTCTTTGCGGCTGCGGTCGATCCCGTTGCGGGTCTGCTCACGGATGATGCGAACTTCCATTTGGTGTTGGCGCTCGCCGCGGCGATAGGTCGCTTGCAGCCTGGCAACCGCTAGCGGCTTCCTCGCTTCGATGAAATTGATCAGTTGACGGTCGGTTTCGGCGTGGAACGAATCCAACGTGGCCAGGAAATAGATCGCCTCAAGCAGACTGGTCTTGCCTTGGGCATTCCGCCCCACGATAAGCACCGCGCCTTCGGGCACCTCTACGTCGAGACGCGCGAAATTGCGGAACTGGGTGAGCGAGAGGCGCTGGAGTTGCATTGAAATGACTTAGGCGCGCGGTGTTTCTTCCGCGTCTTCTTCTTGGATGGCCTGCACTTTTTCGGCCCGATCGATGAAAAGCACGCCGTTCAAATGATCGACTTCGTGCTGGAAAATGCGCGCCAGCCAGCCGCGGGCTTTGATTTTCACCGGTTGTCCGCGGCGATTCAGGGCTTTGACTGTCACAGAGGCGGCACGCTCTACATCCCCTATCAGTCCGGGGATCGAAAGGCAACCTTCGGTGGCCGTTTCCGTGTCGGTGGACGCACGCGTGATTTCCGGATTGACCAGTGTAAACAGTTTCTTTTCAGGCGGCTTGCCATTGCCTTCTTGATCGGCATCTTCGCCATATTCAATCACGATGGCCCGCAGCGGCACGTTCACCTGCGGTCCGGCCAACCCGACCCCGGGCGCGGCGCGCATGGTCTCCACCATGTCGTCGAGGCATCGACGAACATCACCGTCGATGGTTTCCACGGGCTGCGCCTTGCGGCGCAAAATATCGTTGGGGTGTTTTACTATCTCACGAACAGTCATAGATATTTAAACCACTGGCGTTTGCATCTTTCGCAAACGCCTAACAAGCGCTTTTTGCGCTTGGTTTATTCTAACGCTTGACCGTCGGGCGCCTGAGCCTGGCCGCGGCGGCCGCGCTCTTGCTCATACACTTTCAGCCATTCGGTCATTCGCCGCCGCTCATCTTCCGCCTGGCCTTGCTCTTGTTTTACCTTCAGCGCTTCCATGCGTGCAAAAATATCCTGCTGCACCTGCACCGGGTTGGCCACGTTTTCGAAATCCAGCGCCGTGTCGCCCACGTTGATGCGCACCACGCCAAAATTCAGCATTAAACCAAGTATGCCGACCTTGTGGTTTTCCAGGCTGAGCACGTTGGCCAGCGGCGCTGATTTTGTCACTTCGCTGCCTAGCGGCTTTTTCTCGGTGTCGATCAAGCTGTCCGGCGTCAGGATGTAGATGTCGTTCTGCCAATCCAGGATACGGTACAAGGCCACCGCAACGGGTGCGATCACGGCCATCAACCCAACCAGCCAGCCTAACCCGCTGTCAGGCAATCCCTGGAAAATCCTGGGCAACAATATCAGGGCGCCGATGAAAATAATAACGGGTATAGATAAGCTGCTCACCAGCGTGAACCAGTGCTTGTGATAGGTGATAGTGTCGCCTTCGATGGTGCGCGTCTTGAATAGCGAAAAACCCTCACTATCGACGAGCTGTAGATCCGGCCGCGCCCGCAGGGGAACGCCGGCGGACGGGGCAAAGCCCAAAGTTTCGCGCACCGCCCGGCGAATCGATTCGTGCTTTGCCTGGTGGCTCTCTTTCTTCATCCGCGCGGCGTAATCCTCTATGAGGTGCTTGGTGTTCATCGGGTCCCCCACGCTGGGCATCTTCACCGTGCCTGTGTAGGTGCGCACGATGACATCGCCGAACCCCAGTAGCCGTCCCATCAGCGAACTGTGTACGTTGACCGATTGGATGTTGGCGAGCGGCGCCTCGGTGCGACTGGAGGACCGCAGCAGCACCTGTTCCAGCCAGACCACGCGCAGGTTGGTCACGATGTAGAAGTCGTTGCGCCAGTCCAGCGCCTCCCAGATCCCCAGGCCGACGGCGCCAAAAAGCAGCAATCCGCCGCCGCTTACCCAGTAGAACTGGGCGCCAGCCGAAGCCCCGATCGCAAACAGAAAGGCCAGCATGCCGAAAATTGCCAGCGCGATCGAGCGGGTGAGCCGGAACCAGAGGTAGCCGATGTGCTTGCGGGCCACGTAATGCACCGTTTCTCCCTCTTCCAGCCAGTCAAAGTCCACCTTTTCTTTGAGTTGTTTGCCGACCGAATGATGGCGCAGACCAGCCGACACGCTCGGGTATTGGCTCCGCATCCAGTTGAAGTCCTGGCGCGTCATGTACAGCAGGTGAGTATCCTGCAGGGCACTGACCGCTGCTTCCCGGGTACCCCCGCCAAGCAGCGCACGGGCGCCAAAGGCGTCGCCGGTTTCCAGAGTGGTTTCACCTACTCTGCGGCCTTCATGAATCTCCTGGTTGAGCAGCAACCCACCGGCGACGATGTAGAAATTTTCTGCCCGGTCGCCGGCGCCGTAAAGCAACTGGTTGGCTGGCAGCAAATAATCATGCAGCCGCCCGCTAATTTGCTCCAGTTCCGGCTGTGATAACCCCCGAAAAAGTGCCATGTCTTTGAGCAGCTCGGCGCGCTCAGCCAACGTACTATGCATGCGAGCATTCTAGCAGAGCTTGTTAATGAAGGTAGAACTTTTGGCAAAAGAGAAACTCCCCCTTGTCATTTCGAGTCACTAGTGGAATGACCTACAAAAGCGCTTCTTTTGCGCTTTTGTAGGGTCTCCACCTCTTGTCTTCCCGAGCGGGTCTGAAAATCTTTATCCAAGGGAAAGCCCGACCAGCGAGGGAACCATATTGCGCCGTCTTCCGAATAGTCAAGTTCCACTTTGTGGCGACCTTCATCAAGCGGCTCCCAGAATGGCTTCAGGCCGTTTTTTTAAAAACGATAAGCGAAGTTAAGGGCCTTATGTTTGACATGGACGTGGGATGTCGGACATCTAAGTGATAGAATCCCCACCCCCTTATAAACCCAAGCGAGGAAGCTCCTCATGCCCATTCATTTCGGCACCGATGGCTGGCGTGCCGTCATCTCCGATAGTTTCACGTTTACAAATCTCCGCATGGTCGCCCAGGCCATTGCCGACGCTGTACGCACCGACATTCGCAATGGAAACGGTTCCAAATCGCGGCACATCGGTGGCCCAGATATTGTCGTGGGCTTCGATACCCGCTTTCTCTCAGACCGTTTCGCCCGCGAAGCTTCCCGCGTGCTGGCTGCCAACGGCTTGCGCGTGCACCTGGCCCAATCGGATTGCCCGACCCCGGCCATCTCCTTTGCGGTCAAAAACCTTGGTGCAAGCTCTGGTGTGATGATCACCGCATCACACAACCCTCCCCGCTACAACGGGGTCAAGCTCAAGGCGCCTTACGGTGGCTCGGCATCGCCCGAACTTTGTCACCGCGTGGAGATTTACCTGAGTGACAATGAGACGCGGGGTAGGGGGCCAAATTTGCTTGAATTCGAAGAGGCCGAAGCCAAGGACCTGATTCAGCGATTTGACCCCATCCCTTCGTATGAGAAACACCTTCATAGCCTGATTGACTTCGATGTCATCGGTCGAAAGCCACAAAAAGTGATGGTTGATTCAATGTATGGTTCTGGCCGTGGGTTAATTGCCCGAATGCTCAAAAGCGCCGGCTGCGACGTGCTCGAAATCCGCGACGAGATGAACCCCGGCTTCGGTGGCATCCACCCTGAGCCCATCGTCCCCTACTTGGATGATTTGGTGCAAGCCCTTAAGGCGCATCCCGGCTATTTCGGCGTTGCTACCGATGGCGACGCCGACCGCATCGGCGCCATGGATGAATCCGGTGAATTCGTTGACCCGCACAAGATCATGGCACTGGCGCTGCGTTATTTGGTGGAGACGCGCGGGCTCAAAGGGAAAGTGATCCGCACGGTATCCACCACCCGCATGGTTGACCGTCTCGCCAAGCAATACGGACTCGAAGTCGAAGAAACTCCGGTTGGTTTCAATCACATCGCCGACCATATGCTCAATGGCGATGTGCTGATCGGCGGCGAGGAATCTGGCGGCATTTCGTTCAAGGGGCACATCCCGGAAGGCGATGGCATCCTCATGGGCCTGTTGATCGTTGAGATGGTGGCCGCCTCGGGGGGCACTTTGCGAGACTTGGTGTCCGGCCTGATGAAACAATATGGCCCGGCGCACTACTCGCGCACGGACCTGCGCCTCAAACGCCCGGTGGAAAAAAAGGAGATGAATTTCCGCCTCACAGCCTCCGCGCCCGCCAGCATCGGCGGCGAGCAGGTGCTCCAGGTGGCCAACACCGACGGCACAAAATACATCCTCGCAGATGACTCCTGGCTGCTGATTCGCCCTTCAGGCACCGAATCCGTGTTGCGCGTCTATGCTGAGGGCCGCAGCCCGAAGATGCTCAAGGCGCTGATGGCTTATGGCGAAAAGGTCGCTGAGTCGGTCGCGTAATCTCGTCCCCGAAATGAACATCAATATCCGTGGCAGATTGTCCGGGCGCGCCTTTGCCTTCGGCGCTGTCTTCCTGATGAGCCTGGCGCCTATCGTTGTCAAATTCGGCCTGCGCCAGGCGATGGATCCAATCCCTTTGCTAACCGTGCGCTTTTGGCTGGCCGCAATCCTATTGTGGGTCTTCTTTTGGATTTTCGACAGATCCGCATTGAAGATTGAGCGCAAAGCGGTGTTGCCATTGTTTATTGCCGCCGCGGTTTTTGCCGCTTCTTATGTTTTGTATTACTTGGCTCTGCAATACATCGATGCTTCCATTGATCATATGCTGGTCGCCGTCAACCCGGCAGTAGTTCTGTTCCTGCTGTTTTTGGATGGCCGCAAGATTGGCTTTGCCTCCGTCATTCGACTGGCTATCGTCATTGTTGGACTTTATCTTTTGATTGGACCCACGGATACGGTGAATCCCCTGGGGATTGTGCTTGGTTTGGCCATGACTTTGTTTTACGGCGCGTTTCTATTTCTGGTCGAGAAATGGCTTGGTGAAGTGCCTTCAACAACGGTCACTATCTATGTAGATACTTTTGTCGCCATCCTGCTGACCGCCGTTTACATCTTTCAATACCGCAGCTGGCAGCCGGTTTCGCTGGACGGTTGGGCCATCATTGCGTTCACGGGCATCTTCTGCACAGCTCTTGCGCACTTCTTTTACGTATCCTCTGTAAAAGTAATCGGCAGCGGAGAAACCGCGCTGATCAACCCCTTCGAAACGGTGTTCACCGTAACCTGGGCGACCATCTTTCTAGGCGAGCGGCTATCCGGCTGGCAGTGGGCTGGCGGCGCGCTGATCCTGCTAAGCGCCTTCCTGATAGGCCGCCAGATTGCGGCGCCGAAGCCGCAACCAGAAACTTCAACCTAGAGCAGCTCCTTTATCTCAAACACCGGGCCATCTTCACAGGCCAAGCGCGGCCCGCTTCGCGTGCGCACAGTGCACACTCCGCACTTTGCCATCCCGCCGCAGGGCATAGGTGCTGCCACAAGGATCTCGGCTGCAAGCGCTGCGGGGAGGCGTGACTGAAAGAAAATTTCGAGTTCACCGGCTTTTTCGATCGAAACATCCGCGGCTAAATAATCTGCCCACCTCAATCCACTCGATGAGAGTTCTTTCAAGCTTTGCATCTCAACCACCAGTGGCAGACTTTCGCCAGGCCCATCGCTGAAAAGTGAAATCGCCGCGCCCTGTTTAATGGCTCTGTCAACTAACGGCAGCAATCTGCCCGGGTTCCGGTCCAACGCCACCAATGCGACTCGGCGGGCGCGCTTTGGTAGCTCAAAGCCGCGACCCAACGGGCCGCGCAGTGAGAGTTCCGTGCCCGGCTTCCAGCTGTTTGGTATTGCTCCCGTGATAGGAACGGAAATCTCTCCACTGCTCCCGCGCTCGATAGAACCCCTACTCACCTCACCCGCCGCGAATAAGGAAGTTGGCACAACCTCCATCGGGTCGTTTGGCTGGTGCACTTGCAGATATTGGCCCGGTTTGGGCGCCGCGCCCGCGGGACAGATCAGACGGGCGGCCGCATTCTGATAGCCTTCTAACAAGATTTCTGCGATACGCCCTTTATAATGTGGCACTGAGGGCATCCTATCATGCCCTGGCAGGCTGGAGAGAGCCAAGGAAGGCAATGCCTTCCGCAGTTGCGAGAGCTTGTCCCGAGTGAGCCGCTCCGCGGCGACGAGGGAAAGCAATCTCCCGCTGCCCCGGTAATAACTTGCTAAATTTAGCAAGGAGGAGAAAGTGAATATCGTTGGAATTGTTAGCTTCTTAGGAATTTTGGCCTGGGTTGGGGTCTTCGCCCTGATCACCCTGGCCGTCATTCGCTCGACACGCGGCAAGCCACTGCGCAGCGCCTGGCTTGGGATCCTTGTTCTCGCAGCCATCGCTATCGTGTTGAATGTGCTCGGCGCAGGCTTGGTCTTCATCCAGCCGAATGAGCGAGGTGTGGTCGTAACCATTCGAGAGGGTGGTATCAGACCCGAGGCACTCCTGCCCGGTATTCACTGGGTGGTGCCATTTGCTGAAACGGTTATTCCGTATACTATTTCCCGCGAAACCTATACCATGTCGATTGCCCCAGAAGAAGGTGACCGTGCTGGTGACGACTCTGTCGAAGCGCGCACCTCGGACGGTCAGGTCGTGCTTGTAGACGCCTCGGTGATCTTTTCTGTGGATCCTGAACAAGTCGTCGATGTGCACATCCGGTGGCAGAACCGTTACGTGGATGGAGTTGTCCGGGCTTTGTCCCGTGGGGTTATCCGCGATACAGTGTCGCAGTACGGCATTGAGCAGGTCTATAGCACCCATCGTGAAGAATTGACTAACACCATCAAGTCTGAGTTGACCCGCCGCTTCGCCGAAAGTGGCATTTTGCTGGTCGACTTTGTTCTTCGCAATATCGCCTTTTCAGCAGAGTATTCGGCTTCTGTGGAACAGAAACAGATCGCCGAACAGCTCGCCCAGCAGGCTGCCTTCACGGTAGAGCAGCGCCGCCAGGAAGCTGAACAGGCCCGCCAGGTAGCCCAGGGCCAGGCGGATGCCGCCGTGATCAAAGCTCAAGGTGATGCCGAAGCACGCCTGATCCAGGCGCAAGCCGAAGCCCAGGCCATCGAACTGCTGGCTGCGGCTCTGGCGCAGAACCCTGACGTGCTGACGCTGGAGTACATACAGAAGCTGGCACCCAACATCCAGGTGATGCTGGTTCCGAACGACAATCCCTTCCTGCTCCCGCTGCCCAGCACCGGCGGCACTACGCCGTAGAGAAATCAGCGAAACCATAATGGTGGATTCTCATTCATGCAAAGAGGCGACATTACCTGTCGCCTCTTTTGTCATATTGCGCCGCCGATTAGTTGTAGGGGCGCAGCATGCTGCGCCCGATCACCGCATCCTTTGTGGCGACCTCCAACCGTCCATAGGAAATCGCCATCCAGAATATAGCCTTCAATGCCGAGCGGAAGCGCGTGCCGCAGAAAGTCGTCAAAGCGATTCGTTGTGCTTTGACCCTAAGGGGTTCCAAAACCCTTAAGGTCTGACTCGTGTCCAACACCTTAACAAACCCACCCAATTACACACAAAATCAATAACCTCTGCCATTAATAGGGACTAAGACTCATCAGTGTTTATCTCCGCATTCATCTGTGTTTGCCATGCTCACCTTGGAAATGCTCTTCGCCGTCCTTCAAGGACTGCCCGCTGACCACCTCGACTACCCAAGGAAGGCTATGCCTTCCGCAGTTGCGAGGAGCACTGCTTACAGTGCGACGAAGCAATCTCCTTTGTGTTTGCCATGCTCACCTTGGAAATGATTTGCGCGCTTCTGCAGGGCTTACCTGCGGACCACCTAGACCATCTCGACCGGCCCTGGTACCTGCTCGCCGTCCGCATAGAGCGCGCCCTGAAGGAAGGCC
>CAYJMC010000002.1:66096-114651 GCA_964371335.1 uncultured Anaerolineaceae bacterium
GACCGGCCCTGGTACCTGCTCGCCGTCCGCATAGAGCGCGCCCTGAAGGAAGGCCTCGATCCCACTTCCGCGCTCCACGCCGCCCTTTCCAACTCCGCCGAATGGGAGCGCCAGGTCTTCCTGCGCGCCTTTCTTCAAGAGGAGCCTGTCCTGGCCCTGCCCGATCTCACTCAGCGCCAAAAAGAGGCCCTCATCGCCCTGCGCTATGCCGGCGTCTGCTCCCTTTCTCAGCTAAGCCGCATCCTCGTCCAGGATCGCTCGAACACTCGCCGTCGCCTCGAAGTCCTTATCGAAAAAGGCTACGCAGTCAAATACTTCCGCCGTGATGGCGCCTACTATTTGGCCATCTCTTCGCCCCTCGACGACCAGACAAAATCCAAAGTCACCGGCCTCATGCAGGCCTTCAAGCAAGCTCTCATCGCCAGCCAAGACTCCCCTCTCCCGCCAAGCGAAGCACGGGAGAAGGGGTCGGGGGTGAATGGTGTAACCTCACCTACAACAACTACAACGCCTACAACGTCTACAACGCCGACAAAAGCTACAGCGTCTACAACTGCTACAACTCGGTCTGTGGACGTTCCGTGCCCGGCGCAGCCGGGTAGGAACTCCAACGCGACGTGTGCTTTCCCCGTCGCAAACCACCTTCCGCGCCCTCCATAGAGTGGGGTGCTGTGCGTCAGTGAGGCCGTTGATGGCTGTAGGGGCGGGTTTGGTTCCTTGCCGTCACCACAGACCCGAGACTTGACTAAACCCGCCGTTCAAATCTGAGCGATTCGGTGAAAGGTGACCGGTTTTTACTTCGCCATGTGGGATAATTTTCGAGCGATGACTTGCGTCGCAAAAGAGGCGACACGTTGGAGTTTAGCGTTGCTTCGCATGCAATAAACTCCAGCCTAAATTTCAGAAATGATTAGTACCACAACCAAACCCATCCGCCTCACTTCCCTCGCCACTTGCGCCGGCTGCGCTGCCAAACTCAAGGCCGAGACTCTTGCAGAGTTGCTCGTCCCCATACAGGGCCTCTTCGATCCCATAAGCAGCCCCGATCTATTGGTCGGCCTCGGTCAGCCCGACGATGCCGCTGTCTGGCGCCTCGACGACGACCGCGCTTTGGTGGTCACCACCGATTTCTTCACCCCCGTAGTTGATGATCCCTACGACTTTGGCGCCATCGCCGCCGCCAACGCACTCTCCGATGTGTATGCCATGGGCGGCAAACCCTTCCTGGCGCTCAACATCGCCACGCTGCCCAACGACCTGCCCACAGAAATCGGCGCTGCCATCTTTCGTGGCGGGGCGGAGAAGGCCAGGGAGGCTGGGGTGGTAGTGGCGGGCGGCCACACCATTCAAGACAAGGAGCCGAAGTATGGTTTGGTCGCCATCGGCTTTGTGGACCCGCGCAATGCGATTAGCAAACATGGCGCTCGTGTCGGGGACAAGCTGTTTATTACCAAGCCGCTCGGCTTTGGCGTTACCAATACCGCGGCAAAACGCGAACTAACCTCTCCGCTCGAAGAGGGCGAGGTAGTAGTTTGGATGAAACGCCTGAACAAGACGGCCTCGGAGTTGGCCGTCGAATTCGGATTGCGCGGCGGTACCGACGTTACCGGATTCGGCTTGCTTGGTCACGGATGGGAGATGGCCAAAGGCGCTGGAGTTCAATTGCGCTTTCATTTTGATGCCATTCCCTTCACCTCTGCGGCCCGCAAATTCGCCCAAGCAGGGAATTTCCCCGGCGGATCGCTTGACAATCGCAATTATTATTCCCCGCAGGTGAGGTTTTCTGCTAAATTGAAGCAGTGGGATCAGACACTGCTCTTCGATGCGCAAACCAGCGGCGGGCTGCTGCTTGCAGTACCCGAAGCCAAAACAGAATCCTTCGCCGCTAGGGCTGCAGAGCTGCAGCAACAGGTGTGGGAGGTCGGGGAAGTGGTTGAGGGGGAAGGGATCGAGGTTGTCAGGTAACCTGTCATTCCGACGAAGGCCCCATTCGCTTCGCTCAGGGCAGGCTCCGGCCGAGGAGGAATCCCTTTGCAAACAGGTTCCGGGTTCAGGTTGCAGCGTCCGAGTTTGGTCTGGGATGCAGCATCCAAGGGGATTTCTTCCCTCCTCGTTTCCAAGGCAACTCCTCGGGACAGGCTCTCACGGCTTCGCCGTCGTCGAAATGACTGGGCTAAATCATGAGAGAGGAGCGCTGTATTACGTGTACATATTGGCCAGTGTTACCAGCAATCTCGAAGGGCGAATGGCGCAGCGCAAGTCTGGGGAGATCGCGGGTTTTACGAGAAAATACAAGGTGAAGAAACTCCTTTATTATGAGGAATATGATGATGTGTACTTGGTGATCACGCGTGAGAAGGAAATCAAAAGGGGGCGGAGGGATAAGAAGATAGCGCTGTTCGAGGAAACAAATCCAGGATGGGTTGATCTAAGCAAGGATTGGTCCGATGATTAGCCCCGCAATCTCTGTCATTTCGACGAGGCCGGAAGGCCGAGGAGAAATCCCTTTGCAAACAGATTCAGGATGTGGCATCAGGCTTGAAGCAGGGTGCAGCATCCAAAGGGATTTCTCCTCACGGCTTCGCCATTCGTCGAAATGACAGAATAAGTATCGTCGCATTGAGATCAGGAGGAACCATGTTGATCAGCAAAACCCTTGAAAGAGCCATCAACGAACAGATCGGCCGTGAACTCGGCGCTCAAATGCAGTATGTGAACATCGCTTCGTACTTCACATCCGAGAATATGCTTTTGTTCGGGAAGCTCTTTTTCAATCAGGCTGCCGAAGAAAACGGTCACGCCATGAAATTCGTTCGCTACGTGCTGGATGCAGGCGGCCGCATTGCCGTTCCCGCCATCCCACAGGCACGTGCCGATTTCAAATCCGCCGAAGACGCAGTGGCTGCTGCCCTGAAATGGGAGGAAGAAGTCACCGTGCAGATCAACGGCCTGATGGACATCGCCTTCAAGGAAAAGGACTACATCGCCCAGGAATTCCTTGGCTGGTTTGTCAATGAGCAGCTCGAGGAAGTCTCTAAGATGAGCACTATCCTCAGCGTGGTGCGGCGTTCCAGCGACAATTTGCTCTTGGCGGAACAATATGTCCAGCAAACCCTCGCAGATATTGAAAGCGTCGAAGGCGGGAGCACCGCAAAACAGTAAGTTTATTATCCCAAGCGAGATCCTGGCCAGCGAGGGAACCCTATGGGGCGCTTTTCCAAATAGCCAGGTTCTGCCAGATGCGTCGAATATACGTGGCACTTATAGCTGTGGTATAAAAGTCGAGGGGAAAATGGTTATAATGATTTCAACAACTGAATAGAAAATACTTCGGGGCAGGGTGAGCGCAATGGTCACGGCTTTCTAAGGCGCGTGGAGTTTGCGAAGCAAGCTCCCGCGTTGGCCGAAGGCCAACGCACAATTCCCGATCGGTGGTAAAGCCCACGAGCGTTGCGCAGGAAAAGCACCTGCGCGGCAGTTTGAAAAACACAAACTGCATGCATGCGTAGCGCAGGATCCGGTGAAACTCCGGGGCCGACGGTATAGTCCGGATGATAAGAAGTATGACGTGAATTGATGCGGCTGAGTCGTCTTCGATTCGCGATGCTTTGTTTGCCCCGATTTCGAATAAGGAACGGGGCATTTTTGTTGCCCCTAAGGCGATGAAAAAAGAAAATAAAGGATCCCCACGTAGTCTGGCCTGGGCGCTGGTGCCGATCTCATTGATCATCGGTATCCTGCTTTGGACTGCCCTGGTGAACCTGGGCGACTTGCCGGCTTTCATCCTGCCGCCCCCCGCTTTGGTTTGGGCTCGCTTTCAGCAAGCGCTCGGCGATGGCAGCCTGCTGCGCCATGCCTGGGTTACGCTGCAGGAAGTCCTGCTTGGCCTGCTGTTTGGGGTGCTTGCGGCCTCCTCGCTTGGCTATCTGTTGGCTAAGTCCCGCCGCCTGGAACGTGCCTTGGCGCCCTATGTCGTTGCAAGCCAGTCGGTACCGGTGGTAGCCATTGCACCCCTACTGGTCATCTGGTTCGGGCCGGGACTGATTTCCAAGGTACTGATCTGTGCTCTCATCGTTTTCTTCCCGGTGCTCATCAACACTGTGGTGGGTTTGCATAGTGTCCCGCACGATCTGCGTGACTTAATGCGCTCACTGCGCGCCAGCCGCTGGCAAACCTTTCGTTTACTTGAGCTTCCTTCGTCGATGCCCGTCTTCCTTGGTGGACTGCGTATTGGGGCTACCTTATCCGTGATTGGTGCCGTGGTTGGAGAGTTTGTAGGGGCTGATCGCGGACTGGGTTACCTCATCAACGTGGGCCGCGGCGAATATGACACGGCTTTGGTTTTTGTGGCCGTCTTCACGCTCGTTGCCATGGCATTGATCCTGTATGGTTTGGTGATTTGGTTGGAAATGCGCCTGCTTTGGTGGCAACGCAAGCCCCGCGAAACGAGTCCGATTGGAGAATAAATGAAAAAGAACCTGGCAATCCTTGTGTTTTTCCTATTGTTGACCGCCTGCCAACCTGCGGCCCAGCAGCCGAGCGAAACCCAACACATCCGTCTCCCAATGGGCTACATCCCCAATGTCCAGTTCGCGCCTTTCTATGTGGCGGTCGAGCGCGGTTACTTTGCCGAAGTTGGTTTTGAGATTGAGTTCGATTACAGTTTCGAGACCGACGGCGTGGCCCTGGTGGGTGCCGGGGAGTTGCCCTTTGCGCTCGTGTCCGGCGAACAGGTGTTGCTGGCTCGCGAGCAAGGACTGCCTGTGGTCTACGTGGCAGCTTGGTGGCAGGATTATCCGGTGGCCGTCGTGGCCAAAGCGGAGAGCGGCATTCACTCGCCAGAAGATCTGGTGGGCAAACGCATCGGCCTGCCTGGATTGTTCGGGGCGAATTACATCGGCCTTCGTGCCTTGCTGGCGGAAACCGGTATCGCCGAAGCTGATGTAGTGCTGGATTCGATTGGCTTCAATCAGGTGCAGGCGCTGGCCACCAACCAAGAAGATGCCGTCGTCGGATATGTCAACAACGAACCGGTCCAGCTTGAAGCCCAAGGCT
Source organism: uncultured Anaerolineaceae bacterium (assembly GCA_964371335.1). Lineage (GTDB taxonomy): Bacteria > Chloroflexota > Anaerolineae > Anaerolineales > UBA11579 > JAMCZK01. The sequence continues at coordinate 71,152 of CAYJMC010000002.1, forward strand.
ATGAGGTGAACGTGATCCGCGTTGCCGATTATGTAGACCTTTCGTCCAATGGGATCTTGACTAATGAGGACATGATCACCGCCCACCCTGATCGCGTGCGCGCCTTTGTCGCCGCGTTCTTGCGCGGCTTGGCAGACACGATCGCAGATCCAGACGCGGCATACGAAATCTGCAAGATTTATATCGACAGCCTGGCGGACTCTGATGGTAGCGTTCAGCGAGAAGTGTTGGACCTATCCATCGAGTTTTGGCAAGCCGATCATCTTGGTTTCTCACAGTCGCCGGCTTGGGAAAACATGCAGGCGATCCTCTTGGAAATGGGATTGCTGGATTCACCGCTTGATCTGGGCAAGGCATATACGAACGAGTTCTTGCCTTAACAGTATTGTGTAATGAGATGAAACCGCCGTTGCTTGAAGTCCAGAACCTCAGCGCCACCTTCACTGACCGACAGGGCAGCCTGCGCGTGCTGCACAAGCTGTCTTTCGAAGTTAGGAAGGGCGAATTCCTCTGCGTGTTGGGTCCTTCTGGGAGCGGGAAATCAACCTTGTTGCGAATTCTCGCGGGCTTAGTAAGATTCAATTCAGGGATCGTCACGGTAAAACAAAAACAACTTCATGGCCCGCTGCCCGGCATTGGCTTGGTATTTCAGGATGCGAATCTGATGCCCTGGCGAAGCGTCCTGGAGAATATCGCTCTTCCTCTTGAGGTTCGCCACCACGCTAATGGCTCTGTGGGCCGGGCAAAAAAATTGGTGAACCTGGTTGGTCTGCAAGGTTTTGAGAATGCGCTTCCTCGTGATCTCTCGGGAGGCATGGCCCAGCGCGTGGCTATTGCCCGCGCCCTGGTGCAGGAGCCTGATATCCTGCTGATGGACGAACCTTTCGGTTCGTTGGATGCCATCACCCGCGAACGAATGGGCGAGGAGTTGCTGCGCATCTGGGAGACTGACCACAAGACAGTGATTTTGGTCACCCACGATATTGGCGAAGCCATCTATTTAGCCGACCGCGTCCTGGTGCTCAGCGCCCGGCCGGCCAGCCTCAAACTGGACTTGAAGATTCGGTTGGCGCGCCCGCGACGCCCCTCAGTGCGCTATACGCGCGAGTTCGGCAAGCTGGCAACACGCCTTCGTGAAGCCATTGAGTCAGAACCCCAAAATGGATCCGGCGCCGTGCTCGGTGATCTGGAGTTGTTGGAAAAACTGGAGAAACGATCTACCAAAAAGACCGCGGTCGGAAAGAAAAGTCCGCGCCGTCGCTGAATCGGCAATATGCTAATGCCTTATTTGCGTTAGAATGCAATAAGCCAACTTTTGTGGACTTATGCCAAAAAGTGCCACCTCTCCCCGCTGGTCCAACACTACCAAGCTGATTGCCGGCTTCACCATGGTGGCCATTGTAGCTGCCATACTGGTGCGCTTCAGTAGCTTTATTGGTCCGCTGCTCCTCGCCTTCATCTTAACTTATCTACTGCATCCGCTTGCCAAGCGTCTGAGCGTCACCATGCAGCTTTCATGGCGAGCTGCGGTCAATTTGATTTTTGTAGCCTTCCTATTAATCATTGTGCTGCTTAGTACAGTTGCCGGCTTTGCCATCGTGGATCAGTTGGACAATCTGGTGCGCGCCCTGCAAACCTTTCTGAGCGGTTTACCGGAATTGGCGCGCACACTATCTACTCAAGCGGTCCAAATCGGACCTTTCGAAGTGGATTTCGCTGGATTGGAACGCATGCTGGTCGATGAATTTGGCATGAACTTCACCGACATCAGCCAGCAGCTCCTTTCCGCCATCCAGCCGGCTCTGGGCCAGGCGGGCAACCTGATTACGGCCTTGGCCACCTCTACCGTCACCACGATTGGCTGGTTTTTGTTCATCTTCATCATTTCCTACCTGACGCTGACTGAGATGGGCGGCGCCCCGGATTTCTTCCGTAACGCCGAGCTGCCGGGCCACGACGCCGATATACGTCGCATGGGCCGTGAGTTGGGACGTACTTGGAATTCGTTTTTGCGCGGCCAACTTCTAATAGTAACGCTCATCATCATCGGCTCCTTCCTTTTGATGAGTTTGTTCGGAGTCCATTACGCCCTGGCGCTGGCGCTGATTACTGGCTTCGCGAAATTCGTCCCCTATGTGGGTTCACTCGCCATGTACATCACGACCTTCCTGGTAGCACTTTTCCAGGAAAGTAATTACCTGAATATCCAGCCCGAAATGACTTACGCGATTGTGGTAACCGTTGCGGCAATCCTGCTCGACCAAACTTTCGATAATATCGTCACGCCGCGCATTTATGGGCGTGCCCTGGGCGTACACCCGGCCGCGGTACTTGTCACCGCGCTGATCGCAGCCAACTTACTTGGCGTCGTGGGCTTGCTGCTGGCCGCGCCGGTCCTTGCTAGCCTGCAGCTCTTCGCCACCTATACCTCGCGTAAAATGCTGGACCTCGACCCCTGGCCGCAAGTGGAGAAAATGCGGGAGCCAGAAATTGTTCCTTTGGCCCGGCCTTTGCAGCAACTGGTTGATCGCGTAAAGAAATTCCTGTCTAGACGGAAGAAAAAATCCGCAAAGAAATGAACCTTTTGGGTGGGTTCAACCGATACTGACTCGTTGTATACTTTCTTCCCTTCTAGGGAGAAATGCTGAAAAAAGTCCTTATCCTCACTCCGAGTCCCGGCTTCGGGGGCTTGATTCGTCAACTACTGGAAGATACTGGTGGTTTCCAGCCGATGCTGGTAACCGATCCCGTGCAGGCTATGCATTTAGCTCAAAAGGAGGCGCTGGCGCTCACCATTCTGGACGCCGACTTGGAGTTGGGTGATTTCCCGGCGTATATCTCCGAACTGCGCAGCCACGCGCCGCAAACGCGTCTGATTGTTGTCCCTGCCGAGAAAAATCCCGAAAATCCCCAGCTAGCCGAACTCGAGGCCAATGCCATCCTGCCAAGTCCTTTCTATCTGCCTGATCTCGTTGCTGCCATCGAGCAGCTCTTTGGCCCGTTGGTTCCACAAGAGGCTCCTAATCGCAAGGTCTACGGAAGGCCAACCGGTCCCCTCAAACTCCCCGCACTTGAACATCAATCCGAACCTGGGCAGGCTCCTGCCTGGCTGGAGAACGTCTCGCAGGCTGCCCGCTATTTGACCCGCTTGTCGCTGGAGTCGTCCTCCCAGGCCGCACTAATTACCCGTGGCGAGCAGGTGTGGGCTTATGCCGGGGAATTGCCCAAGCAGGCGGCCGACGAGTTGGCCGACGCGGTTGTCGAGCACATGACTGGCGGCGATCGGACCGATTTGGCTCGCTTTATTCATCTTTCTGCCACCAATTCTGACTACATGTTGTATGCCACCGGTCTGGGCGATGAATACCGGCTGGCGCTTGTCTTCGATGCGCGGATGCCATTCAGCCAGATGCGCACTCATGTGGCTGACCTCGTAAAAGCGCTGGCTACTGCGCCCGAAGGGGTACTTACGCGCGGCGAACTTATGCACCAGGTACAAGCCAAGCAATCGGAGACAGTTAGCTCGCACGGACAATCGCACACCGAAGAATCCCCAGAAGAAACGCCATCACCAGCCCCTCAACGGCGGTCGCCAGCTTCCGCCGAAACCCCTGGGCCTCCCCCTGGACAGGGACAGGTTGACAGTGACCGCCAGGCTGTAATTTCTGCGAAGAACATTGAATTGCGCTGTTCCTTTGTATTGATCCCGAGACTGCCGAAACATCGCTTGGCAGGTGACCTGGCTTCAAACTTAGCCGAATGGTTATCAGAACTCTGTCTAGCCTTTGCTTGGCGTCTAGAAGAACAATTTGTACAACCAGAATATTTGCAATGGACAGTTTCCGTTTTGCCCGACACCAGTCCTGAAAGTGTCGCTCGGACTATGGATAAGCATCTTTCGTCTCGTGTCTTTGAGCAATTTCCGCGCCTGGCGTCCGAGAATCCATCAGGGCAATTTTGGGCGCCGGGTTTCTTGGTGACGAGCGGTTCTCAGCCCACCGCCGCTCAAGTAACCGATTTCATTCGCCAAACCCGCAAGTATCAGGGTGTAGTTAGTTAAAATCTTCGTTTCTGTTTTGTGTACCATCGCATTTTCGCGATGCATCTCCGCTGACCTGCGTCCATCCAACTCAACCGAAGAACCTTTTCACCTTAGTTCTCACCTGTTACGGGATTCTTGCGCGCACTATAACAGAGTAAAATCGCCTCGATGCCTCTAACTTTGTATTTGATTGACGGGCACGCCCTGGCGTATCGCACCTACTTCGCGCTGACAGGCGCTGGAGCGGGCACCAGCCGCTGGGTGACTACTGCGGGCGAACCGACCGCGGGTATCTTCGGTTTCACCTCCGTGTTGCTGCGCCTACTGGAGCAGGAGCGGCCTGATTACCTGGCGGTCGCCTTCGACCGTGGGCGGACCTTCCGCGACGACCTCTATCCGGCCTACAAGGGCACCCGCGAAAAAATGCCGGATGATTTGCGCGCGCAAATCGATCGCATCCGCGAACTGGTGGATGCTTTTGGCATTCCTCGTCTTGAAATCGACGGCTACGAGGCAGACGACGTGTTGGGCAGCGTCGCCAAAAAGATCTCCAGCGATGGTATGGGCGTCAAAATCATTACTGGGGACAAGGACCTTCTGCAGCTAGTTGACCAACGCATCATTGTCAGTCTGCCTGGCAAGCAGCTCGCTGATTCCAAGGATTACCTGCCAAAAGACGTGCACGACTTCCTTGGCGTTTACCCGGAGCAGGTTGTGGATTACAAAGCCATGATTGGCGATAAATCCGACAACATTCCTGGGATCGCGGGTATCGGGGAGAAGTCTGCGGCTGCGCTCCTCGAAAAGTACAGGACTCTGACGGGAATCTACGAGCATCTAGACGAGCTGAAGCCTGCGCAAAAACAAAAATTCCAGGATGGACGCGCCAACGCCCAGCTCAGTCAAAAACTCTCGCGCATCGTCACCGATCTCGATATCGAGTTCGATCTCGAAAAGGCGCGCACTAATGATTTTAAACCTGCCGCTGTTGAAGAACTATTTCGCCAACTTGAATTCCGCTCGCTCATGAAACGTCTCCACACAGTCATCGACCTCCTTGGCGTGCCACAAGAACCGGCGGGTGGGGCCCAATTAGGGCTTTTCCCACCCGAGCCCGGCGACCAACGGCCTGTCGCGGGTATCGATATGGATGTCACCATTGTCGATACGGCCCAAGCCCTGGCTGAATTAGCAAAGGCGCTTGCAGGCGCCAAGGCTATTTCTTTTGATCTCGAGACCACCGGGATCAACCACATGCGATCCGAGATTGTCGGTGTGTCGATTTCAATCGAACCGGGGAAGGGTTACTACATACCGGTCGGCCATGATCCTAAGCTGGGACGCCAGCTTCCGCTGGGCGAAGTATTAAAGTCTTTACGGGCGCCATTCACCGACCCCAAAATCCCTAAGTTGGGCCACAACCTGAGCTTTGATTATGTAGTGCTAGCGCGCCACGGCCTGGAAACAACGCCGCTGAGCTTCGACAGCATGATTGCGGAATGGGTAGGTGATTCATCCACTCGCAACTTGGGGCTCAAGAGCCTGGTTTGGGTACGTCTGAATCAGCAAATGATTGAGATCAAAGACCTGCTTGGCAAAGGCCGTAAGCAGGTTACCATGGCGCAGGTACCCATCGAGAAGGCTGGCGCTTACGCCGCCGCCGACGCCGAGGTGGTGCTGCGCCTGAAACCCATCCTTGAACAGCGCATCCAGGAAGAACAAGCAGATAAACTTTTCACTGAAATCGAAATGCCACTGGTGCCGGTCCTCGCCCGGATGGAAATGTCTGGCATCTCGCTGGATACGGATTTCCTGCATGTCATGGCTCAGGAACTGGACCAAGATTTGGCGCAGATTGCACAACAGGTCTACCAGCAGGTAGGGGAAGAATTTAATCTCAATTCCCCGCAACAGCTTTCGCACGCCCTTTTCGACCGCCTCAAAATCCCGCCGCCTGATGGCATGCGCCGCAAGACCGCTAGCGGTTCCTTCTCCACGGCGGCGGATATCTTGGATTCGATGCGCAATGCACATCCGGTCGTCGATTGGATTTTGGAATACCGCGAACTCTCTAAACTGAAATCCACCTACGTGGATTCACTTCCCCTCGAAGTGAATCCTAAAACGGGCCGCGTCCACACTTCATATAACCAGGCGGGCACAGTAACGGGACGCATCGCCTCGAGCGAGCCTAATTTGCAAAACATCCCCATCCGCACAGAACTCGGCCGCAAGGTGCGTCAAGCCTTCATCGCTTCGCCGGGCCACTTACTTCTAGGGGTGGATTATTCCCAGGTGGAACTGCGCATCGTCGCGCACATCGCCAATGACGATGCCATGCTGAAGGCCTTTCGTGATGGGCAGGATATTCACGCCACCACGGCCGCCAGCATCCTGGGCATACCGCTGGACCAGGTGACCAGTGAGCAACGCCGCAACGCCAAGGCAGTGAATTTTGGTCTCATTTACGGCATGAGCCCCTTTGGCCTCAGCCGCGGCACCGACCTGACACTGGCTGAAGCGGAAAATTTTGTCAAGGCCTACTTCACCCAGTTTCCCGGTGTGCGCGCGTATATCGAAAATACGAAACAGCAGGCCAAGAAAAAGGGTTACGTAGAAACTCTTCTTGGGCGCCGACGCTATTTCCCCGCTCTGAAGGATGGCACCAACTACATGTTACGCAGCCGCTTGGAACGCGAATGCATCAACAGCCCCATCCAGGGATCCGCGGCCGACATTATGAAGGTCGCCATGCTGCGGATCGCGGTTGCATTGCCGAAAGCCAAACTTAAAGGCCATATGCTGTTACAGGTGCACGACGAATTGGTTCTCGAAGTTCTAGAAAACGAATTGGATGAAACCGCCAAACTTGTCAGCCTCGAAATGGGCTCAGCCTATCAACTGAAAGTTCCTTTGCAGACCGAGGTGAAAGTAGGGAAGAATTGGGGACAGATGCAGGTGATCGAAATTTAATTTCCTAGCGAAAGGAAACTATGTCCTACAAATTCGCCAATGCAAACGGTATCCAGATGCATTACGACATACAGGGAGAAGGAAAACCTTTGGTGCTTATCCACGCCGGTATCGCCAATTTGAACATGTGAGACGGGCAGATGCCGGCTTTCACCAAACATTTCCGTGTGATCCGGCATGATGTGCGTGGCTTTGGCGAGACCCCGGATCCCGCTGGCAAATATACGGACTACGATGACCTTAAAGCCTTGTTGGACCTTTTGGAAATAAAACGAGCCCATGTCCTCGGTATTTCAAATGGCGGCCGTATTGCAATGGAATTCGCGCTAACGTTTCCAGAGATGGTCGATAAATTGGTCCTCGTGGCTCCCGGGTTGCCGGGCCACAGTGCCCCCGAAGATTCATTCGATAATGAAATGTCTGCCAAATACGAATCGGCTATCCAAGCTGGCGACAAAGCTCTGGCGGCAGAGATCAGTGCTAAGCTCTGGGTGGATGGACCGGGAAGAAAACCAGAACAAGTGGATCCTGATTTTCGCAAATGGGCGCTTTCCTTAATTCGGCACACGATTGACCTCGGCATCGGCGAAGGCGAGGGAGCTTTCGCCCGACCGCTGGTTGCCGAAAGGCTGGCAGATATCAAGTCACCTACACTATTAATCCTGGGTAGTGAAGATCTGCAAAGTATGCATAACATCGCCGACCTACTTGAAAAAGGGATTCCCAATTTCACACGTGTCGATATGCCCGGCACCGCGCACCTGCCGCCTATGGAAAATCCCGAACAGTTCAATCGGCTTGTGCTAGACTTCCTGCTTGAGAACTAACTCAGCATGGTGACTCTGCAGGGCAACGAAGATCTTTTTCGCCGGTCGATGAACCAGGGTCACTCCGCCGCCTGGGAGGGCAGGTGGCAGGAGGCTGTGGAGCATTACAGCCGCGCCCTGAAAGAGTTCCCCGATAACGCGCCGACCCTGAATAGCCTGGCGCTGGCTCATCTGGAGCTGGGCAACCTGGAGCAGTCCCTGGAGTTGTATCGCCGAGCCGCGCTCCTCTCGCCGGAGGATCCACTGCCGCCGGAAAAAACTGCGCAGATTTACAAGCAAACCGGTCGGACGGACGAAGCGGTGAAATTTTCCATGCAGGCCGCCGAGTTGCATCTCAAGCTGCGCGATGCCGATAAGGCCATCAATAACTGGACTCGTGTAATTCGCCTGCAACCCGAAAATGTGGATGCACACGCGAAGCTGGCTCATGTTTACGAGAAGCTGGGTAGAACTCCCCAAGCCATCACCGAATATATCGCCGTGGCGGCCTTGCAGCAGCATGCGGGCATGCAGGATGAAGCGCGCAAAAGCGGGGAACATGCGCTGAGCCTAAATCCAAAAAACAAGGAAGCCCAGGAAGCTGTGGCAATGCTGCAGGCGTTCAAGCCTCTACCCCTGCCTGTGCGCCAGGGCGGGGTAACCGGTCCATTGCGATTGCCAACCGGCACCGGGAAGCGGACCCACCGGGTTTCGCTGGTCGAATCCGAAGAAGGACCTGATCCTATCGATGAGGCTACACAGAAATCATTGCAGGCTCTGGCCAATATGCTCTTCGACCTTTCTCCCGAGGATACTAAACCCGTGCGCAAAACGGCTTCTTTGCGCTCCATCGCCCGGGTAGTTTCCGACGGACTGCTGGCCCGCGGCTTCGACGAAAACGCCATCGTCCGCCATTTGAGCCGCGCAATTGAACTGCAATCAGAAAAAAAGGCCAAGGAATCTGCCGATGAGCTGAAAGCCGCCATCGAGGCTGGCCTGGACCATCCCGCCGCGCATTTCAACCTCGGCATCCTGCTTTCCAGAGATGGACACACTGAAAGCGCCCAACGCAGCTTGCAGCACGCGGTAAAGCATGGCGAGTTCGCGCTGGCAGCCCGCCTGCTCCTTGGAGACCATCACCGTGAGGAGGGTCGATATGCAGAAGCGGTCACCGAATATTTGCAAGCGCTGAGAGTGGCCGATTCCCAAGTTGTGCCGCAGAGCCAGGCCGAAGCTCTCCGCGCCGCTTACGAGCCCCTGATTGCAGCCACCGCACAAACGGCAGATGAGAATGAAATCAAGCTGCTCTGCGAAAACATCCGCCATCTGCTTATGCGGCCCAACTGGCGCATCGGTGTCCGCGAGGCACGCGGTCAGCTGCCCGGCGCGCCCAATGGCGCGGCCCCAGTACCTGTTGCTGAGATTCTGGCTCATGCCAACAGTGGCCGCCTGGTGGATGCGCTGGCGCGCATCAATCAGATTTCGCGCGAAGGCTACTTGCGCACCGCAATGGAAGAAGCCTACGCGGCCCTGGAATTCTCGCCCAGTTACCTGCCCCTGCACATTCAAATGGGTGAACTGTTGTTGATGAACGACCGGCCTCAGCAGGCGATTGAAAAACTATCGACCGTGGCGCGAGTTTATGTAGCCCGCGGCGAGAGCGATCGAGCTACCCAGATGTATGAGCGCATTGTTTCTATCTCTCCATTGGATGTGGATGCGCGTATTCACCTCATCGACCAATTGACTGCCCGCGGCCAACTTGAGGAAGCCGCCCGACAGAATTTAGAGCTCGCCGATGTTTATTACCGAATTGCTCAACTGGATAAGGCTCGTGATACTTATGAGAAAGCGCTTCGCCTGGTGCAAGGGGCCGATGTGGACGCCAGTTGGAATGTCCAGATTCTCCATCAAATGGCCGACATCGATTTACAACGTCTCGATTGGCGCAAGGCGTTGCGCGTCTACGAGCAGTTGCGTACCATGGCGCCTAACGACGAACCGGCGCGGCTCTATCTGGTCCAGCTCAACCTGCGCCTGGGGCAGGAGGCCAAGGCCAATATCGAGCTGGACAATTATCTGTCTTCTCTCGACAGCCGCGGTCGCGAGCAGGATGCAGCCAACTTTCTACGCGGACTTATAGAAGAAAATCCGCGCTACTCACTCGCCCATCGCCGCTTGGCCGAGCACTGTCAGCAAAACGGGCAACGCGAGGATGCCATTCGAGAATGGAACAAAGTGGGCGAGTTATTGGTAGAGTCGGGTGACCGCGAGGGGGCAAAGGCGGCCGTGCGCGCTATTCTGGCGCTTAATCCGCCGAATGCGCAGCGGTATCAGCAATTCCTAGATCGTCTTAGCAAATAACTTAGGCCAATCCAAGCGCGGACGGTAGATGGCTTACCCGGGGGAGAATTAAATCTGCACCCTGTGCCCGCAATTCCTCCTCCCTACCAAAACCCGAGAGAACGCCAACCGTCTGTGCTCCCGCGGTTCGACCGGCTTTGATGTCAAGCGTGGTATCACCAACCATGAGGCATTCGGTTGGCGAAATATTCAGTTGCGCCGCAACCCAGAAAATTTGGTCCGGGAAAGGTTTGGTGCGTTTAGCCGTTTGCCCGGAAACCACAAACGAGAAATATTCTTCAAGACCCGTCAATTTTAGAAAATTTTGTGTCCCTTCGCGGCCGCGCACACTAATTACTGCTAAAGGGTAGTGGGCGGCTAAGAGCTTCAACGTCTGGGCGAGGTCGGGGACCAATTGGTAATAATCCGGCCGGGCTTTGCGCCTCTTCCAAGGATTCGCTATCTCGACCAATTTGTGCAAAGGGGCATCTATCCGCAGGCGATCGGCCAGCGTGAATAGCATGTTGACTGGATCCTCGAATCGGGCAACGATTGACTTCGCAAGCCGGCTGGTGTCGCCTCCTGTTATCCACCTTAGCGGAGCAAGCAGGATGTTGACTCGCCCGATATATTGCTCATCGGTCTTTCTAAGCGTGCCATCCACATCGAAGCAGATGGCCTTTATCCGCCCAAGCTCAAGATTTCCCGATCTTTCGAGATCATTATTCAAGGGAAACTAGTTATACCAAGGCTGAAGGGTTGGGGCAACTCGCATAACCTTTTACCCCTAAGGCCGAGACGTTCGCCACTGGTACCGGCAATTATTCAGCGTTTCAATATTGGGAGTCCGGCGAGGAAACCTAATCGTGTTGTCTCCCGAAAAAGCCGGTTCACCACTTTTTTGTAATTAGCTCGACGCAAAGGTTTCATTCCGTTTCCCATCTGTCAACTATCAACTTTTCTTTACCTTAGGTTGGCCTTTTATGGTAAAACCAGCGATATGAAGCTGCCTCAGATACTCCTAGTCATCGATGACGCTATTGTTATATTCATCGTCACATTTTATGGCATCCGATTCCATCAAACCGATCCCTCTCTATTTACGCGGTTGCCTTATACGCTACTCCCGTTCCTGGCCTCTTGGGTATTGACCGCCGCGATTTTGCAGCTCTATAACCAAACCATTGCCTCTACCTGGAATCAGCTTTGGCGGGTTCCGCTTGCGGCCGCGCTAGCCACACCCATTGGCGCCGCCGTCCGTGCGCTGTGGCTTGGAATTCCATTGGTCCTCATCTTTGTCGTCGTCATGGGGGTAGCTATCTTGGCCGGCATTCTTATTTCACGCAGCGTCTTCATCCTGGTTTTCGGAAGTCGCTGGTCGGACTCGGGTCATGGATGAAGAAAAATTAATCCAGGCTGCGCAGCAAGGCGATTTGGACGCGTTCAATCGCCTGGTGACCAGCTACCAGGGCTTGGCCTTCAACCTAGCCTACCGCCTCCTCAGCGACGATTCCACCGCCGAAGACATCACTCAAGATGCTTTCATTTCCGCTTACAAGAGCTTGCGCAGTTACCGCGGCGGCTCTTTCAAAGCCTGGTTGCTGCGCATCGTTACCAACGGCTCTTACGACGAATTGCGGCGCCGCCAGCGCCGTCCCCAGACTGCGTTGGAACCTGAAAGCCGCGATGGAGAGGAAGTTCCCGATCCGTCTTGGCTGGCAGACCCTGGCGAAAGCCCGCAAGAATTGGCCGAACGCGTGGAACTGAACGCGGCCATTCAGCGCTGCCTAAATCAACTCGAACCTGAGTTCCGCGCGGCTGTGGTGCTCGTGGACGTGCAAGGGATGGATTACACAGAGGCGGCCCAGGTACTGCGTAGGCCGCTGGGGACGGTGAAGAGCAGGCTAGCCCGGGCGCGCATCCGTTTGCAGAATTGCTTGCAAGGATTTGTGGAACTCTTGCCTGACCGTTTCCGTCTACATACTGAGGGAACGCAATGAGTAATGGACTTTCCGCCCGTGATCTGGAGCGGGTTTCAGCCTATCTGGATAATGCTCAGTCTCCGCAAGAACGAGCCACCTTCGAGAAACGGCTGAAGACCGTACCGGAATTGGCTCGCGCCCTGGCAGATTTCGAAAGCACGCGCGCCTTGTTGCGCCGCACGCCCCAACGCCGCATCCCGCGATCTTTTGCTCTCCAGGCTGAAATGGTATCCCCATCGCAGAAGGCCTTTTTTGGAAGCTGGACTTCATTGAACCTTGTCTCAGCTGCCGCTACCTTGGTGCTCATATTAGTTTTCGCCGGCGATATTTGGGCGAGCGGTCTGCCTGGGTTTGACGCAGCTGCTCCAGTCGAAGAGGAGTTTCCTCAGGCGCTTATGGCTGAAGAGCCGGCTGCCGAGGATACGGGCTTTGCGGCTACTCCCACAGAGTCGGGGGCCGGCGAAATCGATCTTTTTGCGGTGCCCGAGGAAGCCGCTCGCCAGGCGAAAGAAGGAGGGGCGCCCGTCGATTGGCGAACCTTCCTTGTAGATTATGCCCGGCCGCTTGAAATTGCCTTCGCAATTATTGCAGTTGCCGCTGGATTATTTGCCCGGTGGCAAAGGCGCAATGTTTAGCACTCTCCCTAAATTCCCTGTTATACTGCCGCAATCTTTGCCCTTGTAGGAGGAGTGTTTTATGCTTACCAACCCGTTTTATCGCATGAGTGCAGTTATCGTTTTTTCGCTGCTTTTGGCTGCCTGTGGTGGAACCGCCGGGGGACCAAGCGCTGCAGATTTGGCTGCTACCCAACAATCCCTGGAAGCAACCCAGCAGGCGCTGAATGCCCAGCCTGCCCAACCAACGACGCCGCCTACCGCAGAGCCTACTACCGAACCAACGGCCGAGCCAGCCACTGCGGAACCGCCAGCAGACACAGAGGTTCCTGTCGTCGAGGCGGAACCTTACTATACCGAAGAGTTCACCGTGGCGCCTGCCAACTGGACCTATCTACTCTACAGTGGAGACGAAGCTGACTTCGACCTGTATGCCGACCACGATCGCCTTGTCTTCGATATCTCGGGAGAGAACGTATGGCCGTATCTCACCTACGATAGCTACACCTATACTGACGTACGTGTCGATGCCCGAGCTGAGAACCTGGGAAATAACAACCAAAATGTCAGTTTGGTCTGCCGATATAACGACCGGGGTTGGTATGAGTTCAACGTGTCGAACAACGGCCTTTATTGGATTTACCGTTACGAGAGCTCCACTGATGAATTCTCGCTACTTTACAACGGCGGTGTGGCTAATCTTAAAACTGGCAAAGCCACCAATGACTACACCATCATTTGCGAGGGAGATCGACTGACCCTTGGCGTAAATGGTACCGAGATTCGCACAGTAGAAGATGGTCTGTTTGACGAGGGGCTGATTGGAATTGGAGTTTCATCATTTGATTCGATTCCAGTTCTAGTGGAAGTTGATTACGTTTCCATCAGTCTCCCCTAGGTCCACTTTATGATGGGAAAAGGACGAGCGGAAGCTCGTCCTTTTTTATTTTGCCGCCCGGATGGTGACCAAAGTGTAAGCTCGTGTAATTCTTCCTTCGGCATCCCAGACCTGTATTTGAATAGCCCAGACGCCGTTCAATGTTGTGGTGTCCCATTCGGTGAGAATCCCGTCCCGAGGCACAACCCTGCCTTCAGCAAGCTTTTGCCATTCCTGGGGGCGCAGGCCCTGCCCGACTTGCACGTCAAAGCCGACAGTATCCGTCCCCAGATTGCCGACGATTTCGATTTTTCCACTAATTTCGGTGAATGGCTCCGGAAAATCAATGGCTGGTCCCGAACCATCTGAGCTGAGCGCTGGGATTGGATCGTAGTCGTGCGGTGGCAGCGGGATTCCTGCAGCCCGCGCCCAAGCTTCTGCTTCCGGAGGAACCGCCAGAAATAGGCGCTCCTGAACGAATTCCTCCGGCGTAAACACTGTGGCCAACTTGCCGTTAAGGATGTTGATTGCAAGGCGCTGGTATAAGCTGTCGGTTTCGATTGGCTCTGTTCCTCGTAAGAACCACTCGCGCCGCGTTTCAGGACAATCGTCGTCCGGTAATTGCCCTGAAGGGACGCAGACCACCACTGAACTCAAGCCCGCGGGAACCTCCCAACCTTTCACCGCCAGACCGCGGTGGGCCACTTCGAAGACAGAAGACAGCAATGTTGGTGCTTTTTTTTCTTCATTCCACAGCGCGATCACGCGCTGCGGAGAATAGATGATTTCCCAGTGTTGATCCGCACCCGAAAAAACCGCTGCCGGTCGATTGAAGATGATGGGTGATTGCCAAAAAGTATGATCACTTAGAATGTCAGTAACTAAATAGGCAAGTTCTGGGCTGACCATTGATTGCCATTCGGCATGAATGAGATTGAGTTCAATATCCCCGTTTGGATCTGCGGCGAACAAAAGCGTGTTGGATGTGGAAGGGCTGTCTGCAATTAAACCATTTTGGCTCACCACACTATAAATCTGGGCGCCTTCGAGAGTAGAAATTTCGGATCCTTCTTCGGTAACAAAAGAAATATCCAGACCCAGTATTTGCATCAACTCGCTGATGTTTCGTGCGCCGTCAATATCTTTAAACAACAACGATGCAACATTCGAGTAATTCTTTGCAAGCGCCTGACGCAACGTCACGGGTCCATGAGATGTCGCAAGTGGCTTATTGTTGACATCCCAGACGAGACTTGACGGCGTCCAGCCCTGGGCAAAAGCGCTCAAGTAAGTGAGAGGTCTCAACAGTGACCCGGAATTGTGCCTGCCTTTCGAGTTTCCCAGAGCGGCAAGCAATCGGTTATTCGCCGGGTCCAGGACTACCAAATCTGTCTGGTTGAACTCCTTGAACAGCTCCGTCACTTCTCCCTGAAGAGCATAATTTAGGGTTGTAGTTGCTTCTAATCCCCCATTGACTGCGCGTTGGTGCCCTAACTCCGCTTCCAGTTGCGCGACTGCCAGGTCCGTGAAATCAGACGCCAAGCTGACAGGATCCTTTGCGTCCGCAAACACCAAAGGTTGGGCAACGGCTGCGGTGAACTCAGCTTCCGTTATTACCCCTTGTTCGCGCATTGCGGTTAGCACCAGCCGTTGGAAACTGACAGCCAGTTCCGGAACGTCGAAAGGATTCAACGCTGGGGCTTGAGCCACCGCTGCCAACAGGGCCGATTCGGCCAGTGACATTTCAGTAGCGGATTTGCCAAAATACAGTTGTGCCGCACTTTCGGCGCCGAAAGCCCAGTGGCCGAAATCCGTACTGTTTAGGGCCCAGGTGAGAATCTGTTCTGGGCCGTATTTTGTCATCGCATCAGCCGCCAGAAATTGGGTTCGTATATTCTTTAACCATCCCTCCGGTTGCGAGGGGAGCAGCAACCTGGCTGCCAGGTGTCCCGCAATCGTGCTTGGTGGAGAAATAAACTTACCCCAATCGAAATTATTGCCCAGCCAGAAGTTGGGCTGATTGCTAGAAATGTAAGCCTTCACCAGCCAGGGCATCTCAGTTGCACTTATAAATTGCCGCTCAATGCCATCGGGCACCAGAGCAAGGATCATCGTTTCCCCGGCGCTATCGTAAAGCCGAGTGGGCTGCAGCAATTCACCTGAAATCGGGTCCATCAATTCTGGCAAACGTTCAACGGGCGGCAAGCCGGCAGCCAGGTAGAAATAAAAAGGCAGGGCGGCCAAAGCAAATGTTGCGACAGTCACGCTAATTGCACTAAGCGCAAGAGCGCCCATTTGCAGCCCGCGCTCAACGGCAGTCCGTTTGCGCGCCTTCAGTCGCGCATGGCGGTGCCTCACTACTTCGACAGCATGAAGGAGACGGTTCGCGCGCATGTTTCCACTTCTTCAAAATTAAGCCAATGGTACACTTAATTTACCCGCAGCCCGAGGAGTCTCACAATGGAACCCAAATCCTTCACGGCCCTCCGAGCCCCAGAACGCATCCTGCTTGGTCCCGGTCCCAGCAATATGCCCGCCAGTGTCTCCCAAGCGCTGGCGATTCCTGTGATTGGCCACCTGGATCCCGCGTTCTTGCAAATTATGGATGAGGTCCAGGAGATGCTGCGCTACACATTCCAGACACGGAATAAGCTGACGATTCCGGTCTCAGGTACTGGCAGCGCTGGAATGGAGGCAGCCCTGGCTAATTTTATTGAGCCAGGTGACCGCGTGCTGATCGGGGTGATTGGCTACTTCGGCGAACGCATGTTTGAGATGGCCGGCCGTTATGGCGCCGTGGTGGATCGCATTGAGGTTCCCTGGGGACAGGTACTCGATTTGGCTGAAGTAAAGAAATCCCTGGGCAAGAACAAGTACAAGTTGCTGGCGGTTGTTCATGGTGAAACTTCCTCGGGAGCCCAGCAACCCGGGATCAAAGAATTGGCATCCATCGCCCACGAGTATGGCGCGCTTTTTGTCTTGGATACTGTCGCCACCTTGGGTGGGGTCCTGGTAGATGTTGACGCCTGGGATGTCGACGTTGCATTCAGCGGCTCGCAGAAAGCCCTATCTGCTTCGCCCGGTTTGGCCCCGATCACCGTCGGAGCACGCGGAGAGGAAATCCTGAGCAAGCGCAAGACGCCCGTGGGAAGTTGGTATCTCTCCCTCAGCGAAGTCCAGAAATATTGGGGCAAGGAACGTACTTACCATCACACCGCTCCGATCCAGCTCAATTATGCGCTCCATGAAGCCCTGCGATTGGTGGCGGCCGAAGGTCTGGAGGCTCGCTTTGCGCGGCATCAGCGCAACGCCGAGCAGCTTTGGCAAGGTCTCGAAGAGCTGGATATGGAATTGTTGGTAAAGCGTGAACATCGGCTGGCGACGGTCACATCGGTCAAGGTCCCTCCTGCAGCCAGCCACGATATAGTCAAGAAGCGGTTGCTTGAAGATTACGGCATTGAGGTGGGCGCGGGTTTGGGCCAACTCAAAGGCAAGATCTGGCGCATCGGCCTGATGGGCCACAGCAGCCAGCGTAAGTACGTCAGCCTGGTGTTGGCTGCCCTGCGCGAGATTTTGGCAGGCTGAGGTATTGGCTTCAATCTTGCACCAGAAGAGTTCGTGAACCTCTTTTTCTCCAATCGCTACGCTCTGTTTGGGCTCACCATCCTGATTGGTTTCGTCGCCGCGGTCTATTACGGCTGGGCAGTGCGCCCCGTCACCGTTCGCGATGCTGCGCCCACGCTGCTTCGCGAAGATTTTCGCGCCGACTACGTGCTCATGGTCGCTGAGGCTTACGAGGCTGACCATGAAGTCGAGCGCGCCATCGGCGCTTTGGGCTTTTTGAGCGAGGATCAGGAAGGCTACAACCCTCTTGTATTCGTCAGCGATGCCACGGCATTTGGCGTTGACGCAGGTTACTCCGTGGGGGACCTCGAACTATTGCAAGCATTGGCTGCGGCCTTGAAGACCTTCGATCCCGGCTTTGCCGCCACGCCCACGCCATGATTAACGATCCACAGCAACGTCCCCCGCTTTATCTTGTCACTGGGCTGGCCACTGGCTTGGTGGCCGGACTGATCCTTGCCTGGATCTTGTGGCCTCCGCGGGTCACCGGCGTCAGCCCAGCCAGCCTCGACGAATCGTACAAAGAACAATACCGTTTGATGACATCACTTGCATTCGCCTCCTCCGGCGACCTGGGCCGGGCCCAGGCGCGCATAGCCTTGTTGCAGGATGGCGACCCCGTGCGCGCTTTGACTTCCCAGGCACAGGTGGCGCTGGGCAACAGTGCCACACAGCGCGAAGCGCGGGCCCTGGCTGGCCTGGCTTCGGCCATGCAGGCGTTCTTCTCAAGCCAAGCGGCCACCGCGGAAGCGATTAACACCCCCAACCCTGAAGAGCAAAGTCAAGTTTCCACGCCGTTTGAATCGGGCGCGGAATCCGCGGCATATGATCTAGAGAATCAAGAACTCGTCTGTAACGGGGTCGATACACCCCCTTTTCTGCAGATCTTTGTGTTCGATTCCAATGCCAACCCACAAGCAGGCGTACAACTTAGCCTCCGGTCTCAGGAAGATGTGGTGCAACTCTCTACGGGCCTGCACCCAGAAATGAGCCCCGGTTACGCAGAATTCATTCTCACTCCGCGAGTCGCCTATTCCCTTTCCATCAATGGCGTTGAGATGATGGGTGGAATCCAAGCGGCAGCCTGCGAGACAGAAGCTGGCCAGCCTGCCTGGGGAACCTGGCTGTTGTTATTCAATGAAATCGAATAGATATTATTCCGCTTCATTAAAGGCGAGGTTGCCTAACTTGGGAGCATGGAAGAGTTTGCTTCATTCTTGTCAAGTTGTAACATCATTACACACAGCACTATGACAACTTAACAGCCTCCAAGCCTCGTCAAGTTATTAGTTGTAGTTCCGGGGCGGGTGTCGATGCGCTTTGATAAGAATCCCTAGAATGGTTGATTGCGAGTGGTGAAGAAAGGTCGATTGTTTCCCACCCGCCCATTAAATAGCACATATTTTATTGGGAATAGGAATAAGGGAAAGTTCGTCAAGCGATTGTACAGTAAATAAAACGCCCAGCTCAAGCTGGGCGTTTGTGATTCTGCGATGGCGTTATTGGGGAACCACCCACTCAGGACCGATAATGACTTCCACGTCGATCGTGCCGTTGGGATCGTAGGTGCTAAAGATGTGGCTGGAGTTCACGCCCATCAGACTGGCCAGGTACTGCACGGTGTAAGGATTGCCGGTGTAATCGATGATGGTGGTGCCATTAACCGCGTCCGCATTGCCGGTGGAGACGATGACCATGCCCTGCCCTTCGAGATAAGCACGGGTGGTGTCGGCGATTCCGGGATTACCCGAGCCATTATTCACGGCCACGTTGGCGGCTTCCATTTTCATCAAGTCTACTGCCTGGCTGGTGAGCGCCAATGGGCTGCGGGCGCTGCCGCTGGCGAAGACCTGGTCGCGCAGCAAACGGATGTTCTCGGTAAAAGGTTTCAAGATCGAAAGTCCGTCTGGGGAGGTGTCAAATGTTGCATAATCTGGAGGTGAAATTACGGCCCGTTCGATGTCCTCGATATCGATATCTTTAACGGCCCATCCTAAACTGAAAGCATCTTGCAAGGACATGTTCGTATTGATGCCACTAGCGAGTGCGTCATAGATCTGGAGGGCGTTATTGAGGACCAGGGAGCGCACATCATTACGAGCCATCTGTTGGCGAATGGCCAGGATCACTTCTTGCTGCCGACGGGCGCGGTCGAAATCGCCGTCTTCGGTGTGCCGGGCGCGGGCATAAGCCAAGGCATATGCCCCATTCAGCACCTGACGCCCGCGCTCGATAACACGATCCCGGTCTTCGCCGATAATTTGCACCTTGACTCTTTGTTGAATGTCAATTTTTACCCCGCCAATAATGTCAATGAACCGCTCGAAAGCGCTGAAATCAATTTGGGCATAAAAGTTGATGGTGATGCCCAGAAGTTGTTCAACAGTCTGCACTGCCAAACCAGCGCCCCCGCCCGGTAGTCGGTTGCCTTCACCTAAAGCGTAGGCATTGTTGACCTTGTCGTGGCCGAAGCCGGGAATATCAACCCAGAGATCGCGCGGTATGGAGATCATGCCAGCCGTTTTCGTCACGGGGTCGTAGGTGAGCACCATCATGGTATCGGTGCGCGGCGCTCCCTGACCTGTTTCCCAATCGCGTGCGTCAAGTCCCAATATAAGTATATTTACCCGGCTGGAACCATCCCAGGGAGCGGGTTTCTGATAATTGTAGACGTCGCCTGAGGCTGGTGAGACCACATCTCCGCTGGGGGAGGTAACTTCTTCGTGGATAGCTAGACCCGGTATAGAGAAGGAAGGCGAACTCTCCACGAATTGACGAATGTAGCCGAAGGCCAGGGCGCCGGTAACTGCGCCAGCCAGCAAGAAAGCGATAAGGACGGACTTGGTTAACCGGTCCAGACGGCCAAAGCTGGCCGTCAACCGTCGTAAGGCGGACTGTCTTGAGTTGGTTTGGACGGTCATAGGACGGGCGAGATTATAGCAATTTGACTAATAAACGGCATTAATTAGCTGTTAGCTACTTGCAGCAAGCCTTCAGCTGCCAGCTTTAGGCTGTTAGCCATAAGCAAAAAGATGCAAATATGATGCCAGGAAAGAAGCGAATAAGGATAGGAAGTGAAGAGAACTGAGCCTTACGTACCCCAGTCGCGCAAGTATAAAAAGTCGTAGCCCACGGTGCGGTTGCTGACCTTGGCGACCAGCGGTGGCATACGCTTGAATTGGTTGCGGCGCACGCGCTCAAGCACCAAGGCCACGAAGTCATGCTTGAAACCGGCTGCTACACATTCCTCGGGGGAGTAACGGCGGTCCACTAGCAAATAGAGCAGGCTGTCCACTTCTTCATATGTGAATCCCAACTCGCCCTCCGTGGTTTGACCCACCCAGAGGTCGGCTGATGGCGTCTTGTCCTGGATGACCTGAGGAACACCTATCGCTTTGGCCAGCTGTCGCAATTGCGTCTTGTAAAGATCGCCATTGGGGTTCACTGCTGATGCGTTGTCCCCATAATGGGTGGTGTAACCCAGCAGTAGCTCGGTCTTGTTGCTGGTGCCCAGCACCAGCCCCTTGAATTCTGCCGATTGGTCGTACCACACAATCATGCGCACTCGCGCCATCACGTTGCCGCGGCGGATCTTATCCATATCAGGGATCACTTCGAAGAAGGGATCCACCATCGGGGTGATGTCGACGGTCTTACTCTGCACACCGGTGGCGTCGATCACCAGTTGAGCGTGCGGCAGTGAATCTGGGGAGGATGTTTTATAGGGAAGGCGCAGGGTGAGGACATTTTCCGGGCCAAGGGCTTCTGCAGCCAGATAGCAAACGACTGCGGAATCGATGCCGCCGGAAAG
Source organism: uncultured Anaerolineaceae bacterium (assembly GCA_964371335.1). Classification (GTDB taxonomy): domain Bacteria; phylum Chloroflexota; class Anaerolineae; order Anaerolineales; family UBA11579; genus JAMCZK01. Next base: position 92,224 of record CAYJMC010000002.1, read on the forward strand.
ACCCAAGACGGCACGCTTGAAGCCGGTGCGGGTCACTTCGCTGCGGATGAAGCCGGTAAGCACGCGGCGGGCGACGTCGGTGTTGATGTTCAAATCGACCTTGGGGATCAGAATGCCCTCCCTCGTTCCAAGAGGATACGGTTCAGCTCGCGCTGCACAAGCGCGGAGCGCTCGTCGCGCAGCAGGGGAAGACGCTTGCGGGTACGCTGCAATTCGTCCAAATCCAATTCAGCTACGGTGAGCGATTCTTCATGATAGGGACCTTTAGCGATCAGCTCGCCGTTGGGGTCGTAGGCCGTGGCGCCGCCCCAGAAATTGATGCCATCCTCATATCCAACCCTATTAGTCTGCGCCACGAAGCTGGTGAAGAGGCTGGCGTAGGCCTGGCCCACGTGCTCGACCCATGCGGCGGATTCGAAATTTCCGCGGGTAGTCAAGCCGCGGCTGGGCGATACGGAAATGAAATAAAACAGGTCCGCGCCGTCCATCCATAGCAGATACGGATTTGAAGCGTGCCAGAAATCTTCGCAAATGAGGACCCCGGCGCGGCCAAAGCGGGTGTCGAAGGCGCGTACACTGTCTCCCCAAGCCCAGAAACGACTTTCGTCGAACATGCCATAAGTCGGAAGGTAAACCTTGCGGTGGATATGGACGACTTCTCCCTTGGAGATGTACGCGGCGGCATTGAAATAGCGGTGACGGCTGTCTTCCTCCACGAAGCCGACCAGGAGGTCAGTGGCCTTGCTGGCTTGTAGCAGCGGCTTAAACGTGGGGTCATCTGGGGTGGGGCGAGCGACGACAGTTGGAACAAGGTCTTGCAAAATGTAGCCAGTCAGCGAAAGTTCGGGGAAGATGATGAGGTCAGCGCCCTTAGCCTTGTTGATGTAATCGAGGTGCTTTTCGAGATTGGCGCTCATCACGCCAAGGCGGGTATCCATTTGCACCAGTGCTAGCTTGAGTTTCATGGTTCCCTGCACCTTAAAGGAGAGGTCTGGCGAATAATACCATGTGGGCAGTATATAATCGCGCGACCCCCTTTGTGTTTCGCCATGCCCAAGCGAACAACTTCTGTCGATATTTTGCCTGCCAACCTCTGGGATCTAAACGCGGTGCGCGAGCTGGAGCACCTCAGCTTCCCGTTGGACGCGTGGCCACTGATCGAGATGATCGGCGTGCTTAGCCTGCCCAGCATCGAGCGATGGAAGGCCGAGCTGGATGGAAAGCTGGTGGGTTTCATTGCCGCCGACATCCGCCGCAGGCAACAAGTGGCCTGGATCGCCACCATTGCCGTGCACCCGGATTACCGCGGACGCGGCATAGGCGGGCGGCTGATGCAGATCGCTGAGGAAAACTCTGGGATGCCGCGCATGCGCTTGAGCGTGCGCGCCGGTAACAAATCGGCGCAAAAGCTATATCAGGGACGCGGCTATGAACAAATCGACGTTTGGCCCCAGTATTATCAGGGCGATGAGGACGCCATCGTGATGGAAAAGAAGTTGGACAATAAAAAATAGAACTGAATATTGGTATTTAATCGCCTTGTGGAGCACGAGGATGAAATTGAGAGTTTATTGGTCATTAATTATCGCCACGCTACTGCTTGCCGGCCAGCGGACAGCGAGCCAACGGCCGCAATCACATCAGTCTCGATAGCCAGCTCGACGCCTAAGCCGACCCTAGCGCCCACGGAAACGGCAACCTCGGTGCGCTAACGGGTGAACGCCAACAACTGGAAGGATATTTTTCATTTATTACTCCCGAGAATTATGCTGCGGAGCTTGAGGACGATTCCGTATTTATCAGCGACGATGCAGACAAAATATTCATTTCGCGCGCCATTATTGGAGCCGGGGAGGATGAGCGAACTGCGCAAAGTCTCCTCGATGAGATTTTTGAAAAGTTCAAAGGTTACGAAATCCAGAATTCTTCGAACACTACCGTAGGAGGATTAGCTGGCAGTAAAGCTGACTTTTCGGGAGTCCTTAATGAAACAGTCGTTTCCGGCAACTAGGTAATTGTAGATCTCAGGGATGGCGTGTCCCTCCCGGCTTTTGGGATGGGGGATGTAAGTAAAGAAAATAATACTTGGGATGATTACGGGCGACTAAACTTTACTCAATTGCTTGCAACAGTTGAGATTCTATTTGGGACTTACTAGGTCGAATTGGCCTTCCTTACGATCGCGTCCGTCATCTTGGACACGCGCACGATAGCTTCGACGTCATGCACGCGCACGATGTCGGCGCCGCGGGTGATGGCGACCGCCACAGCCGCGGCGGTACCTTCGACGCGCTGGTCGGGCGGTAGGTCGAGCGTGTAGCCGATGAAGGATTTGCGCGATGGGCCGACCAGCAGCGGGTACCCAAGTTCGCGGATCTCGCCGCAGCGGTTTAGTAGCTCCAGGTTCTGTTCCACCGTTTTGCCGAAGCCGATGCCGGGGTCCAGGATGACCTGCTCGGCGGGCATGTGAGCCTTCTTCGCCATGGCCGCGCTTTCCATTAGTTCCAATTTGATGTCTTCAATCAGATCCTTGTATTCCACGCCGACATAACGTCCGCCAAGGCGCTCGCGCAGTTCGGCGTTGTCGGGGTTGCTGCGGTTGTGCATCAGTATGACCGGCACGCGGCGAGCTGCTATCAGACCCGCAAGCTCAGGATCGGCGCGCAGGCCCCACACATCGTTCACCATGTGGGCTCCCGCGTCGAGCGCGGCCGCGGCCACCTCTGCCTTGTAGCTGTCGATGGAAATGGGAATATCCAACTCGGCAACCAGCATCTGGATTACCGGAATCACGCGGGCCTTCTCTTCGGCGGCGGTAACCGGCGCGGCGCCGGGGCGTGTGCTCTCGCCACCCACATCGAGGATGTCCGCGCCGGCTTCTACAAAGCGACGGGCTTGCGCCATCGCGTCCTCGCCGGAAGACAGGCCATCACCGGAGAAACTATCAGGCGTGATGTTGAGAATGCCCATCACATAGGTGCGCGCTCCCCAAGCGAAGAGGCGGTTATTGATTTTCAGTGGCTTCATTTTTCCCGAAAACATGGACCCCGCTTGTGTCTAAATTGGCAAGAAATTCGGCCACCTTTTTCCCTGTGTTGGGGATCTCTAGATTTGGCGCCAAATCTGCCAGCGGCGCAAGGATGAAGGCGCGCTCGTGCAGCCGCGGATGCGGGATATGCAGAACCAGTTCGTCGAGTACGAGGTCGTCGTAGAGAAGGATATCGATGTCGATTTCGCGCGGTCCGTTACGGAAACGCGGTTTGCGGCCGAGCTGGACTTCAATGCCCTTCAGCAGGATAAGCAATTGCTTGGGCCCCAGTTCGGTTTCCGCTTCGACAACCATGTTGAGGAAGTCGTCTTGATCCCTATAACCCCAGGGAGCGGTTTCATAGATTGATGAGCGGCGTAAAACGCGGACCGCGGGCGGCATGGCATTGATCGCTCCATCCAAGTAGCCCTTGCGGTCGCCTAGATTGCTGCCGAGGCCAAGGTAGATTTTGTGCGGCACGGGGGAATTGTAATGGTTCTGGCTTAACCCCGCATGCTATAATTTTTCTTCGTTAATTCGGAGAGGTCGCATAGTCTGGCCTAGTGCGCGCGCTTGGAAAGCGCGTATACCGCAAGGTATCGAGGGTTCGAATCCCTCCCTCTCCGCCAGGTACGCCGGGTAGCCCGTCTTGTTTATAGAAAAGCGGGAATAAACCCTGATAGCTGAGTCGCCAACAGCCCCAACACCAGACCCAGCACCCAGCCCGCTAACACATCCGACACGTAGTGCAGCCCAGTTGCCACCCGCGCCAGGCCCACCAAAGGCGCCCAAACGATAAGCAGCCAGCCCAACCAGGCAGGTCCCATCACCAGAGCCACAACCGCCAGCATCAGGGAACGGGCTGCGTGGCCTGACGGAAACGAATGCGGGTCGGCGCGGCGGTAGATTTGGCCCCACTCGCCTTCGGGTCGCTGGCGCCGCACGCTGAATTTGATCAGCATTACGACAACCGCGGTAAGCAAAATGCCGGCGATGAGCAAGACTGCCAGCCGGCGCCAGGCCTCGTCGCCAAACCAGGCCAGCAACAGCAGACCCGGCAGCCAAAACCAGGAATCCCCGGAATGGCCAAAGATAATGGCCAGCCAGCGCCGCTTGCCAGGTTTCTCCGCGACGCGCAAGCGCGCCGAGAGGCGCGCGTCGAGTTTAAACAGGTTCGCCATTACTTTCGCTTCGCCTCCAAGGCCGCGCGCACAATCTCTAGGTGGTGGACCTTGTCAACGTCCATGCCCAATTCCGCGTAAGGGCATATCACGGCACGGGCGCGCAGGCCTAGGTTTTTGCTAACCTTATTGGCGGCTTGCTCAAGCGTCATGGCGCGCAGCAGGAAAAGAATCAATGTATCGAAGCCGATGAGCGCGGCCTGCTTGAGCGCGCTCTTGCGCGCATCCGCGATTTTCTCCCAGGGTCCGGTGTGCGAAAGGATGAGCGGCAGCGAGACCGGATTCAAGTCGCCGCCGCAGAGTTCGATGCCTTTGAGTTTGGTAAAGGTCCTGCGCGAATCAGGGAAACGTTTTTCCATCACTGTGCGCTCGATTACGTTGTAGAGAGCTTCATCTTCACCGGGACGCACTTGGGCGCTCACCCAGTCCACCGTGTCGCTGGTGATTGTGGGGATATCCGAAGACACGATGAGCACGAAATCTGCCTTGGGATTCAACCGGGCAATTTCACGGGCACCGCCGCGGATATTATCCAACATGCCGCCCTGGTTGGGCAGGTAACTTAGGGGCTTCTTACAAGTAAGCCTGCTGCTTTCGTCCAAGCCCACGACCACGACGCGTCCGACCGTCTTCGCCTCGCTCAGCGCGTCCAGCACCCACTGCACCATGGGCTTGCCAGCCACGTCGATGAGAGCCTTTGAGCGTCCCTGGCTGAATTCATACAGGTTATCGCCTGGTTGGGGGATACCGCCGGCGGTCACCATTGCGTCGAAGCTTGTCCTGAGTGAGCCGCTCGGAGCCTGCCCTGAGCCGCCGTCCTGAGCGAAGCGAAGGAGAAGCGAATGGGGCGACGAATGGATCAATTCAACTCCTGGATTTGCGGCTCGAGCTTAAGCTGATCGATCAAATCGTTCAATTCAGCATGGGTCAGCCTCCGTTCCTTACCTGAAGCCGCAACGAGCGCAGCCTCCAGCATGTTGGTGCCAAAAGAGCGACCATCCATCACCGGCGTGGTGGTCACCAGATACTTGATGCCAATCTTGCGCAGCAATTCAACGTCCTCCAGAGTGGTGGTGTTGGTGACCACGATTTTGCCCGGTAAGCTCTCGGGGATGTGGCGGCGCACATAGTGCATATCGCCGGCGATCACGGTGGCCCACTGGTAGTACTTCACCCATTTGGGCTCGCGCTTTTCCTGCTTCTCGCCTGTCGGGTATACCCATTTGAATGGCAGCCGTCCTGCGATGGGCATTATGAAGGGGGCGATGCGCTTAATAGTATTGGCAGAGTGCAATGCAATGGGGAGGCCAAGGCCAAACATCAGATCGCCGTAAACACATTGGTAGCCTGCTTCTTCAAAGGCGGTGGTCATGCCCCAGCGATCGGCCCCGCTGGTGATAAGGGCTTTTTTCTCCTTGATATAGTCCCCAATTTTCGAGTGCATGAAGCCAACAGTGCGATTTTCGAGCGTGTTTTTCAATCCCTCTCCGTCCACCAAAGGCGTTTTTTTTACTTGTCGCACCATGGGCTGCACGGAATACAGCGGGTAAAACTTGTTCGCCACTAGAATGCCGAGGTCGGCTCCTCCAAGGCCGAAGGCGTCTACTTTGCCATCCAACTCTTTGAACAGCTCGGCGGCTTTTTCCATGTCCCCGTCAGTGCCGATGCGTTCGATACGCACTGTTTCGCCCAAGAGCTTTACTTCCACCGCCTTATCGCGTTTCGATGATCCAATGCTGATGCTCACGGCTCGTTTCAAGGGACTGCCTCCTCGGAATAGTTTGCATTTTACTCCCGATGAGAGCTTGAACCTTGCGAAGGGTGGTTTGAGCGCCAGATCGATCTCAAGTACACCCTTCGCAAGGTTTTTGATTTCGAGGTGTCTTTTGTCCTCAATTGTCGCGACAATTATCCCGAGCGCGAAAATTAATGAAAATTCGTTACCCAGATAAGTTATAATATTTTGGCCCCTGAAAAATGGCCCAAACCTAGCTGGAGGTGTCTCTTGGCCGTCCCAAATTATGCCTATTTTCGCGGCAAGATCGTGCCATACGCCGATGCAAAAGTCGGGGTGATGACCCATGCGTTGAATTATGGAACCGCTGTTTTTGGCGGGATTCGGGGTTATTGGAATGAAGCCGAAGAGGAACTCTTTGTCTTTCGTCCCATTGACCATTACAAACGTTTCTTGAATTCCGCCAAGCTGATGCTGATGGATGCCAGCCACACCGCGGAAGAGCTGACCCAAATCACTATTGAATTGTTGCAGACTGAGGGAAATCGGCAGGACGTCTACATCCGTCCCCTGATGTATTTCGGCGATGAGATCATCGGCGTCAAGCTGCACGACCTGAAGACCGAACTGACCATCTTCTCCGTCCCATTCGGAAAATATGTCGCCAATGATGCAGGCGCTCACGTCACAATTTCTTCCTGGCGGCGGGTGGACGACAATGCCATCCCGGCCCGGGGAAAGATCGCTGGCGCTTATGTAAATACCGCATTCATCAAGACCGATGCGTTGCGCGCCGGCTTTGACGAGGCCTTGGTCCTCAACAACGACGGCCATATCTCTGAGGGCAGCGCCGAAAACTTCTTCATGGTCAGGGATGGAAAATTGATCACTCCACCAATCACAGATAATATTCTGGAAGGCATAACCAGAGGCACAGTGATGGAATTGGCCAGGAACGAACTCAACCTTGAAGTAATCGAACGCCATATCGACCGCACCGAGGTATACCTCGCGGACGAGTTATTCCTTACGGGAACGGCTGCCGCAGTGACAGCCATTACCAGAGTAGACCATCGGCAGGTGGCTGAGGGCAGGATGGGCCCTATCGCAGCTAGGCTGCGCCAACTCTATGATGATGCCGTGCGCGGTAAGCTGGAGAAATATCGCCACTGGAACCACGCAGTCTACGAAAAGATGGTGGTGAAATCCTAAGGCTATACATTGGACAGATTGAAAGAGGCGGCTTTAGCCGCCTCTTTTCCTTCCCGCGTACTGAATATTTACGAAATTTGATATGATTTTGGCTTCATGCGGAATTCATCTAATTTATCTCACGAAGAAGTCCTGCGCTATTCGCGACATCTGCTGATACCTGAAGTTGGTCTCGAGGGGCAGCGCAGGCTGAAGGCATCCTCAGTGTTGGTCATCGGCACCGGGGGCCTTGGGTCACCTGTGGCGATGTACCTGGCCGCAGCCGGGGTTGGGCGCATCGGGTTGGTGGATTACGACGTGGTGGAATTTTCCAACCTGCAGCGTCAAATCATCCACGGGACGTCGCAGCTGAACAATCTCAAGGTCGAGTCGGCCCGAGACCGTTTATTGGACATCAACCCCAACGTCCGCATGGATATTTACAACGAAATATTTACTTCAGCCAATGCGCTTCGGATTGCCGAGGGATACGATCTCATCATCGATGGCACCGATAATTTCCCCACGCGCTATTTGGTCAACGATGTCTGTATAAAACTGGGTATCCCCAATGTGTATGGCTCTATTTTCCGTTTCGATGGACAAGTTTCCGTGTTCGACGGCCGCGAGGGGCCTTGTTACCGCTGTCTATTCCCGGAACCGCCGCCACCAGGCACTGTGCCCTCCTGCGCTGAAGGCGGCGTGCTGGGCGTGTTGCCTGGCATTATCGGTTCGCTGCAGGCCAGTGAAGGGCTAAAGCTGTTGCTCGGCATCGGTGAACCTTTGCGCGGTAAGCTATTACTTTTTAACGCGCTAGATATGCATTTTGATTTTGTGAAATTGCGCAAGAATCCCAACTGCGTTGTTTGCAGTTTACCGCCCGACGAGATTCAACTGATCGATTACGAAGCTTTTTGCGGAGTCCCCGCGCACGACCACGACGAGGTGTCCATGGAGTCTCAGTACGAAATTTCGCCCAATGAATTAGCGGAGAAGATGCAAAATGACAGTAAGCCTCGACTGCTTGACGTCCGTGAACCACACGAATTGAACATCTCCCAGATTCCGGGCGCCGAACTCATTCCGCTCGGCCAATTGCCGGCGCAGCTCTCTGAGTTGGATACCACTGATGACTTCGTCGTGTTCTGTCGCACCGGCGCCCGCTCCGGCCGCGCAGTGCAATTGATGCGCTCTGCGGGATTCCGTAAGGTAAAGAACCTCAAGGGCGGCATCAATGCCTGGGTCCGCCAGGTAGATACCAGCCAGCCTATCTATTGACACAAATACCACAATGGACAAAGAACTTAATTACAATAGACGCCGTTGTGAACCTGGTGCCTTTGTGGTTAATGTTCTCCCTTCGAGACTATAATCTGGTTTTCGTCTGAATTCTGCAATGCCCGCAAATAAGAGAGTTATCCTGGCAGTCTTGGCTCACCCCGATGATGAGTCGTTCGGCATGGGGGGTACACTGGCCTACTATTCTTCCCAGGGTGTGGACGTCCACCTGATTTGTGCCACCCGCGGCGAGGCTGGCACGGTGGATCCGGAGTTCTTGGAACAGCACGAGGACATCGCCGCCTTGCGAGAGAATGAATTGCGCTGTGCCGCGAAGACCTTGGGCCTATCTTCGGTCAGCTTTCTCGGCTATCGGGATTCCGGCATGGCTGGCAGCAAAGATAATCTGCATCCAAATTCACTAGTATCTGTTCCACTTGAGCAGGTGGCTGAAAAAATCGTTGCGGAGATTCGCCGCTTGCGGCCGCAAGTTGTGCTCACCTTCGACCCGGTGGGAGGCTACCACCATCCCGACCATATCGCCATTCACAAGGCAACCGTCCAAGCCTTCCATGCCGCTGGAGATACAAAACAATTCCCCAATGCTGGCAAGCCCTTTCGACCCGAGAAACTGTATTACAACGCGCTCAATCGGAAACGACTCCGCTGGATCGTGCGCATGATGAGGCTCAGTGGCCAGGATCCCAGCCGAGTAGGTCGCAACAAAGACATCGATCTCACCGCCCTTGCGCACGACAGAGATACTCCACCCCATGTAAGCATCAACTATCGCAGCGTGGAGAAGCTCAAGCACCAGGCAGACGCCTGTCACGCCAGCCAACTGGATGGGCGCTTCACCCGCTTTTCGCTTATGGAGCTGTACTGGCGGCTAATGGGGCGCAAAGATACCTTCACGCGGGCATTTCCGGTCACGCCTGATGATTTACGCGCTAATGATTTATTTGTCGATTGAGCAAATCTTATACCTTCGTGTGGTACAATCCTGCGCCGTTTTCGAATAAAGCTTGTCCCGAGTGAGCCGCTTTGCGGCGACGAGGGAATAAAGGATAGTAAAGATGCCGAATTTATTGAAGGCTGTCGAGGCCAAAGTCAACGAGCATATCCCCGCTCTGCGCTCTGGCGACCAGGTCAGCGTGCACGTCAAAATCAAAGAAGGCGACCGGGAGCGCATCCAGGAGTTCAAAGGCACGGTGATCCGCATCGGGAAAGCGGGAAACAGCCGCAACTTCACAGTGCGCCGCGTGGCCGCCAACGGCATTGGCGTCGAGCGCACCTTTCTGCTCCGTTCTCCCCTGATTGACAAGGTCGTGGTCGAACGGGGCGCCAAAGTACGCCGCGCCTACCTTAGTTACCTGCGCGGCCTCAGTGGCAAGGGTGGCCGTCTGAAGCAGAAGTTCGAAGAATAAGTTCAAAGCCTATCTGGTATAACCACGGGTGCATTGCCAAGCAATGCACCCGTTTTATTTGGTGAAGATGAATCAGGAGTTAGGCAATTCGGCGCCCATTGGCGCGTTTGATTCAGGGGTGGGGGGCCTGAGCGTATTGGGTGCGATCCGCGCTCGCCTGCCTGGCGAAGACCTGATCTACGTTGCCGATCAGGCGCATGTGCCGTATGGCCCGCGTGGCCTGGAGGAAGTGCGCCATCTCTCCGAAGGAATCGTCCAATTCCTGATGGGGCAGGGGGTCAAGCTGATCGTGATCCCGTGCAATACGGCTTCCGCGGCTGCCCTGCATTCGCTTCGCGCCCAGTATCCTGATTTTCCCTTCGTCGGCATGGAGCCCGCGGTAAAACCGGCAGCCGAGCGCACCGAAACCGGCATTGTTGGTGTTTTGGCCACGCCCACGACGTTCGAAGGCGAGCTCTATTCCTCAGTGGTGGAACGGTTTGGGCGGGAAGTGACCATTTTGCAAGCTACGTGCTTTGGACTGGTCGGCGAAATCGAAGCCGGTCGCGCCAACGGTCCGGAAGCCAGACGCATTTTGAAGGCCGCCCTTAGACCCATGTTGGCGAAAGGCTTGGACACTGTAGTGTTAGGCTGCACGCACTATCCATTTGCGTTCGCTACTATTCGCGACATCGTTGGTGAAGACGTACGCCTCATTGATCCCGCGCCGGCGATTGCACGCCAGGTCGACCAATTGCTAAGTGATAGGAGACTCCGGAATCCGCAGAAGGACGGAGGGACGACGCGCTACCTGACTAGCGGCGATCCGAATGCAATGAAATCTAGATTGAAGGAATTATTGGGAGAGATTTCCGAAATTGAATTGGTGAAATGGAATGAGGGTAACCTGCTATTCGCGCCCTTCCGCGACTAACTTCTTGTCTGCAAAATTGATTCCCACTCTCGGCATACTCACCTGCACTCCCTCAAAATTGGCAAATGTCAAATCCGCAAAATGCAGGTTAAATAATTCTTTTAGCCGGCGGAATATGCTGACGTAGGTTTCAGGCAGGCGTTGCTGCCAATCGAGATTGAGCTGCTGCGCCGCCGCCTGAATGCCTGCGGCCTCCTTGCCTTCGATTTCCACAAAAGGCCCATAGGGCATTTCGTCGAGCGTGACTTTCAAACCCTCTAGCGCATAGGTGGTGCGGTATTTTTCGTACACGAACTTGGAACGAAAACCAAGGGCCTCAATCATTTTTTGTGCTGCCGAAAAATTGCTCACCTCGAATTCGATCTCTTGTCGGGCAAGCACGCCGCCCAGCGTGCTGCTGGGACCTTTGAAGGTCACGTGGCTGCCGGCGTCCCGGCGCAGCCGAAGCATGCTCTCCGCCTGGGCCAAGTCGCCGCCGGGAGTATCGAAGCGCAAGTTATATTCGTGGGTACGCGGCTGCACCAGCGTGGCACCCAGTTTCACCAACTGCTTTTCCATCCCGGCCAGGTCATTGACGTAGAACTTGACTTCCAGTTCCTTGTCACTTACAGAAACGACCATAGCTCTATTATTCCACGCTCAAAATCGTTTGGCGCTGTTCTACGCTATCGCCGGGTTTCACTTGGATGCGCGTTACTTTGCCATCCCTTGGTGATTTCAGCTCATTCTGCATTTTCATCGACTCTAGGATAACGAGCACATCCCCCTTTTTGACTTCCTGTCCTTCGGAAACGGGGATCTTCACGATGAGGCCGGGCATTGGCGCCCGTAAAACATACTCGCCACTGATGGCAAGGCTAGTCCCGCCGGCCGATTTCAGGCGCCTTTCGCGCTCATCTTCGACCGTTGCCACGTAAAGGTCGCCGCGCATCAAGACCTGCAAGCTGTCCTCATCCCCGGGAAATACCGCGGCCTGATAGGACCCGCCGTTTACCAGCAGGCTGAATACCGGTTGCCCCGAGACGGATTGAAAATCTACATCGTAGATCGTGCCATTCACGCTCACCTGGCGCGGCCCGAGGATCTCAATGGAGTATTCCTGTTCGCCGATGGTAGTGATGTATTTCATGGCTGCGGACTAGCGGTGCATGCGCTCCCAGCGCGACACCCATTTCCAGTTGCTGGTGTCGCGTTTGCCGCGGGCAATGATGTGGGCGGCGCGTTCGGTTTGTTGGTGGGCGACCAGGGTGGCCACGATAGCCGCAATCTCTGGATGGCTTTCTTTGCCCTCTTCGGCCTTTTCCAGCGAGAAACGCTCTTCTACGAAGCGGGTATCGAAGTTGCCGGCGATGAAACGCGCCTGCTCGACGAGCCGTTGATGAAACGGAATATTGGTCTTAACACCGACAATGCGGTATTCCTCCAAAGCGCGGCGCATGCGCAAGATCGCCTGGGCGCGCGATTCTCCGCGCACCACCAGCTTGGATATCAATGAATCATAATAAGGCGAAATTGTGAAGCCCGCATACACGCCCGTATCCACGCGTACCCCTGGCCCCGTGGGCACGGATAGGTATGAGATCAAGCCCGTAGAAGGCATGAAGTTGTTGTAGGGATCTTCGGCATTTATGCGGCATTCGATAGCCCAACCCTTCATCTTCACCTGATCCTGGGTGATGCCGAGTTGGCGCCCGCGGGCAATTCGCAATTGCTCCGTGACAATATCGAAGCCGGTCACTTCTTCGGTGATCGGGTGCTCCACCTGCAGGCGGGTATTCATCTCCAGGAAATAAAAATTCTTGTCTTTGTCTACGAGAAATTCAATAGTGCCGGCGTTGGCATAGTTCACCGCCTTCGCAGCCTTTACCGCCACCTCTCCCATTACTTGCCGGAAACCCTCGTCATCGTCAATGAACGGGGAGGGGGATTCCTCCAGCAGCTTCTGATGGCGTCGCTGAAGTGAGCACTCGCGCTCGCCCAAGTGAACGGTGTTGCCTTCCAGATCCGCCATGATCTGGAATTCGATATGGCGGGCCCCTTCGACCAGTTTCTCCAAATATACGTTTCCATCCCCAAAGGCGGACTGCGCCTCGCTGCGCGCCGAATTTAGCAAGCCGGGCATTTCGTCCAGGTTGCGTACCTCGCGCATCCCCTTGCCGCCACCGCCCGCGGTAGCTTTGATCAAGAGGGGGAAACCGATTTGCGGGGCAAGGCGAAGCAGTTCTTCATCGCTGAGGTTTCCCTCACCCTCCGTACCGGGCACCACCGGCACGCCGGCAGCCAGCACCGTGGCGCGTGCAATGGCCTTGTCGCCCATGGCGGCGATGGCTGAAGCGCGCGGCCCGATGAAGGTGATCCCTTCATCTTCGCAGGCCTGCGAAAAATCGGAACGTTCAGCCAGGAAGCCGTATCCCGGATGGATGGCGCCAGCTTTCGCTTTTTTGGCGACATCGAGGATTTTGTCCATGCGCAAATAGGATTCGCGCGAGGGCGCCGGGCCGATAGGGTAGGCCTCATCCGAGAGCCGCACGTGCAGCGCCTGCCGGTCTGCTTCAGAAAATACCGCCACTGTGCGCATACCCAGTTCGCGGCAGGCACGAATAATGCGCACTGCGATCTCCCCACGGTTGGCAATCAATACTTTATTGAACATGGTCACTTAATCTACAAGGGAATATTTCCGTGCTTCTTGGCAGGGTTACTGTCGCGCTTGTTGGTTAGCATTTCCAGCGCGTTGATTAGGCGCGGGCGGGTCTCGCGGGGGCGAATCACATGGTCGATGTAGCCTCGAGCCGCGGCGACATAGGGATTGGCGAACTGTTCACGATATTGGGCAACCAGTTCCGCTCGCTTCTTGTCCGGATTCTTGGACTTAGCCAATTCTTTGCGGAAGATGATGTTCACCGCGCCTTCGGGGCCCATGACAGCCAATTCAGCGCTGGGCCATGCCAGGTTCAGATCCCCGCGAATGTGCTTGCTGCTCATCACGTCGTAGGCGCCGCCGTAGGCTTTGCGGGTCACAACGGTGAGCTTGGCCACCGTAGCTTCGCAATACGCATATAAGAGCTTGGCGCCAGCTCGGATGATGCCATTGTGCTCCTGCGCGGTTCCGGGCATGAAACCTGGCACATCCACAAAGGTGACCAGCGGAATATTGAATGAATCGCAGAAACGCACGAAGCGCGCCGCTTTTTCGGAGGCGTCGATATCCAGCACCCCGGCAAGAACCATGGGTTGGTTGGCGATGACGCCCACCGCGTGCCCTCCCAGGCGAGCGAAGCCCACCACGATGTTCTGCGCGAACTGTTCGTGGATCTCGAAGAAGGCGCCTTCATCAACTACAAGCTGTATGAGCCGCTTGATGTTGTAGGGCTTGTTTGGCTCCTCGGGAATCAAAGTATCGAGTTCATCCTCCCGGCGCAGCGAATTGTCCTTGCTGGGCCGAAAGGGGGCGTCTTCGAGGTTATTCTGTGGCAGATACGAAAGCAATTTGCGGATCAGGAACAAAGTATCCGCCTCGCTGTCGGCCACCACATGGCAGACGCCTGACTGTGCCGAGTGGATGCTGGCGCCGCCCAAATCTTCGAACGAAACTTCCTCGTGTGTCACGCTCTTTACCACTTCAGGTCCGGTGACAAACATATAAGATGAATTGCGCACCATGAAGATGAAATCGGTGAGCGCTGGTGAGTAAACGGCGCCGCCCGCGCAAGGTCCCATGATGGCGCTGATCTGCGGGATCACTCCTGAGGCCAACGTGTTGCGCAGGAAAATGTCCGCGTAGCCACCCAGAGACACCACCCCTTCCTGGATGCGGGCCCCGCCCGAATCGTTCAGACCGATGAGGGGAGCGCCATTCTTGAGCGCCATCTCCATTACTTTGACGATTTTTTCGGCGTGCACCTCGCCCAGGCTGCCGCCAAACACCGTAAAGTCCTGCGAGTACACATAGACCAACCGGCCATCGATGGTGCCCCAGCCTGTCACTACAGAGTCGCTGAGTATTTGCTGCTGCTCCAGACCGAAAGCCGTGGTGCGGTGCTTGACGAATGCGCCCAGTTCACGAAATGAGCCTTTGTCAAGTAGTAGATCAAGCCGTTCGCGTGCCGTTAATCTCCCCTGGGCATGCTGCGCCTTGACGCGTTCTGGACCGCCACCCTCCTTACTTTGGGCGCGCAGCTTCTTCAATTCATCGATCTTTGAACGGTTTTCCGAACGGTCACTCATGCGTTTCTCCGAAATAAACTCGCGCCTTGGGGAGGGCTAGGATTCCAATCACGGAAATCAATAAAACTGAACTTAGCAGCAAATCGAATGGCCAACTGCTGCTCTGCGGTCCTTTAGCTTGCAAGAATAATCTATCCAGCCAGTGTACTGCGACAAAGGACATCGATGCCCAACGAGTTGCCTTCGGCGCCCATTCCTTTGCGCGCCATAACCCCCAGACAAGGGTGGCGCCGATTGTCAGCCAAATTGCGGCGCTCAGGCCTAAATAGACCGGGGGGATATTCAGGGGCAGGCTGTAGAGATAGTCCCACGAAGAAAGGACGCCCCACAATCCTAGAGCCTGCAATCCTGTCAGCGTTAACACTAGCCCCATTAGGCACGTTACGGCGAAAGGGCGTTTTGGGATGGCCATTAGGCCTTTAACGAGGCTACGTAACGTTCCAGATCGGGGCTGTGTTCGTCGTAATGTCCGAAGGTATTACCGCCCAAAATCCGCAGGGGGGAACGTCCATGTGAATTGAACGCCTCTGTTTCGTTGAGTTGCTCCTCCCTCATGCTGTTGATTACTGCTTCCAGGCGAAGCAGATTGTTCTCGAAATCCTGGAGCACATGCGCCAGGCTTAGGCCGCTTACATTCCCATGGATTAGCGCGTTTATGTGATCGAACTCCTCTATTGGCAAGACTTCCTGGCCCGCCAACATTAGCGTCACGCGCGCAATGGTGAAGGTCTCCCACCAGACTGTGTGGGCGATCAGATCTTTGACCGACCATTCGGGGGTGGGTCCAGGAATACGGGTCATCTGCTCTTCGGTGAGCCCCTGCCATTTGGTTTTGTACGCCGCGCGGTCTTCACGAATCCGATCCAACAATTCTTGCTTCGTCATAGTTTCGGGGTAGGGCGAATTCATCTCGAATTCCTTACCTAACTTCCAGTACGATCTTTCCCATTTGATTGCCTGCTTCCAGCCGCTCTTGCGCCGCCCGCGCCTCGCGTAAAGGATAGCTGCGATCGATGGCGGGTGCGAGCTTGCCGGTGAAAACCAAGCCCATTACTTCAGCGAAATCTTTGCGAGTGCCCATGGTGGAGCCGAGAATGCTGAGATGTTTATGGAAAATGTATCGGTTGTCGATCTCGAAGATGGCGCCCGCCGTGCTGCCCACGGTGAGCAGGCGCCCGCCTTTACGCAAAGCGCGCAGGCTCATCGGGATCGTGCTGCCTACGTTGTCCACTGCCACATCGAGACCGCGCTTGTTGGTCAACAAGTATGCGCTCTTGGACCAATCCGATTCTCTTGAGCGATCAATCAAGTGGTCGGCGCCCAGGGATTCTGCCAGCCTCAATTTTGCGGCATCCGATCCCACTACGTATACTCGCGCACCCAGATATTTCGCGATTTGGATGGCGGCGGTATTCACTCCGCCCGACGCCCCGATAATCAGCACCGTTTCACCTTTTTGCAGCTTGCCGCGAGTTACCAGGGAATGCCAGGCGGTGAGGTAGACCAACGCGGCCGCCGCGGCCTTGTTGTAAGGAAATTCTCCGGGAATCGCCAACAGGTTGACGGCGGGCACGGCTACATATTCGGCGTAAGTACCTGCCATCGTTTCCCCGAGGAGTTCCCATTTTCGGCAAAGGTTGTCTTGTCCCGCGCGGGTGAACTCATCTTCTTCCAGGCAGATGCTTGCGTCGATTACTACCCGCTGGCCGACTTTCCAATTCGTGACATCCTCCCCGAGCGCAGCGATCTCGCCCGCGCCATCGGACCCCGGAATGTGCGGCAGGAACAGTTTGAGGCCGGGCCACCCGCGGCGCACGAACACATCGACATGATTGAGTGCCGCGGCGTGCAGACGCACCAGCACCCAGCCGGGCTGCGGTTTTGGGTCAGCCAGATCGCCGTATTGCAAGACGTCCAAACTGCCGTGCTCGTTGAAATAGACTGCTTTCATGGGGGTTTCACGCGTGATTATACATGAGGGGTATTTTCATCCTTCGGGCAACCCTCTGTTAGAATTCGAAATGCAAATTCAACCCGGTTCGAGGTGCCATGCCCGATTTGCTAGTTTTGATCCACGAACGCTTGGCGACAACGGCTCTTTATTATTTTTTGATAATCGCCCTTTGGGGTTATTACAAATTTTTTCGCAAACAGAGTATTGATTCAAGTTACTGGGGCATACTGGCCATCGCAGAAATCCTGGTGCTAGGAGAAGCGCTGCTGGGAGGCTATCTGTGGTTTTCCGGCTTCCGTCCCGCCCGCGGTTGGCTGCACATACTTTACGGCTCTCTAATCCCTGCCATGATCCCGCTCGCGTATGCGTACACTCGCGGCCGTGCCCAGCGGGCTGAAATTTTAGTCTATGGGACCGTAACCATAATCACCGCTGGATTGATATTGAGGGCTATTTATACGGCTCAAGTGAGTTTGTAACCGGCGAACATTTATTAAATTGCGAAAGATCTAAAAATCAGAATATGCTTGTATCTATATTTCAGTAGTGATAAAATGCGCAAGGTTAATTCCCGACCCGTTGGAGGACGTACCTCATGATGGAAGCTGCCGTACCCGCCGGCCAAGCTGGAACCAGCCCTGCCGAAGCGCAAGAACAAATCAAGCTGAACCGCCGCGAATTCCTTAACTTGGCTTGGCTGGCCTCGTTAGGTTTTCTCACTTTAAGCGTTGGGGGCATGACCGTGTTGTTCAGCCTGCCCCGCTTCCGAGAGGGCGAATTCGGTGGTGTGTTTACTACCGGCTCAGTCGCAGATTTGCCCGAGGTTGATGCGCCACCTGCGAATTTCCCTAAAGTCAAATTGTGGCTCTCGAATACGCCGGGTGGATTGATGGCACTGTACAAGGTCTGCCCGCACCTTGGGTGCTTGTACGGTTGGAATGATCAGGAATTCAAGTTCATTTGCCCTTGTCATGGTTCACAGTACGAACACGACGGCACCTATATTTCTGGACCGGCGCCGCGCAGCCTCGATCGCTTTGTGATTCGCATCGAAGACCAGAATGGCAATGTGCTGGCTGAGACACCCGAAGATGGCGGCCCGGTACCGGTTCCCGCGGACGAAGGAGCTCTGGTTCGCGTAGATACCGGCAGCAAGATCGTCGGTCTGGCTCACGATTAGTATGGTGCGCCGACTCTGCACCTCATCTCCTTTCTTACGGAGTAACTGATGCTCAACGCCTTGAGACGAAGATTGAATATTCCGCCGCGCGATCAGTGGCGCGCCGCGATCGCCAAAATCATCGATGACCGGGTGCGCATCATCACTGCCGGCCTCAGTATTCGCGAACTGCGCGCGGTGATGCGCGGCGACCCGCCAACAGAGAAACCGAATCCGCGTTACAAGGTCATCACCACTAGCTTTATCGCCCACCTGCGCCCACGCTATTACCCGCAAGCAGCTACTTGGTTCACCCATACCTATCGCCTGGGCTTCTTCACCACCTTCTTCTTCATCGTCGAAGTAATAACCGGCGTCATCCTAATGGTCTATTACATTCCGTTTCCGGACCAGGCTTACGAATCTATCCTGGTCATAGAGAGCAACGTCTTCTTCGGCGAGTTGCTGCGCGACCTGCATCGTCTGGGAGCAGAGGCGATGGTCATCTTCAGTTGGCTACACCTGCTGCGCACGTATTTCACCGGGTCCTACAAGGGGCCGCGTACCTTTACCTGGCTCACCGGCGTCATCTTGCTGCTCATCACCGCCTGGCTGAGCTTTACCGGCTACCTGTTGCCTTGGGATCAATTGGCTTATTGGGCCGTTACCGTGGGTACCAGCATCACCGAGTCCGGTCCCGTGGTGGGCCCCGCTCTCAACTTATTGATGCGCGGCGCACCCGATATCGGTACCGGCGGTTTGCTGCGTTTCTATTTACAACACGTGATTCTGTTTCCTTTGCTGGCCATTCTCTTTATCAGCATCCACTACTACAAGGTGTCGCGCGAGCACAGTATTTCTTTGCCGGCTACCGTTGAAGAGACCGAGCGGACTCCCGAGCAAAAGAAAGAAGACAATCGCCGTATCGATCTGATTCCTGACCTACTCTCTCACGAAGTCTTCCTGGTCAGCCTGGGTATCTTCATCATGCTGGCTATTTTGTTTTTCCGCGGTTTTGCTTCTCCCTTGGAGACTCATGCCAATCCGCAGCAAACTCCATTGGATACCAAAGCCCCCTGGTATTTCTGGTGGCTACAGGGTCTGTTGAAGATCGACCCAGCCGCCATTATCGAGAGCATGGTGAATCCAGTCTTATCCACATTAAGGCTAGGGTTCCGCCTCGAGTTGAGCAAGCTGCTCAACAGTAAATTCATCATGGGGTTGATCGTCCCACCCGCGTTGGTACTCACCTTGATGGCCATCCCTTACATCGATCGCAATCCATCCCGTCTAGCCCGTAAACGCCCCTTTGCCATTATGTGGGGCGTCGCCTGGATCTTCATTGTCATTGCGCTCAGCTTCATGGGCACCCCGCAATACGGTATCGAGACTCCGCCGGCGACCCGCATTGTTCAAGACCTGGCGCCCGAAGAAGGGGAGGGTGCCTTGCGTTCGATTCCTTATCAGGAATTGCAGCAAGGCATCTATATGGTCGGTGAAGATTACGGCAACGACCTTTGCCCAACACTTGCTTATCAACCTGATCCAGAGGGCGACGTGAACAACGTCGTGGTTGGCTGTCCGCATCTAACTTTCGTGTTCCAAGAATTCAGCGAAAAGTTGCTGGCTGCGGAAGCAGAAGGACTGTTGCCCGATTTGAATGCCAGTCTCATTGTTGAACAATTCCAATTCAACTTGGTTCGGGTAACGCCCCACGTGGAATGGACGGACCCCGAAACAGGCGCCCCCAAGACTTATGAGCACACCTACTTCCTGCACCAAGACCGCCCTCGCGAAGAGTAAGCGGAGCCACGAGGAGACTCTCAGCGCATGAAACGCGTTCAACTTGAAATCGTCCTCGGCACCATTCTGGTGCTGCTCAGCGCCGCCATCGTTATCATCCTTGGCATCCGTGAACCGCAGCGGTTGGCGGATTACGAAGTGCAACAACGCGCCGAACTCATTGAATTCGGCGCTTCTGTGTTCGTTACCAATTGCACACGCTGTCACGGTTCCCAAGCGCAGGGCATCACTGGCGTTGCGCCCAGCTTGCGTGATGAGCACTTCTTCACCGGGCGGCTTGCCGAAGTTGGTTGGCAAGGTAGCCTGGAGGATTACATCGTTTCTGTTGTTACCACTGGCCGCCAAATTTCCACTCGCCCAGGGCTGTACGCGGGCGGTGGTGTTCCTGCAATGCCCACCTGGTCTGAAAAATTTGGTGGTCCCTTGCGCGATGACCAAATCCGCGCCGTGGCCGCCTTTATTATGAACTTCGAACCTTATGCGCTTGGCCAGGTCGCGACCGTGGAGCCCTTGTTGCCTCCTGCGGACGAATCTACGCCAGAAGGACGCGGCCAAGCCGTGTTCCTGCAGGCTGGTTGTAACGCCTGTCATGCAATCAGCGGTATCAGCACCGGCAACATCGGCCCCGTGCTGGATGGGCTTGCCAGCCGCGCTGGTAATCGCGTCAGCGGGCTGACTGCCGAGGAGTATATTCACCAGTCGATTGTGAATCCCAGCGCCTACGTAGTCGAGGGCTTTGCCGACGGCATCATGCCACCAACCTTTGGTGAAACACTCACCGAGGAACAGATTGGCGATTTGGTCGCCTTTTTACTCACCCTGCAATAACGTACCAAAGCGGTTGAACGCCCCTCCAGTGGAGGGGCGTTTTGTTATTGCCTGATTGTGCCGATGTTATACTTTTCAGGTAATTTTTCTGATTTGACTCCGAATTTATGAAACGTGTTTTGGGAATTTCTTTTTTTGCCCTGCTGGCGTGCACTTCGCTGCTTGCCACAGCCCGCGGCCTTCCTCCCGAGCAGGGCGAATTGCCCGGTGATCCCTTGGCCGGCGCCCGTATCTACGATAATTGGATATTGGCGCTCGACCTCCTGCCGCCAGAGGGCAACCATCCCCTATGGGATAACCAGGACGCAAACACACGCAGCGGCGTGATCACTTGGCGCTGCGCAGAGTGTCATGGCTGGGATTACAAGGGCGTTGACGGCGCCTATGGCCCTTATTCGAATCACTATACAGGTTTCACTGGCCTTGGAGATGCTGTGGGTGCGAGCCAGGAGCAAGTGCTTTCGTGGTTAGATGGAAGCGTTAATCCCGAGCACAATTTCCTGATTTTTACAAATGCAACGGCATTAAACGACCTGGCTGCCTTCCTGCGCACTCGACAGATCGATACAGATTTGTTGATCGATCCGGACACCGGCGTTGCTTTTGGTGATCGCCGCATCGGGAGGAATATCTACAATGATTCCTGCGCCTCCTGTCACGGCGACAACGGAGACCAGATCAATTTCGGCAACGCGCAAAATCCGCTGTATCTTGGCGACATGGCTGTTGCCGATCCATGGCAATCCCTGCACAAGATCCGCTTTGGAACCCCCAACAGCGACCGCATGCCTGCATATGAAGATGAAAATTGGTCGCTGAGCATGATGGCAAATGTGCTTGCATATTCCCAAACCCTGCCGCGCGGTAATCCGGAGTTCGACATACTCGGTCCGGGGCAGAATATCGATGTTGAAAGCCAGGGCCAGATCGAGCCTATTATCTATGGCGCCTTTGCTATTCTGCTAATCGTTATCACCTCTGTCGCTTGGGATTTCTTTTCACGACGCACCGCCCTGCCTGCAAAAGCCAGTAAAACAAAAAACTGCTAAGATTGCGTCTGGGTAAAATTCCCATCATGCAGTTCACCCGTTTACGCTGGATAGCACTGGGCGCGGCGATCCTGGTTTTGGCATTGGGTTATGCCTCGCTCACGCGAACAGTGACCATCATGGATGATGGCGATTTGGCGACCATGGCTACCCGTGCTCTCACCGTTCGAGGCGCGCTTCAGGATGCTGGGCTGAGCCTGAATTCAGAGGACAAAGTGGAGCCGTCCACCTGGTCCTTGGTCACCGATGGCTTGGTCATCAATGTCCGACGGGCTGCCCGTGTCCTACTAACAGCGGATGGCGAGACCTATTCCCAAATCACTGCCGAGCGGGATCCAAAAATTCTGCTCGCCCATTGGGGACTTGAGCTCGATGAAGAAGATCGCCTTGTTATCGCAGGCAAGACACTGGCAGAGGGCGAACTATTGCCTCAAACTGCCTTCCTTAGCCTGGAATTACGCCGCCCTGTCGATGTCAGCGTTCAGGATGGCGATACTTTGATCGAATTTCAAAGTTCCGCGCCGACACTTGGCGAAGCACTGGCCGAGCAAGGCATTTGGCTTTTTTCTTCCGACCGCGTGCAACCAGCCGCCGAAACTCCATTGGAAGAATCGCTGACAGCTGTGATTGTTCGCGCACAACCGCTGCTCATCGT
>CAYJMC010000002.1:114751-124564 GCA_964371335.1 uncultured Anaerolineaceae bacterium
AAGGCCATGGGCCAGAATTTCCTTGTGGACGAAGGTCATTTGGCGGGCATCGTAGAGGCTGCAGGCGTCGGGAGAACAGATGAAGTCCTTGAAGTAGGCGCGGGCCTCGGCTCGCTGACGCGTTACCTGGCATTAGCTGCCCAGCGCGTGGTGGCCGTGGAGCTGGATGGCAAGTTATTGCCCATTTTGCGGGAAACAGTGTCCGGACAGTCGAACGTGCAAGTCGTACACGGGGATATTTTGCAATTGCATTTGGCTGATTACTTTCCGGCGCCGGGATACTTGGTCGTTGCGAACATTCCTTATTATTTGACCTCCAACCTCATCCGCCATTTGTTGGAACATGAACCCCGCCCAGGGCGACTGGCGCTGACCATCCAACGCGAGGTGGCAGAGCGCGCCTGCGCCGTCCCGCCAGATATGTCGCTGCTTGCGCTCAGCGTTCAGCTTTACGGTTCACCGCGCATCGCTCACCTGATCCCCGCAGGCGCTTTCTACCCCGCGCCCAAAGTGGATTCAGCGCTCCTGGTTGTAGATCTTTTTTCTGCGCCCAAGTTACCTTCCTCAAAAATCGAGACGTTCTTTAGGTTGTCAAAGACTGCCTTTGCTCAAAAACGCAAAACTCTGGCGAACTCATTGGCTTCCCTGCCTGACTGGACCAAAGAGCAGGCATCCGCCCAGCTTGAGATTGCGGGCATCGACCCTAAGCGGCGGCCGCAAACGCTCAGCCTCGAAGAGTGGGGACGGTTGCTTTAGTGGCGGCATGTATACTTCCGCACTGAGCGTTCGTGGGCAAACAAAAGTCATCCTCGCGAAATAAGTCTTTTCTGACTGAATGGCGCTCCCGCCTAACTGCAACAGTTAAGGCGGACCCGGTCACATTTGCAATTTTGCTAACCGGCGCGCTGCTCGCTGCAATCGCATTGTCCTTTTATTTCGTCGGCTTTATAAGGCAGAACATAATGGGGGAAGCCTTTTATGATTTCCAATTCGCTTATCGAAATTCGTTTACAGAGGGCTGGAAAGTGTTTTTCTTCGAACGCATCCGTTCGCGCGTGCTGCACGGCGTTCTGGTTTCTGCGCTCTTCCATGGTTTTGGATTCAATCCACCGGCCTTTTACTTGGGCATTTTTCTTCTCATCATTGCTACAGCGGTCTGCATCGCACTTTCCCTGTGCTCATTCCTTAAGTCTCCCGGGGTGGCCGCATGGTTAGTGGCTGCCTTTGCCTGGCTGCCACTGAATATCATCGACCTGATCGCCCTGAAGAAAGCCCACCACGCGTTGGCCTGGTTTGCTTTCTGGTTGGCTGTGCTCCTTTGGCAAAAATGGAGTCAAAACCGCCGCATCGCTTGGCTGTTTGCTGCCACAATTGCCTTCCTGACTTCCATATTGGCATATGAAGTTGCCATCGCCCTATTGCCGGTTGCGGTGTTTTTGTCTCTTCCTGCACTTAAGCACCCAAGCCAGGTCTACCGCAGCTTGGGCATGGCGCTTTGGATCACTCTGCTGTCGGGACTCGCCTTCCTGAACTTGGAGCGGCTCAAACCATACTCCGGCGTTGAAGCCGTTTATGCCGCCGGTGGTTGGGATCTCGACAACCTGCTGCAGAACGCGCTGGCGTTCCTGCCACGCCTCCCTTCTGCTATATGGTCATCTGGTCTGTTGGAGAATCCCGCTGGCGTACTTTCTATACTCGCACAATTCCTGATCGGCATCTGCATCCTCGCTGCCATCCTTGCCCTTTGGAATAGTTTGCGCAACGGGCAAAGAGCTTTTTGGGATAAGAATCTCGCTCTTGTCCTTTCGGGTCTTTGGCTGGCAATAGCTACCTACTTGCCATTCATTCTTGCTGGCCAGCCGCCCGACAGTGACGGCTTGCGTGGTGCTGCCTTTGGCTTTTTACTATTTGCACTGGCCGGCGCTGCATGGATGGCACAGCAGGGTAGGGAGCGCGTGGGCAACGTGCTCCTCGGTGGTATTTGCCTCTTCTGGATAGCCGCAGGATTATTGTTTTACACCCGGGACATCCGCGCATCACAGAAGGATGACTTCGTACTCCAAAATGTGGCCTACACGCTTAGACAACAGGTTCCGGACGTTGCCGAAGGGACAACCTTCGTCTTCGTGAACGCGGGTGTCGGCCGCACCGGTTGCATTGGCTTCATGAATATGCTTTACGATCGGTCGAGCTTGCATTGCATTCACCTGCTTAGCGGCGATACCCAGGAGAGCTATACCCGCACCGAGCAAGGGCTGCAGGAGCGCGGCGGCCGACTTTGGCCAGAACGTTTTCTGATAGTGACTTTCGATGGGCGAGGAATCGTCAAGGTGTTGGACCAATTGGATTCCGACGATATCCCCGAATTACCCATCACTTGGGCTTCGCCTGACCCTCTCTTGACGAATCGCTCCCTAATTTATGAAACCATCTCCAGCTATGGCCGCAATTTCGATTTCTACAATTACATGGTAAGCCAGCGTTCAACTCCATAGAAATCCACCCTCCATTGGGACATGACCAAAGAATTGCGTACTCACGCGGAATAATGGTTGATGATGTGTAGGTGCAAAAGAATGGTTGGTCTTTAAGTTTTAGCCAGGCTGCTGTCTTTTAAGATCTCCAGCATCTTCACGTGCAGCACAGGATTGGCCGCTAACACGGATTGCGGCTTGCTAATGAAATCCGGCCCGCCGTGCACGTCCGTCACCAGCGCGCCGGCCTCCATGGCGATCAACGCGCCCGCGGCCACGTCCCAGGCATTGAGACGGATCTCCCAGAAGCCGTCCAGGCGGCCGGCGGCCACATAACAAAGGTCCAAGGCTGCAGAGCCCAGGCGGCGCACACCCTGCGTGAGCATTGAAAAGTGCTGAAACTCGGCAAAGTTATTGATGGGGTTGGTCCAGGCATCGTAAGGGAAGCCGGTAACCAACAGACTGCTTTTTAGATCGCTGACCGCGGAAACGTGAATCGGTCGCCCATTAAGATTGGCGCCTTGGCTACGTTCCGCGACGTACATTTCCTCGTTTATGGGATTATAGACGGCGGCAAACGTCAGTTGTCCTCGATGCGCGTAGGCAATGGATACGCAGAAAATCGGCAAGTCATGCGAATAATTTAGCGTCCCATCCAATGGATCGACATACCAAAGATGCTCCGTTGAACCGGCCCGCCCACCGCTCTCCTCGCTGAGAACCGCGTGCCCGGGGAAGCGTTTGCCAATTTCTCCAAGGATGAATTCCTCAGAGCGATGATCGATTTCCGTTACCAGGTCTATCTCCCCCTTGTATTCGATCTGATGTTGTTTGCCAAACCCCGCTCGCAAGATTTGGCCCGCATGTTTCACAATTTCGGTGAGATCATTCGTTGTTGGCTGCATGGAGATGGTTATAACTCGCCTTTGGCCTCCGCGTCCAACTGAGCGAAGAAATCATTCAGGAATTTTTGCCGCCCCTCCGCCAGTTGTCGAGCCGTTTCTGTGTGCAGTCGGTCTTTGATCTTGCCCAGCTTGAACAGAAACTCGTGGTAGGAACTGTGTGTTTCACCTTCCGCTTTGGCGCCGGTCTTTTTAAACTGATCCGACACTTCAGCATGGAAAGGCCAACACATGACCACGTCGTAGGCCAGCGTGCGCGCCACGCCGAACGCGCCAATCACGTCCAGCTTGTCGGCGTCGAACAATATCTTTGCCTCCAGGCTTTGGGGCTGCTCATCGCCGCGGAAGCGGTGAGCGCGGATGCAATGCTGCACCGCAGCAATACGCGCAGGGGACCACCCTTCGGCTTCTAGGATTTCCTTGGCGAATTCGGAAGAATGATGCTGGTGTTCGGATCGCTTCTCGCCGCCGGTTTCCGCGCCGCTGGCGTCATGCAATAGCACAGCGGCGTGCACGATCTCCAGATCAGCGCCTTCGGCTTGCGCCAAACGTTCTGCCAGGCGCAAGACGCGCAGAATGTGGTCGAAGCCATGTACCGGATCGTAATCCGGGTACCAGGCTCGGGCCTGTTCTACGGATGGCATCTAGAGCGAAAAGTTTGTGTAGTTGAGGACGTAATACACGGCGGCAAGCAGTATAAACCCGACTATACCGATCAGGAAGGCGCGTACCACGATTCGGATCAAACCGCGTAGGAAAATGACTGAGAGTCCGATTCCGGCGATGAGAGCGATGATGGCCCAATGGCCGGGAAGAGAATTGAGTAGGCTTTCAAGTCCTGACATGCATCGAGGCTGCCACCGGGTGAGGTGTCCCTTTCTTGATTACCGTATGTACAAGATTGGTGCCAAAGCGGTAACCAAGATGGCGGTAGTCCCTTGCATCCAGGATGAGCATGTCGGCCTGTTTGCCGACTTCGATGGAGCCAACATCGTTTTCCCTCTGAATCGCGGCCGCTGCATTGATCGTGGTGGCAGCGATGGCCTGCGCCGGGGTTAGTTTAAGGGAGCGGCACGCCAGAGCTAGCGCGAACTGCAGATTCTCGCACCAGGCAGTGCCTGGATTTAGGTCGCCGCCAACGGCTAACAAGCCGCCCGCCTCCAGGATGGCCTTAGCAGGCATGTTGTGCGGCTCGGCCAGGCCAAATGGAGTGGCGGGCAAGGCCACGGCGACAGTGTTGCTGGAGGCCAGGGCAGTAATTTCTTCAGCTGAAATGCTGACCAGGTGGTCTGCCGAGACGGCGCCGAGTTCAACCGCCATGCGCGTGCCACCAAGGTTGTCGAACTCGTCGGCATGGATTTTGAGTGGGAAACCTAATCCCTTGGCAGTTTCCAGTATTTGGCGAGATTGCACCAGGTCGAAGGCGCCTGTTTCGCAGAACACATCCACGAAAGGCAAGGCCTTATCGGCGGCGTTCAGCGCCCACCATTCTTTCAGTGCGGGCAGCCAAATCTTGCACAACTCGTCTGTGTAATCGCTGGCCCGATCTTTGAACTCCGCGGGTATCGCGTGAGCGGCAAGGTACGTGATAGCCAATTCCCAGGGACCTTCAGAATCGAGCTGGAGCAGGGCTTGTAGTAGCCGCAGTTCGGTTTCGAAATCCAACCCGTAGCCGGTCTTGGCTTCGATCGTTGTAGAGCCATGGTCGAACATGCTCTGCAGCCGCGGGCGGGTTTGCGCCAGCAGTTCTTCCATGGACGCTGCGCGCGTGGCCTTGACCGTGGAGAGGATCCCCCCGCCTGTCTCCAAAATTTGGAGGTAGGTTTTGCCTTGGAGGCGTTGCTCGAATTCCGCGGCCCGGTCGCCTGCCCAGATAGGGTGTGAGTGTGCGTCGGCGAAGCCAGGAAGTAGCACACGGCCATCGGCATCCAGGCTTTCTTCGTTCGGGTAGGCACGGCGCAGTTCGGCGCTGGAGCCAACGGCGACAATGCGGTCGTCGCGGATCAATACGGCTCCGCCTTCAAGGATTCCGAGGGAGCCGAGGGCGCGACCGCGTTGTGGGCCGCCTGCCAGTGTCAGCAATTGCCCCGCCGAATGGATGAGCATGCGCGGCATTATAGTTCCTTTGGCGGCGGGTTTTAGAACAGAGAAGAGCTATTTTTTGATATAGTTGCCATTAACCGATTAACTGATTAATCAATTAATAGTTAATAAAAAACAAAGTCATCGAAGGATTATTGTGAACACATCGAGAACCCAGCAATTCGTTGACCGCCTACGCGCGCTTCAAAGTTCTACGCCCGAAATCCAGGGGACAGCGGTAGTGAGCCCCGATGGGCTTAGTATTGCCGCAGTCCTGACGCCTCCCATCGAAGAGGACCGCGTGGCAGCCATGTCTGCCGCTATGCTCTCGCTGGGCGAGCGTATCGCTGAAGAACTCGGTCGCGGCAAAATGGAGCAGGTGTACATTAAAGGCTCTGAAGGGTATGCCTTACTCACCGCAGCCGGACCGAACGCAGTGCTGACCGTGATGGCGAGCGGTGAGGTACGTCTGGGTCTGCTGCTGCTAGAATTGCGCCACGTGGTGGCCGACCTGCAAGCTTTGCTTTAGCGGAAGCCAATGGAAGTCATTCCAAAGAGCGGGTATACGCTTCCGAATCGATTAGCCCGCATAACCCTCGAAACAGTTGAGGAATTGCTGACTCCCAAAGGGATGGAGAGTTTGCTTGCTCTCGCCCACTTGCAACATCTCATCGGAAATTATCCAGCAGCCAATCTGGAACGCGGATTCGATTTCGCTGAGATGGGTGCGCTGAACCTCGGCCTTGAGGAGCTCTATGGCCCACGCGGCGGGCGAGGACTGGCGCTGCGCGCTGGACGCACTGTCTTCGCCAACGCGCTTAGCCATTTCGGCGCGCTGGCCGGCGTGGAAGCAGCGGCTTTCAAAATACTGCCCATCAACCTAAAGTTGAAGGTCGGGCTTGGCGCAATTGCGCGTATTTTTAATGACCTCAGCGACCAGCGCAGCAGTGTCGAGGAGAAAGCGCACGAATTCCATTACCTCGTTTATCGCAACTCCATCTGTTGGGGCCGCTCAAGAGAAGAGAAACCCGTATGCTTCATGATGGTTGGCATATTGCAAGAGGCTCTGAACCGGATTTCAAGCGGCCAGGAATTCCGCGTTGACGAGGCCGAATGCCAAGCCGCCGAGGGCCAATTTTGTCGTTTCGTAATTCAAAAAGAGCCCATTAGTTAAGGCTTCGAGTTGAAAATAACCATAATCTTGCCCACTTTCAACGAGGCCGAGAATCTCCCGCGGCTGGTGCCCGCGCTCTTCGAGTTGGGGCTTCCCGAGCTTCGATTGCTGATTGTCGATGATCTCAGTCCCGACGGGACTGGTGAAGTGGCCGAAAGTCTAGTTAGGCAATATCCAGAGCGTGTTGAAGTGTTGCATCGCAAAGGCCCTCGCGGTCTGGGACGTGCTTACGTATTCGGCTTCAACCACGCATTGAAGAGCGACGCAGAAGCCATTGGCCAGATGGATTGCGACTTTTCGCACCCGCCGGAGAAGTTACCTGCCTTAGTCGCCAAGCTGGAAACCTGTGACCTGGCGCTCGGCTCCCGCTACATTCCTGGCGGCGGCGTGGATGAGCGCTGGCCTGCATGGCGCAAGGCGCTCTCGCGCTGGGCGAACTTCTACGCGCGCAGCATTCTGGGACTGCCGGTACGGGATGTCACGGGAGGCTTTCGTCTTTGGCGACGCGAATTGTTGGAACGTATCCCCTATCAGCAAGTGGTGTCTAACGGATACGTCTTCCTGGTGGAGCTGCTATATCTCGCCCATTTGAGCGGCTGCCGCTTTGGCGAGGTCCCCATTTATTTCGCCGACCGCAAGTGGGGGGAGTCGAAGATGAATTTCCGCGTGCAACTCGAGGCGGCCTGGCGGGTATGGCAGGTGAAGTGGAGGTATGGACTCTTGGATAGGGGGAAAATTCACCGTGAAGGCTGACCAGTTGGCGCTTGTCGGTCTCGTAATCCTGGCCAGCGCGCTCATCGTCTGGGTTTTTAGTATGCAACCCCTGGACCAACCAGGGCAAGCCGTGGACTGGAAATTATTCCACCAGGCAACACATGGGTTCCAAATAAACTATGCCGATAACCGCGTTTATAACCCACCGTGGGTGCTGGCCTTGTTATGGCCTTTCACTGTTTGGCCACTCGAGCTTAGCCGCGGCGTGTGGGCTTTTGCAACGCTGGCAGCTTTTATTGTCTGCGTTCCGCGGAACAAGAACTGGGTTTGGATATCCAGCGTAGTTTTATTAGTTCTCTCATATCCAATGGTCCGTCACCTGATGGATGGCAATCTAGAAGCCTTAATTGTCAGCGGAGTTTTCTTTGCACTTTACGGGTTACAGAAAAAATCACCTGCCCTGTTGGCTATCAGTTTTATTTTCCTCAGTGCCAAAATTCAGGAAAGCTGGCTCTTTCTTTTTGCACTTGCCTTTACTCTATGGAACCATCGGCCCAAACGGGAATTGGCCAAAGCTGTACTGGGCGCTGGAGCTTTTGTGCTTCCATTTTTTATCTGGAAGGGAGCCGAATGGTTAGAAAGTATTCGCACCTTTCCCTACGCGCAAACGCCTATTGACAGCAGTTTGCGTTTCGTGTTGGCTTTACTTGGAGTCAATGAATGGATAGTTTGGATGCTTTGGGCAGGAGTCTTGGTCGTCACGCTTTGGCTAATTTCCCTCCCAATGCCCGAGCTCGATTTAGATCGAGCCGCATTATTAGTTACTGCGGGCTTAATGCTTTCCAATTACGCTGCTGGAAACAGCTTGATCACACCGCTAGCCCTTGGCGTTATTCCCTTATTTCAAAGAAAGTTTTGGACCGGTTTGCTGTTAATTATTCTCTATTTCGTTCCCTACTTATTCATATTGGATATTGAATTGCGCCTTTCCTTCGAGAACGTGTATTGGGCCGGCGTGCTGCTAGTAACTTGGGCTGTATTGGGATGGGACTTAAAAAATCAAAGAAACCAGTCTATTTTGCCTGTGTCTCTCTAAACAGCTTTTCCAATTCCGCGAACGGAACCCCCGCGGTCATATCCAAGGCGAGGGGAGTCACCGCCACCTGGCGTTTGACGATGACCGCATACACATCCGTGTCTTCGGCGAAGGTGCTGGCCTCGGGCACCTGCTCGTAACCGGTGGATCCGGGTTCGTTCCAAGATTTTCGCTTGGGCGCAGTGGGCAGATAGAAACGTAGCTTCGAGAGCCGCGTCAGCGCCCAGGGGGTTTCCGGCGTCGCATCCGAGGGCACCTCGACTTTGAGCACTTGTACTTCTTCGGGAAACTTCTTGGTGAGCAGTTGGTGTGCAAAAAAGGAAGTGAAGTGGGCAGCAGCCTTGAAGTCTACTTCCCCCGAGTTGCTCAAATGGTATTTGTGTTCCGTTTCGAGAGAAACTGCCATCGACGGAATGTTGTGCGAGGCCCCCTCCATGGCCGCCCCGACCGTGCCTGAGATGGTGACGCCCGTGCCAAAATTCGTGCCGTAATTGATGCCCGCCACCACCAGGTCGGGTGGCGTAGGCATGATTTCCAGAATGGCGTGCTGAACGGTCTGCGCAGGCGTTCCGCCCACCGCGTATATGGTCCATTCTTTTTCATGGATGGTAATAGTCTGCGTAGTGATGATGCCATCCGAGGTGGGCGGCATACTGCGCCCCATGCCGGAGGACTGCTCGCGGGGCGCGGCCACCCAAACGTAGCCGAGCCCCGAGAGGGCTTCTGCTGCTATCCAGAGCCCGGGCGAGTTAATTCCATCGTCGTTGGTAAGCAGGATTTGAGGTCTTCCGTTTTGGTCCATTAGGGCAGCGAATTATAGTGCTTGTTACGTGACGGCTAGGGTAATGTGTTGTTGTTCAACCAGTCCGAGCCCATGCGTACTTCAACATCGACGGAACTGCCGGGGTCAAATTCGTGGATAATGCGCGAGTTTTCCACCCCCATGAGCTGTGCCAGGTACGCCAGGGTGTATGGGTTTCCTGTGTGATCCACGAGTACCGTCTGGTTCATGGCCGTTTCGGCGCTGCGCACCTCTACGATGCTGGCGCCCAGGCCGGCCAGAAAACTTTCAGTGCGAGTGCCCAGACCGCCATCCGAAGTCCCATTTTGGATAGAGATGCGCGGAGCTTCTGCTGCCATGCGCTCTTCTGGGCTGCCGGGTGTGAGCGGACCGAGGCTGGTGTTGCCGGTGAAAATTTCGTCACGCAGTTCGCGGATTTTATCCGGGATTGGGATCAGGATGGAAAGGTCGTCAGGGGAACGCCCAAAGATCACGTAATGCTCATCGATTACGCCTCGCTTGATATCGGCGGCCTCGATCTGGCTGGCCAGCACCGCCAATTGGATGGCGTCATCAAGCGAGAGGTTGGT
>CAYJMC010000002.1:124664-125791 GCA_964371335.1 uncultured Anaerolineaceae bacterium
TCGGCGCCCAGCGGATCCACGGTGATGGCAGTGGGCACGTTGATTTTCACGCCGTCGATCAAGTCAATGAAATTTACGAAGGAGTTGAAGTCAATTCGGGCGTAGTAATCGATGGGGACGCCGATGGTCTGTTCAACGGTGCGCATGGCCAACTCCGGGCCGCCTCCGGGGACTTTGTACAACTCTCCAAAATAATGAGCCGTGTTGATCTTGTTCGGGGTGAACCCGGGGATTACCGCCCACAAATCACGCGGGATGGAGAGGATGCCGGCTGTTTTGGTCACCGGGTCTATTGTGAACAGGATCATGGTATCGGTGCGCGAAGGCCCCTCTCCTTCGCCCGCGCTCCAATCGCGATAGTCCAATCCCATTACAAGAATGGTGACACGCTCGGCGCCACTCCAGGGTTCGGGCAGCGTGAATCCTCCGGGAGTGGCAAAAATATCTGGGCTCAGAGTGCCTTCAGCCTGTTGCCCGGCAGCAAGGTCGGGAAAGCCAAACAGGCCGCGCGGCGCGGTGGCCGCAAAATGGGCAAAAGAATACGTGAGCGGGATCAACACCAGCGCGATCGCGATAAAGACCGCCAGGGCGATCCAAGAGAGCCGCCGGTTGTGCTTTACGAATGCGGGGAGTTTGAAGCGCGCCATACTTATGTCGGGGTATCAGTAAACATCGGCGTATCTGTTGGGGTTTCCGGCGTTGGCGTCTCGGTTGGTGTTGGTGGCTGGACTGTGTCGGTGGGGGTGTCTGTGACCCCGACTGTGTTCGTGGGCGCTGGTGTATCGCTGGGTGGAATGCCAGTGAATGTAGGCGTGGACGAGAAGATAGGCGCTGAAGTGGATGTGAAAATGGGTGTCTGCGTGGCGCTGGGGATGGGAGATGGGGTATCCGTTGGCCCGATGCACATTTCCTGAGCCTGATTGGCTTTCGCTTGCAGCTCAGAATCGCTTCGGGCGGCGTTAGCCACCAGGTATTGTTCATAAGCGCCGCACCAATCCTCGTCCGCAGCCAACTGATCTGCCCAATGGATCAGTGAGTGCCAATAACGGGAAAACGCTGACATTCCGGAGGCATCGGTGAGATTGGGGGCTAACGAGGCTACCTGTCCGTAATAATATGCCGCGTCC
>CAYJMC010000003.1:0-26624 GCA_964371335.1 uncultured Anaerolineaceae bacterium
CCCCCACCCCCACCCGCTCAATGTCATCCCAACCTGACAAAGTTTTTTCCCTGTCAAGTTGTATCGACCCCACGTATGTGTGCGAATATTATTGTTGCACCTCCTAAATAAGGAAGGCCAAATGAATTTTGATTTATCTGAAGAGCAACTCCTCTGGCGCGATACCGTCCACGATTTTGTCGCCAAAGAAGTCAAGCCGCAGGCCAAAGAGGTGGACGAGACCAGCCAATTCAACTGGGACGCCGCTAAAAAGATGGGTCCGTTGGGGCTGCTTGGCCTTAACGTTGCCGAAGAATATGGCGGCGCCGGCGTGGACGCCGTTAGTGCCGCTATCGCTATTGAGCAGCTCGGCTGGGGCTGCGGAAGCACCGCCCTGGCAATCGCTGCCCACAACGCTCTTGGCTGCGCGCCAATCGCTCTTTTTGGCTCGGACGAGCTCAAGCAGAATTTTCTGCCCAATGCGGCCACTGGCAAGGGCAAACTAGCCGCCCTTGCACTCACCGAACCAGGCGCTGGTTCCGATCTTAAAGGCGGCGTGCAGACCCGTGCCGAGCTAAAAAGCGGGGAGTGGGTCATTGCCGGAAGCAAGATGTGGTGCACCAATGCCTCCATTGCTGATTTCATCGTCACCTTGGTGCGCACTGAGCCCGGCACCGGCTCCGAGAGCCTCAGTCTCGTCGTCGTTCCCACGCATGCCTCCGGCCTTTCTATTGGTCCCGCCGAAAAGAAAATGGGCCTGCATGGTTCACCCACGCATGCGGTTACCTATAGTTCTGTTCGCGTCCCCGAAAATAACCTGGTTGGAGAACGCGGCAAGGGACTGCAGTACACGCTCGCCGCGCTGGACGGCGGCCGCATCGGCATCGCCGCGCTGGCAGTAGGCCTGGCGCAAGCCGCCTTCGATGAAGCCCTGAAATACGCGCAGGAGCGCCAGACCTTCGGGGAACCGATTGCCAATCATCAGGCCATCCAATGGATGCTGGCGGACGCCGAGACAAATATCAATGCGGCGCGTTTGTTGGTATATCAAGCCGCTTTCGCCAAGGCGCAGGGGCGCCCCTTCACCAAGCAGGCGGCTATGGCCAAACTCTTCGCCACTGAAATGGCCGAGCAGGTTTGCCGCGATGCCATCCAGATCCATGGAGGCTATGGCTATTCAAGCGAATTCCCGGTGGAACGCATCTACCGGGACGCGCGCCTGATGACCATTGGCGAGGGCACCAGCGAGATCCAGCGCATCGTGATTGCGCGGGAGGTATTGGGCGGGGAGTAAAAGAAAATCAGATGACAGACCTGCTTGAATTCCTATACATATTGATAATGGAATCGGATCCCACAGTAAAACACGGGGTGATGAGCGCCACGCTTTATCCTTATCGCATTGCGCTGATGGAGCAATGATTAGGCGCGTTCGAACACCAGTGTGTGCCCGCCACCTGTGATAGTCAATGAACCAGCTGCCAAGGCATAGCTGTCAGCCGCGTCCAGCGCAGCGAAATACGCGCTTTCTACTTCACCGATACCTTGATCCGTGCAAGCCATCAAGGTGGAAACGATTTCAGAAAATGTAATGGCGTTGCCTGTGACTGTGTACTGGCCGCCAAAGCTGTTGCAGCCTCCAGAGCCGCCAACCTCGGTGTCACTGGTAAAGATCAGCGTCACAGCCTGCCCGCCGATGGCTTCACCCACTTCGGTGTTGCCATCAAGGCTTACCAGCACCCACGAGGTACTCGGAAGTTGGTTTGCTGGTGCTGGAGAGCAGGCAACCAAAACGAACAAACTGACAAGCAGGAAGGCAAATTGCCATCTAAAAATCTTGAGCATTGAACGTCCTTTCTGTAACCATAAACGTTTTAGATCTCGATTTGTTCCCTGAGTTAAAATCGCTGCCGTGACCAACCGAACCGCCGCCCTGAGCCAAGCGAAAGGCCATTACCGCATTTTCCTCGCGGCGCTGGCTGTCACAGGTAGCGCGCTCGTTTGGCTGGCCACCAGCGCCTACGGTCCAGGCCTCTCCACCGACGGCGCTCGCTATCTTTCCACCGCCGAGAGCATAGCAGCCGGCCGCGGCATTATTGATTACCTAGGCCTGCCACTGGTTAATTGGCCGCCTCTCTATCCAATCCTGATCGCCGGCTTCAGTCTGCTTACCGGATTGGATGTTTTCGTTGTTGGCCAAATCATCAATATCCTGGCTTATGGCATCCTTATTTATCTGGTCGGAATCTTTTTCGAACGGAGTCTTCCCGGCAACTGGACCTTTGCAGTCCTGGCAACGCTGGTCCTCGCCACCTCGTTGCCCATCCTGGAAGTTTCCGCCAACCTCGCTTCGGATCCATTATTTATGATCGCTGTCGTTCTGTTTCTGCTGGCGGCGCAAAATTACACGAAAGCACCGTCCCGGAGAGGCTGGGCGCTCCTGGCCGGCATAGCCATCCTGGCCTGCTTCCTGCGCTATGCCGGGTTGGCGTTGGTCTTCAGCGGAACTGCCATCGTTTTCTTAACCTGGAGATCCTCCCTTCGGCGTGCCTTTGCAGAAGCGACCTCTTTCAGCCTGGTTTCAGGGATCCCTATCGCGGCCTGGGCATTTTTGCATAATCTGCCGGCAACTGGGACGCTGCTCGGTGCTCATCGCCCTTCAAATGCGGTTGGCAATTTCGTTGTGGCCATCGAAAAAATCGCCGGGTGGTTTGTGCCCGAAAGCGTCTTGCAATTAATCCCTGCGTTGTTGGTTGCCGCGTTGTTACTGATCGTTCTGATTGGACGCAGTTCGAAAGCCCGATGGACCGCTTGGATTCAGCGGGCCTTGGCCCCAGCCATCCTGCCGAGCGCAATTTTCTTTTTTGTTTATTTCATCATGCTGGTTTTCGCCATCAGCTACAGCGAACATCGCGTTCCCGGCAGCCAGCGCATCCACGCAGTCATCCTACCGATCGTGCTGGTGTTGGCCGCAGTTACCGGAAAGGAATTCTTTCCAAAACTCAAGACTTCCTGGCGGAATGTGCTGCTGGCTGCCTTTGGTCTCTGGTTGCTGTTTCCGTTGTACCGGGTTGGTATTTATGTTGCCGAGTCCATGCATTTCGGGGATATCAGTTCCTACAATCTCTACAACACGAAAGCTCTGCGAGAGTCGGACATTGTCGCCGAATTGGAAGTTATCGAACTTGCCCCCGACGAAAAGGTATATAGCAATAATGAAGCGGCAGCCTGGTTCTACCTCCGTCGTCGGATATATAGGCTGCCGCGCTTCAACGCGGCAGCCGGCGAAGACTTGACCACGGCCATGCTGGGTTTCGACGGCTGGCCATCAGCGGACGAGACCGCCACCTTGATTTGGTTCAAGCGGGAATTGGATTACAAGGAAGAAGTCCCTACCCCGGAACAAATGCAGGAATTCATTCGATTGACCCCGACATTCAATGGGAGAAATGGGACGATTTATTTAATGGATGTGGATTTAGAGTAAAAACTGGGCGCTTGTTGCGCCCAGTTTTTTGCTTACCTAGATTACCAGCTCGCCTGACTGCTCCTCACCGGCAACAAATTGCCGCCAGTCCCCGTGGATGCCATCCTCGGTGACGCCAAAATAATAGCGGATGCTGCCATCCACGCGCTGGACGAAATCGAAGCGGGTCTGCTTGTGCTGGCTGTACTGCTTGAGCAAACCGAAATCTCCACGCCATTCTGCGCCAAGCTGCTTGGGGTCCGTTGGCAGCAATGCAAATTCCGTGATGGCGTAATGCCACAGTTTGCGCGCGGATTTCTCCGTCACGTTGTTCACCACCATTCCATTCCGCAGATCGCGCACGGTGAAGTACGCCACCCCATCGCGCTCCTCGCGGCTCACAACTTCCACCCCAGTACGAGGAGCAGATTCGGATTTAGGCGGCGCTTCAACTCGGGGGGGCTTGGCAACCGGCTGCGGTTTTCCTCTACGCGGGGGCCGCTTGCCTTCCTTCCCGTCTTTCAATGGCTTAGGCGCCTCAATCTCTACCGGCTGCGCTACGCCAGCTACCAACCGAACGATCTCATCGCGCACTGCCAGTCCAGTTTCGGCTTCGGAACGGATGTAGATTTTATTATCGTCCACGGCGTAAGGCGGATCGTCGCCACGTGGCACCAACACGCGCAGCACGCTTTTGCCCCCACTTTGCTGGCTGTCCACGGAGCAATGTAAGGCCGGACTGATGCGCTTGCTGATCTCCTGCTCAATCTGCTTGATGGCCTGGGTTGGATTCTTCACCCCAACTACCGCGCGCTTCGGATCGGAATCCAATCCAATGAACAGCGTACCGCCATTGGTATTGGCAAAGGCGCAAATGTCCGCGATGACGTTATAGAAATTGCCGCCGCGAGGGGACATGCTTTCGTGAAATTCCTGCACAATGTTGCTGCCCTGCTCGCGTGCTGCGGTGACAAAGTCGAAATCGGGTTCCTGCGCCTGTCGCCTTCCACCCTGGCCTGGCCGGGTGCGAGCGAAATCATTGCTCTCAAAGAGGGCTTTCAATGCATCGAAACTTGCTTCGGGCAGCAGCACTTCGGTTACGCGCCCGCCGATACCCAGATTGTTATGCCGTCTCGGGTCGTCATCCAGGCGGTGGGCATCCGATCCCTGGATGCAATGCATGCGGCGCGGGTACTCCGGCTTGATGCCGCTGAAGAAAGCGGCAGTTGAGTAGCGTCCGCGCTTTTCGAGGTCGGTGACCTCCAACGCATGCAAATGTGAGTCTTGGGTATAGGCGATCTTGGTCTGCCCGCCGAAGTTGAAACCGCGCATGGCGACACCGCTGCTGGAATTCGCATGGGCAGCGATGGCAATGCCTCCCGACTCCTGGATAGCCTGATAGGCGGTCAAGACGTCTGCCGACGCGCCTACAGTGACTGAGCCAAGTTCCAGTTGGTTAGCAGGCACATTGAGGTCCAACAAGATGTGTTCGATCTCGCGAATCGGTTTCTGGGGGGCAAAAAGCCCCATAATGTGAAAACCAAACGTGGCGGTGAATTCAAAACCGGGCAACACCAGGATTTTTGAACGCAGGCGCTCGTAGTCTTTCAAGCGCTGCTCTTCTTCGGGCAAGATACGTTTGAGCGAGCGCAGCAATTGCAGTTGCTCGATCTCGTCCAGCATCTTGCGGTAGCCAGCTACCGTGTTATGGTCAGCAAAACCGATGATATCCAGGCCGCGCGTTTCGGCGCGGCGCAGGATATCCAGATAACTAATCCCGGGTTCCTGGTAATCGCTGGAGGCCGGGGTATGCAAATGTAAGTCCATCGACAGCCATTGCATAGGGCTGCGATTGTTTTGTTTTTTAGACACTATGTTCTCTCTTTTGGAATGTCGAATAGCGGGCCAAGGGGGCCCTCCCCACTAATCCTTAATTTTCTGATTTAGGATCTTCATCAAATCATCGGGCATATAGGGCTTCATAAGGAAATCGTCCGCCCCGCGCGCCAGGGATTCCTGGCGATAATCCATACCCGAAGATAATACGACGAGTGTATCCTTGAGTTCCTTGTCGGCGCGAATCTCGCCGAGCAATTCCAGGCCGTTGGCGCCTTTCAGGTTCACATCCATCAATACGGCGTCCGGGCGAGTTGAGCGCAAATCTGCCAATAGGTCGCCTGCGCTCTCTGGTTTGCTCACCTCGTAACCTTCCAGGCCTAACAGATCCTGAAGCAATTCCACAAGGATCGCTTCGTCTTCGAGGACCATGACTTTCTTAGGCACGAGTTTTCGCTTTCGGCTTGGCCTTACGTCGCGGCTTGCCGGGCCGCCCATTGGCCTTGTGCCCATCCGAACTCATGCTTCGCGTTTCCAGCGCGGCCTTTAATACTTCGTCCATGGTCTTAACGAATGTGAAATGCAGTTTTTCTTTGATTTCTTTGGGCAGTTCCTCCAAATCTACTTCGTTGCGATACGGCATGATGACTGTCTTTAGTCCGGCTCGATGGGCTGCCAACACTTTTTCTTTTACGCCGCCGATGGGAAGCACTTGTCCGCGCAAGGTAATCTCGCCAGTCATGCCCACATCGGATTTGATCGGCTTGCCAGTCAACAGAGACACCAATGCAGTCACCATAGTGACACCGGCGGAAGGCCCGTCTTTGGGCTGTGCGCCAGCCGGCACATGAAGGTGGATGTCGGTATTCTGGAAAAAGTCGGGGTCAATGCCGAGCTTCTTAGCCCGCGAGCGCACGTAAGACAAGGCCGCCTTAGCCGACTCTTGCATCACTTCACCAAGCTGGCCGGAAAGCTGGAAGCCTTTGCTCCCCGGCATCTTTGTGGCTTCAATGAAGAGCACGTCCCCGCCAGTGGGAGTCCATGAGAGGCCAGTCACCACGCCGGGCAACGAGGTGCGGCTGGCGATCTCCTCCATTCGGTAGTAACGCGCGGGTCCTAGATAATCGCGGATTAGTTCGGGCGTTATCTTGATCGTGCTTTTCTGGCCTTCGGCAATCTTGGTCACTACCTTGCGGCACATGGAGCCAATTTCGCGCTCCAGGTTGCGGACGCCAGCCTCACGGGTGTAGGAGCGAATCAGGGTGCGGATGGCTTCTGACCCGAATTTAACTTCAGTTTTGCGCAAGCCGTTTTCGCGGAGCTGGCGAGGGATCAGATAACCCTTGGCGATGGCCAGTTTGTCCGCTTCTGTGTAACTAGAGATCTGGATAATTTCCATGCGGTCGCGCAACGGGCCGGGGATAGTCTCCAGCGTGTTGGCGGTGGTGATGAACATCACTTGCGAGAGGTCGAAAGCCACCTCGACGTAGTGGTCACGAAATTCGCTGTTCTGTTCCGGGTCCAGCACTTCGAGCAATGCCGAAGACGGGTCGCCACGGAAATCGGTGCCCAACTTGTCCACTTCGTCTAGCATAAAGACTGGGTTACGCGTTCCAACCCGGCGCAGGGCTTGCATGATGCGACCAGGCAGCGCGCCAATATAGGTGCGTCGGTGGCCGCGGATTTCGGCTTCGTCGCGCACGCCGCCCAGAGAGATGCGCACGAACTCACGGCCAAGTGAGCGGGCAATGGAACGGCCTAGTGAGGTCTTGCCCACGCCCGGCGGGCCAACGAAGCAAAGAATGACACCTTCGCGCTCGCGGCGGATCAAGTCATCCTTGCGATGCTTGGCGATCTCGTCTTTGCGCTCAGAGCGTAATTTGCGCACGGCTAGATACTCAAGAATACGATCCTTAACATCTTTCAGGCCATAGTGGTCTTGGTCCAGCACCCTGCGCGCATTGCGGATATCGAGCTTGTCTTTAGTCGTTTTCGACCAGGGCAAGCCAATCAGCCAGTCCAGATAAGAGCGGATAACGCCATATTCCGCAGAAGCTGTGTTCAGGCGAGACAACCGATCCAGTTCACGACGAGATTGTTTATCCGCCTCTTCCGGCATGAGGCTTTCTTCAATCTTTTTCCGCAGTTCTTCAACTTCGGCGGTGATTTCATCGCCCTCCCCCAATTCGCGTTGGATGGCCTTCATCTGTTCGCGCAAGAAGTAATCGCGCTGCATACCCTCGATTTCGGAGCGCGCTTCGTTTTGAATGCGCTGGCCTACCTCGAGGACTTCGATTTCATGGGTCAGGAATTCAACCAGTTTCTGTAATTTATCACGCAGGGAATCTAGTTCAAGAATCTTTTGCGCTTCTTTCAATTCCATGCGCTGGAAGTTGGCAACCAAATATACAGTCTGAAGAGGGTTATCCAGATCGAGGATGGAAGACACCAGTTCCTGCGGGATCGTACCGACCAATTCGGCA
This sequence comes from uncultured Anaerolineaceae bacterium, assembly GCA_964371335.1. Lineage (GTDB taxonomy): Bacteria > Chloroflexota > Anaerolineae > Anaerolineales > UBA11579 > JAMCZK01. Next base: position 7,765 of record CAYJMC010000003.1, read on the forward strand.
ATGCGCTGGAATTGGTTACGTACGCTACGCGCCAAAGCCTCGACTTCGAGTCCCTCTTCTTCAAATTCAGGGTAGAGCTCGACCTTGGCCTTGAGATAGGGTTCTGTTTCTGTAAATTCGCCGAGCCGGAAACGGGAAATTCCCTGCACTAATAGGCGGATCGTGCCATCGGGAGCACGGAAGAGACGGTGAACAGCAGCCACCGTGCCCACTTGGTACAAGTCTTCAGGCCCCGGATTTTCTTTTTCTGGATCGCGGGATGCAACTAGCCCGACCAGCCGCTTGCTGGATACGGCATCATCTACCAAACGTACAGAGCGTGGCTGCCCTATGGTGAGGGGGACGCCTGTTTGCGGGTAGACCACTACACCGCGCAATGGCAGGATGGGCAGGATTTCAGGAATCTCCTGTTGGCCGTTGTCGCCCTGTTTGCCAGATTTCGACTTGCTATCTTTCCCTTGCACGACGCGTGTGACCGTGGGGCGGAAGACTACATCCTGTAGAGCCTGGCTTTCGTCAGCTTCCATCCAGTCCCACATTTCGGTCAGTTCGTCCAACCACTTAGAAGTCGGCATCAGCGGGTAACCGCCTTCGGCAAGGTAACCAGGAGGAATCCATCTTTGTACTCAGCTTTAATCGCATCGACTTCAATTGTCCCGGGCAGCTCGACCACGGAGAGGAATTCTCCGAAGCGCACTTCGAGTTGGTGGTAAGCGGCATGTTCATTGGGTGGTTGGCGCAGGCCATATATCGCTAACTGGCGGCCTTCGACCGCAATGTTCAATTCGGCGTCCTGCATCCCAGCGATTTCTACCCGGACAGCATATTCCTTGTCAGTTTCGAGCATATCGGTGGGCGGCCGCCACAGATGCGGGCGGGCTGTCCACTGGCGCGAGAGCGTAGTAACGCGAAAGTGAATTTCCTGGGGATCAGACCAAGTGGATCGAGTGGAATGAATTTCGAGTTCGGGTTTTGCCATTATTCGGTCAATTCTTTAGGGCGCCCTTCGCGGCAGCCAGGACTTCTTCATATTTGGGTTGATCACCCAAGGTGGGCATATAGTCCGAATAGACCACTTTGCCTTCCTTCTTGACAACGAAGATTGCACGGCGCAGGATACGGCGCTCTTTGACCAGAGTGCCATATTTCTCACCGAAATTGTTATCGTAATGGTCGGAAACGACCATCACCTTGTCCACGCCTGCCGCTGCGCACCAATTTTTCAGCGTGTAGGGCAAATCGTCACTGACGGCAATAATGGCAACATTCTCATCCAGCGAGGCGGCTTCCTGGTTGAAGCGACGGGTCTCCATATCACATACACTAGTGGCTAATGAGGGCAACGCAGCTATGATGCGTACTTTGCCCTTGGTGGCATCCAATACATCCACAAACGACCAATCCTGGGCGTGGGCGGTGAATTCGGGGGCCTGTTGCCCGACTTTGATGTCCGGCCCGATAACGGTGACATCCATGCCGGCAATTTGTAATAATCCTTTCCGTTCCAATGCTTCTCCTGTGTGGCGACGATGGGAATACAATAAGCTATTGTACCTAGGTTCCCCAATCGGACGTGTCAGAATCGCGTCAGATGTTTACGGCAATCTAAACGTGTAAAATCCCCCATTGGCAAGCATGAAAAACCCCTCCCTGCGAGATCACCTGGTGACATTTCTACTAATCCTCATTGTTAGTTTCCTGCTATTTACCTTTTTCCCCGGCCTCTTTCCTCATCCCGAAGATTTCAGTCCCTATGTGTATGTCGTCGCCTTCCTTGCCTGCATTGAAGTTTGGTTCTTGGTGAAGGGGAGTAAGCGAAGATGGCTATTGGTGCCCGTGCTGCTGATCTGCCTGTTGGCGCTATTAGATGAGACTGGCTACGGTTCTGAGGTCATGGATATTGCGCCTATCTACTCGCAGACGTTGCACGCAGAAATTCGCGATTTGCACAACTTGATCGGCATAGCCGTTGAGCTAGGCAGCCTGGCTCTCGAGGAGGCACACTGGAACGGCAACCTGTTTGTAGGCTTCCTCGCCTTGGACGGCTTTTTGTTGGCAGCAGGGTTTCTATTGGGCTGGCTGCTTCGCTTCCGCCTGCCGCGCAATGAAAAAAGTGTGCGCCAGCGCACTGCTTGGCTGATGGCCCTCTTCTGGTTCGCCAGCGGCTTGGCTGCATCCCTCTACTTGCTGATCCTCCCTCGCGATCCGAAAAACGCACTTTTCCTGGGTTACTCGGCCACTCGCCTATTTAGCGTCGCCGTAGCTTTCCTGGTTTCGAGCACTCCGATAGCCATCCTAGTGGCGCAACGGAAAAAGCGTCAAGTTCAAACAAAGGCTTTCTCTAACTGGCTCGATAAGCACAATCGAACCTTGTTCGTTGTTTCGATTGCCCTGATCCTAATCAGCCTCGCCTACCAGATTTACGCCCCATTTGTTTTCCTGCCCGATGAGCAAACCAGGCTTGAACGCGTCACTCCTCTGATGTTATGGCTGCTGGCTGTCGCCTGGTTCGCGTTGCTTGGCGCGCTAGCCTGGCGCGGCGGATTGCGCAGACCTATCTCAGGGTTATTTGGCCGCTTAGTCAATTTTCTCCGACGCGAGCCAGCCTACTTTTACACGACGTGCGCGGTTGTTTTGATCCTAATTGCCCAGCTCATTGATAGAAGCGTCATCCCACTGAATACCCTCATCCATACACCCAATTTTCAGGTAAAGCTTTGGGGATTATGGACCGAGGAAATCTTTGAAATGAATGGGGCATTCCTCTTTATCGTTGCGGCGTTTTATTTCCCCAAAACAAAATAGGGACAGTCACCTGTCCCTATTTCAGGAACTTCCCTTAATTCACTTAAGTTTGATGCGCGGCCGGGGCCTGGTCTTGATCACCGGCCTACCGGCGCTGACGCGACTGGCCCTGCCATGGCCGCCTGCCATCTGAGTGGCGCCAGTCCCGGAGAGCCAATTGGTTAGGAACATCGGGACCAAAACCAAGGCTGCAAGGCCCGCTACTACCGCAGCAAAGAACGGCCAGGAGGCGGGTTGCTCAACTTCAGGGACCAGGCCGCCAGGGTTATAGCGCGAATCTTCGTTCACCACAGGCGCTCCGCCGCCGACGGGCGCCAGCGATACACTGAGCGAACGGTTGACTCCATCGCGAAGCGCAGCGGGAGATGTATACGTGATTTGGTATTCACTTTGCAGGGAAACCGCATAAGTTTCATAGAGGCGCGTCAGCGCCTCCTCGTCTTCGGCGTATCCGTAAACTCCACCCGCGCGACTAGCGAGGTCTTGCAAGGCAGGCTCGTCGATGCCTGTATCGTTTGTGGTGATTCCGGGTTCGCCTAAGCCGACCGTTGAGATCGAGAAACCGGCGGCGCCGATGCGACCGACAACGTCATCGGCATCAGCCGAGCTTGAATTGTCCAGACCATCTGTCAGGACAATGATGGCTTTACGACCCTCGGCACCTTCAAGTTGATCGATAGCTTCCATCAGCGCGTCGTACATGGCTGTATTGCTTCCCGCAGTCAAGCCGTCGACGGCCGAATTCAAGGCGCCCTGATCGGAAGTTACGCCCTGAACCTTTTGAACTTGCGTGTTAAAAGCAATGATTCCGGCTTGGTCTTCAGGCCGCATGCGAGCGATGAATTCGTGCGCGGCGGCCTTGGCTGAATCTAACTTGTCAGCGGAATTCATGCTGTCCGATACGTCCATCACCAACAAAGTGGTAATCGGGCCTACGTCGCCGATGCCCTCGATCTGGTCCAACGGAATCTGCTGGCCGTTCTCCATGATGATGAGACGGTTTGCATTTACAGCAAAGGGTTGGCCGTTCGCGTCGGTGATGGAAACATAGAAGGTCACGCGCGGAAACTCCGTCGTATCGATTTGCGTGATGCGGATATTGGCCTCCTCTTGCAACGGCGGCGTAAACGCCAGGCCGACCAGGAGACCTGTCAATGCCAGCAATTGCAGAGCCAGGCGGAAGGTTCTTTTCATGGCTACCTCTTTTCGTGATAGACCATCTGTGTATTGCCCATGCGGATGGCCTGCTCATTTTCCAGTTTGGCCAGCTCAATCTTGCGGCCATTGATAAAAGTTCCCTGGCGACTCATGTCCTTCAGCGTCATATGTGAATCAGCTCCTTTGAGCAGCGCATGCTGAGGTGCAATGTCGGGATCGGGCAACACGATGTCGGCTTTCAGGGCATCGCTGCCAACAAAAGCTGAAGGCCCGTTGGCGTGGATGAACTTATCCAGCACGAATTCAGTGCCCTTCATCTTGCCGGTCACCACTTCCAGCCAGGCGCGGGATAGCAGCAGTACCATGAAAGCAATCAAAGCACCTACCGCAGCGCCCAGCAACGCGAGGCCAGCCGCTTTGCCGATCAACGGATCCGACAAACGTGTGCGGGCCAGTTCCAAAAGGGCACCACCGACGGCGCCACCGATCAGGCCACCCAGGGCTGGCTTCCATAACTGAGAACCGCTGCTATAGCCCAGGCCTACGCCAATCAGGGCGCCGAACACTGCCCAGCCTAGCGCCCTCGTCCAGGCTTCGCCACCCAGCATCTGGAAGCCGAATTCGGCGATTGGCAAGCCAATGGCGCCGCCCAGCATGCCAAACAAGCCGGTGAGTGCTCCAGAACGAAGCGCATACAGAGGAGTGCGAGCAGCCAGCCCTTCTGATAAACCGATAAGGGCGCCGATACAAAAACCGATCAAGCCGCCAACAACTACCTCGTTGATATAGAGGTTTTGGGTAAAAGATAAACCCAACACATTGCTGACCTGCCATCCAATTAGGCCGCCCAAGGCACCGAGTAAGGTGTAGTAATACAAGCGAGAAAAACGACTCATGGTTTAGCCTCCTTCGAGGTTTTAATTTCAGGTTCTGGTTCTGACTTCTTCTCTTCCTTCTTTTGTAAATTCACCTTGGCGGGTGGCCGTGGGCCTTCGAATTTCCTTAGCACGGGCTGCCTCGGTTCGTTTTTTTTCACTTCGATATTGACTGATGGTGTTTCTTTTTTCTGATCTGCCGGTTTACCTTCGTTAGCTTGCGAATTGGTTCTTGCGGACAACTCTTTTATCGTATTAACTTTTTTTTCTTCAACCTTTGGCTCAACATCCTTTACCTCAGAAATCTGGGGTTCAGGTTTTTGAATCTCAACTCTTACTTGCGCAACCGGTTTCTTCACAGCAGAGGAAGACAGCACTTGCTCTTGTACTTGCGTTTCTCCTCCACTCTCGCGCTTGCCTGCTTCTCTGTTTCCCAGCCCCTCCCCCATCGGGACCCTTTTTCCCTCAGGTTTTTTCTGGACCCGCAGGTTCGTCCAATCAACGATTGACTCGTGTTTGCGATTGTGCAGTTCGTAAAACCCATAGTAGTGGCGTGTATCCAGTTCTTGTTTTCCATTCCGAATAAAGAATCCACCGGTATGGCTGTGAGGCTCAACCACCAGCGCCACCTGCCAGGGCTGCGGAAAGAAGTGATCATGCAGCCAGACATCGTAGCCGGAGAGGAAGAGTCCCATGCGCGGGTGGGTGTGATACCAGCCCACGATGCCTTTCTTTGCATAGCGCTCTTCCAATGCGGCCAGCATGGCCACCTGGCTGTCATGCGTGAAGGTAAGGAAGGTGCTGCCAGAGCGCACTTGTTGTGCGGGCAACAAAGCTTCCACGACCACATAGTCGGCTTTGGTATCGATATCCCGGCACCAGCGCCCTGCCAACCAGCCACCCACCTCGTTATCCAGGTCGCTTTTGGCATGATCGTTAATGGCTTTGAACGCGGTCTGGGTGACGAAGACCTGGATGCCCGGCGCGCGGCCGTTCTCCCCGTCTGCCATCCAGCGCTGAGCGCGTTGCAGGGGGATGCGAGCGCGGCGCGGGCTGCCGCCAGAAACAATGGGCCGAACCGGTTTCTCTTGCATAGTGATTGCTGGGTGGGGAACAAAGGAGCCTCTGCTCCTTTGCACCCCACCCGGAAGGAACTAGCCGGCCGTGACGTCCGCGGTCATGATCAGGCGATCATCCGACGGCACGCCGGCAGCCGACAAGGTCTCCTCGTCCTTGAGCTCACGGCCCAAGGCCTTGCTGTCCAGACGGTAGCCCATGGGGCGGCCGTCAGGGCCAGTGGTGGGCAGTTCCAACGTGGTAGCTAGTTCAGGGATGAGTTCCTTTACTTCCACGTCATCGGGCACCTCAGCGGTGCGGCTGCCTCCAGAGGGCATTACTACAGTTACTGGTATGTCAGACATGATGCTTCTCCTTTCTTAGTAAGCGAATTGGTCAACCGGTCAAGGCCGGATTCCCTCGATTATTTAAGTCGGATGCGCGGTTTCTTGGACTTGCTCTTTTTCAAATGCACGCGCTCCGGGTGTAGCAACTCGCGCATATCCACAGGGAAGGCGCGGGGATGCTTCTTGCGATATTCCCTGCTCCAGCGGGCTGCTTCGGGATCCCAGGGAAAAGGTGGTTTGGTGGGGTCGTCGTGGAAATTCTTGTACTGCACCATTTCGCCGATCATCAGCACCAGCCGATCCAGAGAACGGCTGGCAGTCCACCAGGCGGCATCCACACAAACAGTGCCATTGTGATGGTTAATGTTGGGATGCCAAACCGGCGTCAGCCATTTCATGCCGGGCCAACGCTGGGGATATTGGTTATGCAAATAGATCTCGACCTGGTGGCGATTCCCAAACTTGGGGTTGCCCGCGCGGTCGACCCCAATAATTCCTTTGCACTTGTAGGTCACAATGTATTGCTCAGGAGGCAACCCTGGGCGGGCGGATCTCGCCTTGAATTCGATGAAATCACTCTGCGCAGCCAACTCTTGCATGCGCACCAAGTCGGCCTTCAGGCGGCGGATACGCGGGCTTTCGCCAATGCCCACTGCGCCGGCGGTAATGTCGGCGGTAAGAATCAGGCGATCCTCAGCGGGTATGCCTGCGCTCGATAGAGTCTCGTCTTCCTTCAGCTCGCGGCCAAGCGCCTTGCTGTCCAGCCGATAGCCCATAGGACGGCCATCGGGGCCAACGGTGGGAAGGTCCAATAGAGAGGTGAGTTCGGTGAGCAATTCACGCACCGGCACGTCATCGGGCACCTCGGCCTTGCGAGCGCCGCCGTTGGGCATGACTACGGTGACTTCAATATCAGGCATAGAATCTCCTAAGATCGTGCTTTTTTTGATCCACTAATTGACATATTGATGCGGCACCTGACAGACGCCGGTGACAGCCCAGCAATCGGCATGGTGCCAGGTCTTGCACACTTTGCAAATCTTTACGCCGCGCCGATCATTGGATCGCACTTCTTCCAGGCAATAGGGGCAGCGATGTTCCACTTCGCCGGATAGATACACGGCAGGTTCGCGTCGCAATACCCGCCGGCGAGACCCGGCCTTTGCAGGCTTCTTGGTCGTCCTACGTCCACGCGCAGTTGTCCCGATGCCGAGGGATGGGAACAGTGCGCTCAGCTGTGTGGCTGCTCGGTCACGCCAGACACTAAATGCAGCTCCAATAGATGGAGTAACTGAACGCGCAGTCGCACGCCGGGAACGGCGCACGTGATGAGCCGCCGGCATCCGGGCTGGGCACGGTGTTGGCCTGCGAGTTGGTTGGCGGACGGGTGCCGGTGCAGGCGGAGTGTAGCGCGGCTCGACGACAATCTCGCGGACAGTCACCGCCCAGGCGCGCAGAGCCAGCCAGGAAAGGGCGGAAGCAAAGACAAGCTGCAAGGCGCCGTCCCATTGAGGATGGTTGGGATAGGCGCGCAATAAATTCAGGCCGAGGAAACCGAGGCTGAGCACGTTCAGCACGCCTAGAGCAATGAACAGTGCAAATATCGCCGCACCCAGCCGCAGGAAGAAGTTGCGGCCGATTAGCAAGCGGCGGGCGCCGAAACCAGCTGCCACTCCGGTGGCAGCCAGCACGCCATACTTGAGCAGGACCGGTGGCCACTGGCGGTTCACAACGAAAAGCAAGGTGAGTACGCTGCCCACCAGCGAAGTGTACAAAACCAAGATCAAGACCCTGCCCACCAGGCTTTCTACAAAATTACCTTCGCCTAATAACATGCGTCGCATACCGATCGCGTTCACGGCCATGGCTTAATCAATCAGGTGAATCCTCTTGCCGGATTGTTCTTCAAGCATCGCGGTTTCTTCGACGGCCTCGCCCAACTGCACGCGATGGGCGAACGACCGACGTGGAAACGCTTCGGTGAAGTCGCTAAAATGCAGAGCTTCCTCCAAGTCGCCGGTCAATTCATAAAAGCGGAACTCACGCCCATTCGTCGCTCGCAGAATGTGCAAAGGTGGAACCCCCACACTGGCCAGAGTGCGATCGATAAATTCTTCATCGCCGCGAATCGTATGGGTCATATTCACCTCGCGCATTTGCCCACAGGTAGGGCAATGCCCTGCTTCGAAAGTTACATCCGACATGGGCTTGAGCACGTGCTCCGACGTATTGCAATCCAGGCAGTTCAGCGAAAGCACCAACTCTTCGTCAAGCTCGAACATGGCATCGCCGCCCAGGTCAGATTGCGCAACGGCCAGCAACTCCCGCAATGTGTTGGAACCTGCGCGCAGCGGCAACTCCATAATCTCGCCGTATATCCAGTGGCTCTCGCAATCGGCGTCTGGCAAGTAGGCAGTGGTGTGCAAATGATTGGTGTATCCGTTGAAGTGGGTAACCTTCCCTGCTTCAACCGGCATATCGTGGATCAACTTCAATGCTTCTTGGGATTGCATGGCGCCAATAATGGAAGCAATCGTAGGTGTAGTCGGCACTTTGCCGAGCAGAATATTTTGGCGCGCCAATAAAGGACAGGAATAACGCAGCGCCAGGTCGCGGCGAGCTTGTTCAGTCAACGTGCACTCGAAACAAGCGCCGTCGCCTGGCACGAACACGCGCACCAGACCCAGCAGTTCCTGGATGGCCCCATCCACCCAGGGCTTGTTCATCCAATAAGCGAAACGATTAACTGCCAAGCGCGCCTCACGGTTATCGAGGCAGCCCACGATCACATCCATGCGGCGAAACACGCCCAAGCCGATATCGGTGGTTACGTCCCCATGCAGGAATTGCACGTTGACGTCGGGATTGATCTCCTTGGCCCGGGCGGCAGCCAGCTTGGCCTTTTCGCGGCCCGAGTCTTTTTCGCGAAACAAGATCGAACGGCTTAGGTTGGCCGCTTCGATCTTGTCGAAATCAACAATGTACATATTGCCGATACCCATCAGCGCCAGGTTTTTCACCACCTCATTGCCCAGCGCCCCTGCCCCCACTACCATCACCCTCGCATTGCGGACTTTTTCTCGCTCCCACCAAGAGATGAATTCGAAAGTTCCCAGACGATCCTTCTTGAGATTGGGAATATGCAGGGGTTTTTCTTTAGCAACGGGCAGTCGCCGCGGACCATCGGCGTTGCTCTTGCGCTTTCCCTTTTTCGTTTTCTTTTCTGGTACGACCGGAGAAATTTTGGCGGCTAACTTGCGGGCCTTCACAGACTGAGCCGCGGTCAATTCATTGATCAGCCATCCCACCCCTTGATGCGCCTCAATGAGCCCGGCTTCGGACAGGATTTGGAGGCCTTCGCGCAAAGATGAGCGCCCGACCTCTAAATCCTTGATAAGGTCGCGTTCGGAGGGCAGATAGGCCCCGGGCAAATACTGCCTTTCAAGTATGGAAGCAGACAGCTTGCCGGCTACAAGTTCGGGAATTGTGGTTCGAGGGATGGCCTTTGTCATCGTGGCGAATCAACTGGTTTGTTGGTCAGACCAGCATACCACGAGAACTAATTTTTTGTCAATTCGGCTGTGACTTACAGGATTGTTGGGAATCGCTAAGCCCCTGCCTCATTTCAAAACGACCCAATTGCGGAATTTGTTACTGCGGCACGTTTTTCATAGTCTGAGGGGCTGGCGGCTGGGACGGCTGTCTCGGCGGAGTGGGTTTTACCATCACCTTCACAAACGGTAGTTTCGGATTTGCTAAGATTCTATATAGCAGCAAGAAAAGCAGGCTGGCACCCGCATACCAATACATTCGTACAACCCACGGATCCCCGGAATCTGTTCCGCTAAATAATCCGTGCAACATCGCCAATGCAAACATTCCAAAACTCGAAAAGTGAATCAAGCGCCAAGTACGCGTTCCCATCCGGGCGCGCACGTAGAAACTCAGCACGACCGCCGCCCAGACATAGAGTCCGATTTGCCCCAAACCGACCCAGATGGGCTTGTAGTTTTCGCTGGCGAAAGGCACGAGTACCTGGCGTAATGTGTAAGCGATGTAGGCGTCTCCCATTAAGATTAAGGCATGGAAAAGCGCGAAAGCCAGACCAAGCAAGCTGGTGTATTGGTGAACATCGAACGCGACGGGTCCGCCCGGCCAAAGTCTGGCCAACTTGTTGCTGATAATAAGGCCCAACCCCATCGACAGCCACAACATGACAAAGGAAACCAGGGCTGAACCACGCGAAAGGTACCAATAAGCTTTGGGCGCTTCGCCGGTCAACGAACCAGCAAGCCCTGGGAGCCAGCCCGGCAATACCACCAAAGCCATAATGGCGCCCATCACCACTGATATGAACAGCAGCATCAAGGACTGCAGAGTCATCACCGGGGCTGCATTTTCCAGGTCAATCAGAGAACTTTTTTCCAATTCCATTTTCAATTCCTCAAGTAGTCTTCGATGCCATGGCTGCCTAACAGCTCGCCATTTTCCAGCACGGCCAACCCGGTAGCACCTTCGCGCCGATCCAGCCATTCCAACCCGGCCCTGCTGCCCAAGATGAGCACAACTTTGGCGGCCATCTCGGCCTCCATGACATCCCTGGCGATTACGGTGACACTTAGCAAATCCGTTTCAGCAGGCCGGCCGCTGCGCGGGTCAATGACGTGATGGCGCCATTCACCGCCTTGAAGCCAGCGGCGATGGTCACGCCCAGATGTGGCCACTCCTCCATCCCGCAGATAAAGCTTTTCAATTTGCGCACCTCTGTTGAATGGATCGTTGACTCCAATCACCCAGGGCTCGCTTCCATTGAGGAGGCCATTGATGGCGATGTCGCCACCGGCATCCACCAGCACCGGCCCTAAATCACTCAATTGCTGCGTCGCCTGATGGGCTGCCCAACCTTTGGCAACACCGCCAAAGTCGAGGCGCATACCTTCGGGCAAAAAAACTGTATGCTTTCTTTCATCAAACTCGATTTCACTGAAAGACTGAAGAACAGGTTCAGGGTCAAATGCATCGAGCGTCATTACTTCGCCTGGCTGCTGGAAGCTCTGGATGTAACCAGAACGCTCAAGTGCCGGAAGGACCGCGGGGGTTACAAGACCATCGCTTTCGCGCCAAGCCGTCATGGCCGACTGCACCACGTCCCACATTACGGGACTTACCGAAACCCACGCACCCGCCTGCTGATTCAGGCTATTCAACTCACTATCAGGCCGGAAGCGGCTCAAGGCTTGTTCCCAATCGGCGAGCAAACCGGGAACCTCATTGAGCCGCTGTTCCGCCTGGTGGCTCTCGTCTTCAATTGCCACTAGCATCTGGCAACCCATAGCCCCAAACTTTATTCGTAGCACTATGAAGACCGAGTGGTGGTCACTGGTCCGCCGCCAGAGCCGCCACCGTTGCCTGAGCCTCGCACGACGCGCGGAGCCGCAGGGTTGGCACTGGTTTGCACGGGTGCAGACACCGAGCGCAGTCCTTCAACTGTTAGCGCGGATGGTTGCGAGGTTGGATCTGGGGTTTGCCCGCCCGTGAAAGGCACCAGGGTGGGAAGCGGGGGCAAGTTAAGAATGATTTCACCTGCCGGGGCCACCTCACCGGGGTCTGGCTGTGTGGTCAAGTCTACTATAGGGTCGCGATTGGCGAAAACCGACCACAGACCGATGGTGGCAGCCATGGCCCCAGTGCCCACCAACAGTTTGATTCCTTCGAGTCCTGCAGATCGACGTGGTTTCGGTGTTGAGTTCATTCAATTTCCTTAGAATTCTTTGCTCATTAGTTTCGAGTTGCATGATGGGACGCGGCCCACTTTTACAATGAAACTAATCGTCATCCTCGTGCTCATCCTCGTCGTGATCGTCATCTTCATATTCACCGGACCCAGAACTGCCGCTACCGTCGCTGGGCGCCAGGCGCACCAGCAAAATAGTCCCATACTGGTCTACAAAGACAGCGTCGCTATTCGAGAATTTGACGCGAAATACCATCTGGTCATACAGGGGTACTACTTCAACATGATAGACATCAGACCTGCCCATGTAGCCGGCGGCGATCTGCGCGGCCTGCTCTGCGGTGATCGGGCTGGGTTCCAGGTTAATTGTGCCGTTGAATATCAGGTCGCCCGTAGTCGCATCGACATAGATATTGCCATAGTCATACGGTATCTCGTAAGCTACGCTCCCCTCGAAATTGACCAACGCCGGTTCCCCTGTGCGGGTGGCGCCACTGAGGGCGGCCGAGTCGGCCACTTCGGCAGCCTGTTCTGGCGAGAACTGGGTCGCTGCCGGGTCAGCAGGCGCCGGGGAAACCGTCAGCGCTTGCTGTGCCTGGGTTAATTGGGCATTCGCCTGGTTGATCATTTCGATATATTGAGATTCGCGTTCGGCGATGATTGCCTCAATTTCAGGTGTCAAACCGGCCGTAGTGGCGCCAGGGTCGGTTTGAACAGCGGCATTCGCGGCGGATACGTTTTGCAGTACACTGGACAGGGTAAACAGCATGAACGCGGTCAAGCCGATGGAAATCCATAATGCAGGTTTTTGGATCACGGGATTCTCCTTATTATTCTCAGAATTCCGTGTCATCTTAGCGGGGGCAGATGAGGAAAGCTTTGGAAAGGGCCTCGAGTTTTCCAATCATTTTCCAATGAACCCGGACTAGACTGCAGGCTGCTCAGGGTCTTTGTGAAGAGGTTTTCATGCGCGTGCTCCTCATTGAGGACGATAAACGCCTCACCAATTTAATCTTCCAGGTCTTGCAAGAAGAAGGTTTCGGCGTGGATGTTGCGCACGACGGCGACATCGGGCTGGATTTGGCTTTACGCGGCATCCACGACGTGGCTGTAGTGGATTGGATGCTGCCCGGCAGAGATGGGCCTGCCATTTGTCATGCCATCCGGGCGGCCCACCTTAAAACAGGTATTCTCATGCTCACTGCCCGAGGTCAGGTGGAAGACCGAGTAGCCGGCTTGAAGACAGGAGCCGACGATTACCTGGTCAAGCCCTTTGCCTTCGATGAGTTGATTGCCCGCATCCGTGCCCTGGGGCGCCGCGTCACCGATCCGTCGGGCGACCCTAAGGAATTGCGCATTGGCGAACTGGTGCTGGATCTGCACACCCACAGTGCGCGGCGTGGCGGCCGCATTCTGGACCTCACCAAAACAGAATGGTCCCTGTTGGAATACCTGATGCGAAACCCCAATCGTGTCCTCACCCGTCGCAACATTCTAGATTACGTCTGGTCTTACGAACGCGATATCCAGGACACGATGGTGGATGTGTACATTTCCTATTTGCGCAGCAAGTTAAGCCAACCCGGTCGCCGAGATCCGATCGAAACGGTGCGTGGGATTGGTTACCGTCTGGCCCCCGAATATGCTTAGGTCCCTGCGCTGGAAATTAACCCTTGCTTTCATGGCAGCCACGCTGGGGCTGGTCTTGCTGGTAGGCGGGGTTGCTTACCTGGATTTGCAGAATTATTTCCAAACCAGCATTGATCTCAGCTTAATGCATAGCATGGCGGGCCAGTTTCATCTGTTCGGCATCGTCCTGCCGCAGCAACTCATCGAAGCAGAGGTGGAGTGGCTGCAGTTGGCGGGTACCGGTAGCGCCATCTCCGCCTTTGCAGAATCCGATGAAGAATCGGTTGAGCATGAGGAGGAGAAATCGGAACATGAGATTCTCGAAGGTGAATATTCCGCCGACCTTGCCGCTATTTTTGTGATGCCACTGGATGAAACCGGTTCTTTGCTCTTTAACCCCAACCCTTACCCGTTGCCGATGAATCCCGTCCAGGAGAGCAGCCAGGCCGCATTGGCTAATGGATCCGACGTTCGCACTGTCCGGCTGCCAAGCGGGTCTCGCGTCCGCTTGCTGAGCTTCCGCACTGAGCAGGGTGCGGAGCCGGCCGTATTGCAATTGGGCCGCTTCGTTGTGGACCAGGACCGGGCTCTTAATCAGCTCGCCATGGGCATCACCACGGCAGGGGCGTTCATTCTGCTGATGGTAGGCGCGGGAAGTTGGTGGCTGGCTGGCCGCACACTGGTTCCCGCCCAGCGGGCCTGGGACCAGCAGCAGGCGTTTGTGGCCAACGCCAGCCACGAGTTACGGACTCCGCTCACGCTGATCCGAGCCAGCACAGAGGTGGCTTTACGCAGCAATCTCGGCAAAAAAGAGCAAAGCCTGCTGAACGACGTGCTACAAGAATCCGATTACATGAGCCAGTTGGTTGACGACCTTCTATTGCTCTCTCGCCTTGATGGAGGCCGTTTGACACTCGACCTGGCAAGGCTACCGGTCAAGAAGATACTGACAGACATCAACCGCCAGATAAACAAGTTGCCTGAAGGAAAACGGATCAGTGTTCAAGCGAAGAATAACGCGGGGACAATCCGGGGTGACGCGGCCCGTCTGCGCCAAGTGCTGCTTATCCTGCTGGACAATGCCATCAAACATACTCCTGCCGATGCGCCTATTCGCGTCACCTCACATCGAGCTGGGAGAAACATCGAGCTGGTGGTAAAAGATGAAGGACCAGGCATCCCAGCCGCGCACCTCCCCCATCTCTTCGAGCGCTTCTATCAGGTGGCAGGCAGATCAGGGCAAGCCACACACAGCTACGGCCTGGGGTTGTCTATTGCCAGGCGGTTGGTTGAATTACACGGGGGGACGATACGTGTAGAAAGTCAACTGGGGTCGGGAACCCGGTTTACGATTTCTTTGCCCAGCGTCAAATAAATCAGTCGAAAAGAATCGGGGGTCGCGTTTCCATTTCCCAAGTCGTTGGGTAAACGGGAAGGCCATCATTCAAATATTCCAACAATATCCAACCCTGGTCGATTCGCCCCCAAACATTGCTGCCTTGCGGCAAATATTCGCGGATAGTAACCGGCTGTCCGGCCGACACGCTGCCGGTCACGCTGGCGAAGATGGCCGGCGCCGTGTGCACATTAAGTGCGCCCTCCACCACCGCGCAATATGGCAGCGCAGGGAACAATTCCACGCGCTTCAGGTCCACCCAGTAGCCATTCTTCTGTTTTGCCAGATTGGGGAAATAGACATCGATGCCGCCAGCATTGCCAAGCTGTCCATCGATTGAGACAGATGTGAACTTGGTCACCAGCCAGGGCTTGGTTTGGTAGTTCACATTGCTGACTTCCGGCGGTTGGCGCCGGAAATAAAGCATCTCGATGCGCCCAGAGCCATTCTTGAATTCCAGGAACTTCACAACGTTGCCACCCGAGGAAATACTTTCAGCGACAGGTTCTTGTTTAAGTTGGCTGAGATCCATAATCGGGATGGTCTGATTCCCTTTGTTGAATAAGCCTGCCGCGATCTCTGCTATCCACACTGCGGCGTAATCGTTGGGCTGCAGCTCGCGTAAAAACTCCAGCCACTCCTTGTTATAAGTCAGGCGGCCATCGCCGCTACGTGGTCTGGTCCACAATTGCACAGTTTCCGGATACCAATTGAGATAGAAACCCCGAGGCCATTCCGGGTCAGCCATCCGCGAAGGCCACTCCATCCATTGTGGATCGTGCATCAAGCGTCCGAAACGCGGAGGCTGGGTGATTTTCTTTTCATCGTCACAGGCCAACGCGGCTGCAGCTTTCGGCTGCAGCCAGGCAGCCGTTAGCATGGTCGCAAGAAGAAAAACAAGAAGAATTCCTGTTCGGGTTTTCATGGTTATCGAGGGAAATTCCCCGAGATTCTAGCGGTTAGATAGCCAAGTGGCAAGACGAAATTAGGATTATTCAGAAAATTGCAGTTTGCTGGTCAGGGTGGGTAAATTCCACCCACTAGGAACTCTCGAGCAAGACCGACTTTCGTGCGTATGCCCCCGGCAGGGCTTGAACCTGCAACCTGCGGATTAGAAGTCCGCCGCTCTATCCAATTGAGCTACGAGGGCGAGCGAATGGCGCATAATGTCGATCATTCAACATGACACTTTGCGCCATTCGCTTTAAGAGTTGCCAATGGGCTTGGCCGATCACGCAACCCCGCGCAATTATACAGCGAGCGTTGTAAGTTTTGGATAATCAGTGATTATCCGCGTTTATACCGGGAGGCTTCTGGCATCTTCCCTTTGGCGTCAGACGTTGGACGTTACGCGCCCACAGGTCGTATCCCGCGGTACACCCTCATTCCCGAAAGCGTCTTCAATATGGTTTGCGGCTGCCGGTTCAAGGCTTCGCCCAGTTGCCGCGAACTCATGGGACTGTTGCCACTCTTGAGGAAGGCGCGGAAGATCGATTCGATCAACGAAGTGCCGCCTTCAGCGGACTCAACTTGTTGCGCGTAATGGCTACTTAGCAAATATTGCAGCGCATCCATTTGGATGACTTCGCCAGTGTGTGGGTCCACCCAGTCAACTCGTTCTTCGCCGGTCATCCCGGCCAGTTTTTCCTCTTGCTCGGGTCCCAACAGTCCGCGTAAGAAGACCTTCCATTCCCGGTCATTGAGCCGCCACCACGAAAAATCGATATGGAAAGGCGTATCCAGCGTGGGTTTAACCAGGCTTGGGCGTGGCGCCTCAGATTCGGCGCTCTGCTCAATATTCGCTTGCATCTCCGGAGGCTCGCTCATCGCTGCGCCACGGCTTCGGCCACGCGAAAATGCAAATGGCCGACGTGTTGGATGGTCCCATGGGATGCTAAGAGCGCCAGCAACGGCGCCGGCGGGCACCTCACAATGAGGTTCAACGCTGAATAAAGTTCGACGGCATGCACATGATTTTGTGTGTTGAGCTTTGCCAGTTCGCGCATGGTTTCCAGCACGAAATGCTCAAGGTAAGGGGGTTTGCCCCCACGTCGCTGCCAGCCGGCTTCCAAGGCACCCAACTCGCCAGGCAAGTAAATTACCATGCGTTCATCAAATGAGGATTCAACCTGTTGCTTGAGCGTCGCGTACACCACTCCGCCATCAGCGCCCACCAGCGCAGTACGTACCCACTCTTTGCTGGAACGATGCGCTTCCGCAGTAACCAAGACCTCTCCCGGCTTCTCCCCATGGCGCACGTGCACCAGGCTCCCGGGCATTAGCCCGCGGCGGAGATACCAATCGCGCAGGCCGACGATATATCGATGTTGCCTTACCACCCAGCCCTGAAAGCGTTGACCGTTTTGCGCGTCTACAAAATCGAAGCGCACTCGGGGGCTCTCATAAGCGGTCGGGAATAATTGCGAGACGCGCCGAGTTAGCGGAAGGCTGCCCACGCGCCAATG
Source organism: uncultured Anaerolineaceae bacterium (assembly GCA_964371335.1). GTDB lineage: Bacteria > Chloroflexota > Anaerolineae > Anaerolineales > UBA11579 > JAMCZK01. The sequence goes on from CAYJMC010000003.1 coordinate 25,230, forward strand.
TGGGAAGATAAGCGGGATTTGGATCTCCCGGGCTTCTTCATCTAATTGCGCTTCTGGAGGTGAAAGTTCGTCATCCAGTCGTTGCTCCAAATCCAACATATCCTCAGAGAGTAAGCCGCGGTCATGTTCAATTGGCTCGTAGCGCAAAAACAAAGGGGTTTCTCGCACGGCCTCGGGCTCCAGGCGACGGAGGAACCAGGCCACCTCGCCCGACGGTCCTACTTCGTCGAAACGAGGATCTTCTTGCAAGGCAAGGTCCAATGAAAATTCAGCCAATTTGGGATTGACCCCGGGCGGCAATTCCACTTCGCCTAGCAACTGGTTGGTGGGCAAAGGCCCCCCTCCGGCCATGTCCAGCAGTGCCTCGGCCACATTGCGCTGCCCTTCGCCGATGTCCACGATCAACGATTTAGGGAACCAGCGCCCCGCGATGTACACGAATTCGGGACTTTCGCGCAATGCTTCAGCAATTATCGGCGCAATTTGCTTGGCATGCTGCTGAGAAATTAGCGCCGAAGTTTGCTCGGGATGTTCTTTCTCTTTAGTTGCGATTTGGTTGAGGGGATGCTCTGTCAGGCTGGCGGCAAATTCGCGCGTTTTTCCGTCTTCAAATTGGACCTGGACCACGGCGAATGAATTGCCATTGAACGTTTGAGCGGGACGCACGCGTATCACATGGCCGCTGGTCCAATCCAGCGCGGGGAACACGATCGTGTCGCCTTCGCTATAGTGCTCTTTAGGCAGGTAGATTTTCTGGGTGGCTTGGCGGCTGGCCTCAGCTTCGGTTTCGCGGCGCAGTCGTTCCTTTATGAGCTGTACAGCCAACTCTTCTGGGCCTAGCGGGGTTTCGACTTCGAGGAGATACGAGGAGAGGAATTCGAGATCTTCAGGGCGGACTTGGAATTGCTCCCAATCTAATTCGGGGGAGGGAAACTTGAGCGACATGTTCTTACAAAGCGGCGTCCCTCAAGCTGCCCGGAGATGTGAGAAAATGTAGACGGATTTACTTAACTGGGAAGTCAAAGCGGGCGTATTATACACGAGAGGTTCCTGGCAAGAAAATCGAGGTGACTCATGGTTGCGGATGAATTGGAAAAGATCGTTGTTTTGAATAATCCATTGCAAGCCGAATTGTTACGCGGGCTCTTGGAAGGGCAAGGAATTGATGTCATGCTCTCCAAGGAAGCCGCGGGTACGATCTACGGAATTAATGTGGGAACCGTTTCCGAAATCGAAGTCTTCGTAGCGCACTCTCAAGCAGCCAAGGCAAAGGAAATCCTCGACGAATATTTCCGCACCGCCGAAGGCGAGCACGAAGAAGACTAGATCAGTATTGCCGTTGAACCTTGCGAAGGTTGGATTTAAATCAACACTTTCTGCAAGTCCAACCCATTC
>CAYJMC010000003.1:26724-112199 GCA_964371335.1 uncultured Anaerolineaceae bacterium
TGCACCAGGATCTCCTCTTGATGGAAATAAGCCGTATATACCCCCCAGCCATGATCGATGAAAATGGCATTACCACGGATATCCATCGGGCCGGCGAAGACTACGCGACCGGGCGCGGGCGCGTAGATGCTGAGCAATGCCCCGCCGCCAAAATCCACCCCGTAATGGAAGCTTTCTGCCAAGCCGCCGTTATACGTTCGGAAAACGCCATACTCCGAGGTGACATCGTTCACTAAATCGTGTGGCCAACCCCAGGGGCCTGACCACAATTTCTCCTCCGTAACAGGCGCCATTAGCTCAGCGACTTGCACATTTTCAGCAGCGCTGATTTCACCATCCAGGAATTCCGGATCAACGAACAAACTGGCGCGCGCAAATCCACCGCTCTGTATGCGCACGGGTTGCGAAAACGTAAACCCTGCGCCGTTTGCCATTGTGCCTGAAATACTGAAGGTGGTTGTGTCGCCTTCGGACTCCAGTGGAATCCCTTGCAGAGCGACCCAGTTCCCTTCGCTTTCTGAGAAGAAATGGAGATGATGGCCGACCAATTCGCCACCCAAACTAATTTCTGCGGGTCCTGCAATATTCAGGACTGCGGTGTGCCCCTGCATAAAACCAGGGTCCTCCACACTAAGGGCGGTAATCGGCGACGGCAGGCCGCCTGGCCCGGCGGCTTCGCGCCCGGGTGTAAACAATACATCGCCTGATATGGCGGCCCAGGTTCCCGGTAGCTGATTAACTGCAGCAAGCCGCCAGGGGTTATCACCCGAAGCAGCCGCCAATTCCAGCAGGCTATGTCCGGCTCCAACGGCAACCCGAGAGCTGTTGGTCAGTTCGCTACGCTCGGTGGCAAGCATGATCTGAAATCCCACATAACTTTGTTCTGGGCTGGTGCTGGTAAAGCGATTTAGCCGAGACATGTCTGCATCCGTCAGCAGGTAGCGACGCTTAAGGCTTAAATAGGATTCGCCCAAAGGCATGGGTTGCAGGGTCAGCGTGCCGCTAATCCAATCAATGCCGGGAATCACCAGTATGTCACCAGGATGCAGGTTATTTGGATCTGAAATGCCGCTTGCGTTAACAATATCCGCGACGGAGACATCGAATCGCTGTGAAATGCTGGAAAGCGTATCTCCGGGCTGAACTACATAGCGCACCTCATTCGATTCTTGCGCGGACGCCGGGGAAAATGCCAGCCCGGTCAAAACGAAAACCAACGCAGCCACTAGGCCGAGGTTATGCAGATTTTTCAAATGCCAGTTGATCGCCGATTTGGAATTCTTCATAGCGAGAAACAGCACACTCTATCACATAGCGGGCAGGCCTGCGCGGAAATAAAAATGACCGCCAGGGTCGCGCAATGGCCTTATCCACCACGTTGAGATTGCCATCCAACCACAGGATGCTGAGGTCGAACAACATGCCCAGCATATGGATACCAGCGTTTAGCCGGTTGGCCCTGGCATCCGCCAGCAGCAAGCCTTCGGTCGGTGCCAGCTTCCTTTGGAACATCAGTCCACGCAGCCTGCACAAAAAACGTTCGCAATAGCGAACGCTGAGGGGTTGCGTGAGCGGCCGGCTGAGATTCCGGATAGCGATGAATTGCATACCCGGTTAGCTCACCGCCTTGTGTGCTTCTTCGTGGCGCTTTAGCACTATCTCGACGCGGCTGACCAACTCCTGCAGGCTAAATGGCTTGGGGATGTAATCATCCACCTTGGCTATGTGCAGCCCGAGTACTTTGTCAATGTTTTGAGCTTTGGCCGTCACCACGATCACGGGGATATCGGCGGTGGCTTCGTCGGCCTTTAGCTGCTGGTAGACTTGCCAGCCGTCCATCTCTGGCATCATCAAGTCCAGGAGCACCAGGTCCGGCTTAACCTTGCGGATTGTTTCCAGCCCTTCCACTCCGCCATGGGCGCCGATTACCTCGAAGCCTTTACGGTTCAAGATGAGCTGGATAAGGTCGATCATTTCCGGTTCATCTTCGACACAGACCACTTTGCGCAATTTGCCACTCACCATAATGAAGGGCTTTCCCTTGCTGGAGAGTTTACCATTAAGGCGCGAGGGCGTACTTCCCCCAATTGTCCCAATAAGTTCGAAGATTTAATTTAACGACCACATACCGACCCCGAGGCAACTTGACAAATTCCCAAGCATTGCCTGCCACGTCTGTTTGGTAAAGGTGATCATACATTGAAAAACGGACAAACAAAAACAAACGAGTACATTGTCAAGGCGTTGGACGGATAGTTGTATAACCTGCTAATACTATTATCAAACCCAATCAATGGGGCTGTTATAATTTTCGACGCATTCCCGAAAAAGTCTAAGGAGCACCTACAATGATCGACGTCAACGACCTGCGCAAAGGCGTGACCTTTGAGCTGGATAGCCGCCTGTACAAAGTATTGGATTACACCCACAATAAACCAGGTCGCGGCAACGCGACTATCCGCGTTAAAGCCCGCGACCTGCGCAGCGGCGCCGTTGTGGACAAGACCTTCAGCTCCGGCACGCGCGTGCAAGACGTACGGCTGGACTTTCACAATGTCCAATACCTCTACCAGGATGGCGAGCGGTACATCTTCATGGACCAGAAAACTTTCGATCAGCCGGGTCTTACCGCCGATGTGCTAGATGAAGCGGTGAATTATCTAAAACCTGGACTGGATGTTAAGCTCACGTTATATGAAGGGGAACCATTAGACATTGAGCTGCCCACCACCGTGGATCTTGAAGTCACTAAAGCAGAAACGGCTGTGCGCGGAGATACTGCAACCGGCGTCAGTAAGCTGGTTACCACCGAGACTGGCCTGAAGGTGCACGTCCCCGCCTTCATTAATCAGGGCGATCTGATCCGGGTAGATACTCGTACCGGCGAGTATGTGACACGCGCATAAAGAAGTCTTGAAGTCCGGAGGTCTAGAGGTTTGGATGTCAAAAGAACTCTCTGACATCTAGACTTCCAGACTTCAAGATCTCCAGACTTCAAGACACCTCCCCGATTGCTATAATCGCGAATCTATGTTGACCCCTGCCGGTAAAGAATGCCGGCATTTCTTTGCCGATTATTTCCGCGGTCGCAACATCGAACGTTGTCGCCTGCTGGAGGCCCACAAGCTGCGCTGGACACCGGACCTATGCAATAAGTGCCCCGTGCCCGATATCCTGCAAGCGAACGCCTGCGAGCACCAGACCCTGATCCCCCGGCTGGAGCGCCCCGTCTTTTTCATGCGGCCTGAGGTGCGCATCCAGGCGGAATGCAGCAAATGCGCCTGCCAGGTTGTGGAACCGGTTATCGGCTGCGGCCAATGTGTAGCGCTGCCGGGGGTGTGGGTGGTGGGGACAAATCAAGAACCTTAGACTGGACTTGGATGACCCGAGGTCCAGTGGTCTTGACGTCATAGGCTAAAAGAAAACCGCGGATAAACGCTGATCAATAAAACCCGACCTTGCCCACCCTATGCTCCCCCTGCCTTTTATTCATCCCCGTATCCTCACAAACCCCGACCGTGTTATAAATCTCACTAGCCAAAAATGAGTGAAGCTTCCCGAAAACGCGTCGTAGTTACCGGCTTTGGCTGCCTTAGCCCTCTTGGTAATGATGTAAACACCACCTGGTCCAATATCCTCGCCGGGGTCTCTGGCGGCGGCCGCATCTCCGCCTACGATCCCAGCCCATACAAAAATCAAATCGCCGCCGAAGTTAAAGGTTTCGACGCCAAGGCCATGTTCGGCCACCGGGATGCCCGCCATATGGACCGTTTCACCCAAATGGCAGTGGCCTCCGCGCTGGAAGCCGTGAAGCATGCCGGCTTGCCCATCACCGACGAAAATCGCCATCGCATTGGCGCCATCGTTGGCAGCGGCATTGGCGGCTCCAACACCATTTTTGAACAAGCGCGCGTGTTCTTCGGTGGCCATCCTGATCGGGTAAGCCCCTTCACCGTGCCGATGATGATCCCCGATTCCGCAGGTGGCATGATAGCGATCCACCTCAAGATCCAAGGGCCAAACATCGCCGTGGTTTCTGCCTGCGCCAGCGGCGGTAACGCCATCGGGGAAGCCGCCGAAGTCATTCGCCGCGGCCAGGCCGATGTGATGCTGGCAGGTGGTTCAGAAGCCGCCATCAATCCGATGGCGATCGCCGGACTGGGTAACATGACCGCGCTCAGCTTGCGCAATGACGACCCACAACATGCGTCGCGCCCTTTCGATAAAACGCGCGACGGCTTTTTGACCGGGGAAGGCGCAGCCGTCCTCATCCTAGAATCTCTGGAACATGCGCAAGCGCGCGGCGCCGAAGTCCTCGGAGAGATCTTAGGCTACGGCTGCACCAACGATGCCTATCACATTTCCGCGCCCTCGGAAAATGGCCGCGGGGCTGCCGACTGTATGTGCATGGCGCTCAGCGATGCCGACCTGAAGCCTGAGCAGATCGACTACATCAACGCGCATGGCACCAGCACTCCGCTGAACGATAAGAGCGAGACGGCCGCCATCAAGACTGCCTTCGGCGAGCTTGCTTACGACATCCCGGTTTCCTCCACTAAATCAATGACCGGTCACATGATCGGCGCGGCAGGCGCGATTGAAACGATATTCTGCCTGCTCGCCATGCGCGACAGCATCATCCCCCCCACTATCAATTACCAGGTACCTGATCCCGAGTGCGACCTGGACATAGTTCCCAATAAAGCCCGGGCGAAAGAGATGAATCTGGTGATGACGAATTCGTTCGGTTTCGGGGGCCACAATGCCACGTTGATCGTCGGCTCAGGCAAAAACAGCTTGGGGATTGCTTCGCCTCGTCGCCGCGAAGCGGCTCACAATGGTTGAGCTTGGAGGTTGCCACGTCGCCGCGCTTACGCTCGGCTCCTCGCAACTGCGGAAGGCAGAGCCTTCCTTGGCTCGCAATGGTTTAAAGGCCGGCTAACAATGCCTTACGCGCACATTACCGGATGGGGTATGTCTATCCCCGAGAAGGTGCTGACCAACGACGACCTTGCTCAAATGGTGGACACCAACGATGAGTGGATCCGCGAGCGTACCGGTATTCGCCAGCGCCACATCGCCGGCAAGAATGACACCACTGCCTCCCTGGCCACAGAAGCTGCCACCAATGCGCTACGCCTGGCCAAGTTGCCTCCCAACGAGGTGGATCTCATTGTGGTGGCCACTTCTTCTCCCGAATACACCTTTCCATCCACAGCCAGCATCGTGCAAGACCGGCTGGGCGCCGAAAAAGCGGGTGCCTTCGATCTTTCCGCCGCCTGCACTGGTTTCATCTTCGCGCTCAACATGGCCTCCCAGGCCATTCGTTCCGGTTCCATCCAAAATGCGGTGGTCATCGGATCCGAGACCTTGTCTCGCATCGTCGACTGGACCGACCGCAGTACCTGCATCTTGTTCGGAGATGGCGCCGGCGCATTTGTCTTACAGGCGCGCGAAGAACCCGGCGGGGTGCTCTCCGCAGTGATGCGTTCCGACGGCTCAGGTGCAGATTTGCTCTCGGTCCCTGGAGGAGGTTCGGCCCATCCCGCTACCTCCCAGACGGTATTGGACGGGTTGCATTTCATCCACATGAGCGGCAACGAGGTTTTCCGTTTCGCCACTCGAGTGATGGCCTCGGCTTCAAAAGAAGCCATCGAAAAAGCCGGACTAAAAACTGAGGACATTCAGCTCATCATTCCGCATCAAGCCAACCTGCGCATCATCCAGGCGGCCGCCCGGGGGCTCAGACTGCCCATGGAACGCTTCGTGGTGAACGTGGATAAATACGGGAACACCTCCACGGCATCGATTCCTATTGCCGTATGCGAGGCGGCCGAGCAGGGCCTGCTACACCCCGGCGACAACACCGTGATGGTTGGCTTCGGCGCCGGGCTCACTTGGGGCGCCGTGGCCGTTCACTGGACCGGACCGTTTGAAGAGGCCAAGCCCATTCGTCTGCGCCCGTATGTTCGCCTGGCCGCCCTGCGGTCTCTATTGCGACGCATCTGGCGCTTCATTGAAGGCCTGATCTGGGGCCGCGGCAAGGATTCGTCGGCTTAAGAAACTTGTCCAAAAGAAAATCGCAGTCTAGATCCGGGCTAAGCACAAACACCTGGCTTCTGGCGTTCGCTTCCCTGTTCGCGGACATCTCCACCGAGATGTTGTATCCCATCCTGCCGGTCTTCCTCACCCAGACGCTGAAGAGTGGCGGGTCTGTAGTTGGCGTCATCGAGGGCTTCGCCGTTGCCATCCAAAACATCATGCAGGGTTTTTCGGGCTGGATCTCAGACAAGCTGCAGCGTAGAAAACCTATTGCCTTGCTTGGCTACGCGCTGGCTGCGCTCTCTAAGCCGCTGATCGGTCTCAGCACCGCTTGGCAAGGTGTGCTGGCGGCCCGCTCGCTGGACCGCTTGGGCACCGGCACACGTTCAGCGCCGCGCGACGCCCTGATCGCCGCTTCCGCCGACGAGAAGAGCCGCGGCGCCGCCTTCGGCCTCGAAGGCATCGGCGACAACCTAGGCGCCTTCCTGGGTCCACTACTGACGATTTTGTTGCTTGCCTCCTTTGCAACCCCGATTCGCACGATCTTTTTAATCGCCTTTATCCCCGGCGTCTTGGCGCTGCTCATGATTTTGTTAGTCAAAGAAGGAAAAGCTCGCGTCGGCGCAAAAGCCAAACTTGACATCAAGATCCGTAAATTCCCTGCTGACTACTGGAAATATCTGGGGATCACCGCTCTGTTCGGCCTCGGCAACTCCAGCAATTCCTTCCTTATCTTGCAAACCCAGGACATTGGCGCTTCGCTGGAACTCACCATCCTGATTTATGCCTTTTTCAATATGGTAGCCGCGCTCATCTCCTATCCTTCTGGCTCCCTCTCAGATCGGTTTGGCCGTAAGAATATCCTGCTGATCGCTTTTACTATATTCGTCGTCACTTATTTAGGTTTTGCGTTCAGCAGCAACTTGCTGCTCATCGGCATCCTTTTCATCTTCTACGGTCTCTACCAGGGGATTTTCCGCTCCGTAGGTAAGGCCTTTGCCTCAGATTTCTTCCCGCCGCATCTTCGCGCCAGCGGCATCGGCTGGTACTCGGCCACCGTAGGCCTCAGTGGACTGGTCGCCAGCATTGTGGCCGGCCAACTCTGGGATCTGGTCAACCACGAAGCAGTTTTTGTATACGGTGTGGTTTTCTCCGCCCTCGGCGGCATCGCGCTGCTGTTTTTCTCCCCGGTTCAAAAGGCTAAGAGAGAGCCAAATTAACACGGAGTTCCATTTTCGCGCACCGTGATCACCAAATTAGATAGGTGGTGTCGCTCCCCGCTGATCAGGGATTTCTTTTTTTTCCGGCAAGGTTTTTCTGGGTGTAAGAGAACTATTAGAAGAGCCGTCGGTATCTAGGAGTCAAATCGACGTTGGTATAATCATCCGATGCCTATTAGCTTGACCCGCCCTTCGCTTCGCTCGAGGGCAGGCTTTTTTGTGGAGGATTAATCGTGAACACCCCGCGCAGCCGAATTTCGCTGCTATACCTATTATTGTTTGCTGCCCTCGTTTTTTTCGTCTTCTTCAATTATCAGCAGCAATTCAACGAGCAGGAAGCCCTGAACCTGAACCAGGTGGCCGCCGACATCCAGGCCGGCCTGGTGGCTCGCGTCGTTACCGATGAAGAGCAGCTAACCATCATTTACCAGAACGGCGAGGAGCGCATTGCCCAAAAGGAGCCAAACGCCACCACCGTGGAGCAGTTGCTGGCCCTGGGTGTCACCCCCGAACAACTCAGCCCCGAAAACGTCGACATCGAAGTCCAGCCGCCGAGCGCCTGGTTGGGCGTGTTTACTGCCCTAGGGTATATCCTGCCGTTCCTGATCCTGGCAGGCGTGTTCTGGTTCGTGTTCCGCCAGGCACAGGGCAGCAATAACGCGGCCATGTCCTTCGGCAAGTCGCGTGCGCGCATGTTCACCGGCGAGAATCCAACCGTAACCTTCAGCGACGTAGCCGGCGTGGAAGAAGCCAAAGTCGATTTGCAGGAAGTGGTGGAATTTCTCAAGGAACCTGACAAATTTATTTCGTTGGGTGCACGCATTCCCAAAGGCGTGCTGCTGGTCGGCTCGCCCGGAACCGGCAAAACGCTGCTCGCTAAAGCAGTCTCTGGCGAGGCTGGCGTACCCTTCTTCTCAATTTCCGGTTCTGAATTCGTAGAAATGTTCGTGGGCGTGGGCGCCAGCCGCGTGCGCGACCTCTTCGATCAGGCCAAACGCCATTCACCGTGCATTGTCTTTGTTGACGAAATCGACGCCGTCGGCCGTCAACGCGGGGCCGGACTCGGCGGCAGCCATGACGAACGCGAGCAGACACTCAACCAAATGCTGGTGGAGATGGACGGTTTCGATACGGACACCAACATCATCATGATCGCCGCCACCAACCGCCCCGATATTCTCGACCCGGCGCTGCTGCGCCCCGGCCGCTTCGACCGCCGCGTCATTTTGGACGCGCCCGACGTGCATGGCCGCGAGGAAATCCTCAAGGTGCACGTGCGCGGCAAGCCATTGGGCAAGGATGTTGATCTAGGGCTATTGGCTCGCGGCACCCCAGGCTTTGTGGGCGCCGATCTGGAAAACCTGGTGAATGAAGCAGCTATCCTGGCGGCCCGCCGCAATAAGAAGAGTATCGGACAGCCCGAATTCCAAGAAGCCATCGAGCGCCTCATCGCCGGGCCGGAGCGCAAGAGCCGCGTCATCAGCCCCGAGGAAAAGCGCGTGGTGGCCTATCACGAAGCCGGGCACGCCATTGTTGCGCACGCCCTACCCAACTGCGACCCAGTGCACAAGGTAACCATCGTGCCGCGCGGCTTGGCTGGCGGCTACGTTTTGGCTTTGCCCGACGAAGATCGCAGCCTGATGAGCCGCGCCAAACTGCTGGACGATATGGCCTTTGCCCTTGGCGGACGCGCCGCGGAGGAGCTGGTCTTCGACGACATCACCTCCGGTGCCTCCAACGATTTAGAACGTGTAACCCATGTGGCGCGCCAGATGGTGACCCGCTTGGGTATGAGCGGACAACTCGGTCCGCGAGTTTATGGAAAGAAAGAAGAGCTGATCTTCCTTGGGCGCGAAATCTCGGAGCAGCGCGATTATTCCGAGGCGGTAGCGGAACAGATCGACGAAGAAGTCTACAAACTGGTGAGTGAAGCCTTGTCGCGTGCCAAGAAGACACTGACCAAATACAAAACCCAGCTTCACAAGATCGCCAAGAAACTGATCGAAGTCGAGACCCTGACCCGCGAAGAATTCGAAAAGATGTTTCCTTCCCCTGTAAAGAAACGCAGCGGCACCCCACTGCTCCTGGTGGGAGCGAACTCTCGATAAGTATATAGATAGATAAATACACAGAGCGGCCGGGTGAATGCTCGGCCGCTTTTGTTTAACGCGGATTAACGCAGATAGCCGCCCATTAAATGGATGCAAACCACGGAGACACACAGCCACGGAGTTTTAAAACATTCAATTTCTCTGTGTTTCCGGGTCTCCGTGGTGGATTTTCCCTGAACTGCTAAAATAACCACCGATGTCTTTGACCAAAATGAAAACTCAAACACTGGTCAGCGCGCTCACCGAACGCGCAGTCCAGGCACCCGACGCGGTGGCTGTCACCTTCATCGAGCGCGGCGAACATAAACAGATTACCACTGGCCAATTGATGCATGAAGCCAGCCTAGCCGCCGCCCGCTTGGCGGCCAGCGGCGTCGGAACCGGCGATCTGGTCATCCTGGTGCTGCAACACTCGCTCGATCTGATCTATTCCTTCTGGGGCGCGGCGTTGCTGGGCGCGGTCCCGTCGATTTTCCCCTTCCTCACCGAAAAGCTGGACCCCGAGCTATACCGCGAGCGGGTCAAGCTGCTGGTCGAGCATTCGGGGGCGAAGGCAGTGGTTACTTATTCGGAGAATTGCGCGCCTCTATCCGATCTATTAGCGGGTCTTGACGTCCAATTGTTGGATTCGTCCCACGTCCTAGGTCCAACGTCGGGTGAAAAGTCCGCTACGCGGGACGTCGGACGTGGGACTTTGGACGTTTCTCCTGATTCCATCGCCCTACTCCAGCATAGTTCCGGCAGCACCGGTCTGCAGAAAGGCGTAGCGCTTTCGCATCGCGCCGTACTCAAGCAGATTGGAGCCTACGGCCGGTCTATTGGGCTGGATCCAGACAAAGATGTCGTCGTGAGCTGGTTGCCCCTGTATCACGATATGGGGCTGATCGTCGGATTCGTGATGCCCATCGTCAGCGGCACACGCCTGGTGTTGATGTCGCCATTCGAGTGGGTCAAGCAGCCGGGCATGCTACTAGACATCATTGGCCAATACCACGGAACCCTGTGTTGGCTGCCCAATTTTGCTTACAACCATATTGCGCGCACCTTTCGCCCGAAGAATCATTTGGATTTATCGAGCTGGCGAGCGGCAATCAACTGCTCGGAACCGGTTTATGCAGAAAGTCATCAACTACTACTCGGCAAATTGGCCCCACATGGATTTAAGGAATCCGGGCTGGCGGTGAGCTACGCAATGGCGGAGAACACTTTCGCGGTGACACAAACGAAACTTGGCGCCCCACCCCGTGTCGACATCGTGGAGATTACTGCAGTGCAGGAACGCGGTGACGCAATCCCTGCGGCGACCGGCAAACGCTTTGTCAGCTGCGGTGCACCCATCGACAGCGTAGAGCTGCGCATCATGGACACGGATCGCAACCCCCTGCCCGATCGACGCGTGGGAGAAATCGCCCTGCGCAGCGAGTTCATGCTGAGCGGCTATTACAAGCGGCCAGATCTCACCGAGCAAGCCATCACCAAGGATGGCTGGTATCTCACCGGCGACATGGGTTACCTGGCCAATGGCGAGCTTTACATCACGGGCCGTAAAAAGGATTTAATTATCGTAGGCGGCAAGAATATCTACCCACAAGATATCGAGGCCATCGCCAATCGCACCCCCGGCATCCACCCGGGGCGGGCGGTGGCCTTCGGCGTGCTGGACGAGCGTTTGGGCTCAGAGAAGGTGGTGGTAGTCGCTGAGGCGGCTGAAGGCGCCAACCTCGCCGCAGCGGAGCGCGAGCTGCGCGCTCACATCGTGCAGGAAACCGAGGTGACGCTAGGTGACTTGCGCTTTGTGCCCAAAGGCTGGATCGTAAAGACCTCCAGCGGCAAGCATGCCAGGAGCGATAATAGAGAAAAGTATTTGCGGGATTTCGGGCAAAACTAAATTACAGACGAGCTTCAATCAGGTCGGCGAGTTGATTGAGCGTATCAAAGGTCTGCGCGTTTAATTCCGTATCGGCCAATTTGGCTCCCCAGGTCTGCTCGACGAACATCGCCAAGTCCACAAGAGAAAACGAATCGATGAGCCCGCCGGAGATCAAAGGCTCATGGGGATTGAGAGTCTTGTCCGGGCGCTTGAGGATTTGGCCGGTGATGTAGGTGTTGAGTTTTTCAATGAGTTCTTGCTTCATTTATCCTCCTGCGCCCACGGCCCTGCGCAATGCATCCAACGTTTCCAGCGCAATATACGAGCGTTCACTCCAGGCTTCATATGATATATGAAAATTCGGCGGTCGTTGCCCTGCATCGCGGTCCAAATCCAAGCCGTGGTTAGGCAGCCGCTGGGCGGCGCGCCACCAGTTGATCAAGGGAATGTCGTAATCATAGGCCACTTGCGCGGTGGCCAGATTAATACTATGCCCGCCTTCAACATTGTCGGCCTTGGTGATCAGGATGGGAATGACATTTTGGGATAGAGCGTAATCTACAGCATCACGCAAGTACTGTTCATAATTATCGGCGGTGCGTCCTTCATAAACGAACTCCATGGAAATGATAATGAAAGACGGCTTGTAGGTGCGGATTTCGCAAGCCAATGGGGCTTCGTTGTCTTCACACAGTTCGGGATCCGCGCGCAACGGCGTGAAGATCGCCGGGAAATTAAAGCCTCCGTCTATTGCCAGGCCATCCCTATTCCACGAGCCTGAGAAATAGTCCACGGTCTCCTGTAAATATTGGTCGGCATCGGTGAAGTAGTAACGGCCCTTTTCGTCGTACAGGCCCATAAAAGCGTTGGGAATATTTTGGCAATCGCCTGCAACTGAAAAGTGATTAGGGTCGTTGCCCTGCTCCACGCCGCGAGCGTATACCTCGGGCAGCCAGGGGCTGAGCGTGGGCACAATGGGCCAGCTTCGCCAGTCGGCGGGCAGCGGACGAGTGTCCGGCGTCGGCGTGTAATCGGGTGTCGGGACTTCGGTTGGGTCACTGGTGTTTGTGGGTAGTGGCGCCGGCGTGGAGGTCGGTTCCTGGGCAGCGACCTGGCTGCCTGCCTCCGACTGCTGGCTTCCGGTTCCGCACAGCTTCCATTCGCCTCCTTCGACAACGACGCTGAATATACGCCCACCTAATTCATCGATTTGATCCTCACCGCCCGCATAGCTGTACACGATCTGGCCGGTGCAGCTCACTTGAGCGCTGTCGCCGTCTTGGGACGCCATCTGGCAATCCAGGTCCTCCAACCGCGTTTCGACCCCTTCGTAAGCCGCGCTCTCCAGGATAGCTTGCTGCTCCCATGCGGAACAGGACGCATTCACCGCGGCCACCTCATCGGTGGAGACAACCGCTTGCAGGTAAGTTTCCACCGCGCTTTCCGGCGATCCAGCCGAAGAGCCGCAGGCGGCTAGAAATAATACGACTAAACAGGAGAACAAGTAGCCATAGGGTTTGGACATAAAGATTGCTTCGTCGGCCTTTGGCCTCCTCGCAACTGCGAAAAGCAAAGCTTTTCTTGGTTTAAGGTTGAAGTTTGAATTGATCATCAAATACGGCGAGGATGGCATCAGTAAACTGTAGTGTACCCTGAGGAGTCAAGTGGATAGGCGTGTTGGTGAACTCCGAATTACTGGCCGCCAGCCAAAGGTCGACGTAATTCCAGCCGCTCTGCTGACTTTGCTCTTGTAACAACGAACGATAAGAGTCGTAGGCCCAACGCGGGTAAAAAGAATTGTAGCGGATTTCACTGTTGGCGCCATCGCTAACGAATATGGGTTCATTAATGATCAGCACTGGCACCTCGCCAGCTCGCTGGATGCCGGCGGCGAGCACGTCGAAAGCCAGATCTTCAGCCTTCAAGTCGGGTGACTGCAAACCGCCGAAATCTTCGCTAGCCTCCAGGTCGACCGCGCGGAGTTCTATTTCCTCCGGAATGTACACGTCAATTCCGGTAGCAGCCCACATGAAGCCATAAAGCTGCAAGCGGACGATGTCGGCCAGGTTGCGCCGCTGGCCGATCAACGAGCGGTCCCAGAAATCCTGGGCAACCAGATCCACATTGTTCGGGTCGATGGGTAAATCGAATTGCAAGATTAATTCGCGCACGCGGTTGGCATTGTTCTTCACCAGCGGCGATGAGGTTTGCTTGCTCAATGGAAATGCCTCGAGCGTCACCGGCCACAGGATTAGGTCGGGATCGTATTGCATGGCGTAATCGAGGATCATCAAATCCTTGGTCAGCGAAATCGTAGGGTGACCAAGATTGTAGAAGACCACGCGGCGCCCGTCCGCTGAATGCAGGCTGGCCGCATTCAGCGCGCCGGTGAGCGTGTCCATGTTCTCGAGAAGGAATCCCCATACAGATGAATCGCCGATGACGAAGACACGAAACTCGTCTGCAGCCTTCGGCTTACCCGCCAGTTTGTGCGATGCAAACATTGCCTCCAGGCTGTAGAGATTGAGATTATAGGACCGCTCGGGATCGTCGCCATAAGGCAGCCGTTCGCGCCCTGGCAGCAGCCAGTTGTAGAGTGTCATGCGTCCGATGGCGGGCATCGGATTGGCGGCACCAAACAACAAAATCACAGCCGTAAAGAGAAGGGCCGCTTTTACTATTAACCGGGCAAAGGAGATCTTTTGATTGCCCATTATTTCCCCCGGACCAGAACGCTAAAAACGCGGGCGGCATCCGTTGGTTGCGGCAACGCGAACCACACCCAGCCAATGGTCACAAAAATGAATGTCACAACAATTCCTAGCGCCTGAGCAATTCTGGGACTGATCTTTATCGGTCGAGACTTCGTAAAGGTCGTCCACTGATTGTGAATAAATAGCCCCACCCCATGCCAAAGGCCCCAGGTGACGAAATTCCAGGTGATCCCGTGCCAGAGGCCAATCAGCCCCATCGTGGTCAATTGCCCAAAAAGGATCACCAGTAATATTGGAATCTTATGCGCGCGCAACCACCGTGCAACTGGATTGAAATAGTAGGAACGGACCCATTGCGTAAGGGTCATGTGCCAAGAGTTCCAAAAGGCAGTGAGGTTTTGTTTGAGATAGGGTTGATCGAAGTTCTCAGGAAGGACAACGCCAAACAGCATGCCCAGTCCGATGGCGATATGCGTATACCCGGCAAAGTCGAAGAAAATACGGAAGGAAAAAGCTAGGAGCAGAAGCCACATCCAGCCGGCAGACTGCACCTGCCAAGCATTGACAGCGTTGAGTGCAAAGAAAGCCAGGGCATCGGCCAGCACAAACTTCATGAAAAGACCCGTAATCAGTCGCCTGCCCGCAGTCAGCAATTGATCGCTATCCAGCAGGAAATCAGTTTGGAGTTGCGGGGTGAACCGCTCTACTCGGTCAATGGGGCCTGAGGTGAGCGCGGGAAAGAAGACAATATAAGTGACGAAATCGCGCAGCGAAACTGCGGGCAGGCGCCCGGCGGCCCGGTCGCGCAACACATGGATCAAACGGAACGCAATATACGAAAAGCCTAGCCAGCCAAAATCCAACGGGCTGGCAAGCGTGGGATCCTGCCCGGACAGCGAGCGCAGGGTGCCGCTGGCTGCTTGCGCCAGCGGTGGGGACTTAAGCACAACTAGGATTGCCAGGATGAGCAAGACAGATAAATGAAGCGCCAACATCCGACCACGAGTCAGCCAAAATAGCCCGGCAAGCAGAGCTAAACCCAGAACAAAGATGGCGGCGAAATCCACAGCCGGTGGTCGAACGGCCAATAAACCGCTCAGCGGTTCAATAAAACGTGTGGCACTAACCAGCAGAATCAGGCTACCAAGAATCCCGGCCGCCCACCAATCCTGGCGGCTGAGCTTGGTACCCTTCGGCAGCGTGAGCGCCCACACTGCGGTTGCCAGACCCAGACCGGCAGCGGACAACACGAAGGGCAGATTGCGTATCAAGGAAGCCGGCTGCAGCCAAAAAACGGCCAGCACGCTGGCAAGGAACAGCAGCCAGCTGCGGTTGACCTGCTTATAGAAGCGCCCGGCCAGCAAACCCAGCAAAGCAAAGATTAAAACTTGCGTGAGGTTCAAGGACTAGAACCCCTGATAGATCCAAAGAGGGCTGGCATCGGCGGTCATGATCAACAGCAGAACGGCGATCAGGCAGAGCAGGATTGCGTAAAGATTTTCGCGGGAGAATAATTTTCTCAGCATCGAGGCAAGATTATAAACGGCCAATATCCAAGGCTTCTACAATCAGCCTTGCCGTCTTTGCGAGCCCGCAATGCGGGCGAAGCAATCCCCAACCTCAACGTGCAAAAGGCTTGGGGATTGCTTCGTAAGGCTTTGCCATCCTCGCAAAGACGGACAGGCGCGCCCCTTCTAAGTTGGCGGTCGGCCGCTGGACGTTTTTGTATAATTACACCGTGAATCCGTTTCTCGCCCGTCTCGCTAACCCGCGCCCCATCATCCTCGATGGCGCCACCGGCACCGAACTCGAGCGCCGCGGCGCGGATACCAGCACGCCGATCTGGTCGGCCATGGCGCTGTTGGACGCGCCGGAGATTGTCGAGCAGGTACACCGCGACTATCTGGATGCAGGCGCCGAAGTCATCATCACCAACACCTTCCGCACGCACCGCTGCAATCTGGAAAAGCTCGGCATGGGCGACGAGGCGGCCCGGCTCACCACGCTGGCCGTCTCCATTGCTCAAAAAGCCATGCGTGCAAGCGGCAGGCAAGCCTGGGTAGCCGGTTCCATGGCGCCGCTAGAAGATAGCTACTCCACCGCCAAACCATCCTCGCGCCAAGAATATCTCCGCGCGCACACTGAGATGGCGCGCAACCTGGCTGCCGCGAGTGTCGATCTGCTGCTGATCGAAACGATGAAAGATATCGCCGAAGCGGAAGCGGCCGCCGAGGCGGCCAGCGCCACTGGGCTGCCCTTTGGGGTCAGCTTCATCTGTAAGCCCGATGGGAATTTGCTCTCGGGAGAAATGATTGCCGATGCGGTAAAAACCGTCGAGCCGCATGGTCCAGCTTTCTTTGGGATCAACTGCACCCCCGCGCCCACACTCCACGTCGCGCTAAAAGAACTGCGTGCCGTCACCCGGCTGCCGATTGCTGTTTATGCCAACTCCGGCCACACCGACGATTACCAAACATGGGGCGAGACCGAGGCCACGCAGCCCGCCGCCTATTGCCAGTTTGCCGAGCTTTGGATCAAACTCGGCGCGCACCTGGTGGGCGGATGCTGTGGCACGCGGCCGGAACACATCCAAGCCATCGCCCACGCTGTTAAAGCCTGAACCACTCCCTGGGCCGTCCTTTTACTGCCTTGGTATCCTTTCAAAAATGTTCAGTACCTGTTCATAAGGATCTGAGTAAAATCACCCTGCCCGTGCGAGTTTTGGTCGGGAAAGAACACATTTTTTACCAATCCAGAGCTCGGGACGGAGGGATCAATCGCCAATCAAAATATCCCCGCATCCAGGACGGAACTATTCGACAACTTGCTCGAGGGTTGCCAGATCATTGATTTTAACTGGGTCTATCTGTATTTGAACAACGCAGCCATCGCGCACGCCCAAAAGTCACGGGAGGAATTGATAGGTTATACGATGATGGAAGCATATCCCGGGATCGAGGGGACACCCTTGTTCGCAAGAATGCGCAAGGTGATGAAGGATCGTGAACCAGATCGTATTGAGAACCCATTCAAGTATCCAAACGGTAACCAAGGCTGGTTTGAATTGCTTATCCAACCTTGTCCGGAAGGCATCCTGGTGCTCTCACAGGACATCAGCGACAGAAAACTGGCCCTCGAGCGGGCACACGACCAATTGAAACGCTTGAATGCCTTGCATCAAATCGACCGGGCGATCACCTCAAACTTCGATGCGTCTGTAGTTTTGGAAAGCGTCTTGAAACAAATCCACCAGATCCTGAATCTGGATGCCGTTGCCATCTTACAGCTTGATCCGGTTACGCATGATCTGCGAGCCAGCGGTTCGAGTGGTTTCAAAAAAGCCCACTTGGAGGATTTAATCTTAAAAATGGGGAAAGGCATTGCAGGAATGGCGGCCTTGGAACGACGTACGATAGCAATCGATGATTTGGCCAACGAGCCTACATTTGTCCGCCGGACTTTAGTGGAAAAAGAAGGCTTCGTTAGTTATGTGGGCGCCTCATTGGTCTCCAGAGGAGAAACTCTCGGATTGCTAGAAGGCTTTCATCGGAGCAAGCTAACGCCAAACAAGGATTGGCTGCACTACTTCAACATCGTAGCTAATCAGATGGCAATTGCCATCGTTCACATGCGAACATTTGGCGATTTGCAAAAAGCCAATCAGGAATTGATGATGGCCTACGACCGCACTATCAATGGCTGGGCGAAGGCCTTGGAAATACGCGACTTCGAAACGCAGGGCCACTCGAAACGTGTAACCGAACTATCGGTTACCTTGGCAAGGGCATTCGGTTATAGCGATAGCGAACTAGTCAACCTCCGCCGAGGCGCTATGCTGCACGATATTGGCAAGATGGGGATTCCTGACAAGATACTCCTCAAGCCGGGAAAGCTAAGCGATAAGGAATGGAAGATCATGAAGCAACATCCCCTGATCGCTTACGACCTTCTTTCCAACATAGAATTTCTTAAGCCAGCCCTGGATATCCCTTATTGCCATCACGAGAAATGGGATGGGAGTGGATATCCCCGTGGACTTAAGGAAAACGTGATTCCAGAACCAGCCCGCATCTTTGCTGTGGCGGATGTATGGGATGCACTGCGTTCAGACCGACCTTATCGCAAACACTGGTCGGACGAGGACGCCTTCGCGTATATCAAAAAGGAAACCGGCAGCCAGTTCGATCCTCGTGTCGTGGAAGAGTTTGAACCATACGCCATGGAAGCGCTCAAGGTTCAATAGATTATTAGTTACAGGATAAGGGGCTGAGTCCCGTTGCCTACATTAGGTGGGTCAAATCATCCATTCAAATCATGACAAATGACACATCTGAGAAGGAGCGAGTAATTCTAGAATTTTGCTGGGCCTGCTCTGGAGGACCCATGCCTATTCCCAAAGCCCAAAAATTACCTCTGCCTGCTGGAATCGAACCTGCGAAAATTCAGATTGTGATGATATGTGAAGCATTTCCAAAGGATATGCGGGATTATTTTTACTCCTCATCCAATTCCCTCTACGTCACCAACATGATAGATGCATTTAATAGCACGGGTATCAAAGTCAAAAACATCAGCGACATTCTCAGAAAAGGTTCTTTTCTTACGGTGGCAGTAAGACAATCACGAAAGGGATTGGTTATTCCCAGCGCAATAATCGAAAAACATTCCTACACTCTCGAAGAAGAGCTGAAACTATTCCCCAACACCAGGGCCATCGTATTGATGGGTGATGCCGCCATCAAAGCTTTGAATTTCATTTCCCGCAGAACATATAAGGCCAGGGTGGTACCGGCGGGATCAACATACAAAATCAGGCATGAAAAGTATTATTTCGGAAACATTCGGGTATTCCCGTCTTACCTACCCACAGGGAAAAATTTCCTGATCGAAAAATCGAAAAGGGAAATGGTGGCGGAGGATATTAGAAATGCTTTTCAGCTTATACGCTGACCACCTCTCTTAGTCTTATCCCTTTGTAAATTTCCTCTTCCATTCCCACAATTTATTCAGCGCTTCAATTGGCGAGAGGCCTTCGATATCCAGCCCCTTCAGTTCGTCCACCAGCGGGCTGCTCTCGGGGAACAAGGCCGCTTGCTTGGCGGCCAGGCCGCCGGTATCCGCATTTCGTCCCGAGCTCGCTTCCAACTCCTTCAAGATCTCCTGCGCTCGCTGCAGCACCGGCCGCGGCAGCCCGGCCAACTGGCCCACGTGAATGCCATACGAACGATCTGCCCCGCCGGGGATGATCTTGTGCAGGAAAACAACATTGCCAGCGGCTTCGCTGACTGCGACGTTGTAATTGCGCACACCGGGCAGTTGCACGGCCAATTGAGTCAACTCGTGATAATGCGTGGCGAACAGCGTGCGGGCGCGCAACTTGGGATGGTTATGGATGTATTCGACAACCGCCCAGGCGATGGAAAGCCCGTCATAAGTGCTGGTGCCGCGTCCGATCTCGTCGAGGATCAACAGGCTGCGCGGCGTGGCATGGTGCAGAATGTTAGCGGTTTCCACCATTTCCACCATAAACGTGGACTGCCCAGCATGGATTTCATCTTGGGCGCCGATGCGGGTGAAGATACGGTCCACCAGGCCGATGCGTGCGCTGGCGGCGGGCACGAAGCCGCCCATCTGCGCCATCAGCACGATTAGCGCCACCTGGCGTAAATAGGTGGATTTGCCGCTCATGTTCGGCCCGGTGATCAGGCGGACACATTCGCCTGATTCGAATTGAGTGTCGTTGGGCACGAAGCGCGCCTGCCCGGGCAGCAACCGCTCCACCACAGGGTGGCGCCCCTCACGTATATCGAGTACGGTGCCATCTTCGAGTTCCGGGCGCGTGTAGCCATTGAGCGCTGCCACTTCTGCGAGCGAGGCCAGCACATCCAGCATCGCCAGGGCACGTGCAGAGGCCAGCATGGTCGCGGCAGTTTTCGCCAACTCGGCGCAAACCTGCTTGAACAAGCGCGTTTCCACTTCAAGGATTCGCTCCTCGGCGTTCAACACTTGCGCCTCAACTTCTTTCATCTCGGGCGTGATATAGCGTTCGGCGTTCACCAAAGTTTGCTTGCGAATGTAATCTGAGGGCAGGCCAGCATCTTTGGCTTTGGTCACCTCGATGTAATAGCCGTGCACCTTATTGAAGCCCACCTTCAATGTCTTGATGCCCGTGCGCGCCCGTTCGGCCGTTTCGAGATTGGCAATCCACTGGCGCGCTTGTTTCGTGGATTCCAACACTTCGTCGAGCTCGCTCGAATACCCATTTCGAACGATCCCAATGTGACCCAGTACCGCGGGCGGGTCATCGGCGATGGCGGTTTGCAGCAGCTTCAATTCTCCCGAGCAAGGAGATAAGCCGGCGATGAGATTCTGGAGTCGAGGCTTTAGCCGGTTTTCTCGAGCACCGGCTAAAGGCGGGATTGCTTCGTCGACCTTCGGCCTCCTCGCAACTGCGGAAAGCAAGCTTTCCTTGGCCTCGACTCCGTTTAGAAGAGCGATCACCGCCGGAATGGCTTCCAGCGTTTCTCGGATCGCCACCAAATCGCGCGGCTGGGCGCTGCCGCCCAATACCCGGTTGGCCAGCCGCTCCAGATCGCCCAGCGGCTTGAGGGCGGCGCGCAGCTCGGCGCGCCGCAGACCATCTGCGTGGAAAAAGGTCACGCCGTCCTGGCGCTGGCGGATTTTGCCCAATTCCAACAGCGGCTTGCTTACCCATTGGCGCAGCATGCGCCGCCCCATCGGCGTCACGCAAAGTTCCAGCACATGCAACAGCGACCCTTGTACTCCACCGCGCAACGTTTCGGTGAGCTCCAGGTTGCGCCGCGCTTCGCCGTCTAATGTCATAAACTCGGCAAGACTGTATGAGTGCAAACTGGTTAACAAGTTTAAAGTTGAAGGTTGGGTTTCCTGCAGATACTGCAGCAGCGCGCCCGCCGCCTGCATGGCGAGCGGTTTGTCTGTCAACCCATAAGCCTTCAGGCTGGAGGTTTTGAAATGCGCCAGGAGAGCTTCTCTGCAGCGGCCGGGCTCGAAGCGCCAGGCCGTCCACGCAGTGGCATGGCCTGGTAGATTCTCGAACCCTGGTGTTTTGTCAGGATGAAGGATTTCTGCCGGCGCCAGTCGCTGGATTTCTGCGCGCAAGGCTGCAGCGTTTTCCAATTCGGCGGCGGCAAACTCGCCGGTGGTCACGTCGGCGTAAGCCAAACCGGCTTTGGCATCCTCCAGCACCACCGCGGCTAGATAATTGTTGGCATCGCCAGGCAGCAGGCCGGGTTCGACCACAGTGCCGGGAGTGACAATGCGCACCACCTCACGGGGCATCAGGCCCTTCACTGGCTCCTCAGCCACCTGCTCGCAGATGGCCACATGGTGGCCGCGTTCGATCAACTTAGCAAGGTAATTTTCCGCCGCGTGGAAGGGAACTCCAGCCATCGGCACCCGAACGCCCTTGGCCACGTTGCGCGAAGTGAGCACAATGTCCAGTTCGCCGGCCACTAGCTCGGCATCGGCATCGAAAGTCTCGTAGAAATCGCCTAAGCGAAAGAACAAAATCGCCTGCGGGTATTGGCGCTTGATGTCCAGATATTGCTGGCGAACGGGACTGATCCGATCATCGATGGCGGTGTCAGAGGCCATGAAAGAATTCTAACAGTACGGATTAGAAAAATAGCTCCGTGGCTTGACGATGCACTGGCGCCAAGCTAGCATCTAGCAAGTTTTTAGGGGTGCCTTTGTCCCCTTTCGCCTGTTACGCCGATTAATCTTATGTCAAGCTAAAAGCGCCGTTTCCACTGGTGCTTTGTCGAAAGGAGACTCGGACATGTCACGCAAGTTCTCAGTTCCAGGTTCGGTTATACCGGCGATCGCTACCCTCGCCATTCTGCTGCTCGGTTGCCAACCCGGACTCTCAGGTGTTATGACCTCGACCGACCCGTCAGCAACCCAACCCCAGAACAGCGCCCCTGTGGAAGCCGCTACGCCGTCCGCGAACAGCTATAGCTGGCGCGGAACTACGCTCACCCTGGAAGTTGCTCTGCCCAAGGAGCCCGGCGAAGCCGGCGTTTACCTCGGCCATCCGGATACGCCGACCACCATCGAAGATGCTCGCGCCCTGGCAGACCGATTCGGCATGCAGGGTCATGTGTACTCCAGCGGCAGCGTATATTCCAGCGGCGCAGGGTTTCTGGTGGTAGATGGAAACCGGCGGCTTTCGGTGCAGTCCGACTACCAATTCATCTACTATCCAAGCCACTTCAATTACTCGATTTCTGATACCGCGAATCAAAGCCCGGAAAATGCCGAGGCCTTAATTTCCGAGTTTATGCAGGAATACGGCTTCGATATGGACTATATAGTGTCGTATTCTGAGCTGCATAATGCTTATTTCGCGCTCCCGCTCTCGCCAGATGGATCCCCCTTGCGATTTCCTCATTTCGCCGCATCCGGCTTCCAGTTCAGCTTCGACAAGGAGGGCATTGTTTCCGTTTACGCCATTTTGCTCCAATACGAGCCGATTGGGACCTTTGGGATTATTTCGGCGGATGAAGCTTTTCAAAAATTGCTGGCTCCTGATCCCAAATACGGGTCGCTGGAAGGAGGCATCAGTCCTTCGGGGTCCCCACAGGCATGGGTCCGTAAATATCCACTCGACGAAACAATCACACTTTACGGTTGGATGAACTCTATACCTTCCGCCGAGGGCGGAGAACGGCTGATAAGTCTGGACAGCTACATCGTTACCGGCAACACCACCGGCATCGACTCGAACATGTCCGATACCTATGTTGAAGCCACCGGGCGCTTCAACACCGAAGCCGGCACGGATTACTTCGTTCTTGATTCT
Source organism: uncultured Anaerolineaceae bacterium (assembly GCA_964371335.1). Lineage (GTDB taxonomy): Bacteria > Chloroflexota > Anaerolineae > Anaerolineales > UBA11579 > JAMCZK01. The sequence goes on from CAYJMC010000003.1 coordinate 49,524, forward strand.
TGGCGCGCTCATGCTTCCCAAGAAGGCTGGCTGGGAACTTTGCAGCGACAAGGCGATGATGTCGTTCTAGTCACCAGTGAGCATGGAACATTGCTAATGCCGGACGTCCCCGCGGATGTCCCGCTGCCATTGGAGGATGTATACGCATTGGGAGTGACGGTCGGAAACACGTTTGAATGGAATTTCTTCGATCTTCGCATGGTCGACGGAGGTGGAGGTGGTGGCGGTGGAGGTCTGGGCTTTTACGATGTGAATCTGAGCGGCACGCCCCAGCCTCTACCAACTCTGGCAAGTCAACAGCAATTGCAGCCAAAGGTCGGCGAGCATTTAGATGGCTTGCGTGGTTTCGTGAACGTGACTCTATTCAACCAGCCAGATGGCAGCCAGCGCGCCGAATATTATTTGTTCTATGTGCCCGAGGGCCAGCCGTTTTCTACAATGATCATGTTGCAAGGCGAGGGCTTGGAAGTGCTGCAAGCAAACCACAACCGGCCGGTCGACATGTGGGGAACGGTAACTGGATTCAACGAGCAATTGGGGATGGCCGTTGTCGACGTCGATCGCTTCGCGGTCCCCTTCCCAGACCTGCAGTTCCAGGTCCTGCGGGGAACCCAGCAAACCCTCCAAGTTGACGGGCAACCTGGGATTTTGTTCATCACCACGGAAGGGCAGAGCTATTTGCAGCTGATGCCCGGAGGCGGATTGGATGGCATGCTGATCGGAAATGAAGGCGACGAAGTCTTATTGGAAGCGCTGATCGTCCCCGATGAGACATTCGCTGGATATGCGACCGTGCACGATTTTTCCGCGTCAATGGCCGTCAACCCAAAGAATGGACAAGCCATGAATTTGCAGATCACCGCCGACCAGCCCTACGTAACGGACGCACCCCAGCCGCAGGTTCAGGAGACGGTTGAAGTTCCTACGGCTGTAATCGACAATGTGGAATTGGTTCATCTGATCCCCTACCCGAGTTACGCGTTACCAGACAGCGATTTCTACATCCAGCCTATGTGGCATTTCACCGGGCACTATAGCCAGGGGGATGTCTTTGAGGTCTTCGTGCAGGCTCTCAGGCCCGAATTTCTCAGCCCAGAAATCGTGACCGTAGAGCCGCCAGGGTAAGGAACTATCCTTTCCTTGAAGGCACAACGCGCAATACAACAAGTATTGCGCGTTTGTTTTCCGCGGCACTCGACATTTGTGGCCAGCGATTGATAGGTAACCGATTTCATCTTATAATTCGGCCACTATACTTTCAAGAAACGGAGGAACAAGCTGTGGCAAGCGTAACCTATGATCATGTTTCCAAGCGTTTTGGCGATGTAGTTGCCGTGAATGACCTCAATATCTATATTGAGGATAAAGAATTTCTGGTACTGGTAGGGCCTTCGGGCTGCGGTAAGACCACCGCGTTACGCCTGCTGGCCGGCCTCGAAGACATCACTGAAGGGCAGATTTCGATCGGCAAACGGGTGGTCAATGACCTGGCACCCAAAGATCGCGACATCGCAATGGTTTTCCAGTCGTATGCCCTATACCCCCACATGACTGTTTTCGACAATATGGCCTTCGGCTTGCGCCTCCGCAAGATGGATAAGAAAGAAATCCAGAAGCGCGTGGACAAAGCCGCCAACATCCTGGGCATCCAGGACCTGCTCAAGCGCAAACCGCGCCAGCTCTCCGGCGGGCAGCGCCAGCGCGTCGCCCTGGGCCGCGCCATCGTGCGCGAACCTAATGTCTTCCTGCTGGACGAGCCGCTTTCCAACCTGGACGCGAAACTGCGCGTGCAAACGCGTGCGGAACTCAGCAAGCTGCACAAAGACCTGGCCACCACCTTCATTTACGTGACCCACGACCAGGTGGAGGCCATGACTATGGCCTCCCGTATCGCGGTGATGAATTACGGCGTGCTGCAGCAGATTGACACTCCGCATAACCTATACGATATGCCCGCCAATAAATTCGTGGCCGGGTTCATTGGCTCGCCAGCCATGAATTTCTTCGATGCCAAGCTCTCCAAATCCGATGGCGCTTTGGTGGTGGATACGGGCAGCTTCAAAGTAGATGTGCCTAAGTCGCGCAACAAAGCTTACGAGCCTTATGTCGACAAATCGGTTACCCTCGGCATTCGCCCAGACGACATCCACGATAGCAAGTTCACCCCACCCAACATTACTCCTTCCAAAGTGGAAGCCAACGTGGAAGTGGTGGAATTGATGGGCAACGAAATTGTCGCCTATCTCAAGACCGGCAAGGAAAGCTACGTCGCGCGCGTCGATCCCCGCTCTGCCTATACTTTCGGCGACAAGGTCGAAGCAGTGATGAATGCCGACAACATGCACCTATTCGACAAGGAAACTGAGAAGGCCGTCCGCTAACAGCAGAACCTTGCGAAGAGCCTGCCCTGAGCGCAGCGAACTGGTTGGACGGGATATCCATTTTGCAAAAAGGACAACTTTCGCAAGGTCAAAAAGACCGAAACGTAACGCGTAAGATAACCCCTGCGCGTTACGTTTTCATTTCTTGAGGAAAGAATGCCATTCGAATATTTAGCCCCGCTACTTCGCGAATCCAAAACCAAGCTCGTTCTGTTGGTAATGGACGGTCTTGGCGACGTGCCCGAGGCGCGCAGCGGCCTAACTCCACTGGAGGCTGCCCAAACGCCCAATATGGATCGACTGGCTGCCGAAGGAACTCTAGGCCGCAGCGTTCCTTTCCGTCCCGGTATTACTCCGGGATCAGGGCCGGCCCATCTGGCGTTGTTCGGTTACGACGCGTTGCAATACCCCGTGGGCCGCGGCGTGATGGAAGCGCTCGGCATCGGCATGGACATCAGACCCGGCGACGTCGCCGCCCGTGGCAACTTCTGCACACTAGACGCAGCCGGGCTGATTACTGATCGCAGAGCAGGCCGCATCCCCAGCGAGGAAGCAAAACCGATCGTGGAATCCCTGCAAGGCATCAAGTTGGAAAGCGCCAAGGCCGAAGTGCGCCACGTGAAAGAATATCGCTTTGCGCTGGTGCTGCGCGGCAAAGGGTTGAAAGGTGACATTGAAGACACGGATCCGCAAGTCACCGGCGCCAAGCCATTGGCTGCTAAGTCGCGTGACAAAGCTTCGGCCAAAGCCGCGAAACTATTTAATGAATGGACACGCAAAGCACTGAAGATCCTTGCCAAGCAGCCGAAGGCAAACGGCCTCACCTTGCGTGGCTTCGGTGGGGACCCTAAGTTGCCCAAATACAAAGACGTCTACGGACTTCAAGCCGCCTGCGTCGCTGTGTACCCCATGTACCGCGGCGTCTCCAAGCTGGTAGGCATGGACGTGATCTCTTTTAGTGGCGAGTCGCCGAGGGACGAATTCGCCGCGGTGAAATCCATTTGGGCGGATTATGATTTTGTTTTCATCCACGTCAAGAAAACTGACAGCATGGGCGAGGATGGCAATTTCGATGGCAAAGCAAAAATCATCGAAGGAGTCGACCAGGCCTTGCCAGATTTATTGGCGCTCAAGCCCGACGTGTTGGCCATCACCGGCGATCACTCTACTCCGGTGCCAATGCGCAGCCACTCCTGGCACCCGGTGCCGCTGCTGCTCTGGTCGGCGAAGAATATGTTCGCCGATGAGCAAACTAAATTCGGCGAGCACGCCTGCGCCAGAGGCGGCCTGGGCACTATGCCTGCCACCGACCTAATGCCGTTAATGCTGGCACATGCTGGGCGGTTGGAAAAATTCGGAGCCTAGGACCAGAACGACCTGCCCATACTCTGTTCCAGCCTTTATAGGATTAGGTGCCATTCGCCATGGATATCCTTTCGCCACAAATCACAGAATTCCTCGAGAACCTGGTTCCGCCGCGTGCCCCTGAGCTGCAAAAGATGGAGGCTTACGCCGAAGAGCGCGATTTTCCCATCATTGGGCCCATATGCGGCCACCTCTGTTATCAAATCGCCCGCACTTCCGGCGCCACGCGCATCTTCGAAATGGGCTCCGGCTATGGGTATTCGACCGCCTGGTTTGCCCGGGCTGTCAAAGAAAACGGCGGCGGTGAGGTGCACCACGTCGTCTGGGACGATGCCTTATCCAATAAGGCGCGGGTGCATCTGGAAGCCCTGGGCTATAACGGCATCATCAAATATGGAGTTGGAGAAGCCATCCAGGCGCTGCACGCCGCTGAAGGCCCGTTCGACCTCATCTTCATGGATATCGACAAACAGGATTACGTGAAGGCATTGCCGGTTATCTACAGCAAATTGCGCGCGGGCGGTATCCTCATTATTGACAATATGCTTTGGAGCGGCCGCATCTTCGATGAGAAAGACCAGTCCCCCGCCACCAAAGCCATCCGCGAAACGACCGGAATGTTGGCCAACAATGATCGCTGGCTGACCTCAATCATCCCTATTCGGGATGGGTTGCTGCTGGCTACAAAATTACCCTAGCCGGTAAGCTAGGGCTTGAAGCTAACACTGTCGACGATCAAGTCGAAAGCGACTTTCCCCTCCGGGATCCAATCGTTATCACCGGTCACGCGAACCACCGAACCCATGGCAATGAAGACAAAGTCCCCGACGTCGTAAATAATGTATTCCCCTTCAATGGGATCTCCGCCCACCGAAGCGGCAATGAAGTGACGTGAGTAGCCCGCATAATTGGCGTGTTTATATTCCTCAATATCGCTCAATTCGATATTATTTTCAAATCCCAGGATCAAGAGGATTTCAAATGGGAATCGCTCCTCAGGGTATTTCGCCCCAATCATGCGGGGTGTCATATCCTGTGTGAACATCTCCGATGGAAGGTAGAGCATAAAGACGCTGATTTCCGCGTCGGGGCTGCCGATGTACACACCGCCCTGCCCGTCATCCTCCACAGTAAAACCGGGCACATTTTGAAACGAAATTAAGCCTATGGTCTGGCGCTTGGTGAGGTCGGGGTTATCTGAGGCGCATGCAGACAATAAAACGGCAAGAAACAAAAACAGGATACTTGATTTCTTCATAAGGCGAACTCCTTTGGGCCCAGCCAAGGCTTGGATAACCATACCTTTTAATTTTTTCTTGTCCTTTTCCCACCAAAAACAACCCAAATCGCCGCCGCGCCTGCAACAGTCAACACGCCGAGCGCAATGAACACATCCTGCCAAAAGCGAATGGGGAACATGCGAATTAGTGTGTCTGAGTACTGAAACAGCCAGGAGTCGCCTTCGAAAAAGATTCGGTGGAAACCGGTAAAAATCGCGTTAAAACTAAGGGCGACAAAAATCAGCACGGTGACGATCAGTCCAATAGTCAATTGACCGCCGCGCACCATCCAGGCGCTGAACCGGGGGAAAAAGCCAAAATGCCAGGCCGCGGCGCCCAAGGCCACCAGCAGCGCCAGCGACAGCATCCACACATTCAATACGATCTGAGTCAAATCCTTGACGTCCTGCATGTGGCCAAGTTCGCGTTCGTTATACATTGGCGCACCGTCGTCAAATCGCATTTCACCGAGGAAAGAAACATCCTCGTCATTCAACAAATACTCAAGGGCTAACTTGGCATTCTGGCGCCGTTCCGCAAAGGTCATTCCGTACGAATCGTCCGGGAAACCGGGCATGGAGTAAGCCAGGTCTACGTAGGTTGGGGTGAGCAAGATGCGAATCGACGTAAACAGGAGAACAAAAGGGATCGCAAGAGTAACCAGCCAACCCAATACAGCCAACCATGGGGATTTTTTCATTGCAGATCCTCAACTCCCTCGGAGCCTAGAAAGTTCAGCACCATTCTGTTTACCATCCATTCTACCGGGGCGCGCTCGTCGGTCAGCAATGTGCCTTCCGCCGGCGTCTCGCGCTGGTTAGCCAGAGCGCGCTCGATGGAAGCCAAGAGCAAAGGGTGAACGCCAGGCTGAGTCGACAGCAAATCGTAATTGGCCTGCAGGTTCTCGAACGTTGTCGGCTGCACCGTGGCATACAGAATTGAATTGAACGAATTGGGTACATCCATTACATGCACGCTGGGGAAGACCTGCAGCAGGGTGACCGCCATCGCGTCCACTAGGCTGCGATCCTCCGGCGTGCGGCCAACATTCATAGCGAGCACGCCGTCATCCGTGAGGTGCGCGCGGCACAACGCGAAGAATTCCACGGTGGACAGGTGCGGGGGTATATACGGCGGGCGGTATGCATCGATCTCGATCAAGGAATACTTCTGATTGCCATGCTCCAAACCCCAGCGGCCATCTTGGGCAACCACATTTAAATTGGACATCGTCATCCCGAAATATTCTCGCCCCACCTCGGCGATCTGGGGATCGAGCTCGTATCCATCGATGGGCAGGTCGCCGAAGACGGCGGTCGCCTGCCGGGCGGAGGTGCCGCCCGCCAGACCGATCACTGCGATGCGTTCGATGTCGATGGTCGCAAAGGGGGCTGCGTTAAAAAAGGGCGCCGCCAGAAATTGCTCCCAAGTACCGTGGAAATCTAACTGGTCCGGGTTGTACACTGAGTGGACGCCTTGCCCCTCGTTCAGGCGCAGGTAGCGCGTGCCGTTCAGTTCGAGCACCTGAATGTAGTTATAAGCCGATTCGGCTTCGTAGATTTGGCCGGTGCTGGCCTTGAATGCGCCGCCCGCCCATATCGCGGCCAGCACCACCAGCAAAAGCGGCAGCCATAGCCAACGCGCTGCCGCCCGCCAGCCCCCGGATAGACCCAAACCCACCAAGGCGACCGCCATGAGAAAGCCGCTGAAAATCAAGAAGGTGAAGGTGCTGCCAACCAGCGGAATGAATACCAAGACAGGCAGAAATGTCCCAATGAAAGAACCCAGGGTCGAAATGGCATACAAGCGCCCGGATACGCGGCCAGCGTGCTGCTTGTCGCTGAGCGCCAAGCGGATGGCAAAGGGGGAAACGGTGCCCAACAAGGTGACCGGCACGATGAAAAGCACCAGCACCGAAACGAAGGAACCCGCCAGCACCGCAAGCTGCAGCTGATCAAACGCGTCAGCCGCGGCGCGCAAGACTGGTCGCGCCACCAAGGCGGCCGCCCCAGCGGTGAATGCTCCCCAAAGTATTATCAGGTAAAAGGTACTGAATCTCGGTGATCGATCCGCCCAGCGTCCGCCGATAAAGTAGCCCACGGTCAGATAGATAAGAATAAGACCGATGATGCTGGCCCAAACCAGGTTGCTGGTGCCGAACACGTTGCCCAGCAAGCGCGAGGCGGTCAGCTCGACGGCCAAGGTTGTCATCCCGGCGGAGAATACGGCAAAAGAAAGGTAACGGGAGGACATGGGCAGCATTGTAACGGCTAAGTCAACCCGCACTATGGGGAGAATTGCTTACCCGACCTAAGGTTACTCACCCATGATAGCCTTTGCGAGGGCGTGAAACGCCAGAAGCAATCCCCAACACGGCCCGGCAAATCAACTTGGGGATTGCTTCGTCGGCCTCATTTCATTCGGCCATCCTCGCAAAAACGGATGCGGCGTCTGGCAAGGCGGAGTAACCCCACCGTCTCGGTAACCGATTTCACAAGGGCTGATTATGTTGGTTATAGAATTGCAATCGAATGGCAACCAAACCAGACTTCGAATCCCTGGTCGAGCAGCATAGTGGCGAACTATTCGGTTACCTATGGCGACTGACAGGTAACGAGGCTGACGCCCGAGATTGCCTGCAAGACACCTACCTACGCGCTTTCCGCGCCTTTGAGCGGCTGCAGGGCTTTGACAATCTGCGCGCCTGGCTCTACAAGATCGCCACTAACACGGCGCGCACCCACCATACGCGCAACCATGGCCGCCAAACTGACCCGCTGCTCGAACCTATCGCATCCGGTGAAAAGTCCGTGGAACTGCAGGTACTGGAACGCACGCAGATGGCCGCGGTCAAGCAGGCGGTGATGAAATTGCCGGCTCGCCAGAGAGCGGCGCTGATGATGCGGAAATACCAGGAGCTTGATTACGCCGAGATCGCCGAAGCATTGGATTGCAGCGAGGATTCTGCGCGGGCGAATGTGTATCAGGCGCTCAAAAAGTTAAGAGAACAATTCGCCGAGGTGAATAATGAATAGAAAAGACAGCCATCTCTACGACAATTGGCTGGATGGCAAAGCCTCTCCAGCAGATGAAGTAACTTCCGCACTCGACACAGTCTACGCGCCTGGCCCTGGCGCCGAGGCTACGCGCCTTGCTAAGTTAGCGCTGGGAAACAGCTTATCGAAAAAACTGCCCCTCATTTACTACGACCGCCTGGACGAGAGCCCTCTCGGGCCCGTATGGCTGGCAGCCGGACCGCGCGGCCTGGTCGCCGTGGAGTACAACGGCAGCGAAGAGAACTTCCACGGCTACTTGGCGCGCGTCACCAAAGGCCGACCGCAGCGATCCGGTGAGAAGGTGGCTGCCGCGAAAAAGATGCTGCTCGCGTACCTGCGCGGCGCGACCAAACGAATCGATGTCGAAGTTGACCTGAGCGGCATAACGCCATTCCAGCGCCGCGTGTTGGAAGAGACGCGCAAAGTTCCCCGCGGCCAGGTGTCCACCTACGCCGAGATCGCGCGCCGCATCGGTAATCCGAAGGCGGTGCGCGCGGTAGGCCAGGCGTTGCGCCGCAACCCGGTGCCCATCGTCGTTCCCTGTCATCGCGTCATTGCTTCGGATGGTAGCCTGGGCGGCTACGGCGGCGAACTGCGCAGCAAACGCAAAGTGCAATTGTTGAAGTTGGAAGGGGTGGCGCTGGCATAATAATGTCCAATGTCTAAGTCCAACGTCCAACGTCAAAAACAAAAATGACCGGCTAAGCCTCGACTCCAAGAAGCAACCACGTAGAAAGAGGAACCGTGCAAACTATTCGCTCGAGATTCGCATCGCTGACAACCGACATTCCGCCGATGTATTGGTTCCTGTGGCTGGGAACGCTAATCAACCGTTTCGGTTCTTTTGTCATCCCATTCCTATCGCTCTACCTGACAAGCCAACGTCAAATATCCGTAAGCCTAGCTGGTCTCATCGTTTCGCTGTTTGGAGTCGGCGCATTCGCGGCTCAACTTGTTGGCGGAGAGTTGGCGGATCGATTAGGCCGCCGACCGGTGATGTTAATGAGCTTATTTGTCACGCCAGTGTTCATGGCCCTGCTGGGCTTTGTGAATTCTTTGCCCATGATCGCAGTTTCAACGCTGATCCTGGGCTTCTTCAGTGAGCTGTATCGCCCGGCGACAGGCGCCATCGTCGCTGACATCGTTCCGTCTTCAGCGCGGACACGCGCTTATGGGTATCTCTACTGGGCAGTCAATTTAGGCTTCGCATTTGCGCCAATCCTGGCAGGCTTCATGGCTAACATTAACTATCTGTGGCTGTTCATCGGCGATGCGCTGACCACATTTATGTATGGACTCTTGATTTTCTTCCGCGTTCCCGAGACGCGGCCGGAAGCAGCTGGCAAAACCGTCCATGTTTCATTGCGGCAAAGAATTCGCCAGGTTAGGCAGGAGCCCATACTGCTGGCGTTCACTGGATTGACGCTATTAATCGGTGTCGTTTACATGCAAGGTTACGTGACCCTGCCGCTGGACATGCGTGCACATGGACTCACGCCGGCGGATTACGGAATGGCAACTTCGGTGAATGCCATCCTGGTAGTTTTGCTTTCCATCCAGGTGAGTAACCTGGCGGGCAAATGGCCGCGCTTCGGGGCGATGGCTGTTTCTGCGCTTCTGCTAGGAATTGGCTTCGGCTATACAGGCTTAGCGTTTAACCTTGTTACCTTTGTTCTTTCGGTTGCCATCTGGACACTGGGTGAGATCGCGTTCAACGCGGTGGCGCCAGCCCTCATCGCCGATCTTTCGCCTGTTGAATTACGCGGACTGTATCAAGGTATTTTCGGTTCTGCTTGGGGGCTGGCATTCTTTATTGGACCGGTGCTAGGCAGCTGGGTGTTTGAACATTTCGGCGCCGGTGTGCTTTGGTCAGCCAGCCTCGTAATCGGCTGTGTGGTGGCGGTGAGCTATCTAGCGATGTCAAGAGCGGCGCGAAAGCGTCTGGCCGTGATGTCGTAGGAAAGACGTCCGACGTCCCACATCCAAAGTCCAAAAGCCCAAACCGGAGTCGAGGTTTTAGCTGGAAAGGGAAACTGGCTTAAGAATTGATTGCTTCGTCGCCTCGCTAGCGCTCATCTCCTCGCAAATGCGGAAAAGCAAGCTTCACCTTGGCTTCGACTCGATGTTCTGGTATGGCTAACTGGCGGGGAAGAGAAAGTAGACGGTAACCGAGATGATTTCGCGAGTCATGAAATTGACGATGGCGCGAGTTGAATCGATGCGGCTGGTGGGGGTTGGCGAAGGATACGCGGTCATTTGGAGATCGCCGGCTATGGACATGGCCCGGTACATATGGAGAGGATCGCTGACGATCAGGGCTGTCCTGAAATTCCGACTTTCCATCACTCGCAACGCCTCATATAAGTTCTCACGGGTGTCCGTTGAGTTGGTCTCGATAAAAATGGACGCCCGCGGAACGCCGTGTTCTACTGCATACTGCCGGGCGACCTCGGAACCAGCCAACTGGTTTCCCGGGCCTACCCCGCCGGTAAAGATAATAGAGTTCACTATACCGCGCTCGTACAAATCGATGGCGTGATCGATGCGTTCTCGGAATATTCCGGATGGTTGGCCATTGCGGACGCCCGCCCCAAGAACAATGACCACGTCCGCTGGGGTGGTTTCATCTATTTGCGCATACGCAACAATGGAATAGGCAACATAAACTGACCAGCTCAATAACAATATCATCAGGACCAGAAAGATCTTCCAGAAGCGAGATTTCTTCGGCGGAACCGGCAGGGGAGTTGTATTCATCGATAACGTAAGTCCAAAATTCTATCGTCGCCAAGCAAAAATGTGGGCAGTAAGAATTGCATAGCCTGATTGGTCAGTACAGTAACAAGTACTTGGCACCCCGTTAATAAGAAGGAAAGATGACATTCGCCCATGGAATCCACCACATTACAGCTATCGGGTCCGACCCGCAACGGCTGGTTGATTTTTATACCGAAGTCCTTGGTTTGCGCCTGGTCAAGAAGACGGTGAACCAGGACGATGTCAGCGCCTATCACCTCTTCTTCGGCGACCGCACCGGTGAACCCGGAATGGACCTCACCTTCTTCACCTTCCCGCACGCCGAAGCCGGCTCCCGGGGTCGCGGACAGGTGACCAGCATTTCGCTGGCCGTCCCGAAAGAGTCGCTTAATTTCTGGCTCGATCGTTTCGAGCAATTTGAAGTTCGAAACGAGGGCATTTCAAAGTTATTCGATTGGGAGCGGATCATCTTCTTTGATTTCGATGACCAACGCCTCGAACTGGTCGGCGTACCCGCTGAAGAGTTATTCGTTTCCCCCCATTTTTGGACCACAAACGAGATTAGCGCCCAACAGGCCATTCGTCATTTCCATTCCGCATTGATGACTGTAACCAACAAGGCTTCCGTTGAATCGATTCTGTCCGAGGTGCTCGGCTATCAGACGGTTCAGACCAATGCAAACATGACCCTCTTTCATCATGACGGGCTACAACGCGCCGCTTATCTCCAGGTCGAAGAAGCGCCTTCGCAGGCCATGGGTTACAACGCGGTTGGCACCGTGCACCATATCGCCTTTGCGGCAGAGAATGAGGCGATCCAAGATGAGCTGCGTGACAGGGTGATCCAATTGGGCTTAAAACCCACACAGGTTGTTGATCGTTTCTATTTCAAGTCGGTGTACTTCCGTATCCCAGCTGGGATCCTTTTCGAAATCGCCACCATGGGGCCGGGCTTCACCGCCGATGAAAACGAAGCCGAACTCGGCCAAAAGGTCTCGCTGCCGCCTTTCCTCGAGGAATATCGCAGCCAGATCGAAACGAACCTTGCTCCTGTTTTTACCAAGAAAGTTAATTAGTAACGGAGCGAACTCCTCGCTTCCGGCAGACGTGAATTCGGTATAGGCAGCATAGGGATTTCTCGTCGGGCAGCAATGCTAAAGGCGTTGCTTCGCTTCGCTCGCAATAACGGGAGGGGCCTTAGACCCTCCCCTACAAATAATAATCTGCTGGTTTTGAATCAGTGTTCATCAGTGTTCATCTGTGGTTTAGAAATCGACCATTGCGTATAATCTATCGACCACGGAGCACTAATGCACAAACCGCGCACTGCCAACGAGATCCGCAAATCCTTCATCGATTTCTTCGTCAAGAAGTACGGGCACACCTGGGTGCCGTCTGCCTCCCTGGTACCCGGCGGGGATGCGACGCTGCTGTTCACCAACTCCGGAATGGTGCAGTTCAAGGACGTTTTCCTGGGCACCGAGACGCGCCCCTACGTGCGGGCGGTGGATTCGCAGAAATGCCTGCGCGTGGCCGGCAAGCACAACGACCTCGAGGACGTGGGCTTCGACGATACACACCACACCTTCTTCGAGATGCTGGGCAACTGGTCCTTTGGCGACTACTACAAGAAGGAAGCCATCGCCTGGGCCTGGGAGCTGCTCACCAAAGAATGGGGACTGCCCAAAGAGCGGCTCTACGCTTCGGTGTTCAAGGATGAAGAAGGCGTTATTCCCACCGATGAGGAGGCCGCTACCAACTGGCTGAAGCAGCCGGGCTTCGAGAAATCGCACCTGGTCTATTTCGGGCGCAAAGACAATTTCTGGGAGATGGCGGATACCGGACCCTGCGGCCCGAACTCCGAGATCTATTACGACTTCGGCGAGGATTACGGCAAGCTGGGCATGCGGCCGGATGGGGAACTCGACCTGGCGCACCCCCGCTTCGTCGAAATTTGGAACCTGGTCTTCATCCAATACAACCGCACCAGCCCCACCAAGCTGGATCCGCTGCCTGCCAAACACGTGGACACCGGCATGGGCTTTGAACGTATCACCTCCATCCTGCAAGGCGTGGACGGCAACTATCGCACCGACCTGTTCACACCGATCATGGCTGAGATCCAAAAGCTAGCCCACCAGAACGACAAACAGCGCGATGAGAATTTCACCCCCTACCGCGTCATCGCCGACCACAGCCGCGCTGCGGCCTTTCTGATCGCGGACGGCGTGGTGCCCGGCAACGTGGGGCGCAACTACATCACGCGCATGATCATCCGCCGGGCGGCGCGCTTCGGCTCCAAGCTCGGGCTCAACGAGCCCTTCATGGCGCCGCTGGCTGAAGTCATCATCAAGAATTACGGCGAGGCTTACCCTGAATTGGTCAAGCATCGCAAGAGCATCCTCGATAATCTGACCCGTGAGGAAGAGCGCTTCCAGCGCACTGTAGAAAGCGGGTTAGCACAGCTTGAGAATTTATTCGCTGACTTGAAGTCGGACCAGACACTTAGCGGTGAATCTGCGTTCGAGTTGTATGCCACATACGGCCTTCCTTTCGAGATCACCCGCGACATCGCCAAGGAACGCGGCTATCAAGTCGACGAGCCAGGTTTCCGCTCCGCGATGGAAGAACACCGCCTGGCGTCCGGCGGAGGACAGGCCATGGGTGAATTGGGTGGCGAGCAAGCCACCGTTTATGCCGATATCCTCAAAGAGTTACAAAAGAAAAAGAAGCTCATCAAGAAGGGTGTGAAATACAACCCTTATAACGGTTTGGAGTCCAAAGGCGAAGTGCTTGCAATCGTTCGCGACGGCAAGCCGGTGAAATCCGCTAAAGCTGGCGAACAGGTCGGCGTGTTGCTGCCCACCACTTCCTTTTACATTGCGTCCGGTGGGCAGATCAGCGACACCGGCACGATCAATTCAGTAAGTGGCAAATGGGCGGTCCAGGTCACCGACACGATCCAACCCGCGGCGGGCGCCGTGGTACACATTGGCGAAGTCGTTCGGGGGAATCCCAAAGTGGGCGACAAAGCAGTCGCCCAGGTTGACAGGCGCCGCCGCCAGGACATCATGCGCAACCACACCGCCACCCATCTGCTGCACGCCGCGTTGCACCAGGTACTCGGCGAGCACGCCCGCCAGGCGGGCTCTCTGGTGGCGCCGGACCGTTTACGCTTCGATTTCAACCACCCCCAGGCGCCCAGCAAGGCGGAACTCGCCAAGATCGAAGACCTGGTCAATGACTGGGTGCTGGAAAATTACGATCTGCGCATCGAACACAAGCCACTGGAGCAAGCGAAGAAGGAAGGCGCCATGGCGCTCTTTGGCGAAAAGTACGGCGCCGAGGTGCGCACAATTCAAATCGGCGAAAACGGCAAGCCGTTTTCCTATGAACTCTGCGGTGGCACGCATGTCGCCCACACCGGCGACATCAGCCTATTCCTGATCACCGGCGAAGGCTCCGCTGCCGCGGGCATCCGCCGCATCGAAGCGGTCACCGGACGCGCCGCGTACGCACTGGCGCAGAAACGCAACTCCGCGTTGGCTGAGACCGCGCGCATCCTGAAGTCAAGCCCCGAAGATCTACCTGCTAAAGCATTGTCGCTGCAAACCGAATTGAACCAAGCCACTAAGCAACTTTCCGAACTGAAGCTCGCTAAAGTTCACGCGGGCATTGAAGACGTGCTCGTCAATGTTCCGCAAGTAGTCGGCATCTCGCTGCTCACCGCGGCCCTCCCCGGCGCGGACGCGGTTGCCTTGCGTCAGTTAGCGGATCGCTTCCGCGAGAAGAATCCAAGTGGCGTTGCGCTGCTGGTTGGCACTGAAGACGGCCGCGCCACCTTGATCGCCGCGGTCACCAAAGACCTGGTCGCCCGCGGCCTGCATGCCGGAGACCTGGTGAAGCTGGCTGCTGAGACGCTTGAAGGTTCAGGCGGTGGCAAACCCGAACTGGCGCAAGCGGGCGGAAAAGATAATGGCCGCGTCGCCGAGGCGCTGGCTAAGGCCGAGCCGTGGGTGAAAAGCAAGCTAGCAAATTAGCTCAAATTCACAAAATGCATATGCAAGTGCGGCTTGACAGCTCTTTCAAAGAGCGTTATATTTAGTCTTACCTAAATATTATCTTCTAGACAGGATTTTCACCAATGTCGTCCACCAACACCGCAATCCTCACACAGAACCTGACCAAATTCTACGGCTCTTTCCAGGCCCTGCACGGCGTCGACCTCAGCGTACAGCGCGGCGAGATCTTCGGCTTCCTGGGTCCCAACGGCGCCGGCAAGACCACCACGATTCGCTGTCTGCTGGACCTCATCCACCGCGATGGCGGCGAGGTGACCGTGCTCGGCATCGACCCAGCTGCCGACCCGGTCGCCGTCCGCCGCCGGGTGGGCTACATGCCCGGCGAACTTCACCTCGATGAGAGCCTGACCTCGGAAGCTCTGCTGCGCTATTTCAATGAGCTGCGCCACTGGGCCGCCGATTGGGACAACGTGCGCCAACTCGCCAAGCGGTTGGACCTGGAACTCAAGCGCCCCATCCGCAACCTCTCGCATGGCAACAAACAAAAGGTCGGCATCGTCCAGGCTCTGATGCACAAACCCGAACTCATCATCATGGACGAACCCACTCAGGGTCTCGACCCCATGATGCAGCAGGTTGTGCTCCACCTACTGAAAGAACTGCAAGCGTCAGGCAGTACGGTCTTCTTCTCTTCGCACATCATGAACGAAGTGGAGAGCATCGCCCACCGCGTGGGCATAATCCGAGACGGGCGCATCATCGAAGTGGCTGACCCCAAGACGCTTGGCAAGCGCTCGCTGAATCGAGTGCGCATCCGCTTCCAGCAGCCGGTGGATGGCGGCCAGTTGGCAAAAGTCAGCGGCGTTACCCTGCTCTCGCAAGACAATGGCCATCTGGTTCACTTGCAGATCGAAGGGGAGATGGACCCGCTGATCAAGGCTCTGGCGAAAATGCCGGTCGGCGATTTCGAAACCGAACGCCCCAGCTTGGAAGAAGCTTTCCTGGCTTACTACGACGAACCGGAGAAAAAATGATCACTGTTTTCAAACACACCCTCTCAAGATCTCGCGGCGCCATTCTGGGCTGGGGTCTGACCCTGGCAATCATCGCTATGATCTTCGTTCCTTTCTATGATTCCATCGCCGAAAATGCCGAGCAATTCCAGCAAATGATCGAGCTGTATCCCGAAGAGCTGATGGCCTTCTTTACGGGAGGGAGCTCCTTCAACTTCACCACCCCGGAAGGGTTTCTCTCTGTCGAATATTTCTCCTTTATGCCGCTGGTCATCGGCGTTTTCGCCATCCTGGCAGGCAGCGGCTTGCTGGCCGCGGACGAAGAACGCGGCGTGCTCGATCTGGTTGCCGCCCACCCGGTAAGCCGAACAGCATTGTTTTGGGGGCGACTGTGGTCATTAGTGGCCTCTTTGTTCGTCATCCTGGTTTTGGGTTATGCGGGGGTCATGATCGGCACCACCTATTCCCTGATGGACCTCGATGCGGTGGAAACCATCATTCCATTTGCCTCGCTGTTTGCCTATCTTCTATTTTTCACAGGGCTTTCTTTGCTGCTCAGCATGTGGCTGCCCTCGCGAAGTTCTGCCAGTATGGTGGCGGGCATCGTGCT
Organism: uncultured Anaerolineaceae bacterium; assembly: GCA_964371335.1. Taxonomy (GTDB): domain Bacteria; phylum Chloroflexota; class Anaerolineae; order Anaerolineales; family UBA11579; genus JAMCZK01. The sequence goes on from CAYJMC010000003.1 coordinate 66,008, forward strand.
GGTCGCCAGTTTCCTCCTAGCCGGTCTCACTCAACTCAACGATACGCTGGCCGCCATCGAACCGTTCTTGCCAAACGTCTATTACCAGGGATTAGGTTGGACCGACGGGTTCAAATGGGATTGGTTCTTCATCCTTTCGGGATTCGGATTCTTGTTCATCTTGATGGCCTGGTGGGCATTCCTGCGCCGCGATATCCGCGTGGGCGGCGAAGGCAGCTTGAAGCTGCCTTGGTTCCGGCGCCCGCAAAAATCTCTGGCCTGAACTTTTTTTTGCCATTCTGAGCAGCCAGGATGCCAAGTGGCATCTTGGCGTCGCGAGGAATCCATCATTACGTGTATCTGAAAAGCGCGCTTGTAAGTAACGCAAAGTTAAGGATGGATGCTTCGTTCCACTCAGCATGGCAAAATAAAACTGATTTGCTTAGAATTGATCTTATTCGACTATCCGACTAATCAACTAACAGACATCTTTCAACATGCCCTTGTATACTACTCTGCATGAAGATCCTCGCCATCGATCCCGGTGAAGTGCGCATCGGGCTGGCCATTAGCGACCCGACCGGCACTATCGCCCGCCCTCTGCAAATCCTCATGCATGAAGCGCGCGATAAAGACGTGGATCGCATCGCCGCCATCGCTAAAGAGCAAGGCGCCGAGATGATCGTGGTCGGCCATTCGCTCACCGAGCACGGTCGCCCCACGCGCACAGGCCGCAAAGCCGCGCAGATCGCCACCGCGCTGCGCGGCACCACCGGCCTGGAGGTCGAACTTTTCGAGGAAAGTTTCACCACCCAAGATGTACGACTGGCTCGTTTAGAGAGCGGCATGAAAAAGAAGAAACGCCGCGCGCCCCTGGACGCGGAAGCCGCGGCAAGGATCTTGCAAGCGTACTTGGATGAAAGAAAGCAAGGTTACTTGATTAATTGATTAACCGATTAGCAGATTGGAATTGAATGAGATCTAACTTTGGCTGCTTTCTTATCCTCGGCGTCCTAACTATTCTCGCCTTCGTCGCCTTCATCGGCGGCTCCGCCATGCTCGCCCGCGCCGAAGACGCTTTCGGGCCACCATCGCCCGCGCTCAATACATTCCAACGCGTTCGTATTGGTCTCGAGCTCGGCTTCCGTGCCGATGCCTTGCTGCGCCCGGCAGACCCCAACGCCGCTCCCGTTCGCTTCGATATTGGCCTGGATGAGCCCACCAGCCAGATCGTCTCACGCCTGTGGTTCGCCGACCTCATCCGCGAAGGGAATCTATTCAGCAATTACCTGATCTATACCGGTCTCGACACCCAGCTGCTAGCCGGTAGCTACGAACTCAGCGCGTCGATGAATTCAGTGGAGATCGCCACGGCCCTGCTCGACCCGACGCCCGAAAGCGTCACATTAGTCATCTTGCCCGGCTGGCGCCTGGAAGAGATCGCTGCCGCCCTGCCCAGCGCAGGCGTCCAGATAACACCTGAAGAATTCCTGCTGGCAGCCTGGGACCCGCCTGCCGGCCTACTGCTGCCTGACGGGTTCCAGTCAGGCTCGAGCCTCGAGGGCTATTTGCGCCCGGGTAGTTATGAGATCGACCGCGAGGCAGATGTAATCGGATTGTTGAACGCCTTGCTGCTCACCTTCGATAGCACCGTGAGCGCGGAGGTGCGCGCCGGCTTTGAACAGCAGGGATTGACCTTGCACCAGGGTCTTACCCTGGCTTCCATCGTAGAGCGCGAAGCCGTCAACGAGGAGGAGATGCCTTTGATCGCCTCTGTTTTCCTCAATCGCCTGGATGCAGGCATTAGATTGGAAGCGGACCCCACGGTTCAATATGCGCTCGGCTATGACGAGGTTGGCAGCACCTGGTGGAAAACGTCCCTCTCTTCGGCCGACCTCGCCGTCGGTTCGCAATACAACACCTACGAGATTGCCGGTCTTCCGCCAGGCCCCATCGCTGCCTCAACCACAATGGCGCAGGAAGCCGTTGCATTCCCGCAAACTTCGCCCTACTTTTTCTTCCAAGCCGCTTGCGATGGCTCCGGTCGCCACGTCTTCGCCGTCACCTACGAAGAGCATATTGCCAATAATTGTCCGTAAAACAATGTCCCGCGTTCTAGTAGGACGTAGGATATTTTTCGCGGTACACTACCGTTAGCAACAACGCCTCATCCCGACTAGAGAAAGAGTAAGAATGAGTCATCCCGGGCTTCCCGAGTCCGAATCCTTACGTGTCTATAACAACATCCTCGGCACCATTGGGCGCACTCCTCTAGTGCGCCTCAGCAAATTAGGTCGAGATCTTCCCTGCCCCCTGTACGCCAAGATCGAGTTCTTCAATCCCGGCGGTTCGGTCAAGGACCGCATCGGCGTCAACATCATCGACGCCGCCGAGCGCGAAGGCCGCCTGAAGCCGGGCGGCACCGTGGTGGAAGCTACCTCGGGGAACACGGGCGTTGGGTTGGCTATCGTGGCAGCTATCCGCGGCTACAAGTGCATCTTCGTTATGCCCGACAAAATGAGCCAGGAAAAGATCCAGCTTCTGCGCGCTTTTGGCGGCAAAGTGGTCATCACTCCCACCGCCGTCGCCCCGGAGGACCCGCGCTCCTATTACCGCGTCGCCGAACGCATCGCCGCCGAGACGCCAAACGCCATCCTCGCCGACCAGTATCGCAACCCGCAGAATCCCCTCAGCCATTATCAGACCACCGGCCCGGAGATCTGGGAGCAGACCGGCGGCAAGGTTACCGACGTGATCATCGGCATGGGCACCGGTGGTACTTACAGCGGCATTGGCAAATATCTAAAGGAAAAGAATCCCAATATCAAGATCGTCGGGATCGACGTGCAAGGTTCTATCCTGAAAGAAATCTGGGCGAACAAAGGCAAGGTACCGCCCGGTGTCGAAGCGATTACCTACAAAGTCGAAGGCATCGGTGAAGATTTCTTGCCAAAGACTTCAGACCTTTCGCAGGTGGATGAAATTGTACGCGTCAACGACAAAGAATCCTTCCACTGGACGCGGCGCCTGGTAGCTGAAGAAGGCATCTTCGCCGGCGGCTCTTCCGGCGCGGCTGTGGCCGGCGCGTTCAGCTACTGCAAAGGATTGTCCGCCGATCGTCTGGCCGTGGTGCTGCTGCCCGATTCCGGTTCTCGCTATCTCTCCAAAGTCTTCGATGACAAGTGGATGCGCGAGAACGGTTTCCTGGAATCCGAATGGAGCGAAGCCACTCTGCGCGAAGTCCTTGGTTCCAAGAGTTTCAGCGAATTGATCTCGGCCTCCGCCAATGACCGCATCACGGATGTAGTTGCCAAGATGAAGGAGTACGGTATTTCGCAATTGCCTGCCATGAATGGCGGCACAGAGGTGATCGGTCTGGTGCGCGAAGGCGATCTGCTCACCCATTTGTTGGAGAGCAAAGCCGAGCGGCCAGGCGAAGACAGCATCCGCGGCCTGCTGCAGCCCGCGCCGCCCAGCCTGCCCGCCCACACCCCGCTGGCCGACGCCATGCCCGATCTAGTCAAGCACAACGCCGTACTGGTGAATGACGGCGGCCGCGTGGTCGGCATCCTCACGAAAATTGATGTGCTTGATTTTATTCAAAGATAGCTTCTGATGTCCGTCGATCTTCCGAATCTTCGCGTTCTGCCTACCGAGTCGCTGGTTCCCCATGAATGGCACGATACGTCGCGCTCCGGGCCATTGGTCGAACGATTGCGCGCCAGCGGCGTCCTGCGCAACCCTCCCATCGTTACCCCGTTCGAGGACGGCAGCGATCGTTACATGGTGCTCGACGGCGCCAACCGAAGCAGCGCCTTTAGGCAAATGGGGCTGCCGCATATCCTGGCGCAGGTGGTTAAAGCCGACGACCCAGGTCTTGAACTGCAAAAGTGGAACCACGTCCTGTGGAACTGGGACGCTCAGGCGCTGGTTGAATCTATCCGCAATCTGCCCGACATCTCATTTCGCGAGATCGATCCGGGTGTCAAACGTCCACAAAGCGAATGGCCGCCCAAAACGCTGGTTTGGCTGCAATTGCCGGACGAGTCCGCTTTTATCGCTCGTTTCGAAGACACCGATCTGCGCGCCCGCGCAGGCCAATTGGCCAAGATCGCGCATCTCTACACCGGCAAAGCTCACCTGGACCGCACCACCGCACAGCGCATCAGCGAACTAAACGGCCAATACGACGGCTTGACGGCCATCGTGGTTTATCCACCTTTCAAAGTGCACGAGGTACTCGAGCTCTGTGAAGCCGGCATCCTGCTTCCGCCTGGGGTGACTCGTTTCCTGGTTTCCCCGCGCGCCCTGCGCGTCAACTATCCGTTGGATGAATTATCCTCAAACAAATCGCTGCTCGACAAAAACGGCGCGCTCGAACGCTGGGTGAATGAGCGCGTGGCCCGCAAGGGCATTCGCTATTACGCGGAAGCGACTGTATTGTTTGACGAATAAAAGCCTCATCGGGTTCCCCAAAGTCTAGATAATATTTTTTCGGGATTCTCAGCGGATTCCGGTGTCGCAGAGCACTTTGACTTCGGTCATCGCCCCTGCTTCGACAGTCACCGGTTCATTGGTCGTGCAATAAGGCAACCCACCGGGGTTGGGTGAGCGAATAGCATAGGTCCCTATGGGCAAGCCCACCTCAAATTCGCCGTTCGCATCCGAAGAGAATTCCCGGATGACGTTCGTCCCGTCTGGGCGGGTCACCACCAGGTCCGTCGCATAAGGCGTATCGGGACACGGGACGCCTTCTTGTACAACGGGGCAATTCGGCCCCAGCAGCACTACGCCTCGAATGCCTTGACCCTCCGGCACGGCATACCCGCAAGCCGCCAGAATCGAAAAGACGAATATGACTACAGCCAGAAACTTCCTATTCATTACCAAATCCCAAATCTAGAATAAACAACAAAAATCAGAAATTCCTTCCTTATTCTTCTCCTTTCTTTTCTTGACCTTCCTCCCTCCTATTTGCAGCTCCATACCCAATCTGCATTGTTCTTGGCCTTCAGCCCTTTTTCACCGGTGCGAAAAGCACCGCAAACAAAAGCTCTGTACTCGTAACGACCGGCATGCACCGTATATTTATGATCACCAGTAATAATCGTCAGAAAATACGTTTTCGGACCGTGGAGGAGTAATTCAAATGTTCTCCCCGTCAGGTTGGTGATCACCACTGTGCCAAACAAATCTTTTTCGCACTTTAAAACTTTGAGCGTGGCGCCGTGGCTCCCAACCTGAATGGTGCCCGAGACGGTACGACCACAACCCAAGTATCTATAGTCGTAATTGCCTGGTTCGACGCGCACCTTGGTGATCTGCCGTTGGATGGCGATGTCCAAATCCATGGGTCCACGCAGGATCAAGGTCGTTTTTGACTGACCCAGGTTGAGAATAGTCAAGGTAACCTCGCTGTAAGCCAGCGCAGGGGAAACTGTCGCCATCAATAGCACTGTGACCAGTGCGAACAAAATAATGCGAGACCAGATTTTCATGTCTGCCTCCTGTTACTGCTGATTGGAATTATAGACCGCCCCGCCTGCCGCGCCCGTTTTAGATTAGACCTTCTTGAGTCCCTGCTCTAAGTCGGCAATTAAATCTTCCACATGCTCCACGCCCACCGAAAGCCGCACTAAGCCTGGGCTCACCTCCAGCGGCGACCCAGCCGTCGAGAGGTGGGTCATAGCGGCGGGTACCTCTATCAGCGACTCTACGCCTCCCAATGACTCCGCCAGGGCGAAGATGCGCGTACCTTCGGCTACTCTGCGAGCAGCGCCTCCCCCACCCTTCAATTCGAAAGACACCATGCCGCCGCCATTGCGCATCTGCTTCCGCGCCAATTCGCGTTGTGGATGTGAATTATGGAATGGGTAGTAGACCTTGCTCACCTTCGGGTACGCCACCAGGAACTCGGCAACCGCGGCCGCGTTGGTCGCGTGGCGGTCCATGCGCAAGTGCAATGTTTTGATGCCGCGCAAGATGAGGAAGCAATCCATCGGCCCTGGAACCGCTCCAGCCGCGTTCTGCAAAAAGAGCAATCGCTCGTACAGTTTGTCTTCGTTCAAAGCGATAAGGCCAAGCACGGCGTCTGAATGCCCGCCTAGATATTTTGTTGCCGAATGCACCACGACGTCCGCGCCCAACTTCAGCGGCTGCTGTAAATAAGGAGTGGCAAAGGTATTGTCGACAACCAGCAATGGTTTTGTGGAATGCGCCTTTGATATGTTCGCAATTGCAGCCAGATCGGCAATGCCTAAATATGGATTCGTCGGCGTCTCCAGCCACAGCATTCGGGTCTTCGGTGTCAGCGCCGCCTTAATCGCTGCCGGATCAGCCACGTTCACATAGCCAAACTCCAGCCCAAACCGTGTGTATTCCTTGTCGAACAGCCTAAATGTGCCGCCGTACACGTCACCGGCCACTAACACGTGGTCCCCGGGGTTGAAGGTGCGGATGATGGTGTCAATGGCTGCCATCCCGGAGGCAAATGCCAGCCCATGCTTCGCACCTTCCAATGCGGCAATGCTTTCCTGCAGCGCCGTGCGCGTTGGGTTGCCGGTGCGCGAGTACTCGTAGCCCTTGTGCCTGCCGACGCCCACTTGAGCATAGGTGGATGTTTGGTAGATGGGGGTCATTACCGCGCCCGTTTCCGGGTCTGGCGGCTGCCCGGCGTGGATAGCTAGCGTCTCAAAATGGTCTTCGGCCATGGATACCTCGCTGGAATTGTAATCCAGCCCTTTCGTGTGGCGATATGGAGATACCGTAGCCTTATAGTGAAACTTGCACAAAAAATAGCAGGGGTTTTGCAGGATTTTTGATGTGCAACGTGAATTAAAATCACGTGGATGGATTCCAAACACGACGTTGTAACCCCGCCAGATCAGAGATTTCCCGCCAAGGATGCTGCGGGCATGGCCATTCTGGGCGGCCTGCTGCTGGCGCCTTTGTTGTATGCAGCGCCTTTGCTTGGCTGGGACTGGTTCATGGTGTATTTTGAAAACAAAGAGTCGTTGTTCTGGTATCCGCCCTGGACCAGTTTGATAACCAGCCCCTTGGCACTCGCGCTTCCGTGGCGTTGGGGGCTGGCAATCTCCAACGGGCTCACGCTGTCGGCTGTAGCTGTTGTTACTTTGCGCGAAAGTGGCGCAAATAATCGCTGGGGTTATGTGGGGGCAGCCTTAGCAATCCTCACACCTCCCATCGCGGTGCTATTGTGGGCAGGCCAGGTGGATGGTTGGGGGTTAATCGGCTATCTGCTCCTGCCCTGGGGCGTGCCGCTACTGCTAGTAAAGCCAACCATTGGAGCTTTCGCCCTTCTGGCACGCAAGAGCTGGTTCCTTGCCGGTTTGATCTTTGCCCTGATTACTTTTCTCGTTTGGCCGGGCTGGCCGGCCCAACTCATTGGCATCCACGTAGTCGGGGAATTCGATCATATGGCATCCATGGGATGGTACAAACTGAGCTGGCCGATTGCGTTGTTGGGTTTGGTGTTGATGCTGTTTACCAATCGCAAAGATCCGATGCACCTGATGGCCGCGGGGGTGTTCCTGATGCCATATGTATTTCCATATCATCTTGTGCTTTTGCTGCCTACGCTGGGGCGTTTTACTTATCTCCGCCAATTGTTACTGTGGCTGTGCGTTTGGTTGATGGCGCTGCCGTTTGCTCTTGGCAGCCAATGGGCATGGTCAGGTTATGTATTTCCTTTGGTGGTTTGGTTTTTGCTTTGGCAAGAGGCGCCGAAAGAATCTACCTGGTGGGCCTTATTGCGGCGGCTTACCGGCAAATTTCAGGAACGGATGACAAGACAAAAAAAGTAATCGATAACATTCCCCCCCAAGGGCTCTTCCTCTTTCATCCTCGTACCGATACCTGCGCTATCCCCATCCTCCCAACAATAGCCACACTCCCGCGCCCCAAAACAGCAACACAGTCACATACCCCCAAAACGCCGCCCATTTCCCCTCGATCTTTCGGCTCAAATCCTTTACCAGGGCCTGGCGCCGCCACACAACCACCCAGCCGGCCATCCCCAGGATGAATGCCATTCCGGCATAGATAAGGTTGCCCGTATTCGGGTCAATGCCGCCGGGGAAACCGGTGTCGGCAATTACGTAAGCCAGTCCCAAGAAAGCAAAGGCAGCCAGGGTAATTAACACAATCAGCAGCGCAACCGGTGTCTGGTCCAAAAACTTCATTTTCACCACTGGTTAGAACGATATTGTCAGTCATTGATTACACGCTTAATCATTTTCATTATTCCCTTATTCCCTTCTTAATGATTACCCTCGTTCTTTGGGTAAAAGGGCAACACCAGTAACAAATAACCATGTCCCTGCTTCATCCCTCCGCTATAATCGCACAGCCTTGGCCTCCGACATCTTTTTCACCGACGCCAGTGAAGCCCCCTTGCTGCCCGCCGAGGTCCGCATCCGCACCCTGGATGCAGACCCGCGGCCTGATGGCGTCCGCGTCGACGTCCGCCTGGAGCTCACGCCATTCCTGCAGCGCCCCAACATCGAAGTATCTGTCACGAACGCGACCGGCCGCGAAGTAACCAGCCTCAGCGTGGTGGAAGCCATCGAGCCTAAGATGGATTTCACTATGCACCTGCGCGAACGAGAGACTGGTGGCCGCTACAAACTGGCGGTGCAGGTCTTTTACGCCGATGTGGAATCCAAAGCGCCGCCCAACGGCGTACTGTCTTCCAGTGGCGGACAACCCTCTGCAGGCGAGATCCTGAAGAAAGCCAAACAAATCGTGGATCAGCGCGAACTCCATTTCGAGATAACCGCTAGTAATAAATAACCAGTGCGAGACGCAAGCCAGTTGGCGTGTTTCTTGCTTTAATTAGCTTCCTGCATGCTGCCCCCCGAACCCGACCTCCCATCCGCTCCTTCCTGGCGAATCCGCGTGCTACGCGGCGTGATTATCCTTGCCGCGCTCGGTGCGGCAGTCGTCGCATTATTGGGTTCGCCCTGGCTCAGCCAGCTTTTGTGGCCTGGCAGCGGCAATGCGGAAGGTTCCGTATTGCAACTCACCGCAACTCCCACGGCCTTTCAGCCAACAACCACTTCAACCCTCACCGCGACCCTCGCACCGACCGCCACTGCGCTCCAGCCGTTTGAGGCCGGCGGTGCCACATCACTCGACGGGTTGATGATTGTCAGTCTCTCAGAGCGAGGTTACGCACATCTCTACAGCCACCAGTTTCTCGGGCAGCCATTCACGCGCCTGACCTACGGCGCCTGGGATGACATCCATCCTTCGCTCAGTCCCAGTGGAGAGCAGATCGCTTTCGTCTCCAACCGCGGCGGGGCCTGGGATCTGTACGCGCTCGACTTGTTCAGCGGCCGCACCACGCAACTCACGGACGACGCCGAATATGATGGCCGCCCTTCCTGGTCGCCGGATGGCACCTGGTTGGGGTACGAACATTACGCTAACGGCGATCTGGAGATTTTCATCCAGCCCCTGGATGGTTCGGTGGACCCGGTGCGCATTTCCGCGGGCAACGGGGCCGATTACGCGCCCGCCTGGCGGCCTGGTGCACAGCAGCTTGCCTTCATTTCCGATCGCAGCGGCATTGCGCAAATTTGGCTGGTCGATCTCGAACAAGATGGCGACGCGCGTTTTCAACCCGTTACTGAAAGCGCCAATTCGCAGAATTCTCCCGCCTGGTCGCCCGATGGCGCCTGGCTGGCCTGGTCCCAAATGGACGATGGTGCTTGGACCATTTATGCCCAAAATGTCGGCGATTCCGATTCGGCGCCGCGGCGCATCGGCCTCGGCGAAGAGCCGCGCTGGTCTTTCTCCGGCACCGCCCTCCTTGCCGGGTTGCGCACGCCCAACGAAACCTATCTCACCGCCTATACATTGAGCGGCGGCCTGACACTGGCCCCCGAATTGATGCCAGGCCACCTGGATGGCGTCGCCTGGGGCGCGGGCGCCCTCCCCGACCCGCTGCCCGATGCGATGAGTTCCGCGGCTGAAGTTATTCCCACAACAGTTGATCCCGCCGCCTTTGGCGACTCTATTGCTGAACTCAGCGATGTGAACGCGCCCTTCGAAGAACTCAACGAAGCCGCGCTGCCCGCCTTCGGTGCGCTTCGTGCTCGCGCGGCGCAGCTCCTGGGATGGGATGCGCTCTCCGAATTGTCGAACGCCTTCGTTCCGCTGGACCAGCCGCTGCCGCCTGCGCGCCAGCAAGATTGGCTCTACACCGGCCGCGCCTTCGAACTGCACGGCGGCCTGCTGGGCGCGGGTTGGATGGCCATCGTGCGCGAAGAATTCGCAGGCGAAACTTATTGGCGCGTCTACCTGAAGGCCGCCGGCGACCTCGGCCGCCCACTAAGCGAACTTCCCTGGGATCTCAGCGCGCGCTACTCGGGAACGGAAAGCGATTACCAGGCTGGCGGAGAGCCGGCCGAATCCCTGCCCGCCGGCACCTGGCTGGATTTCACCGCCCTGGCTGCCGACCATGGTTTCGAACGCGTACCCGCATTGAGCAACTGGCGCAGTTATTACCAGGGTGCGCTGTTCAATCTCTTCGTGTTGCGCGCCGGCCTCACTTGGGAAGAGGCTATGTTGCAAATCTATTCGCCCGAAGAGCTGGCAACCATCCAACCATAATCGTAGCAATGAATTCCCCAAAAAAGGAACCAAGTCTTGCCATTCTGAGCAGCCTTCCCGCGTTTGCGGGAAGACGTCGCGAAGAATCCATCCTTATCGTCGCTTTCAAATCAAGCTCGATTTTTAAATTGACGTATCGGTGGATTCTTCGCGGGCGCACGGCTGGCTACGCCCGCCTTAGCTGGCTCAGAATGGCAAAAGCGAGTTGGTTTTGCCATTCTGTATTGATACTGCTTGCGATCCTAATCTCCTCCTGCGCCCCTCCCCCTATCGCCTCAGTTCCTCTGCCCAGCTCCACCGTTCCTTTACTGCCGACTGCGACTCCCTCATTGTCTCCGACTGAGACCAGCACTCCAATCTTTACCCCCTGGCCAACCTACGAAATCCCCACCCTGGCGCCCTTCCCGCTCAGCGCAGAGGATTTCGATCCCGACACGCTGCCGGTCACCGGCGGATTCCCGTCATCCTTCGCCTCGCCCCTGGCGCTAAGCGAGCACGATCACTTTTACTTTTCCAAACCCATCGCCAACGCCGATTACTGGCTGCTGATCCCCTCGCAGCGCTATGGCGTCATCCAGGAAGCGGGCGAATTGCAGAACGAGCACCTCGGCACCGATATTGGCGCTTACCTCGCCACCCGCGTTTATGCCGCCGCCGAAGGCGAGGTGATCTGGGCCGATTATGGGCTGCTCTATAACTCGGTGAATTACCTCGAAGACCCCTATGGCATCGCCGTGGTCATCCGCCACGATTTTGGCTGGAATGGTGAGCGGCTCTACACCGTTTACGCACACCTCTCCGAAACCAAAGTGAAAAAGGGCGACCGCGTGGAGCGCGGCGACATCATCGGCCTCACCGGCATGACCGGCCTCACCACCGGTCCCCACTTGCATTTGGAGGTGCGCCTGGGTGGCAACACCATTTATTTCACGCGCAACCCGGAACTATGGGTCGTGCCGCCCGAGGGCTACGGCGTGCTGGTGGGCCGCGTGGCCAGCCGCACCGACGCCGTGCTGTTAAACCGCCTGGTAGAGGTGACCAACCTGGACACCGGCAAAAAATGGACTAGCTACACCTACGCCAGCGAATTCAAGCTCCTGCCCGACGACTATTACCTCGAAAACTTCGTACTGGGAGACCTACCTGCCGGCCGCTACGAGATCGCGATCCCCTACATCAGCGTCTGGCGCCGCGTCGAGGTTGAGGTGAAGCCGGGCGCGGTTACCTATTTCCACTTCAAGGGCACAGATGGCTACAGCTTTGATTTGCCGGAGGAAATTCCGCCTCTAAATGTCCCGGGTACGCAAAATTAAGAAGCGCAAAAGCGCTTTTATTTTTTCTTCTCGTCCCCCTCGATTGCCCTCAGCAGCGCCTCTTCCTCCAGCGTCGTCAGGTACTCCTCTTCGATGGTTTTGGTTGGCCGCAGCACCAGGTAAATGATCACCCCGGGGATAAACAGCACCACGGACACCAACACCGCCAACGCCCGCTGCAGCGGCTCCCGCAGTCTGGACTTTGCATCTCGCCAGGTCCAAAAGATTAGACTGGCCCATAGCGCCAGCAAAAATGCCGCGCCCCAAAATGTGAGTGCCGTAGCCAGACCGCTGAAAGTTTCAATATCCATCGCCGCGGATTATAAAGGAAGTCGGGAGGTCAAGGGTCTGGAGGTCGAGAGGTCTTTGGTGATAACCGATGGACATCAGGACATCGAGACTTCAGGACATCAAGACTTCAAGGCATTTTTTGACGTTACGCCCTTCCCATGTTACACTTTCGGCGCTTCGCAGAATCAGGCGCTCTCTTGGAGGGCGTCTTTTACTGTGAGCAGGTAACTCGCGTAATGGATATCCTCATCACCGGTTCAGTCGCTTACGACTACCTGATGACCTTCCCGGGGTTCTTCAAAGAACACCTACTCGCCGAGCACCTCGAAAAAATCAGCCTTTCCTTCCTGGTCGAAACCCTCATCCGCCGGCGCGGCGGAATTGCCCCCAACATCGCCTACACTCTGGCGCTGCTGGGCGCCCGACCTCGCGTGCTGGCTACCGTGGGCGAAGACTTCGAGGAATATCGCGCCTGGCTGGAAGAGCAAGGTGTGGACACGCTCAATATCAAAGTGGTGCCGGGCAAATACACCGCCTCCTACTTCTGCACCACCGACAAAACCAACGCGCAAGTCGCCAGCTTCTATCCAGGCGCCATGGCGCACGCCATCGAACTATCGCTGCACGAGCTGGCCGGAGGCAAGCCCGACCTGGTCGTCGTTTCTCCTAATGAGCCGGCCGCCATGGAGCGCACCATTCGGGAATGTAAAGAACTGGGTATCGCCTATATCTACGACCCCAGCCAGCAGATCATCCGCTTCGAAGGTGACATATTGCGCCGCGGTGTAGAAGGCGCCCGCGCCCTTTTTGTCAACGAATACGAGTTCGAACTGATCAAAGACAAGACACGCATGAGCGTTGAGGACATCATGTCGCTGCTCGAGTTCATGGTGGTCACCCTGGGGCCGCAGGGCGCCACCGTTTATCACAACGGCCTGCAGACCTCAGTAGAAGCCGTGCCCACCGACAACATCGTCGACCCTACCGGCGGCGGGGATGCGTTCCGCGGCGGCTTTCTTACCGGTTACCGGCTGGGCCTGGATTGGCAGACCTGCGCCCGCCTGGGATCGCTGGCTGCCACCTTCTGCCTGGAAAATGACGGCCCGCAGGCGCATCACTTCACCCGCGAAGAATTCCTGGCGCGCTACCGCCAGTTCTACGACGACGGCGGGAAACTCAATGTCCTTCTGCAAAGTCAGCAACCTTCTATTGCCACTTGATTAACCGATTAACGGATTAATCGATTAATCAGTTAATCCGTTAATCAAACAACGAATGGAGATTTAATGGACAAGTACGATATCAAAGATGTGAAACAAGCTGAGGGCGGCCGCCGCCGCATCGATTGGGCGGAGCGCGAAATGCCGGTGCTGCGCACCATCATGGAGCGCTTCAAAAAGGAGCGCCCGCTGAAGGGGCTGCGCCTCTCGGCGTGCCTGCACGTCACCGCGGAGACCGGCAACCTGGCGCGCACCCTGCAGGCCGGGGGCGCCGACGTGGTGCTCACCGCGTCCAACCCGCTTTCGACGCAAGATGACGTGGCTGCTTCGCTTGTCTCGCACGATGAGATTCCCGTCTTCGCCATCAAGGGCGAAGACAACGCCACCTATTACAAGCACCTCAACGCTGCGCTGGACCACAAGCCGCACATGACCATGGACGACGGCGCGGATCTGGTGAGCGAACTGCACAAGACTCGCCGCGACCTGCTCACCGGGATCGTCGGCGGCACAGAAGAAACCACCACCGGCGTCATCCGCCTAAAGGCGATGGCCGCCGATGGGATGCTTGAGTTCCCGGTCATCGCGGTGAACGACGCCATGACTAAGCATTTCTTCGACAACCGCTACGGCACCGGCCAATCCACTGTGGACGGCATCATCCGCGCCACCAATATTCTGCTGGCTGGCAAGAACTTCGTGGTGGCCGGTTACGGTTGGTGCGGCCGCGGCCTGGCCGATCGCGCCCGCGGGATGGGCGCGTCTGTGATCGTCACCGAGATCAATCCGCTGCTGGCGTTGGAAGCAGTGATGACCGGCTACCGCGTCATGCCCATGGAAGAGGCCGCCAAGATCGGTGACATTTTCGTCACCGTCACCGGCGATATCAACGTGGTCGACCAACGCCACTTCGAGCTGATGAAGGACGGCGCCATTGTCGCCAACTCCGGGCACTTCAACGTAGAGATCAATATCCCCGCGTTGGAGAAGATGGCCAAGGAGAAGCGCCTGGTGCGCCCCTTCGTCGAGGAATATCAACTCAAGGATGGCCGCAGCATCCATATTTTGGGCGAAGGCCGCCTGATCAACCTGGCCGCCGCCGAAGGCCACCCCGCTTCGGTGATGGATATGTCCTTTGCCAACCAGGCGCTCAGCGCCGAGTACATGGCCAGGAACGCCGACAAGCTAGGCAAGCAGGTCTACCCAGTGCCGGAAGAGATCGACCGCGAGATCGCCCGCATCAAGCTGGAAGCGATGGGCATCCACATCGACAAACTCACCCCCAAACAGGAGAAATATCTAAGCTCCTGGGAGGAAGGCACAGTTTAGCAAATAAGCGCCTGGCTAATGCCAGGCGCCTTGTTATTTTTCCGTACGCTCGTCATCGCAGTGTGCACTCCACAGCCCGATAGACACTCAGTGTTGGCGTCACGATCGTGCACCTCGCCACGGGGAAGATGACACGCAGCTCGCCCAGACTTTTTTCGGGGTAGGACAGGAAGAAATACACCCGAGGTTCCGTGATCGAGGCCATGTTGCTGACTGTCTCGTACTCGATCTCGTAAGTTTCCAGATAAGTGGTGAGCGCGAAATCGTAGCGAGTATTGTTGCCGTCAATCAGAACCGGGATGGCTGGATCGGCTCGATCGGAGAATTCATTGATCACGTCGCGGACGGAATAACGGTCCAAATAAACACTGGCCGCAAGTCGCTCGTCCCGGTATTCAACGAAGTCCACATTTTCGGTGACCAAAACCTGTCGGATCAAAGTGGAGATGTTCCCATAGTATAGGAAGAAAGCCGCAGTCGCATAAACGAAGAGCATAAATATTAGGGCGATTTCAATCCACTTCTTTCCTGATTTCGAGATCGCAGTAAACAGGTTGTGCAAGCCCAGCGTCGCCAACAGGAAGAAAGCGGGCATGCAAAAAAGGAAAGTTCTTGGTGGAGGGTCATCACCCCGCGCCATGCTAAGCAAAAAGGGCAGAAGGATGCTGGACCCCAAAAAAACAGAAGACGCTAAGATTTCCTTTCTTCGTTTTGTAGAGATAAAAATACCCGTCAGCAAACCGGCGAGAGCTAATCCGAACACCAGCCAGCGGTTGGAACCAAAGGCGGAAAAGACTTCTATGAAACTATGTGTGAAGGCAGTTCCCTGTAAGAAGCCAATCGTGACGATGTATTTGTTATCCAAAACATCGTGGAGGATGGGTAAATAGAAAACTACAGCAAGCAGACAACCCAATACGATCAAAATACAAATGGACAGGGCGGGATTTAGAACGTAAATATCATCTCTCTTCAAGGATATCTTGCCGGGAGAGGAACGCAGAGCCAAAAGCCCCGCCAGACCAAAATAGATTAACAGTCCGCCAAGCAAATAAAGATTCGAGGGCATGGTATAGAGCAACAGAGTACAGAAAACTAAAATCACGGCGCCCGTTGCTAGGGTTGGACGATTCTTGTATTGAAGGATAGCCAAAAGCAATACGGAAACAAATAAGAGCGATGGCGCGTAACCGCGCACTTGGGCGGCAAAGTTTAGAAACGCAATAGTCGTCGTCCACAGAATCACAATAATGATGCTGGCATATCTTCCGATGAATCGATGCGCGGTAAAGGCGGCAACCGCAACGGCGGCAAGGCTGAACAATAAATAGAAAATGCGCAATATCTCGGGGGTCTGAAGCACATGAAGCAAATCCTTGGCGCCTAGTAACTGGAGATATATCCCCGAAAGGGCGTTTATAAAGACGTGATTATTGGGGACCGGATACCAGAAGAGGGCCCTGTCCATGGTTGTGACGATGTGTCTCCGGATCGAAATTAGCTCATCCAGCCAAAAATCCAGATGAAGGCGCTTGGTCGTGATCAAATACATAAAAGGCAGAGCCACAATCAGATTAGCCCCGATCAGGAACGCATTCTGCCTTAAGGTCTGAACTAAGGAGACGAAGCGGCTGCGCCGCTCAACGGCATACAGTATAAAGACAGCCAGGGACAGGGCAATGGAAAGATAATAGAGGGGTCTGAGCAATAACAGTACATATTGAGTGTTAAAGAGATCGGCAAAGAATGAACTGGGGATCACACCCCGAAGGCCAAAGAGGCCGAAAATCAGGGCTGGCCAAGCCAACCAAAGAAAGACATTCAGGCGGTTAATCAGAATGGCTTTCATTGCTTTCGCCGGCTTTCCTGAGTAATCCCCCAGCGCCCATCAAGCTTTCAGCCAATCCAGTCGACCCACTGCTCGTGCAATTCCTTGCCCAGGGCATGAAGATGCACCCAGGCCTTGCCGCAGAAGATAAGCACCGCCTGCAAATAGATATCCAGATTTAACTCGATGGGAACCATCCAGTTGCCGCGGCCAACGCGCTTGGTCTCCAGGTCGCCGTCGCTGAAGGATTCCAGGATGGCCTGCATTTCTTTGTCCAAGTCGGCGTACCAGGCCGCCAGGGCTGCGGTGCTCGTAGTCAGAGTCGCATCGGGGTTGCGATAGCTAAAATTCAACTTGAAGCTCTTGAACGAGTCGATGTAGGACTGCTGTATCTCGCCCATCTCTTTGCACAAAGCGCCCAGGCTGGGGCTGCCGGGAATGGTGTGTGCCAGGTCTTCGTCGCTCAGGATCTCAAGCATTTGATGCTTGAGGTTTTGATAGTGTGGCAACAGCTTGAGAAATTCTTTGAACGTTTGGCTCATCTTCGCTCCTATGCGACCTTGATCACTTTCGCGCCTGTCAGCCGCACCAGTTCCGCGGGCGTCAGCGGGAAGACCGCGTTCGGCGTCCCGGCCGCCGCCCAGATGGTTTCGTAGCCGAGCAGCGTTTCATCCAAGAAGGTATGCGGCAGTGGCCGATAGCCAAAAGGCGGCACGCCGCCGATGGCATAACCCGTCGCCGAGCGCACGAAATCCGCATCGGCCTTGCCGAGATTTTCGCCCACAACGGACTCTACCCGTAGCTCGCTGACGCGGTTCGAACCGCTGGTATAGACCAAAACAGCGCTACCGCTGTTTTTTGTCTTGAAGATCAGCGATTTGACGATCTGCCCCACTTCGCAGCCGATGGCTGCGGCTGCGTCGGCGGCGGTGCGCGTGGTTTGATCGAATTCAACGACCTGGCCGCTGAGGCCAAGTTGTTTCAGGGTGTCCTGGAATTTGATGGCGGTGGGATTTGTCGGTGAGCGCATGATTGCTTGAATAGTGGAACGTGGTTATTCCGAACACTTGGTTTTAGGTATTCCTCGCTGAGATTGCCTCGGCTTTGATACTGATTTCCTACCCGCTCGGAAGGACAAAAAGGCATGAGTGCAATGGCGGTTGGATTCGTTGGTGGCGCATGCGGTTCAGCCTTGCGAAGGTTGGATTTATATCAAGCTTCTCTTCAAGTCCAACCTTCGCAAGGCTCTTATTCCACGATGATCTCTACGTAGATCTGGACGCCAAAGGGTTGCTCGATCTGGTCGTGAGCCTTCCAGGCAGAGCGGTAGGTGCCCGGTTGCTGGGGCGCAGTGAACTGGATGGTGATTTCCACTACGTCGCCGGGCACGGCTTCAGGCAGGGCCTGGCGGTCAATGGCGCCCATGGCGATGCCATCCACGAGGCGCAGGGAGTAGCCGCGCCCCCAGGCGCAGCTGCCATCGTTGCGCACTTGCCAGGTTTTGACGATGGGCTGGCCGGCGAGGAAATGCTGGCCGTCTGGAACGGTGATGTCTTGCATGAAGACCAGGTCGTTCTCGCAGGGCGGCGTCGCCGTTGCCGGCATCGGGGTGTGCGTTTCTAATATGAGCGGGGTGGCGTTGCCGATCAGGGTCGGGGCGACGAACGGCGCCTGGTTGGCGGGCAGCGCCGAACGCGTGCAGGCGGCTACGAATAAAAGAACGCCCACGGTGAGCAGCAAGCTCCTCACAGGAGCGCTCTTTTTAAGTTGGTTCCAACCGATAATGTTGAACATTTCTCCCCTCAGTATACAACGCTAGAGGTTGCAGCACATTTAACTTGGCGTGCGGGACTCGATTATTCCGAAGACCGCGCTTTAGGGATTCCTCGCTGAGATCGTCTTTGTTTTGGTGAGGGTCTTCATACCCGCTCGGAATGACAAATTGAATTGAGACAGAAAATGGGCGAGACACCCATTTCCCGTCTCGGATCTCGTGATTTATATCTCGGCGGGTTCCAGGTCCTCGAGAATTTCGGCGGGGGCAAGCTCAGCGTCTTCTTCGCCGGCGAACATGGCGGGCTGCGCGGTCAGCACCTTTTCGCGGATCTGGCTTTCGATGGCCTCCGCCAGATCGGGGTGGTCGCGCAAATATTCCTTGGCGGATTCGCGTCCCTGGCCCAGGCGCTCGTCCCCGTAGTTGTAGAAGGAACCGCGCTTGACCACCAGTTCGTACAGCACGGCGAGATCCAGCAGGTCGCCGCTCTTGGAAATGCCTTCGTTGTACATGATATCGAACTCGGCAGTCTGGAATGGCGGCGCCACTTTGTTCTTCACCACGCGCACTCGCGTGCGGTTGCCGACTACGTCTTGCCCGGTCTTGATGGATTGAATGCGGCGCACGTCCAGGCGCACGGAGGAATAAAACTTGAGCGCCATGCCGCCGGTTGTCGTCTCCGGGTTGCCGAACATGACGCCGATCTTCTGGCGCAACTGGTTGGTGAAGACCACCGCGGTGTTGGTTTGCTTGATGGCGCCGGAGAGTTTGCGCAGTGCCTGCGACATCAGGCGGGCCTGCATGCCCATGGTGGCATCTCCCATGTCGCCTTCAATCTCGGAGCGGGGCACCAGCGCCGCCACCGAGTCGACCACCACCAGGTCCACCGCGCCGGAGCGCACCAGCGCCTCGGCGATCTCCAAGGCTTGCTCGCCGGTGTCGGGCTGGGCGATGAGCAGGGTGTCCAAGTTCACGCCGCAGCGCGAGGCGTAGGTGGGATCGAGGGCGTGCTCCATGTCGATGAAGGCGGCGGTGCCGCCGCGCTTCTGCACTTCGGCCACCAGGTGCTGGCAGAGGGTGGTCTTGCCGGAGGATTCGGGGCCGTAGATCTCGGTCACCCGCCCGCGGGGAAGGCCGCCGACGCCCAGCGCCAGGTCCAGCGAAATGGAGCCGGTGGAGATGGCCTCCACGGCCATGCCTTTGGCTTCGCCCAGGCGCATGATGGCACCTTCGCCGTAGCGCTTCATGATGTCGTCCAGGGTGCGCTGCAGGGTCTTGAGGCGCGCATCTTGTTCAGGGTTATGCCCATTGGAGGAGGTTGCTTCGTCGGCTGAATGCCTCCTCGCAACTGCGGGAAGCGTAGCTTCCCTTGTCTCCGGGGCGACTTTGAGATCGGTTATTTTGACTTTTTTCGCCATTGGTCTATCTCCTATGCCATGCTGGGAATTGCTTCGTCGTGGTTGCTACGCAACGCATCCCTCGCAACTACAGAAGGCAAGATTGCCACGCAACTCGGCCCTCCTTGCCTCCGAACTAGTGTTCTAATATAGAGTAAATAATAGAACATATATGCTAGTTTGTCAAGCAAGGAGGACATTAGGTTTTAGGGCGGCTAGTTGCGCTGAGGGCCAAACGGTCATAATATAAGATCGTTGCGTAACCCGAGCTAGGAGGAAAAGATGTTCGATGATGATGAAATCAGCCTGCCCTGGCCAGAAATTCCAATTGACCAGCTACAGTTATGGCTTAAGGTGCGTCAGGGGGAGCCGGTAAAGTATATGCTTGCTCCTATCGGTAAATTTCCGATGCTGTCTACCCACAAGGCGGTTCCTGGAGACCTTGCTTTTGAGTGGGCTGAGATCCCTATGGAAAAATTAGCCCAGGACTTAGGAGTAAATGACGGAGATCTAGTGCTTTACGGCTTGATTTCCGCAAAAACTGTTGCCGTGCTCAAAGAGGACGGCGCTAGCCTTGAAGCCGCGGCGGAATCAGTGAAGGATTTGTTTGGTAAAGAGTAGATAAGCAAACGCGAAAAAGCCCAGTACGGATCTGGCACAAAAACAAGGGCCTTACCCCGGCATCGTGTAACTGCAAACAAAAAAGTAACCGCGTTTCGGCGGCTCTTTTTGTTGCCGATCCCGGCTTTGCGGTATTCAGCTAAAATAACAAAGAGGTCAATATGAAATTCGCCAAAATGTGGTTGGTCGCCCTGTTTTTGTTATTAACCGCGTGTGGTTCCGCAGAACAGATCGAAACACCGTCTTCGACCGAAAACCATGTCGAGGAGGTGGAGGAAGTTGAACCCGTCAACATCGATGTGACCCTGGATAATTCTCATGCGGTTAGCCAGGTGATCCCAATTACCGGCGGCAGTTTGACCACCACTGGGGCCGACGGCACTACTTATACGCTGGATATTCCGGATGACGCGCTGATCTATGAAACTGAGATCACCATGACCCCTGCAGAGTTCTCAGGGTTGCCTGCTGGCCTTGAACCAGGCCCCGGCGTACAACTGGAGTCGGAAGGGTTGAGCTTGTTTAACTTCGCCACGCTGACCATAATTCCTGCACGCGAGATCCCCATTGATCAGCAGGTATTTTTTGGTTATGCGGCGGATGGGCAGGATCTTTCTCTGGCCTTGCCGGATATCGATAGCAGCGAAATAAAAATTCAACTGCTACATTTCAGTGGCTATTTCGTGGGCACCGGCAACCTGGAGAATATCGCGGCTGTCCTTCCGCAACGCGGCGGAGCGGTGGTCCGGGAATTGAGCAACAAAGTGGCGGAAATGACGCAGCGCGAACGCCAGCGCCAGCAATTGGAGGGGAGAAAACCGCTAGCCCCCGAATATTCGAGCGAATTGGCCAAGATCTTCCAGGAGTATTACGTTAGGTACGTCAAAGTGTATTTGGATATTTCCGGGGAGAGCTGTTCGAAGGGACGCCTGGCCATTGATATCTATGGGCACTATGCGCAGTTGATGAGAAAAGTTGGACTCGCCGATCGCATCGTCGAGCTGGATTATCTCGCCCTGGTGGAAAAGGTGGCAGGTATCTGCCTGCAGGAAGAATACAACATGTGCGTCAACGAACATGTGGTGCATCGCATGATCCCTATCTTGCTTGGCCTTGAGCGGCAAATGCAGCTTACGCGCGAAGCCCTGGGACTTGGTGAAGAAAGCGCCTCGTCCTCCGCGCTTTTGCAACGCGCCAGACAGCTCACTGAGAAATGCTTGCGCTTCGAACTGGAGTTTACGTCCACCTCTACCGGGCCGGCCGCCGGGGGCGATGCCGGCGGCTCGGGAGAGATCAGGGTTTCGGTGAGCGCATCCGTTCCCATCCGCCTCACCGACTTCGTCCTGTCTGGGGAAGCTCCCTTGGTGCACGAGGATTTCTCCGCGGTCCTGGAAGGTTGCACCACAATCATTTACCCTGCCAGCGGCTTCGAAGACGGCAAATTCAGCGTGAGCGGACTCAGCTGGGCCATCGAAAAGTCCATTCACGTTGATAGCGGCGAAGTGACGTTCAAACTTACCGATCTTAATGTGCGTTTCGATGCTGACAGCCGCGATCTTTTTGCTTTCGGGGGTAATTGCAATCCCGGCCTTGTAATTAGTCCCGACCAGGTTTCCCACTGGGACCTGGTTTTTTTCGAACGGCACAGCGACCAAGTTTGCGGGGTGTTGGGTACGGGGGATCAACGGCTGGAAGCACTCTGTGCCGGGTCAACTGGCATTTATATTTTTGAAGGCTGGCAGATTTTGGGCGATGAGCTGTTTGCCACCCTGGAATGGAACAGGGAAGGGTTATACACAGAGAGCGGGTCCTTCCTCATCTATCACCGCCCGGGAAAGTAGCCCCTTTCCTCTAACCCAAAATAAGAGCCGCCGAGGCGGCTCTTATTCATACTATCTGTGGATGTTGCCAGTCGGCAAAGCCGAACGCGTGGTCTCTTTTGCCACGCAAAGCATCTCCAACGCGTCGCTTCCCTTGCGACGCAAGCGCTCGCTAGGCGACCGGGCGCCGCCCCATGATCAGCGAAATAACGAACATGATCAGGAAGATCACGAACAGGACCTGCGCAATGCCTGCGGAGGTGCCGGCGATCCCCGTGAAGCCTAAGGCGGCTGCGATCAGAGCTATAACTAGGAATGTTAACGCCCAACTAAGCATGGCAATCTCCTTTCTTTTTCTTGCCGCTGAGAACGGAGCAGAGGGCGGATGTATTATGCAAGTATAGAATTAGACTTACCCTCCACCAACGGGTTGCCGATTGCTGTCAATCGAGGTGAAGGGTCAGCGCCAAGGCAGTTTCGATTTGCCGCATCTGCTCCACCCCCAATTCGCCCACTTTTTTCACCAGGCACTGTTCGCTGACCGAGCGCACCTGAAAACAATCCACGGCAGATTTCTTAACCAGGCCTATCTTGGGGTTGCGATCCAGGGGAACCAGCCAGGGAGCTTTGGCAAACTCTTCGCGCCAACCGGTAATGGGCACTATGATCTTGAGAGGAAGAATGCCTATGGAATCCCGGCTGACGATGACAGCCGGGCGCGATTTGCGAATTTCCGACCCGATGCTTGGGTCGAGATTGACCTGCCAGATCTCGCCCCTACGCATGCCAGTCTTCGGCATCAAGGTCGGTGAAGGTGGTTAGGTCCTCATCGGCCGCATAAGTAGCGCGCAGTTCGCGTGCCGCCTGGTGAAGCCTGGCTTCTTTGGCGGTACGCATCTTTTCGCCTACCAGTTCGCGGATCAAGGCAGACACGCTCTTTCCGCTCTTTTTAGATACGCGGGCAAGGTATTTCTGCTGCTCATCATCCAGCAGGACCTGCAGACGGCGAAGCTTTTGCTTAACGTTCACTGACCCAATGATACACATGAAGAGTGTGTACTGTCAATGTGTAATTCCGTGGGCAAAACGGCCCCCCGCATTGATGTTTATTTGCGCGCCAAAAGGCGGCATGCTCGGTTGACGCTAAGTATCGAAACAACCACGTTTCTCATCCGGCCACCTGCCGCCCGGCGGCAGACGGGCGCAAAGGTTACGAGTCCCCCAGGATTTGTCCCACGCGTTCGCGCAGCACCTCTACGGTCATCGGCCCGCCAATCACCACCGCTTGGATGATCCCATCGCCATCGATGAAGAAGGAGGTGGGCAGCCCGCGCAACTGGTAGGCCTCCTCCACCCGGCCATCCTGATCAAGGAGGATGGGGAAGGTCAGCTCATGTTCCTCAACGAAAGCTTCCACCGAGCTGAGCATGTCTTTTTTGGTTAGATTCACCGCCAGCACCATAAAGCCCTGATCGCTGAATTCCTCGTAGGCTTGCTGAATGGCGGGCATCTCATATTTGCACGGCGTGCACCAGCTCGCCCACATATTGACCAACACCGGTTGCCCCCTAAATTCGGATAAGCTAACGAGCTCTCCATCCAGGGTCTGCAGGCTGAAATCCGGCGCCAGCAGGCCGGGCTGCGGGCCCGGGATGAGCGCGTCCACTGGGCTTGGCTGCCGCGCGGCGGCAAACCAAAGCCCGCTCACCCCGATCAGCGCAAACGCAAGGAAAAAAGTCTTCCTGGGTACGAACATTTTCCGCTTACCAGCCCGTCAGCGGAGGCGGCCAACGCCGCCTCCGCTGGCTTTGGGCGAACCGGCTAGTTCTCGAGCACGATCAGGTAGCCAACCATGGTGCCATGGTCGGCGTCGCACTCACCCTCGGCGGCGTCCTGAGGGATGTTGCACATCCATTGGAAGACGCCGGACTGATCGGCGGTGAATTCCAATGTGACCTCGCCTGTGCGCGCTTCGAGCGGACCCGTGTCCAGGTTGTATCCGGGCAGGAAGAAGGAATGGATGTTCTTGCGCGGGTTCATCACTGTCAAGTTGACGTTGTCACCCTTATGGACGACGAGGACGTTGGGTTCCCAGCGATGGTACTCGCCGGTCAAAGCCTCTGCCCCGTCCACTTCGCCAATCACTTCGCCTTCACCCATGATGACGGTGAAGTTCTGGGTGCCGCCGGCCCCGGCCGCCGGCTGGCAGGCGGCGAGCACCAGCAGCAAGCCCGCAGCAATGAGAAAAACAAACAACTTCGATTTCATTTTCTGTCTCCTTTGATAGTTGAAAAAATTATTTTCGGTAATCCAGCGATTAGGCTAGTTCACCACCATATGTGGACTCCTTTCGACCTTGGTTTCCCCCTCGGCGCCCGAAGTAACTTGCGCGTCCTGTCTCTCGCAGAGCAGCTGCCAGGAATCGAAAGCCTCGGGCCAATTCCCTTCATCCAAAACCAGGAGCTTGCTTCCATCCCAATCTTTGATATAGAAAGTAGCCTCGTTATGGCCATCGTCAACGGATTCGACGATGCATCCGCCGGGTTCGAAATTCCAGCCTGCGCCTCTGGCCTTGAGCAGCTTGGCGCCGAAACTGGCTTCGCAAGCTCCCAGCCAGCAGGAACATTGGGTGCGATCCATGTAGATTTTCATTTGCGTACCTCCAGTGATCCTGGTCAGCCTCGTTGAATGCGGAAGACCTGATAGAGCACGGTGCCAAATACAGCCCACACCCCACCCAGCACAACAAACAGAATGAGGGCCAAAGACAGCGGGGGTGTAGGCGACGAGAGCGCACTGGGAACGTAGACCACAGATTCTTCGGATGCGGAAATCTCAGCGGATGTCTGCGCAAATCCAAACCCGCCTCCGCCTTCGAACTGGGCAGTGACCTTTAACGTCTTCCCCGGCATTGCCGGAATGGCGATCACCGCGCTGCCGTTTTCGATAGTGATCGGCCCACCCAGTTCCAATTCGCCCCCGACCGCGGTGGCGAGCGTAAAGAGGATGGGCACGTCGCCGATCGGCTTGCCGCGCGCGTCCTGCAGCACGGCGCGCGCCAGGTTACTGCCATCGCCGCGGGGCTCGAGTTCGATGGACAGGAAAGTCAGGGCGCCAGATGTATGCGGCTCCACAACTCGGATGGCCCCACCCAGGAGATGGTCCATGCCGATACAGGGGATGACGCATAAAATGCGCAGGATCCCCGTTTCGGTGGGCGTGAAGGTGATGGAAGCAGTGGGATGTTCGCGGCTGAGAGTTACCGTGGGCAGATTCAGGCCGCGACCCACGATCTGGATCTCGTGGGGATTATCCTGGTCTAGGTGCTCGTCATAGTTGAAGGTTATGGTGATCTGGTGCCCCGCCTCGACCTCGATCATATAGTTGCCGGATTGATCGAAGCCGTCTTTACTGACGGAGATGGTGATGGTGTGCGAATAGGCCTGCACGGAAAGCGGGCTGACCGTTGCGACCAGAAAGGCCAGAACGAGCGCGGGGATTAATTTTCGCAACATAGTTACACCTCTGGGGAAGATGTGGTGGCGGGTTGCTTCAAAGCAGGGCTGAAACCTCGAACGGGTTCTTCCGCTTTGCGCTGGTGCAGCGTCTCCCACACCGAGACAATGGGGACCATGCGCGAGATAAAGAAATAAATCAGCAGGAAACCGGCCATAGAGCCCGCGGTGATGGCCCATTCGATCCAGGTTGGGCGGTAAAGCACTTCGCTGATAGCTGAATTCGGGAGGAAGGGATGTTCCATGACGGGAACAACGATAATGAAACGCTTCACCCAGGCCTGAATGACGATGAGGCTCGAGGCAATCACGAAAATGGCGATGGGCCGAGCCTGAAGCACGGGGATCAATGAAACGGCAAATAAACCGGCCAGAATCAAGCCACCAATGCGCAGGACCAAGGCCAGCGGAGCCAGGTCAAGGCCAACCATGGATTGGAAGAACGCCGGGGCGAAGGAAGCGGCGATAAAAGCAACGGCAGCGGCCGCCAGGGGGATGGGGCGCAACAAATGAATGCGCTTCAACCACTCGATCGGTTTCATCATCGAAAATGCAAGCAGGAAGGCCGGGACGAGCAGGCCAAGGATTTGCGTAAACCAAAACATGCCTGCATACGAGCCGCTGAATAGATCGGTCAGCAAGGCCTTATCGGACGATTCCATCTTGTAGGCCAGGGTGACGTATTCAGAAATATTGAAGTAAAGGTAAGTCAGATCCAGCGTCAAAACCAGAGTCGCCATGTTCTTGAAGTGGCGCAGGGTGATGAATTCTTCAAGGTGATACATTTTGCGGAAAACAACCATGGCCAGCACCACCGAGGCGGCTCCCGAGGCCAGGGCGCCGGCGACGAAATACGGCCCAAAGATCGTGGAGTTCCAGCCGGGACGCAATGTCATGGCAAAGATCCACGAGACGACGGTGTGCACCATGATGGCGACCGGAAGGATCAATACGGCCATGGCATTCATGGCACGCTCCAGGCGCGCGTGCTGCTCAGGAGTCCCGCGCCAGCCAAAGGAGAACAGCTTGTATATCCAACGCCGCCAGAAAGGTGCGTTGGTGAATTTGTCTCGCAGCAGAGCCATATCGGGGATTAACGGCAAGAGCAGGAAAATAGTCGAACCGGTCAGGTAGGTGGTGATGGAGAGAATGTCCCAAAGGATCGGCGACTGCAAGCGTCCATGCAGCAACAGGTTCAGCACGCGCTCCGGGCGTCCCAGGTCGATGATGGGCATCAGCGCGCCCATCAACAGGGCGGCGAAGGTAATCGCTTCCGCCATGCGCGTGATGGGATGCCGCCATTGGGCTCCGGTCAGCCGCAGAATGGAAGACAGCAGCGCCCCCACGTGGCTGATGCCGATGAAGAATACGAAGTTGGTGATGTAAAGCCCCCAGGATACGGTATCGCCCATCCCAGTCACGGATAAACCGGTTTGCCATTGGACAAAGTAGGCATAGATACCCACCAGGACGACGGCGCCCAGCGCGCCGATGGTAAGGTAGGTGCCCCGCCCCCATTTAACGACCGGGGCAAGCAATGTCCTTTCTTGTGAATTGAGGCTTTCCAAACCTGCTGAAGCCTTTTTCGCAGAGCCGGCAATCGTCGTAGTCATGTGTGCGTACCTTTACCCTTGAGCGGCGGGATGGTCGGCGGATAATTGTTCGGATGGCGCCTGGGCTTGCATGGTGCGCGGCGGCAGGTACCAAACGCGCGGCTCCGTGCCAAGTTCTTCCAGGTGGCGTTCAGCAGCCCCCTCGACCAGCAGGTCGCTGAACCGCAGGGTTTCACCCTGGCTGTTGGTTACGGCGTCCTCGTTCTCATCGCCAAAATAGATGGCGCCCATTGGGCAGCCGCTCACGCAAGACGGGAGCAGGCCCTGGCTGGTGAGCGAGGGGCAAAACAGGCACTTTTCGACCACCCCTTTTCGATGAGGCATGTTCATCTCGACGGAATAGTCTTCGGCCAGTTCTTGCTCGGTATGAGGCGGCTCGGCCCAGTTGAAATAGCGAGCGGAATACGGGCAGGCGGCCATGCAGATGCGGCAACCGATGCAGCGATCCTGATCGATCAGCACCAGGCCATCCGAGCGTTTGTAGGTGGCATCCACGGGGCACACGTTCACGCAGGGAGGATTGTCGCAATGCATACAGGGGCGCGGGAAGAAATAGGAACTTTCCAATGTGGGGTGCTGCATTTTGTAGACTTTGATCCACTCCTGCCCTGTGGGAACCATGTGCATCGCCGAGCAGGCGTCGGTGCAGGCCCCGCAGCCGTCGCAGCGCGCCAGGTCGATGACCATCACCCAACGGTGATTGCCTCCGCCGGTGTCTCCGGGGTGAGCGCTGCCGCGCAGCGCGGAACGCAGTGCAGGGCCGACGACTTCGCCGACTTTTGGAGCGGCAATAACTGCTGCCGCCGTGCCCAGGCCGGCCAGCTTTAGGAATTCACGTCTGTTGATTTTTTGATCTGCCATTTTTTAGATAATCCTCAGGTCGTTTTTTTCTAATTTCACTCGCAATGCTGACTCTTCTAGTCTTCCGCCATGCCTAACAATTCTTCCAATTCATGATTTACATCATGCGTGTCCCCAAACTCAATCGCCTGGATCATTTCGTCATACACGGCGGCAGCCTCATCAGTGGTCAGGGCCATCGCCTGTTGGAGATGATTGATGGCCACTTCGCTATCCACGGTTTCGGAGTCATTGATTGCTGCATAAGCCGCCATCAAGTGCGCTTTTTCTTCATCACTCGGCATGATGTCGGCATGGGTTTCCTTTCGCTCGGAGTCCAAACTGAGCGCATATTGCACCAGGAGCTCTAGGTCGCTATCAGGCAGCAAGGTGGAAGAAAAGGTCGGCATATTGCCTGCCGGATTGCGAACCTGGCTCATGATCTCTTCGGAATCATGACCGAAAATGGAAGGCGCCGAAGCGCTGCCAGTCCCGTCGCCCCCGTGGCAGCTCGCACAAAAGGCATCAAATTGGCTCTTGCCCTGCGCCGCGGTGTCGGGCCCAGCTTGGGAAGACGCGGAGGGGCCGCAGGCTGCCAGCACCAAACCGGCCAAAGCAAAAACGGCAAGCAGTTTAGCGATCATTTTTTCTCCTGATGGGTTCAACCTTTCCATGCGGGAATTCCGATCGCCTTTGTTCTTCCAGGTCGCGCAGCCGGGTCTGCAACCGGCCAATCTCGCGCACCAGCCGGGCGCGTTCTTCGCCGTAGTCCGCGAGAATTACCTCCAACTCGGAGAGTTGATGCTCATTGGCTGCAAGCTCATGCTGCAGCTGTGCAAGCTGATGGAAGCCAGACGGTTCCGCCATGGTTGGCCGCTGGAATCAGGTTAGCACTCGATAGTTCGAAACGGGTGAGAAGCGAGGGGATTAAGCAGTGCGAATTCCCCCTGGCGCCTGGTCACAGGCAGAAAGAATTAGTTCAGGTAATAACCGAAGCCGCGTTCGGTCATGATCAATTGAGGTTTCGTGGGCTCCAGTTCGAGTTTTTGCCTGAGGTAATGGATGTAGCGCTTGACATTTTCCAGGTCATCGGCATATTCGCTGCCCCACACTTTAGCCAGGAGTGTTTCCGGGGCAAGCATGTGGCCCGGCCGTTCGGCCAGGGCAGCCAGCACCCGGAATTCGATCGGGGTGAGATGGATCAATTTCCCGGCGCGGCTCACGCGTCGTTCGGCAAGATCGATCACCAAATCGCCGCGTACCACCGGGGCCTGGCGGGTTTCCGATTGGCCGCGCTGGCTACGGTTGAGGATTGCCTCTACCCGGGCTATCAACTCGGCGGCGCTGAAAGGCTTGGCCACGAAATCATCCACCCCCAGGCGGAAACCCCGCAACCGGTCCCGTTCATCTGCCTTGGCGGTCAGCATGAGAATGGGCACATCGGAGACCTCGCGCAGCCTTCCGCAAACGGTCCATCCGTCCATCCTTGGCATCATCACGTCCAGGATGACCAGGTCGATTTTGTCATCGTAAAAAGCCTGCAGGCCGTCGAGGCCGTTGGAAGCCTTTGCCGCTTGAAAATCCGCCTTAGCGAAATGCTTGACCAGAAGGTTGAGCAGGGTTTGGTCGTCGTCGATGATTAGGATTTTTTTTGCTTTCACAACAGCATCCGCTGACTTCATCATCTCATCGCCCTTCGCTTAGCTCGACGGTTTGGCGTTCAGGTTGGCGCCTGAACTTGGAGGACAGGGGCAGAGCAATCTTGAACGTGGCCCCCTCGCCGGGTTGGCTCTCCACCCAAATCCTGCCATCCATTGCTTCGATCAATCGCCGGCTGATGTACAAACCAAGGCCGTAACCATAGGTTTCCTTTGAATCTTTCGAATCCAGTCGGTGGAATTTCTCGAAAATTCGTTTCCGGTCCTGGTCAAAAATACCCGGACCCTGATCGCTAACGGAAATGATGCTTTCTCCATCCTGAACCGCCACCGCCAGGGTGACATCGCTGTCGACCGGCGAATATTTCATCGCATTGTCCACTAGATTGGCAATGACCTCGTAAAGAAAGTCCCGATCGGCCCACACCAGCGGATGCAGGTCGCCCTGCGGTCGCCGCAAACGGTGCCCCGTTTGTCGGGCAGAGAATTCATCGAATACATGATCGGCGACTTGTAAGACGTCCACCTCGGCGCGGTTCACGTTTAATCCTCCCGCCTCGATCCGCGAAACGTTCAGCACCTCGTCCACCATGCGGGTCAACCGGCTGACCTGTTCATTCATGATCGCCAGGATGGGTGCGCCATTTTGGTCCAATGGGTTTTCCTCCCCTTCGATAAGCTCCAACGCGCTGCGCATATTGGTTAACGGGGCGCGCAATTCGTGCGAAACAAGCGAAACAAACTCGGACTTCATCCGGTCGAGCTGCTGCAAGTCTGCGTTGGCAATTGCCAAAGCCTCGTTTTTCTTGCGCAGCTCGTGCGTGCGTTCGTCGACGCGTTGCTGCAGTTCCACGTTCAGGCGATAGACTTCGGCTTCAGCCTCTTCTTTCTCGGCCAACCAATGGCGGATCTGGCGTAGCACGAACCAAACCGTTATGGGTCCCACCGTCCCATAGAACAAGATCTCAACCCCCCAGTGGATGTCGTGACCAAAGTTATCGTGCACATAGAGAGCCGGCCCCAGTTGAAAAAACGTGGCCAAGACGACGATACTGAGCGGCATTGCCCACTGAAGCAAACCTATGCGCTTGGATAGAGTGGAAGGTTTCATAATCTCAATTCATTAGCTCGAATTATGCTCCTTTGCGGGCACAACCTCCGCATAAATTTTCGATAAAGCCACAAAAAGGCTCGTTGATGCTAAGGCAAACTGAGAGCCGGCGATTATTGTTCATTATTGGGAAAAGAGACCTAAAAGTTAACGGGAGGATGTTAGCCCTTATGGGTGACAAATGTCCCCGGTATTTTTTTCTTGCCGTGCTGGCGCGATTGTGAAACGAAACACGATGAAAATAATTTGTGGAACATCCTGATTTTTGTCAGGTTGTGAAAATTGCCGCGAGTTACTTTTTCCCAGAAATAGAATCTTTGACAACCCGCCCTCTTTCCCCCAATGCTCCCAATTCGTGTAATTAATTGCGCGCCGGGCGCTCCAGGCGCGGATTCCAGCTATCTGCTGCCAGAAGGAGGTCGAAAAGTTATTGCTACTCCTTAAGCCCCATCTCGCGGAATAATATCTTTCCTCCCTGGCGCGAGGGAAACAGTAGCAATATCTATAGATAAAAAGAGCGGAAGTACTTACCGCTTCAACACGTCCCAGCCGCCGTATTTGGCCTTGCTGCCTAGTTCTTCTTCGATGCGCAGTAGTTGATTGAACTTGGCGGTGCGATCCGAGCGGGCCGGGGCGCCGGTCTTGATCTGGCCCATATTCAAGGCCACCGCAAGGTCGGCGATGGTATTGTCCTCGGTCTCGCCGGAGCGGTGGCTGGTCACCGTGCCCCAGCCGGCCTGTTGGCAAAGCCTCACGGCTTCTATTGTTTCCGCAAGACTACCAATCTGGTTTACCTTCACCAACAACGCGTTGCAAGCCTTTTCCTCGATGGCGCGGCGCACGAAGGCCGGGTTGGTGACCAACAGGTCGTCGCCCACCAACTGCACCTTGGCGCCGATCTGCCTGGTCAACGCCTTCCAGCCATCCCAGTCTTCCTGGGCCAGTCCGTCTTCCAGCGACACGATGGGGTATTGCTTGGTCCATGAAGTCCAAAATTCCACCATCTCGGGGGTGCTCAGGTGCCTGCCTTCTTTGCGCAGGTGGTAGCTCTTCTTATCTTCATCAAAGAGTTCGCTGGCCGCCGGGTCCAGCGCGAGGCAAACCTGCTCCCCCGCTTTGTAGCCGGCCTTCTCGATGGCCTGCAAGATCACTTCGATGGCTTCGGCGTTGGATTTCAGCGCGGGAGCGTAGCCCCCTTCATCGCCGACCAGCGTCGTGTAGCCCTTGTCTTTGAGCACGGCGCGCAGATTGTGATACACCTCCACACCCCAGCGCAGCCCTTCGGCGAACGTGGGCGCGCCCAGTGGCATCACCATGAACTCTTGAAAATCGGTGGATTGCCAGCCGGTATGCACCCCGCCGTTGAGGATATTCATCATCGGGACGGGCAGCAACGCCGCCTTTTCTCCTCCGAGGAAACGGTACAGCGGCATCCCTGCGGACGCGGCCGCAGCTTTCGCCGCGGCCATACTGACACCGAGAATGGCGTTGGCGCCCAGCTTGGCTTTGTTGGGCGTGCCATCCAGCGCGATCAGCTTGTCATCCAATTCCTTCTGCTGGGACGCGTCGGCGCCCTTGAGCGCCGCGGCTATGGCGCCGTTGACATTGGCAACCGCCTTGGTAGTGCCCTTGCCAAGATAGCGCGATTTGTCGCCGTCGCGCAGCTCGAGCGCCTCATGGATTCCCGTCGACGCGCCCGATGGGACCGCGGCGCGCCCGAATGCGCCGTCCTCCAGCCGCACATCGACTTCTACAGTGGGGTTGCCGCGCGAATCCAGGATCTGCCGCGCGTGAATGGATTGGATCTTGGGATTAGCCATGAATTCTCCGATGGAATATTGTTTTGATGGAAAGGATTTTACTGCGTTTCACACATCATCATGCCAGGCACACAAAAAGCGCTTCCTTTGCGCTTTTGTGGATCCCCTCCCCTTGTCATTCCCAGGGCTGCGCCTTTAAAAAGACTCAAACCGCCCTCGCGCGAAATGACAAGATGGAAAAATGCAGAAACTGGATGCAAACGAATATTTTCTCATTATTCATAACGCTCATCGCGCAGAAACACAAAAGCGCCTCTTTTGCGCTTTTGTGTTTCACTCCTATTGTGTCATTCCGAAACGGGTTTATAAATCAGTGCCCAAGGAAGATCAAGATCAGTGAGGAATCCTTATAGTGATCTCTTCTGAATAACCCTTTTTTAACGGCCACTCGTTTAAAAAGGGATTCTTCCTCAGGCAGCGTCGCTAAAGGCGACGCTAGGCGCCCTCGTTCGGAATGACGAGTTAATGGTCCCTGGTCACTTCCTGCTTCGCAGGGATTGCCGCCTGTTTAATCCCAGCCTTCTCAATCATGGCGCGCACAAACGCCACAAACAACGGATGCGGACGCGTGGGCCGCGATAAAAATTCCGGGTGGAATTGCGTCCCTAGCATAAAGGGGTGATCGGCCAACTCGGCGATCTCCACCAAACGATTGTCTGGCGAGATCCCAGAGAAGCGCATGCCGTGCTCCTCGAAAGCTTCGCGGGCCGCGTTGTTGAACTCGAAGCGGTGACGGTGTCGCTCCTCGATCAGGCCGTTGCCATACGCACGGGCGGCTACCGTTCCGGGCTTCAGCTGGCAGGGGTAGACGCCTAAGCGCATCGTGGCACCCTTATCGGCCAGCTCGCGCTGGTCGGGCATCAGGTCGATCACCGGGTAAGGCGACGCCGGGTCGAACTCCGTCGAGTTCGCCTCTGAGTAGCCGAGCACGTTGCGGGCAAATTCGATGGCCATGGTTTGCATGCCGAGGCACAGCCCGAAGTACGGGACTTTGTACTCGCGCGCGTACTGACCCGCCTGGATCTTGCCTTCGATGCCGCGGCTGTCGAAACCGCCGGGCACCAGGATGCCGTGCGCGGCGCGCACTTCATCCCAGCCGCGGCCTTTCTCCAGTTCGGAAGCGTGCACCCAATCGATCTCCACCTGCACGCCCAGAGACAGGCCGGCGTGCGTCAACGCCTCCCGCACAGACATGTAGGCGTCGTGCAGCTCGACATACTTGCCAACCAGAGCGACGCGCACCACGGGTTTCTTCTTGCGGGCCTGCTTAACCAATTGCTCCCATCCGCTCCACTGGGGTTCGCGGCGCGGTGTGATATTCATAGTCTTCATCAAATAATCACCGACGCCCAGCTTCTCCAGCAGCAACGGAACCTCGTACATCACATCGGTGGTGTGCATGGGCACCACTGCTTCCTGGTCCACGTCGCAGAACTGGGCGATCTTGGCGCACAGGTCCGCGGGGATGTGGGTGTCGGCGCGGGCGACTATCATGTTCGGCGAAATGCCCAGAGAGCGTAGCTCGCGCACAGAGTGCTGGGTCGGTTTAGTCTTCAGCTCGTTAGTGGCGCCGATGTGTGGCAGCCAGGTGGTGTGGATATAGAAGGTGTTATCGCGTCCGGCGTCGGTGCGCATTTGGCGTAGGGCCTCGATGAAGGGCAAGGATTCGATATCCCCCACTGTGCCGCCTACTTCCACCAATACCACCTCGGCACCGGTTTCCTTGGGCACCAGGGCGATACGACGTTTGATCTCGTTGGTGATATGCGGGATCACCTGGATGGTGCCGCCCAGGTAATCGCCGCGGCGCTCCTTGGTGATCACGTCGGCGTAGACCTGGCCGGTGGTTACGTTGCATACGCGGGTCAAATCTTCGTCCACGAAGCGTTCGTAGTGGCCAAGGTCGAGATCCGTTTCTGCACCATCCTGCAACACGTAGACTTCACCGTGCTGGTACGGACTCATGGTGCCAGGGTCAACGTTGATGTAGGGGTCCAGCTTCTGGATGGCGACTTTAAGGCCGCGCTCCTTAAGCAAGCGGCCAATGGCGGCGCAGGTGACACCCTTGCCCACCGAACTGACTACGCCACCGGTGATAAACACGTATTTTATGTCCATGGCTGGCTCCTCCTTCATGATTATTCCTATTGGGGTGAAGCGAATGAATGATGTGGACTTGGGCTGCAGAATTCAGTTCTTCCGAAGACGGCGTAATTGGGATTCCTCGCTGAGATTACTTTTACTTTGATGCGGATTTCCAGACCCGCTCGGAATGACAATAAGCGGCTTGCGCCGTTTATTGTGGGCGACGCATGCGTCGCCCTACGGCGATTCAACCTTGCGAAGGTTGGATATAAATTCTCGTTGTCTTCAAGTCCAACCTTCGCAAGGTTTTCGCTAATTAAAAGAACAGGGAGGGGCGCTAAGAGCCCCTCCCTGAAGGAGAAGAATGCAAGTTGGTCTTGATCGGATTCCTTATGATACATACGCTTCCAAATCAACTGCGGCTCTGCGCATCTCGAGGAATATGATACCTAATTTTGCCTCATTGCGGGAGAGGGCAGTCAGCACAGCGTCTCTGCCCACAGCGGTGAGCAAGACCATGCCTTCGTCACCACGGATGTAGACTTCTTCGAGCTCGCCACGCTGCAGCTCGGCAGCTATGCGTTCACCCAGGCTTAGCATGGCGGCGGACATGGCCGCGATGCGTTCCTCCTCGACATCGGAAGGCAGCGCCGAAGCCAGGGTGAGGCCGTCGGCGGTGACCACGGCCGAGGCGATGATGTCGGGCGCCACGGCTTGCAGATTGCGGAGGCGGTTTACCATCTGGGCGGAACGCGAGGTAGCCATAAGTTATTGGGCAGTCTACCATAACCAGGAAAACCACAAAGACGCAAAGGGCACAAAGTTTTAAATATTCAAAACCCCAAGGATTTGGAAGTATTAATCCTTGCGAAGCAAATTCTGGATGTGATGCTCGTTGGCGTAATTGGCGGCTTCGATGCGATTCATAACACCCAACTTGCCCAGGATGGCGCTGACGTGATGGCCAACTGTTTTTTCGGATAAGTAGAGCGCCTCACTGATCTGGGCGTTCGATTTCCCTGCCGCCACGAGGCCAAGGACCTCCAATTCCCGATCGGTAAGGGACTGGAAAGCCCGATCATGTTGCTCCCGTTGCTGCTGGCGAACACGGTCGATCAACTTTTGGGTAATCTGGGGATCCAGAACCGGTTCCCCCTTGCAAACCGCTTCCAGCGCGCTAATCAATTGCTGGTTACCTACCTGCTTCAAGATATACCCCGAGGCGCCTGCTTCTAGCGCCTTGAAAACCAAAGCATCCTCAGCGTAGGAAGTAAGCATCAGCACGTTGATGTGAGGATGCTTGGCCTTGATCTGACGGCAAGCCTCAATGCCGCTCTCGCCAGGAAGGCGAATATCCATCACCACCGCATCCGGCTGGAACTGCTCCACAACTTTCATAGCTTCCTCAGCCGAACCAGCCTCAGCGACTGAACTGACGCAAGTAACCTCTTTGAGCAGCGTGGCCAAGCCCAAGCGCACCACTTCGTGGTCATCGACCAGCAAGACCCTTATCTTCTTCAGATTGTTGTTTCCCTTCTCAGTTCCTCTTCGTTCAGGCATGGCTCAGGGCAGGCTCCACGGAGCTGATAATACTATCTTTGTGCCTATGCCGGGCTTAGACTGAATATGCAGGCTTCCATCCAAAAGGCGAGCCCGGTCTTGCATGTTGCGCAAGCCGTAGCCGCGTTCATCCAGGTGTTTGTTAAAGCCGCGGCCATCATCTTCGATGACCAATTCGAGCTTGTTATCCGAATGGCTGGCATGAACGCGAACGTGCCGAGCACCGGCGTGACGGATGGCGTTCGACAAAGCTTCGTTCAGAATTCCCAGCACGTGGGGAATGCGGGCGGTCTGGAAACTCAGGTCCTCGGGAAGATCGAGCGACCAGTCGATATCCACCAGTGAAGCCAACTGGCTATCCGCGGCCCGTTCAGCCAGCGCATGGCGCAGCGATTGGCGCTCCTCTGGTGGTCGCAAACCTCCGATGTAGCTGCGCAAATCGGCAATGGCTTCGTTGATGGCCTTACCGGCCCTCGTTAGGGGTTGGGTCAGGTCGCTATCTTGGTTCAACCTGCGGGTGGCTGTTTCTACCAAGAGGCCGGCCGTATAGATGGTCTGGATAGCGCCATCGTGCAATTCGCGGCCAATGCGGTCGCGCTCATATATCAATTCGCGCTCCACCTTCATCTGTTGGATGGTCCGGTCCACTTCAATTTGAAACACCTCTAAAGCACGGATGACGGCAATCGCCAGGGTCAAACCAATGATCGAGCGAATCACCGGAGGGTTAATGCCCAGAACTGCGACTACCGTATCGTTGTTCAACCATGAGGCGGGGAAAAAATCGGCCGGCGGCACAATCAACCCGCCCGTTACTGCGTAAGCCGCCAAAGTGAAGCTGGCAATTCGAAACGGCGTTTCAATCCGCTTCAGATGCAGAGGTTTGATTTGTTTTTGGACTTGATAATGCAAACCGACCGCACTCAGCAACGCACCCGGGAAACCGATCAGATAGCGTGCCCACGCGGATGCGATATCCCTGTGCGCGAGCATGTCGCCTTGTAATTGGGCATGTGAAATGAGGAACCACGCCAGCCAAGCGAGGGAGATGAATGTAGGCAGCAACCTTGAGGCGGGCCATCGGTCGTGCAGCAATTCAGCACCGAATTGAAACAATACGGCAAAGGAAGCAGCCAATATGAGGCTTTGCACGAAATACAAGAGGTTGACGGTAGCTGCTGAAAGGTAGGTGGCTTGGATGGGAATGAAGAGGTCTCCCCACTCGTTGAGCCCATGCAGGAATCCAAAGGCAGCCAGCCAAACCAGGTGCCGGGCAAGTTCCAGGCGGCTGTGGGCACGGGAGCGCAAAGTGATGGCTAGCCCCAATACAAAAAACACCAGTCCGTATACAAACCAAACCAGGACTGAGTTAATTTCAAGGAATTCCCGCAGGAAATCCAACATGTTTCTACTCTAAGTTCTTGCTTGAATTATGTCAATGATACACGTGACAAAAAGCCCGCTTTGCCTAGCGGGCTTTTTGACAGTCAATCGTGTTTTGCTATTTTGCCGGAGCAGGGACCCTGGCTTTAGCGCCGGACCTGCTGAAGAGACGGCTGATGATCGGGAAAAGGAAATAATCGAAGCCGATGTAACCTGCGATCTTCCAGGCCGCCAGGATGCCCAGGGCGAGTACAAACAGCCAGGGGTTCGTGCTGGCGGAACCAGCCATCATGAAATTCCAGTTCATGAAGGCGCCAAAAAAGGCAGCCACGCCGGTAAGCGCGCCCACGATGAGGGCAATGCCAATCAGCATTTCACCATAAGCCACAAGTTTGGCAAACCAGGTGTAAGACTGGGTATCCAGCAGGAACTGGATGAAGGAGCGGTACCAATCGAAGGAGATCGCCGGGCGTCCTTCCGCAGGGATAGCCACAGCACGGGTCCAGAAGCCCATGAGTGATTCACCGGTTTGGGTCCAACCTGGATCGGTGACCTTATGCAGGCCAGCCTCGATCCACTGGTATCCGAGCCAAACACGCAGGATAAGCCAGAACCAGGCGGCGCGAGGGTTGCTGAACAGCTTCGCCAGAATGGGAGGGTCTTGGATAGTGCGGCCTTGAATTGAAACAGTTGCCATTTGTTCCTCCTTTAAGGACAAATAATGATGAAGATACGGCTATATGGTAGGTCATACACAAGGTTATGAGATCGGGAGAAACCCCTATTTTGACTGGGGACAATGTCCCGACCCAAGGTTTGCCAATCCCTTCGGTACCCTCGCTTCACTCGGCACGGCGGCCACGGCAAACTGGCTCGCAATACGGGTCAGGTGAAACCTAATGCTACAATAGCCGTGGATTTCAACCACCCGGGTGAACGCCCGGGTGGCGTACGGTTTTAAACCACCGTGCGGTTTTAAACCACCGTACGGTTTTTAAGCCACTGCAGCCCGTTTTCCAGAGGATGCGATGTTTTTCAAACGACGAAAGCAAGAAACTAATTCCAACCCGCCCTTCCTGATCGTTGGCCTGGGCAATCCCGGGCCCGAGTACAAGTTCAACAGGCATAACATCGGTTTTATGGTGGCTGATGAGTTGGCGCGAAAACTGGACGCCGAATTCAGCCGCGTTCAATCCAATGCACTGGTTGCCCAAGCTCGCCGCAGCCAACAGCGCATCATCTTAGCGAAACCGCGCACGTATGTGAATCGGTCAGGTTTAGCGGTAGGCGCGCTGCTGCGCTTCTACAAAGCGCCCCAGGAAAAGCTACTAGTCATCTACGACGATGTGGATCTGCCCTTCGATACGCTGCGTTTGCGCAGCGAAGGCGGGTCGGCGGGCCACAATGGCATGAGGTCGATCATCGAAAACTTGGGCAGCCAGGAGTTTGCGCGGCTGCGGGTGGGCGTCGGACGCCCGAAAGGCCGCATGCGGACGCCGGATCACGTGCTTCAGGATTTTTCAAAATCGGAACAAGAGGAGTTGATCTTCGTTTTGCAAAGGGCAACAGAAGCTGCACTGACTTTTATCGATGAGGGGATCGTTGCGGCAATGAATCATTACAAC
The DNA here is from genome assembly GCA_964371335.1 of uncultured Anaerolineaceae bacterium. Lineage (GTDB taxonomy): Bacteria > Chloroflexota > Anaerolineae > Anaerolineales > UBA11579 > JAMCZK01. Next base: position 105,425 of record CAYJMC010000003.1, read on the forward strand.
AAGGTGGGAGACTAGAGCTTGGAGATTAGTAACTGGTAATTAATAACTGGTAATTAGTAACTGGTTATTCGTTATTGAGGATTCGTGGAAGAAATTCTGAAGAAGATCAGGGAACAGGAGGCTTTCAGGCAGTTTGAAAGCGAACTGACTTCGGGCGAATCGCCGATTCAATTGGGAATGATGCGTGCTGCGCGGTTGCCGGTGGTGGCCGCGTTGGTTGAAGCCCAGCCGCGCCCCATCTTGCTGCTCACCCAGCGCCGAGACCGTTCATTGGCGTATTTCGAAGAGTTGAAGCTCTGGGCGCCGGAGGCCGAACGTCTTTACTTCCCCGAGCCCAGCGCCCTGTTCTACGAGAACGCCCCCTGGTCCGAAACGGCGCGGCGAGAACGGCTCGGCGTGCTGGCGCGGCTGACCACGCCCGAAAAGGAAAAGCCAGCGATCATTGTGGCGTCGGGGCGAGCGTTGATGGCGCGCACAATGCCAAAGAAGGATTTCGCCAACGCGAGCCTGCGGATTGACCGCAGGTCGCGCCACGAACCGTTGGAACTGGCCGACAAATTGGTGCGCATGGGTTATGAGAGCGCCAGCAGTGTGACTGCGCCTGGGCAATTTGCGCGGCGCGGCGGCATTTTGGATTTGTGGGCCATGCAGGACGAGCTGCCCAGCCGGCTAGAATTCTTTGGCGACGAATTCGAAAGCCTGCGCCGCTTCGACCCCGCCAGCCAGCGCACCGTGATGGAAATCGAGGAGGTGTTTGTATCCCCAGCACGCGAGTATCTGCTAGTCGAAGAGTCGAAGCTAGACGTCGATCCAAAAGACCTTACCGAATTCCACACCCCACTGCTGCATCCCGACAGCGTAAGCCTGCTGGATTATTTGCCTGAAAACGTCCTCATATGCATCGACGACCTGGATGCACTGCGCGAACAGATCAGCGAATTGGAGACCCAAGCTGTCGCCCTGCGCAAAGATGGCGTACAGGCCGGTACGCTGAGTAAAGATTATCCGCTTCCTTATTTGCCGCTGGACGAAATCGAGGATGAGTTCGCCCAGCGCCAGACCGTGGAATTAGGTCCAGCTGATGAACTAGAAGAAGCGAAAGGGTTGGCAGGGCTGTTTCGGCCGGGGCCGCGTTTCGGCGGCCAGCTCAAACCAATGCTAGACCACGTTGAAAAGATGTTGGCTGCTGGTGCCAAGGTGATCCTAATTTCGCGACAGGCGGCCCGCCTGCAAGATTTGTGGCTGGAGCGTAGTTATGACCGGGGCAAGGTTGCGGAGCCGCAGTTCAAGGAAGGAAGTCTGGGTGAGGGTTGGGTATTTTCACCGAAAGACGCGCCAGCCCTTCATTTACTGAGCGACGGCGAAATCTTCGGTTGGGAGCGGCCGCAGCCGCGCCGCCAGCCGCGGCCGGAGAGCGAAGCGCCCGAAACGCCTTACGTCAATTTGCAAATGGACGAATTGGTCGTGCACATCGACCACGGCATCGGCTTGTTCAAGGGGCTCATCGAAGCAAAGATCGAAGGGGTGGCGCGCGAGTTCCTGCGCGTGGAATACGCCGGAGGGGACCAGCTTTACGTCCCGGTGCATCAGGCCGACCGCTTGACCCGTTACGTGGGCAGCCGCGGCGAAGCGCCTGCGCTCAGCCGCTTGGGCGGCATGGAATGGCGGGGCGCCAAGGCGCGGGTAAAACGCGCGGTGGAAGCCATCGCCGAGGATCTGCTGGAGCTCTATGCACGGCGCCAGATGGCAGAAGGACACGCTTTTCCAGCGGATACGGCCTGGCAGCGCGAATTGGAAGCCAGCTTTCCTTACGTGGAAACCGAGGACCAGCTAAGCGTGCTTGAGGAAGTGAAGCGCGACATGGAGAGCTCACGCCCCATGGACCGGTTGGTATGTGGGGATGCCGGCTATGGCAAGACGGAGGTCGCGCTGCGGGCGGCGTTCAAAGCGGTGATGGATGGCAGGCAAGTGGCGTTGTTGGTGCCGACGACGGTCCTAGCACAACAGCATTACGAGACCTTCAGGCAGCGGTTGGCAGCCTTCCCCGTGAAGCTGGACATGCTGTCGCGGTTCCGCACCAGCGCTGAGCAAGCTGAAATCATCAGGAAGCTGAGCCAAGGTGAATTGGATATTGTCATTGGCACCCACCGCATGGTGCAGAAGGACGTGAAGTTCAAAGACCTGGGCTTGCTGATTATCGACGAAGAGCAACGCTTCGGCGTGACGCACAAAGAGTATCTCAAGAAGATGCGCACCGAGGTAGACGTGCTTACCATGACGGCCACGCCCATTCCGCGCACGCTTTATATGGCGTTAACTGGCGTGCGCGATATCTCCACCATCAACACGCCGCCAGAGGAGCGATTGCCGGTGGTGACCCACGTGGGCCCCTACTCCGAGCAACTGGTGCGCCAGGCGGTGCTGCGCGAACTGGACCGCGGCGGGCAAATCTTTTTCGTGCACAACCGCGTGCACACTATCGATGGCATGCGGCGCCAAATCCAACGGCTGGTGCCGGAGATCCGCCTGGCAGTAGCGCACGGCCAGATGGCCGAACGCGATCTGGCGAAACGGATGATGGAGTTCTCCACCGGCGAAATCGATCTGCTGCTTACCACCACTATTATCGAATCGGGACTAGATATCCCCAATGCCAATACGTTGATCGTGGACCGCGCGGATGCCTTCGGCTTGGCGCAGCTCTACCAGTTGCGTGGCCGGGTGGGCCGCGGCGCGCAACGCGCCTACGCCTACTTCTTCCGCCACCCACAGCGCGGCATCACCCAGGAAGGGCGGCAGCGGCTAGACACGATTGCCGAGAATACGCAACTGGGCGCGGGATTCTCCGTGGCGATGCGCGACCTGGAAATTCGCGGCGCGGGCGAAATGTTGGGGACACGGCAGCACGGCCTCATTGCTGCAGTGGGCTTTCATTTATACACTCGGCTGCTGGCGAAGGCCGTGAACGATTTAAAGCGCAGCGGCAAACTTGCGCCCAGCATGGGTGCTGCGCAAGCCAGCCTCTATCACCCCATCATCAATGTGGACCTGCCCATCGAAGTCGGCATCCCACCGGATTACGTCGCCGACAAGGCGATGCGCCTCAAGCTGTACCGGCGCCTGGCGGACCTGCATGACCTGAGCGAAATCGACGCACTGCAAGAAGAGTTTGCCGACCGTTTTGGCGCTCCACCTGAGGAGGTCAAGAACCTGCTCTATCAGCTAAAAGTTCGTGTGTTGGCTGAACAAGCTGGAATCATCTCGATCAATGTGGAAAACAAACAACTGGCGCTGCGGTTTCCTGCACGCCGCCCACACGAGGCGCCGCGGCACTTCCCGGACCTCGGCTCCGGAGTGCGCACCAGCAAGAACACGGTGTGGCTGACGGAGATCCGAGGAGCGGGGTGGCAAAGCCATCTGTTGGCCGTGCTGGAACGATTAAAGGCAAAACATGGAGAGACAAGCAAAGTCGGGTGGGTTTCTAAGCCCTTTGTTTCCTCTTGATTCGAGGCGGCGCCAGTCTTTAAGGAAAGAGCGGGGCTGAGACCCGCCTTTGCTGCTGAGCTTCGAATATGTAAATTGCGATTATGTCGCGCAACCACTTTCTCTGCGTAAACCCTGCAGGAGCGATGAGGCTATCCCTAGCAACGATTACTGAACCGCCGCGGCCACGAATTCGACCTCAAGGGTGAGGCTTTGGTCTACAGAGGCCACGAAAGGAACATCGGGGACGTTCAGATTGAAGGTCGAGCGGAGGATAGATGCAGTCGCCAAACCGTGCATGCGGGTATCCGAATCCACTGTAACTGTGGCATCAAAGGTAACCTCGTGGGTCTCATCTCGGATAGTGAGATCACCGACGATTTGGAAGAAGAAGGTGTCGCCCACCGCGCCGGTTTCCGGCAAACCGACAAAGCTCTTGGGGGTAAAGGTGATGAATTCGTAGGTGCCGGTTTCTAGGATGATGTTCTGGATGGCACGGTTGCGGTTGCCGCTGTCGGTGACCAGCGTGCGGGCGTTCACCTGCACGGGACCCATTCGCACATTGGCGGGGTTGGTGGGGTCGATGAGGATCTGGGCCGCCACCTGATCGGTGACGCCCACCACGGTGTTGGGCTGGCCATCGAGAACCTCGTTGATGATGAAGCGGGCCTGGCTATCGGCCTGGACAAGTTCAGCGGTGATCAGCTCCGCGGAAACCGGGGTTGGCTGTGGGGTCTCGGTTGCAGTTTCCGTGGTCGCCGTGGGATCGGCTGACTCGGTATCCGTGGGGGCAACAGGGATAGCGGTGAAATCCCCACTGGGGGTGGCAGGCGCCCGCAGGACGAAGGCGGCTACCGCGCTAACAGTGAGCAGGCCGGCCACAATGACGCCGGCTACAACGAGAAGAAGATTGCGTGGCATGAAAAACTCCTGAATTTGGGCGAAGGCGGTTGAATAAACGTCCCAATAGCAGAACCGGATTAAGCAGCTATGAGGGCAATAGAATAGTAAACAGTTACATGAGTAAAAAAGGCCAGCCCAAGACATTAGCCAAGGCCTGGCCCGCTATTGTCTTACCCGACCCCACCACCCCCGTTACGATGATTGCTGAGGCGCTGTCCTCTTACTTCTTTTCTGACTCGGCAATGTACTTGAGGATCAGGTCCCGAGCCTCGCGTGCCCTACCCATATTCTTGACCAGCACTTCGGCCTGGTCGGTACCCGAGGTCTGGATGCTCACGTTCCTGGCGCCGAAGATGGCGCCCAGAAGACCCTGGGAAACAGTAACGTCGGTGATCTTAGAGATGGGTACGGTGCGTTCATCTTTATCGAACAAGCCGGTGATGTAAACGATGCGGTTTGGTGACACTTCCAGGACGCGAGTCGAAAACAGGTTGGCAAGGGGAGCAAACAGGAAATGGGGTTTGAAGCGTTTAGATTGAGTATCTGCCATGGCGGGCCTCTTTATAAATGAATGGGATGAATGATGGGCGATTATAGTATGAAAGTTGTTGCGTTCAAGCCAATCATTCAAGGAATCCTTTGGTAGACATGGCAACCAGATTCCTTGCGGATGGATACCCTGTTCATAATTCGGTCTTCGTCTTGAGCAGTTTATACAACTCAACCAGCAGAGCGGGAAAAATAGAGGCAACGATAATCGTTATCCACTCGCTGGGTGATGGCGGTACTGTCTTTAGAATCGTCTGCAAGGCGGGAAGATAAACGGCAGCCAATTGCAGGGCAATGGTCAGGCCCAGGGCGACCCAGACGGCGCGGTTGCTAAACCATCCTTGTGTCAGCGCAGAGCCTGTTTCGAAACGGCTGTTGAATACATGGAAAAGCTGAGCATTACGACAATGGTTGAAAGCTCAGACATGACGGTTCGGAGTTACAAGCAGGGAAGCAAAAACGGCGTTTTCTTCTTGTAAGCCAGATATTCCTCGCCAAAGCGTTCGGCTAGTTCGCGCGTTTCGTGGAAGTAAATAAAGGTCAGCAGCAGACTGAACACGCTGGCGGTCAGGAGGATGATCACGCCCGACCCCATCCAGACCCCAATACCCAGGTACATACAAAATGCCCCTAACGTCATCGGGTTGCGAGAATAGGCATAAGGACCTTGGGTCACCAAGTTTATGGTAGCAACCTTCGGCGCGGGCGTGCCTTTGCCAAAAGCGTATTGCACTCGCACCGACCAGAGAACTAGGGCAAACCCGCCGGCGATCAGCGCGGGACCGATAACCTGGTTCAGCCACCCGAGGCGGAACCTGCCCCAATCCCCGCAGGCATAGCCAATCCATACTGCGAGGGCCGCCATCAGCAACAATCCCGAAAAGAACAGGGCAATTACCCGACGTCGGGTGGCATCGGAGTGAAGAGGGGATTCAACGCGCATTAACCGCCTATTCCTTTTAAAAGTGCGCCGACAACGTAAGCCACGCTGGCGGCCAGCCCGCCGACGATCAACATTTCCAAACCACTGCGAATTGGATTGAGTTTTGTCACCATTACCTTTGCCGCGCCCAGGGCAAAGAGAGCCACACCTGAAAGCGCAATGGCTACCGGGAAGGTAACCTGCGGGGAAATGGGAAATGCCAGGCCGAGCAGATAGACAAGCAAAGGCAGCGCGCCGGCCGCCACGAAGGCACCGAACGTGACCAGCCCGTTGCGAAGAGGTTCACCCTCGTCCTCCAGCATGCCCAGCTCGTCGATCATCATCGCTTTTACCCAGCGCTTCGGCTCGCGGCTTTGGATGGCTACCAACTTTTGGGCGTCTTCTTCCGAGTAGCCGCGCTGGCGATAGATCTCGTATAACTCGGCGCGCTCGCCATCGGGAAAATTCTCCACTTCCCAGGTTTCGCGCTCCCATTCCTTACGATAATATTCCTGTTTGCTTTTGGTGGAGAGGTATGAGCCGGTCGCCATGGAAACTCCATCCGCCAGCAGGTTGGCCAAACCGAGAATGAGAATGACAGGCGTGCCAAGTTGCGCGCCGGCCACGCCGCTGACGACCGCAAACGTGGTGATGATCCCATCCAGTCCGCCATAAACCATTTCACCGAGGTACTGGCTGCCCGCGCCCCCGTGCTCCTCTACCGCTTCGGCAATGCGGGTGGGGTCATGCGCCAGGGCGGAGCCTTGCTTGTCACCGCCACGAAACGCCTTTTGCGCTTCCTCAAGCCGTTTTGAAAGATTGCCCATCGGTGCCTCCCTCTTTTTTAAGAGACCGCCTGCGCTAATGTCTGCAGAAATTCGTCCAGGGGTACGCGGTGAACGCGCAGCCCATTCTACC
>CAYJMC010000004.1:0-93540 GCA_964371335.1 uncultured Anaerolineaceae bacterium
GCGGGTGCCTCCAGCGCGGGGACCAATTGCTCGGAGAGATAATCAGGCTCGTCAAGCGCCGGGGTTGGGATCGAGGCTGGGCTGCAGGCAGCCAGCATGAGCGTGAACACGAAGATCACCGTGTTTCGATTAATCATTTCCTCTCCTTTAGAAACGGCGCGGCGGGTGGACCGATTATAAATCAGGGTGTTACGCCCATAAAATTCAAAGCCTGGGTGACATAGAACGATTTGGGATTTGCTTCTTGCGCAGCCAGGAATTGAGCAATTGCGCCATTGGTATCCCCTTCCCGATATAAAGCCCAACCCTTCCAGATAAACGCTTCTTCTGATTCGGGTGTGATCTGGAATGCATAATCCAGCAGTGTGTTCAGGTCATCCATGCGGCCCGCATTGTAGTACGCAAAGAATGGACCAAACTGATAGCGCAACATGCGCATGGGCAAGCCGATCTGCCGCGCTTTATCGAAGGACGCAGCCGCTTCGCCGTATTTTTCGAAATAGACCTGGTTCATACCTAAATTGAACCAGGCAAAAGCGTTGTCAGGATCCGAGAGACTCTCTGCCTGGGCAACTGCTAGCGCGTTCTGGCGGTTGGCTTCTTCATCCCAATCAGCGCCAAGCAGATTGATAACAGTTTGTTCCTGCTCCGGGAGATACACTAAGATGAAGACGCGATTGAACTGCTGCCAGAATACATCGAACTCAGCGTAATCTATCTGCTCGTCAGGGCCTGTGTAGCTATCCTGGTATGTGAAAGTCTGGGAGGCATCATCGTACCCGGTCACCAGCGCGTAATGCCCGTTCCAATAATCATCCTGATAGAAATAATCGATCTCGATGATGTGCCCTTTCTCCACCATCACTGGGATACCGGCGGCCAGGAATTGTTTGATCAATTCGATATCACCGCCCACCCGGAACATGGAACGCAGCCAACCCACCCAGGTGCTTGTGTAATAAATGAGTTCATCTACATTCACGTTGCGGTCTTTAGTCACCGGTTTGATCTCGTCAGAGATATCGTACTGATCGCCGTCCCAACCGTAATAACGCAGATACATGGTCAAAGTGGCCGGGCCGCAATTGTTGGGACCTTGCAGTTCGTACTCAGATGGGGTCAACTGAACCGAGGCCGGCAACTGAGTTGGTGTGGCTTGTGGAACCGGGGTTGACGAGATCGATGTTGGCTTGTCGGCTCCATCAGCAGCCGCCAAAGCAACTTCCGAACTTTCGATTTGCGGAGGAGGGAGCGTGCCGGCAGGATTCAGGCGGCTGGTGATGTAGGTTTGCGCAACCAGCAGCCGCCAGTCAACGCGAACGCGCACCCAGGGGATCTGATAGAGCAGGATGGCGAGCAAGAGAATGCCGATACCAATGAGTGCAATACGGCGAAACATCGGTGGAGATTTTACCGATTATTGATTTCCGCTGTTGCCAGACTTAAGCGACTTATCGGGAACTAATCGAAAGGCAGGGCGTTAACCTCCACGGGAGTAGGAATGAAGACGAAACTTTCATTGGTAGGAATCGCGGTCATGATGCTCGCCGCCTCTTGTGCCCCGGTTTACGGCCTGCCTGGCGAAGCCGTATTAAAGCCCGGGGAAAGCATTGGAGACGCCAACCGTTCAATAAAGATCACCTTTGTCGAGGTGCTAGAGGATAGCCGCTGCCCGGCCGATGCGATGTGTATATGGCAAGGCAATGTGGAAGTACTGATCGAAATCAGCTATGGCACCGAAATGCAGCAACACACGCTCACCCTAGGTAAATTGCTTGAAGGGAACGTCAATTCAATAACCGTTGGCGAATACACGATCACCTTGGTCCAGGTTGATCCATACCCATTGGCATCGCAGTCAACATACGCGTCAGATTATCAAATTACCCTGGACGTAAAAATAGAAAATTACAGAAGTTAACTATATTATTGTTCTAAAGGTACACCTTGACCCTGGTAAAGGTAAAGATCCCATCCTGTGGGTCTAAATGTACCTGAATAAACGTAATTCTCTTGTAGATACAGGTACAGAGGCTTCAGGTCATTGGGTAATTGGTCCACGACCGCATCAATTGAGGGAATAAAGGCTCCAGTGTCAATAATCACACCGGGGTTTACCTCTAGTGCTGAGAGCAGTTCGCTGATCTTCGTCAAACTCGCGTAGCCTTCAACAAACAATGGCGTTTGATACACGAAGCGGGTCGGCGCATTGTGATCAGTCAACCAATTTATGGTGACTTGATTACCCCAAACCAGTAGTGGCTGATCAGCGGCCATATTCTTGAATACATAATTCAAAACTGACTCGTATTGGTGACCACGCAGGTCCACTGAAGGCAGGCCGCCTGCCTTCAAGGCCGCCACCAAGCTGCTTTCCACAGTTGGCTGCAATCCCATTACAGGAGTGATCGAGATCGTTATGATCAGCGGTAATACAATCAGTTGGGTCAAATGCCCATGTCCTGACCAGCCTTTTACCGATGGCGAAATATTGGTAGAAATAAAATACACAAAAAAACAAGACGAAAGCGCTAGCAGCGGCAACCAGCTCATGTAGTAGTGTGGAAAATCATTGCCGGTCAAGCTGGTCAAGATCATTTCTAGCGGCACACCAATGGAAACCAGAAAAACCAAATTTCTGATGGGCCAAGACAGTCGTAATTTGGATCTCAAGGCCGCGATAGCCAACACCCAGCCCGTAACCCCAAATATGGTAGATAATGGCAAATTGGCGAATCCGGATAAAAGGGGGTCTATTTGGTTTCCCTGCTCCTCGGCGTCATAAGCAAAATTAAAGGCGAAAACCGCGTCCCACAACTGGGGCAGAGCTTGAGCGAAGAAAAAGTAAATCGCCACCAACCCCAAAATCGAGAAACCACCTGCGGCCATGATGCCCAGGTGTTTCCAGGCCTCTTTGCGCCGCTCAGCGAACGCCTGCCACCCAATAGTGATGCCAATCGCAAGAGGAATACCGATTATGTTCGGACGCAGCAAAAAACATAAGGCGGCCCCTACCCCGATTAGAAAGTAATAGAGGACTTGTTTCGTATTGGTCCCGCGCCAAAATAACCACAGCAGGGCAACTTGAAACGGTAAAGCAAACTCTTCGGTCAAGTTTCCCAGGTCTAAAACCAAGCGTAATTCCAGCAGGAATAAAATGACGGCAAAAATCGCCGGCCAGGTGCCAAAGGCCCGTTTCATCAGGCCATATCCAACCCAGGCGGCAATCAACACCGCGACAAATTCCAACAACCAAACCCCCCACCGCGATCCACTGGACATTGCCAGTCCCAGCGCATCTATGTAATAGATTAGTGGTCCCTTGTGGTCCCAAACATCCTTATAAGGGATGGCTCCTTCAAGGATGCGATCGCCCACGTAAAGAAATACGCTGGAGTCGGTACTGGGTGTCAATTGAATGTGTGGAGCAATGGGAACAAGTATGGAGAAAGCCAAGATCCCCAATACCAAAAGGGGCCAAAGCAAACTGACCCTTTTTGCAAAAGAAACTGAACGATCTGGATGTTTACTTTGCCTCGGCACAGGATTCCTCAACGCTGGGGGATTCTAATTGTTTTTATCAATCTCCAGCTGACAGAAACACGATTTTTTCCATGTCCAGCCACATTGATATAATCCAGCCTCTTATGAAATATCACATCTGGACCGAAGGCTGCCAGATGAACGTAGCCGATTCCCAACGGGTGGCTTCGGCGTTGGAAGGCTTGGGCTACCGCGCTGTGGCACAAATAGAGCAGGCGGACGTAATTGTCCTGAATACATGTGTGGTTCGCCAGCAAGCAGAAGACAAAGCCATAGGGCGTGTCACCTCCCTGAAGCCGCTCAAGGAACAGAATCCTAATATCACCATTAACCTGATGGGCTGCCTAGTCGGAGTAAAGGGCCAAGATCGATTGCGTCGACAGTTGCCCTTCGTGGATGTATTTTCCCCACCCTCGGACCCTGGGCCGCTGGTCGCTCATCTCACCCAACACAACAGCCGATTCATAGAGTTAAAAGAAACCGAGCAGCGCTTTGCCGTCATGGATGGCGAGCTGCAGCTGCCGGAAGCCGAACGCGGCAGCCTGGTCGCCGCCCACGTGCCGGTAGTTTATGGCTGTTCGCATGCTTGTACGTTTTGCATCATCCCCTATCGGCGCGGCGCCGAACGCAGCCGCCCATTAGGCGAAATCGTCGGCGAGGTGCGCAGTCTGGCGGCACAGGGCGTTAAGGAGGTCACACTGCTCGGCCAGATCGTCGACCGCTATGGAAAAGACGTACCCGATGGCCCCACCCTGCCCGACCTGTTGCGCAAAATGCACGAAGTCGAGGGCATCGAGCGTATCCGCTTCCTCACCTCGCATCCCAACTGGATGACTGATGAACTGTTGGAAACCGTTGCGGAATTGCGCAAGGTGATGCCGCACATCGAAGTTCCCATTCAAGCAGGCGATGATCAGGTGCTTAAAAAAATGAAGCGCGGCTACACCGTTGAAGATTACCGCCGCCTGATTGCCCGCATTCGCCAGATTATTCCCAATGCGGCTATCGCCACGGACGTCATTCTTGGTTTTCCAGGGGAGACAGAACAGCAATTCCAGTCTACCCATGATTTGTTGGCCGAGCTAAAGCTCGATATCGTGCATGTTGCACGCTACTCCGCACGCGAGGGCACCGTGGCCGCGCGCCGCCTTGTCGACGATGTTCCCAAAGAAGAAAAGATGCGCAGGCTGAAGGCTATTGAAGCCTTGCAGGAGCCCATCCTTGCGGAGATCAACGCCCGCTATCTGGGGGAAAAGGTGAAAGTCCTGTTCGAAGAGGAAGTGAGGGGCCGGTGGAAGGGACGCACCGAGACAAACAAGCTGGTCTTCGTGCAATCCGACCGCGATCTGCGCGGCCAAGTGATGCCAGTACGGATCACGTGGACGGGGCCGTGGTCAATGCAAGGGCGTCTGCAGACGGATGCCGCAATCACACTGCCGCTACAGAGTATTTCCATTAGCGCGTAACCAAAGAGGGAGAAAAATGGCCGAAGAAAAAATCCTCACCAAACACCCTCAAAAGGGTAAAAGGGGAAGAAAAATTGACAAACAAAAATACGAAACGCTCAAGAAAGCAATTCTTGGCGCTTTGAAAGGAAAAGAGCTTACCCACGCAGAATTATTCGATCAGTTAGACCGGAACTTAAGGGGAAAATTTTCAGGCAATATCAGTTGGTATGGAGAGACGGTCAAACTCGACCTGGAAGCCAGGAAAATCATCGAAAGAACTGCTTCCAAGCCCCCAATATATCGTATGAAGTAGAATTTTTTTTATTTACAATAAAGAGCGCCTCTCGCGCTCTTTATTTTCGAGAGAAAGAGTGTGTGACTGGACTGTTTTATTAACCTCAACAGTTTCGGGTATCTCAACTGATCGTGGATGCTTTTGCGGGCCGCCTGGCCTCTTCCAGCTTTTCACGATCTCAGCCAAGGTCTTGCACCCAGACCATTGTACGTTAAACTAAGAAGCCAAGTTCACGCACGCATATCTAACGGAGGATAGATGACCATCGCCAAAAAAGAAACCTTCACCCTTCACTTCGAAGAACGCGGCAGCGGGCTTCAACTCTTATTGATCCACGGCTTTCCGTTCAGCGGGCGTATGTGGGCCGGGCAATTGGAAAGCTTGTCCAATTCCGCCCGCGTATTGGCGCCTGACCTGCCCGGATTCGGGGATTCCCCCGCCCGCGGGGACGCGGCGACTGTCGACCAATATGCCGAGGATTGTCTCGCCGTTTTAGACGCGCTGGACATTATGGAACCCGTAGTCATCGGCGGACTTTCGATGGGCGGTTACATTGCCCTGGCCGCAGCCCGGCTGTTCCCGTTGCGTGTCCGCGGCCTGATACTGGCTTCCACACGCGCCGGCGCCGACTCTGCCGAAGGCCGAGCGACCCGCGACAAAACCATTGCTCAAGTCAAAGAGAGCGGCGCGTCTGTGGTTGCCGAAGGTATGTTTCCAAAATTACTTTCAGCAGAAACCTATAAAAGCCAGCCTGAAGTGGCCGCGGAGCTGAAAGAAATCATGCGCAGCGCCACCCCTGAAGGCGTCGTCGCCGCGCTGGCCGCCATGCGCGACCGCCCTGATTCCACTGACCTGCTCCCCAACCTACATATGCCGGTGCTCATTATCCATGGCAAAGATGACCAGGTGATCCCGCCTGCGGAAGCTGAAGTGATGGCAAAGGCAATTCCAAACAATGTCCTGCACCTCGTTGACAAGGCTGGGCACTTGCCAAACCTTGAACAACCCGACGAATTCAATCGCATTGTTATCAAATTCTTAGCAAAATTGGCGTGAGAAGCTGCGCGGTATAATCCCGCCATGCAGGTTCCCGCGCGCCTAGAATCCATCGATTATCTAGCAGTTGGCCATATCACCATCGACAAAACCGCCGAGGGTCCGCGCCTCGGCGGCTCGGTCGCCTACGCTGCACTTACCGCGCAAGCGCTTGGATTGCGCGCCGGCATCGTCACCGCCTGGGCCGAGGAGCTGCCACTGGGTCCGCTGGCTGAACTCCCTATCGTGAATATCGGCGCGGAACAAAGCACCAAATTCGAAAACAGGTACACATCCATTGGGCGCAAGCAAAAAATCCTGGCGCAAGCTCCTTTTATCGAATACCACCTGATTCCCGAAGCCTGGCGTCAGCCGCGCATCCTGCACCTGGCACCCGTTGCACGCGAAGTCTCACCGCGCATTTTGCGATATTTTCCAGATTCAACACTTGGATTGACCCCGCAAGGCTGGCTGCGCGAGTGGGACCAGTCGGGCGATGTACGCGTCGCCCATTGGGAAGAAGCAGATTTATTGTTGAGCGGCGCGGATGCCGCGGTAATCGCCCGCGAAGATGTGGGCCGTGACCCGGACCAAATCGAGCGCATGGCAGCCGCCTGCCCGATCCTCGCGGTCACCGAGGGCGAGGCCGGCGCCAAGCTCTACGCTTACGGAGAAGAGAATCAAATCACAGCTCCCGCCGTCAACGTCGTCGACTCAACCGGTGCCGGAGACATTTTCGCCGCGGCCTTCTTCATCCGCCTGCACCTCACCGGCGACGCACTGGATGCGGCACGTTTTGCCAGCCAACTTGCAGCAATTTCCGTGCAGCGCGTCGGCCTGGATTCCGTTCCAAATAAAGACGAGATTTACAACTTAATGGCCAAGGCGCTCTAGCATGGCGCGAATCTACACTATGGTGAATCAAAAAGGAGGTGTGGGTAAAACCACCACCACCATCAACCTCGGCGCGTACTTGGCGAACCTAGACCAACGTGTTCTGCTAGTCGACTTAGACCCACAGGCGAACGCAACTTCCTGCCTGGGCATCGACAAGACCAGCGTGAAGAGTGGGACTTACGAGGCGTTGATGGGTACGCGCCCGGCCGCGGACAGCATTTTGCACAACAAACAATTCAAACTTTCGCTGCTGCCGGCGGCACCTGGATTGGCCGGCGGCGAAGTGGAACTGGTCAACGAAATGGCACGCGAGATTCGCCTAAAACAAGCCTTGGCGTCCTTGCGCGATCGCTACGATTACATTTTGATCGACTGCCCTCCATCACTTGGCTTATTGACCCTGAACGGCATGGTTGCAGCTCAAGACGGGCTTATCATTCCAGTGCAATGCGAATATCTGGCGCTCGAGGGTCTGGGCATGTTGATGGATACCATCGAGCGAGTACGCCGCGCCCTGTTCCCCAACCTCCGCATCCGGGGTGTGCTCCTAACTATGTTCGATAACCGCACCAACCTCTCGCAGGAAGTGGTCGATGAAGTCCGTCGTCATTTCAAAAAGCAAACATTCAGGTCGATCATCCCGCGCTCGGTGCGCTTGGCAGAAGCCCCATCCTACGGGCAGCCTATCTTGGCGTATTTCCCCAGTTCTCCCGGAGCTGAAGCTCACCGCGCCCTGGCTGAAGAGATACTGGAGCAGGATGGCGTGAAAGCCTCCTCATTCGCTGGGCTCAGGGCAAGGTCCGAGGTCTAGATGGCAGGGAAAATCCGTCTTGGCAAGGGTCTGGACGCGTTGATTCCGCCTAAGGACAGCGCACTGAAGCTCAGCGATGTCCAGCAAGTACCGGTTGAGCAAATCCAGCCAAATCCACACCAACCGCGCAGCACCTTCCCCAAGGAACAACTGATCGAACTGGCCGACTCCATCAAAGCACATGGAGTCATTCAGCCGCTAATAGTGAAGCGGGTCGGTCCTGAGAAATACACGCTGATTGCCGGGGAACGACGCCTGCATGCCGCCCGCCTGGCTGGGCTGGAAGAAGTGCCCGTGGTGTTGCGCGAAGCCGACGACCAGGCCTTGGTCGAGGTGGCGTTGGTCGAAAACGTGCAGCGCGCCGACCTCAGCCCGCTGGAAGCTGCGGACGCTTACCAGCAGCTCCATAAGGAATTCCGACTTTCCCATGAACAGATTGCTGAGCGGGTAGGCAAGAGTCGAGTCGCCATCACAAACACCATCGGCTTACTTGACCTTTCTGAACCTGTGAAGAAAGCGTTGGCCAGTGGACAAATCAGCGAAGGACATGGCCGCGCTCTCAAGGCCCTAGATTCTGTTCAGGCACAATCAGCTGCGCTGCGCACCATCATTTCGCAGGATCTCAACGTGCGCCAAACCGAAGTCTTAGTGCGCAAGTTGAAAGGTTATAAACCCAAGAAAATCCGCAAACCATCAGCGCCCGCCGAAATCCGCGCCCTACAGAATGAGCTCCGTGACGCATTGGGCACAAAAGTCAATTTGCAGCACAGCGCTAGGGGCGGTCGAATCACGTTGTATTATTATTCCGACGAAGAGCTTGATAGCCTGGTCTCGCGCCTCTTGAAACGCAAGTCTTAGTTTTACATCTTTTGGGAACTTAGCTTCCCCGCCCATGTTAATTCTTCATAACGCAATCATCCACACCCTCGACCCACAGGACGCTGGTGCCTCCGCGCTCGCCATTGAACAACGGTCTGACCTTTCCAGCCGCATTCTTGCATCAGGTGATGTCGAGAGACTCCAACTTGAGTTCCCAAAGGCAAAACTAGAAAACCTCGAAGGCCGCGTGGTAATGCCCGGCCTTATCGATGCACATCTGCACTTGCGTCAGCACGCGCTGACGCTGCAAGCGCTGGATTGCGGGACTCCCACCCGCGCGGCCTGCCTCGAACTTGTAGCAGCTCGCGCCGCGCATACTGCACCCGGCATATGGATTTTAGGCCACGGCTGGCAACAAAATAATTGGCCCGAGGGCTTTGGCACCTGGGCGCAACTAGATGCCGCAGCCCCGCGCAATCCCGTCTTCCTCACCGCCGCTTCGCTGCACGCGGCATGGGTCAACAGCCTTGCGCTGAAAGCCGCAGGCATCACTGCCGAGACGCCAGATCCGCCCAACGGGAGCATCCAGCGGAATTCTGATGGCTCACCCACGGGGATCTTGTTCGAATCCGCGATTGGGCTCGTGGCTGCAGCCATCCCGGAAAACACACTGGAAGAAAATGTGCAGGCCATTCAAACCGCACAGAGCAAGCTTTGGATCTGCGGCCTGACTGGCGCGCATGATTTCGATCGGGCAGACTGCTTTAGCGCTCTGCAAACTTTGCGCGAACGCGGTGAATTGAAGCTCCGCATAGTCAAGAGCATTCCAATTGAAGATTTGGAACGCGCGTTGCAGATTGGTTTACGTAGCGGCTTTGGCGACGACGTGTTGCGCATCGGCGGGGTCAAAGTCTTCGCCGACGGCGCACTGGGTCCTCGCACCGCGGCCATGTTCGAACCTTACGAAAGTGAACCGCGGAATCGCGGCATGCTATTCGTAGATAGCGAGCAATTATTGGAATGGAGCCAGCAAGCCGCGCAAGGCGGGCTGGGGATGGCAGTGCACGCCATCGGCGACCGCGCCAACCATGAAGTACTCAATGCCTTCGAGCAGCTCCGCGTTTTCGAGCAATCCAAGAACTTGCCGGCTCGCCGCCATCGCATTGAACATGTGCAGGTGCTGCATCCCGACGACTTACACAGGCTCGGCAAGTTGGGTCTGGTGGCTTCCATGCAGCCCATTCACGCCACCTCCGATATGGAGGCTGCCGACAAATATTGGGGCGGACGCACAAAATATTCCTACGGGTGGAAGAGCCAACTGGAGGCCGGCGCCGTTTTGGCCTTTGGCTCCGATGCGCCGGTCGAATCTCCCAACCCCTGGCTTGGCATCCATGCCGCGGTCACGCGGCGCCGCGCAGACGGCAGCCCGGGGACCGATGGGTGGAATTCCCAGCAGCGCCTAAGTTTGCGGGAAGCGCTCACCGCATTTACCTCAGGGGCCGCTTTTGCCGCTGGCATGGAAACTCGTCTCGGCCGCCTGGCTCCCGGCTACCTCGCTGATCTCATTGTGCTCAACGAAGATCCATTCTCCACACCGCCGCATGACCTGCAGCACATCAGGCCGCTGGCAATCATGGTCGGCGGCGACTGGGTTTACAGAAAATTTTGAATTAGGGGTTAACGCGAATTACTGGTAAATCTCTCGTGTTCGGCCAATGAATCTCTGGCCATTTCAAGCAAGCCCTGCAAATAACGCTCAGATTGGTCACTAAGCTGCTGAATCTTATCCTGCAGTTCCCGTAGATTTTCTTCTATCTGCGAAATCTTGCCAGCTAACTTCTCACGTTGGCGCGCGGTTTCACGCTGTTGCTCTTCGTAGGCCAGCGTGAAACTAACCCAACGTTTCTGCGCGTCCGCCTGAAACGTTGACCACTCCTGGCGAAAGCGCTGGTCGCCCAGCCGCTGGATTTCGCCGAGTTCGTTAACGCGCCGGTTGATCTTCTCTACTAATTCATTAAAAGAAGTCTCGGCACGCTTGAGAGCTAATTCCGTACTGTCGAATTCCTTTAATCGTTCCGTCACCTTTCCTGCGAGTTGCTCGACGGTTGCGAATCGCTTATCCCATTCCTTCCAATGGTGTTCGCGGTCGGATTCCGCTAAGGCGACTTTTTCCAAGGCAGCGTCATGTTCCTTTTGGCGTTCGGCCTCGGCAATTGCCACTTCGTCCATTCGTTTTTCAACATTGCGCTGCGAAAGCAGGATACCCTCAGTTTGCCTTGCCGCAGACTCCAGGCGGGTAAGTAAGGCTGCCACTTCGGCGTGCATTTCCGTGAGTCGTTTGGCGTCCTCTTTGCTGGATTCCTCCAGGCTGCTAGCAATCTGGTTGCGGCGCTGCTCACCCGTGATAACTTCCTGGACGGCTTCCTTCAAGAGCTCCAGCTTGCCGTTCAACGTTTCCGTCTCTTCGGCGCGCTGGTTCAGCCCCTTTTGCAGCGCCTGAAACTGCCCGATTTCCTTGCGGAAATCCTCCAGAACTCGGTTCAGTCCCTTCTGTTCCTGAGCGAAGGTCTTTTCTTGTTGTTTACGCAGTTTTTCTAAGCTTTGGAATTCTGTTTTCGTTTCAGCCCGATGGGTTTTAAGTTGCTCGTCCAATGCATTGATTTGTTCGGCCTGCTTATTGAGGCGTGTAGTATGGCCGCCGATGGATTTGGCCGAGGCAGTTTCTTTGGTGAACGATTTCTCCAGGGCAGCGAGACGTTTCTCTAGTGCAGCAACCGCATCCAGAGCCTTGCGGCGCTCAGCGTCCAGCCATTCCACCTTCTTTTCGAGTTGTTCTTTTTCCATCACTGGACTCTTTTTCACGCACGGAGGCGCAAAGTCGAGCGATTATAGCATGTGGGGTTTCTGACCGATTTTACCGAAAGAGTTGGGGAAACATGGAGGCCAAACTGGGCACCCCCGCGAGGAAAAGACGGGAGAACGTACCGAAACCCAGTAAACCCATGACCGATAGCACCAAGAAAGTCCAGAGGTACGGGTTTGCCACATCACTCCTGAGATTAGAATCCATCGGCTCGACCTCTTCGACCCAACCCGACCGTCTCTGGTTGGTCTTCGGAAGTATTGCCCATATTGCCCTCGCCCCTGCCCCCGCCAAACCCAGGCAGCCAACCAACGCAGCTAGCGCGGCCCAGGCCGCATCCGGACTTAGCTGGGCAAACAGTGCAATACGGGGAGGAAAACTTGCCAGCACGGGGAATCCGGCCAATGAAAACACCGCCAGCAATAATCCCGCCACGGCCAAGGGTGATGAATGGAAGGAGGTTTCCAGGCTGGCGAAGTTTAATGTGGAATCCTCGCCACAAAGTGCACCAAGGGAAGCGGCCATCATCCAAAACGCAAATGCCTGGGGCAACAGCAGCGCAAAGAAGATTTGAACTCCCTCTGCGCCACCTAAGCCGAGACCGAGCAAGTTGAATCCGACTCCCATCATGGCGGCAAAGCCAAGTACCCGCCCCAGATGGCGTTCCACAAGCGCCCAGAGTCCGGTAAGTAGGATGCCAAGGCTTCCAATCAGCACCAGGATTTGATAGACGAAGTCACTGTCCCGCAACCAGGCATATCGGTCAAAAAAGCTGATTGCGAAGATGGAGGCAACGGTCGGCAGGAAAAAAAGCAGGAAGCCCATCACGTAAGGATGAGATTCTTTAGCCAGCATGGGTATCCATGAGTGAAACGGGAACAACGCCAACAAGAAAGTGAATCCGAGCAATAAAAGCAGACCGGAACGCATTATCAGGTCCAGGTTGCCGGGGCTGGCCTCAACGCCGGTGAGAATCCAGCCTGTAAACAAAAGAAAAGGGACCGCGAAGATTTGGAAAATCAAAAAGCGCAAAACTCCGCGTCCTGCGACATGGCCCGGGGGCGCAAGGAGGGAAACTATCACCAAAGCCGCGAGGGCAATGAGTATGGCCGCATAAAGGAACGGATCAACAGACAAAGCCGCCACGAACAGACTGACGCACACAAGGCTAATCGGTATAAACAAACGAGTGGGTTTGGCAATTAAAGTTCCCAAGACCCACAAAGTCTGGAAGAAGTAAATGAATGTCAAAAGCGATCTATCTGAATCAGTCAGGGTAAAGCTACGCCCAAAAAAAGATACTGAGGGGGAGATCTCAAATGACAATGGCCCGATGCTCAACACCACATCGATAGGGAATTGCCAGGCAATCCAGGTGAGAAATAGACAGGTTAAGGAGGCGAATATAAGAGGGAATCTATCGGTACGACGATAAAAAAGCAGGCCCACGCCAAGCAGCCCCGGCAGGAAAATCCACAAGATGGCGGAACTCATTCGCGTGGTTCCAAGCCGGGTGCGATCAGCAAATACGAGGCTGCCAGTGCTACGCCCAGGTTCAGGATCCCCAGCAACGCGGCTACCAGTAGTGAGGCCTCTACGGCTGCGTAAAGGATTTCGAAACCGCACAGCAGGCTCAATAACCCGACAATGCCGCGGAAGCTGCTCCCGCTGAGGCCTACCTGCAAAAGTCCCATGCCAATCAGTAGCAGCCCACCCCAGGCTTGATTGACGCTCAATTGCCGCGCCCAATCCGCCAGCGCGGGTGCTGCGCCCAGTACCACCACCATCACCAGGGTTGTCGAGAGGATGAGGAAAACAGGACTCGTGGGTAGTTTTTGGTCTTCTATGGGTTGCTCCGGCAAGTTCATACGGGTAAGACCCAGAACGGCCCCCGCCATCCAGCCAGCCACCAGTTTCACAGCCGCCAGTTCCAGAGGCCAGGAGGGCGTGATGAGAAGAAAAGCGAGAAAATATTGCAGGCCAAGGGCAGCCAATACCCAGCGCCAATCTCGATTCATCAGCAAAGCTGATGATGTAGCCAATAGAAGCAAAAGAACAATAAAGCCAAGAAAGCCGCTGTCCATGCTAGCTACCCAACGCGAATTGCGAAGCTAACGAGAGCAACAGGGCAATGAGCAACATGGCCCACAGGACACCTGCCTGCCCTTCGAGCACTCGACTCGTCATGTGCAAAACCCATCCCAGCGCGCTCAGCATCCAATTAAACGGGGTTTGCAACCAACTCATGGAGAAAGAAACTTGAAGTAAATTTGCAAGGGATGGGGGCAAAAGAAAGCGTTTCTTCAAACGTTCGCTTGCCAAGAAAAAAATGGCAGCCAAAGCAATCACAAACACCGCAGGCCAACCAATTAGCTCAACGGGAATTGAAGGAGTCGGAGCTAAACCCAAGCCAAGGAAGAGAAACATCAGGGGCACTAGCAGCGACCCTATCGTTCGCGTTACGCGCATCCACGGCTCGCCCGCTGGTTGTTCCTTTGATTGGGTGAGAGCCTGCCTTGACCAGCCGGCAATCAACGCCGCGTGAACAGGAAGATATGCAAACGCAATCAGCGAAGCATAAATCTGGTTTGCAGATATCAGGGGACTAAATATTAAACCACTCAACAGGACTACAGAAGCTACGATGACAGGCCACCGCAAGCGTCCACTGGTTTGGGCAAGCGATAGCAGGCCCCAAGCTGCCAGCACCGCCAGACCAAATCCCAGCGCTGCCCCGGGCTGACCCACGGCGGCGGCCGCAATTGCAAGGGTAGCAAACCCGCGCTCGATGAGCGCCTCTGCTCCACTTTCGGGTTGCATAGATTTGAACGCGAAAAAAATCGCGGGGAGCATCAGAAGCACGAGGACGATGATCAAGGAAATGCCCCCCAAAGAAACAGGGCGAGCAAGCAAAACCAGAACAGAAGCAGCAGGAAGCCATCGCAAGATGGCAAATTGATCCCCGTTTACGCTGCTCTCGCGTACAGGGGCAAATATTCCAAGCCTCAATGCAGCGCTGGACAACACAAGTAGATTTGCGATTTGGCCGGTCGAGTCGGTTAGGATCCAAGACGCCAGCAACAAAAAACTAGCTGTAATGTTCGCCGGCATGAAACTAAGCGCAGCACGCCGCTCCTCTGCTTTCGCGAATAGCCTGAATATCGCTAATCCCGTGAGGGCATCCACCAGTATCCAAAAGAAGGCCAAGGTGAGAATATCGCCAGCGACTGCCGCAAACAAGCTGGCGATTGCCAAAGCGAGGTAAGTCGCCCAGTTGAGCCACGGCGCGCTCATTGCACGTGGGACTTCCATGAGGAAGAATGACAGAACCAGTCCACTCAGAACGAACGCGATTTGCCAGGAGACACCGTCCAGTAAGAAGTTTATGGTAGAGACTAAGCCTTCACCTGCCCACCAGGCGGAGAAACTCAAGGATAACGGCAGTCGGAAACGCAGGAACACCAAGCTGGCAAGCGCCAGCCCCGCGCTGCTCATGGTAAGCAGCCAGCTCGAGCGGAAGTTTCGCTGGAAAAGATTGCCGGCGATTAATATGACCAGGGCAGAGCTTAGAATGATTTGGGGGATAAAAAGCAACATCGACTAAATGAATTGGCCTTCGCCACGCGGCAAATATTGACCTATGCCTTCTCGCCCCAGCCAGCGGTGGCCATCAACGATAAGGTGGCCGCGTAAATAAACCTTCTCGGGAAATCCTTTCAACTTCCAGCCCTCGAATAGGTTGTAATCTGTTCGCTGCTGGCTGTGGGCGCGGCCATAGGTTAATTCGCGCTCGGGGTCCCAGATGACAACGTCAGCATCAGAGCCCGGCTGCAAGGCACCTTTGCGCGGATAAAGTCCGAATATCTTGGCGGGGTTGGTGCTGGTAAGGGCCACAAATTGCTTGGGCGTCAGTTTGCCGGCGCCAACCCCATATGTCCATAGGATGGGCAGACGGTCGCCAACCATAGGCAGCCCGTTGGGAATTTTCGTGAAATCCCCTGCGCCAAGTTCCTTCCCGGGAATCGCGACAGGCTTGCCTTCGTAGTCGATTGATTCTGTACCGTCAAAGAAAAATGGACAATGGTCAGTCCCGATCGTTTGCAGCTGATCGGTTGTGAGCCCCGACCACAACGCGGCATTATCCGCTTTGGTTCGCATTGGCGGAGAACAAATCCATTTTGCGCCATCGGGGCGACCCAGGTCTTCTTCGCTGAAAAACAGATACTGAGGGCAAGTCTCGCCCATGACCTGAACGCCTCGCCGACGCGCGTAGTTGAGCTGGTCAAGTTCACCTGCGCTATTCATGTGCACAATGTAGAGCTGCGCATCGGCTTGTGCCGCCAGGGCGCAGGCGCGCAACACCGTCTCGACACCACCCCAGGCGGGGCGCGTGCGCGCGTGCCATTCAGGGGAGGTGTGCCCAGACGCCAGGGCTTCAGCGACCAGGATGTCGATCACATCGCCGTTTTCCGCGTGCAACATGGTTAGCATCCCATGCTCTCGGGCGGTCTTCATTACGCGAAAGATCTCGCCATCCAGTAAGCGCAAACGGCCGTTGTACGCCATGAAGACTTTAAGGGTTGATATCCCCAGATCAAGTAGCGACGGAATCTCCTTTAGCACGCCTTCGTCCAGGCGGGTGATATTCATGTGAAAACCCCAATCCACCGCCGCTTTGGAATCGGCTTTCGCGTGCCAGGTATCCACACCGGATCGCAAAGAATCAGCTACCGGCTGGGGGACAAAATCCATTACGGTAGTAGTTCCCCCGAACGCGGCTGCCTTGTGGCCGGTGTAATGGTCATCGGAGGAAACGGTGTCGAACATTTCCAAATCGAAGTGGGTATGAGGGTCGACCCCGCCGGGCATAACCAACTTCCCGCGGGCATCTACCACCTCGGCGCCCGGGGAAGCAAGATCGGTGCCCACTCGGATAATCTTTTCGCCTTCGATCAATAGATCGGCGCGATAACTGCCTTCATGGGTGATCAGTGTGCCCGATTTGATCAGCAACATGGCTATTCAGCGTTGTCGCCAAAGTACAGGGTGCCGGATCCGCCCATACCGAATAAGGCCAGCAATTCAGGATCCCATGGAAACTCCGGTAGATGATCAGCGCCATATTGTTGCTCTTTTTCGGCGCGCTCGCGCAATGCGCGCCATAAGACCTGGCGTTCCTCATCGTGGACACTCAAATCATCGATTGTTCGCGCGTTCAGCAGGCGCTCGCCAGTGGTGTACAGGAAGGTGATGCGCTTCCAATCGCCCGCGGGAAGGGGCTGCGCTAGCGCCTGGAGTGAGCCTAATTGCAATTTGAAATATTCTTCGCCGGCGCGCGGGTGATCGAAATTCTCTTTAAATAATTGCCCCCGTGTAGTTAATTCATGGCCGGTGACAGGAGCGATGTACTCGATGCACCACTTATGGTTATCGCCAAACGTGGCTGGTTGGTAAAACGCCAGCGTGTCCACGGCCACCACTCGAGGCGCAGTCCGTAATGGAATTCGATACCAGCCCAGCACTCTGGCGATTTCAAGATCCTTCGGCGAAGGCAAGAAGGCGACCAAAACAAGATCATTAGGAGAGGGAAGATCGGCCATGGGAATAAAAAGCAGGAAGGTTAATAGCCTTCCTGCTTATTGTACACGAGGGATTTCTTAATTCAGCAAGCCTACGCGTGCGTTGAACTGCTCGATTAGCGCGTCGATTTCAGGAACCTGGCGCTGCACGCTCGTCCAGTAATCCGGGTCGTGCCATTGCGCCATGATTTCATCGTAAGTCTTGCCCTGTTGTTCCACCCAGGTGAAGTACTTCAAGTTGTGGATCCGACGGCGATCCTGTTCGGACAGCTCTAAGAGGTTGTCCGTGCGCTCACCAAGAAGGTAGCGGGCCTGATCCGCGGCCGCGTTGAGCTCGGTGTATTCGCCAACCTCGGCATGCATTTCCTTCAAGCGGCTACCGTACAGTTCCATTGAATCTGTCAATATGGTTAGCAGGATATCGTCAGGGCCCAGGTCATAATACTTAGCCATTTTGATGCAGGAAAGTACATTGCTGATACCGGAGAAACCTAGCAAATCCAGTTGGTTGACAATGGATTCAGGT
Source organism: uncultured Anaerolineaceae bacterium (assembly GCA_964371335.1). GTDB lineage: Bacteria > Chloroflexota > Anaerolineae > Anaerolineales > UBA11579 > JAMCZK01. The sequence goes on from CAYJMC010000004.1 coordinate 17,820, forward strand.
ATGCCCTTCTTGACAAGATACTTTCTCCCAGCCGGCTCATTGAACAAGCGAGCCAAGTTGACTACGGCATTGTCGTCGATGGCAACCACCATGTCGGTACTCTTCAGATTGTGGATCCAAGGTACGTGCTTATCACCGATGCCCTCGATGCGGTGCGCACCAAAGCCATTCTCGAGCAAGGTGGGGCATTGCAAGGCTTCGCTGGCAGCAACCTTGCTGGCCGGAAATACTTGTTTCATGTAATCACCGCAGGCGATGGTGCCAGCGGAACCGGTGGACGAGGCTAGGCCGCGATACGTTCCCTTGCCGAGCTCCTTCTTGAGCACCTCTTCCATCGCGTGTCCGGTAACCTCGTAGTGCCAAAGGTAATTACCGAATTCCTCGAACTGATTAAAGATCATCAAATCCTGGCCGGATGCGCGCAATTCCTTGCACTTGTCGAAGATTTCTTTCACATTTGATTCGCTGCCAGGTGTCTTGATCGTTTCGCCGGCAATCTTTTCGAGCCATTCAAATCGCTCTTTGCTCATGCCTTCCGGCAAAATAGCAATCGATTCACAAGCTAACAAAGCGGAGTCGTATGCGCCACCGCGGCAATAATTGCCCGTAGAAGGCCAAACGGCTTTCTGAGTCGTCGGGTCGAACTGGCCTGTGACCAGCCGCGGCACCAAACAACTGAAGGCCGCCCCTACCTTGTGGGCGCCAGTGGGGAACCACTTTCCCACCAAGGCAATGATGCGTGCGGGAACGCCAGTCAGGCTCGAAGGGAACTCGATGTAGTTCACCCCACCGTAACCACCGCCCTTGGCCGTTGGCTCGTTCTTCCATGTGATACGGAATAAATTTTGGGAGGCCACATCCCACAGTCCGATATTTTTCAGATCGGTCTTGATTTTTTGAGGAGTCCGAGTAGGGTCTTTCTGCTGGGCGTATGTGGGAATGATGATGTTTTGCTGACGCGCGCGCTCCACGCCGCGTTTGAGTCGCTCTTCCATCACGGTTAAATCAATCATGCAACTGTTTTCCTTTCTTAGGGTCCGGGGGTTGGCGCAAAATATATAGCGGGCGGCCGCGCGCCTCGTCGTACAAACGACCAATATATTCGCCCAAAATGCCAAGGGAGATCAACTGCGCACCGCCAAAGAACAATACGGCAATCAACGTGGTTGCTTGTCCAAAAAATGCGGCGCTGCCTACTAAACGTAAATAAATCACAACAGGGATCGCGAGCAAAGCAATTCCGGCGGAGATAAAACCTAAATAGGTTGCCAACTGCAATGGGAAGAACGAGAAGCCGGTAATCGCAGTCAGCGCCAGCCGAATCATGCGCCCTAATGTGTAATGCGTCTCACCGGCAAAACGCGCCGCGCGGTCATAAGGAACGCCCACCTGGCGGAAGCCCACCCAAGCAGACATACCCCGCAGAAAGCGGTGATGCTCGCGCATCTGGTTGAGCACGTCCACCACGCGGCGATCCATCAAACGGAAGTCGCCGGTATCTAAAGGAATATCGATTTCGGTGATGCGGTTGATCAAGCGGTAGAAAAAAGAAGCCGTGATGCGCTTGAAAAAAGATTCGCCCTTGCGCTGGCGGCGTACCGCATATACCACTTCATAACCATCGCGCCAGTTGGCGATCAATTCGGGGATCACTTCAGGTGGATCCTGCAAATCGCCGTCGATCAGGATCACTGCTTGCCCGCGGGCATGGTCCATCCCCGCGGTCACCGCAATCTGGTGCCCAAAATTGCGCGCGAATAGCAATGGCTGGATGTGCTTGTCATTGGCCGCATGCAGTTGGATGATTTCGCTTGTGCGATCTTTGGAGCCATCATCTACGATGACCAACTCCCAAGGTTCGCCCAGTTTCTTCATCACCGCGGTGGTGCGGGCGATGAACTCAGGCATGGTTTCAGCCTCGTTATAGGCCGGAGCGACTACAGAAAAAACCGGTGGCTTGCTCAATGCTGCACCTCGAGGGCGCGTTTCAGCGCCGCCAGGCTGGGCTCTATGACGGGCGCTTCGCCCGCTGCCTTACGCGCCGCAGCCACATCTTTAAGGCCGCTGCCCGTGTTGAGTACCAGCACAGGATCTCGCGCCTTGATTAAACCCGATTCAAGGGCTTTGCGCAGCCCGGCAAAGGCTGCAGCGCCTGCCGGCTCTGCAAAGATTCCATATTTGCCAAGCTGTGCGATAGCGGAAAGAATCGATTGGTCGCTAACTTTGACGTACGCCCCGCGCGTTTCTGTAACAGCTCTGAGGGCACGTAAGCCATCACTGGGCAGATCCACAGAAATGCTGTCGGCGATCGTCTTGGCTTGCACCGCCTCAATCTTTTCTTTCCCAGCTTCGAAGGCATTGGCAATGGCGGCCGAACCCTCGGCTTGCACACCAAAAATGCGTGGAACTTTTTCGATCCAGCCCAAGGCGAGTAGGTCTTTGAACCCCTTATGGATCCCAGAAATGATGTTGCCATCTCCCACGGAAACAAATACTGACAGTGGGATATCTAGTTTCTGTGTGGCTATAACTTGCTCCCAAATTTCCAGAGCAGCTGTTTTCTTTCCCTCTGCCGTGAACGGGTTATAGCCGGTGTTGCGGCAGTACCAACCGAATTCATCGGCTGCTTGCCGCGATAGTTCCACAGCGTCATCATAAGTGCCGTCAACCAGGAAGACGCTGGCGCCAAAGATGAGCAATTGAGCCACTTTTGCAGGCGGGGCCGTCTTCGGCGCAAAGATCACTGCACGGGCGCCTGCGGCTGCCGCCATGCCTGCCAGGGCGGCCCCCGCGTTGCCAGTCGAAGCGGTGACAATCACGCTGGCTTTGATCTCTTGCGCCCGAGCCACTAGGACCGCGCTGGCGCGGTCCTTGAAGGAAGCCGTCGGATTGCTGCTTTCGTCTTTGATCCAAAGTTGAGCCAGGTTGAGTGATTTGGTTAATTCGGGAAGTGAATAAATCCGTGTCCAGCCAACTGATCGCAGCGGAGTGCCCTGGTGCCCCGGATCGCTGACCGGCAACAAGGGCAGATAGCGCCAGATCGAAAATTCCGTGGAGGTCTGGATGTCACGAGGTCCAGTTGCTTTCTTGATCGAATCGAAATCCAGAGCTACATCGAGCACGCCGGCGTCTTTAGGACAGACATAGGTCACTTCGTCAGGTTTATATTCCTGCCCGCAAACACTGCACTTGTAACCCAGGAATTTGTTCATCTAACTGTTTTCAACCTTGCGAAGGGTTGTATCCAGATCAGAAATATGCAAGCCAACCTTCGCAAGGTTTTTCTTATGGAACGATCCATGTCCCGGTCTTTCCAGCTAATGCGTTGGTGATGTTGGGCGGATCGGTGATCAGTGCCTGTTTGCCGCCACCCTTCAAGAAAAGGATCGCCGCTTGCACTTTCGGGAGCATGCTGCCTTTGGCAAAATGACCCTCGGCGATGTACTTCTCGGCTTCAGCAATCGTCATCCGATCCAGGTTCTTCTGGTCTGGTTTGTTGAAGTTGATAGCAATCTTTTCCACCGCGGTCGAGATCAAGAGCAAGTCAGCTTTGATTTCGCGCGCCAGCAAACTGGAAGCGAAGTCTTTATCGATCACGGCGGCAGTACCAACAAGATCGCCGGCCTCGTCTTCAACTACGGGGATGCCACCACCGCCCACACCGATGACAGTGAAATCATGTTCGATGAGCTTCTTGATGGCGGCTGCTTCAACTATCTCTTGAGGGATCGGTGAGGCAACGACTTCGCGCCAACCACGCCCGGCATCCTCGATAAAATGTTTGCCTTCTTCAGCCATGCGTTTCTTAGCTGAAGCTTCATCCAGGAAGGATCCGATGGGTTTGGTGGGATTTTTGAAAGCGTCATCGTTCTTATCCACCAAACACTGGGTCACAACGGTGACCGCGTGCTTCTTCATGCCGCGGCGCTTGAACTCGTTGTGCAGCGACTGCTGGAACATATAGCCAATGGCGCCTTGGGTGTCTGCGCCGCAGTAATCCAGTGGTACAGGATGCAGTTCATGCAGCGACAACTCCGAGCGGCGCAGGATGAAGCCAACCTGTGGCCCATTACCGTGGGTAACAACCACATCCCAGCCTTCTGCGATCATGCCAGCGATGTAACCCATGGTTTCACTGGCAGCGGCAAACTGGTCGGGGACTGACTGTTTCCCCTTTTCTTTGATAAGTGCGTTGCCCCCCACAGCAACGACAGCAACTTTCTTAGCCATTAGGCGATCTCTCCTTTTCCCTTTAAGCCATGGTGAGCGCCATCACGGCTTTTTGCGCATGAAGGCGATTTTCAGCTTCGTCGATCACAGCCGATTGCGGGCCATCCAGCACGTCGCTGGTGATTTCTACATCACGGTCCGCCGGAAGTGGGTGCATGTAGATGGCATCGTTGTGTGCAGCGGCCATCTTCTTGGCATCGGTGATCCAATCTTTGTTGGCGTCCTGCAACTCTTTGCCTTTGTCGGCATCCGAGGTGGTCAGCAGCGGTCCCCAGGATTTCGCGTACACCACGTCGGCCTCCTTGAAGCCTTCCTTCATGTCGTGGACCACATCGAAGCCAGTCTTGTATTGCTTGGAAAGCGACTTGGCTTGATCCATGATCTCAGGCATCAGCTCAAAGCCCTTGGGGTGTGAAAGTACAACATCCGCGCCAAAACGAGGTAGCTGCAAAATCAGCGATTGAGGCACCGAGATCGGCTTGAGGTAGCTGGACGCATATGCCCAGGAAACAACCACGCGCTTGCCGCGCAAGCTGCGAGCGCTGAATTTCTCCATCATGGTCATGAGGTCTGCAAGGCATTGGTGCGGGTGATAGATCTCGCATTGCATATTGAGCACCGGGACGCGGGAAGCTTCGGCCACCAGGTTCAGGTACCGGTTGCCGACACCCCACTCCACGTGACGGATGGCAATGCCGTCGAAATATCGGCCGAAAATATGGCCCATTTCCTTTTCGGTATCGCCATGCGAAATCTGTGTGGTGCGCGACTCAATGAAGGCGGCGTGGCCGCCCAGTTGAGCCATGCCCGCTTCGAACGAGCCGCGGGTGCGCGTACTCGAGAAGAAAAACAGCATGGCCAGCACCTTGTCGCGCAACAGGGCATGTGGCTCTCCCAGGGCACGTTTGCGTTTCAGGTCCCAGGCGACGTCTAAAACAGTTTCAACTTCTTCTTTACTAAAGTCCAGGTCGCTGATGAAATCGCGGCCGCGTAGATCGGTCTGCATATTTCTCCTTATTCCGTGGCACCCATCACCAAAGCCAACAACGCCATGCGCATTACCACGCCGTTGAAGGCTTCCTGCCAGTAACGCGACCAGCGGGTGATATCCACATCGGGCGGGATCTCATCCATGCGCGGCAGGGAGTGCAGCAGAATGGCATCGGACTTAGCCTTGGTCGAAAGGAGTTCCCGAGTGATCTTGTAATTGGCCGGTGTCAAATTCACGTCCCCGTTGCGTTCGTCACGGGACTTTGTGTAATCCGGTTGGACCACCGGCTCAACCAAAATGACATCCGCTTCAGCAATCGCTTGTTCGACATGTTCGGCTTCTTTGAAATTAAGGCTGTATTGCTTTAGTTCATCCTTGAATTCCTTGGTCAGGGACATGTCGGGCGGAGCCACAAAGGTGATCGGGCAGTCGAATTGGGTCAGCCCATAAGCCAAGGAGTGCATGGTGCGCATACGCATATCCCCCACGGCAAGCCATTTGAGCCCATCGATAGTGCCCTTTTCCTTCCAGACTGTGTAGAGATCGGTCAGGATTTGGGTCGGGTGCTCACCCCAGCCATCCCCGCCGTTGATGATGGGGATGCTGGCCCATTTGGCCGCCTCATGCGGGGCGCCTTGCTGGAAGTGGCGCATCACGATCACGTCGCCGTAGAATTCCAGCATCTTCACTGTGTCCTTGATGGACTCCTGGTAGAAGTCGCCGGCGCGGGTCATCTTGGCATCGGCAAAGCCGGTCACTTGCCCGCCCAAGCGGATCATGGCCGCTTCGTGGGCCAAGCGGGTGCGGGTGCTGGGCTGGTAGAACGCGGTGACCAGCGTTTTTTCCTTCAGCAAGTCCGTGTTCTGGCGGTCACGGGCGAAATGCTCCAGGTCTTCCGCGATCTCAAAGACGCGGAAAAATTCCTGTCGTTCAAAATCTTTCAATGAGAGAATGTCTCGTCCTGCAAAACTGCGCATCACAACCTCCGTGGTTTGGGGATTAAGGATTAGCTCGTTGGGCGCCGCGGTTCGACGCGGCGGATCACATGGAAGCGGAAATAGCCAGGAAGGAAATACGAGCGAGAGAGATCGATCACCGAGCCGTCCATTGAAAACAAGGTGGATTTGAAATGCAGCACCACATCACCGCGCTGCATGTGCAGCGCCCGCGCCTCATTCGATTCCGCGGCCGCGGCATGGATCTCCGTATCCGCGCTGGTCACTCTTGAGTTGCCTTGCTTGAGCAGTAAATCCAAAACGGAACCGCTAAATTCGCGGCGGAACTCGGTTTCTTTAAATAGCTTATCTGGCAGCACATCGACCAGATAAGCAATCGGGCGACCCTCGGCTTCCATTACACGAGATACATGGAGAACGTGAGAATCTTTTAGCATCTCGCGTTCTTCGGGTTCGGCTGCGCGGCGCTCGATCTCATAGTCCCCCATGCGCACCGGCAACCCGACGCGTTGCGCCATGCTCTCGATGCTTTCGAGCAATTCGAGCCCAGTATCAATCACACTGGACGGATGCACTACGAAGGTGCCTACACCCTGCCGCCGTTGGATCAAACCCTGCGTCTCGAAAGTGCGCATCGCTTCGCGCAGTGTGGCGCGCGAAACTCCGAGCATCTCCGCCAACTTTGGCTCGGTGGGCAAGCGCTCCCCCGGGCTGGTCTTGGCGATCAATTCGCCAAGCTGGGCATGAAGTCGATTTGAAAGTATTCCTGTCTTAAGCATTCTCAATTTGCCAGCAAACGTTTCGCGGCTCGATTGTGCTTTTCTACCAATCGCGGCAGTTCCACGGTTTGCATCTGGCCCTCCTTAACTATAAATTTTCCGCCGACCACGGTGTAATCCGCCTTGGTCGGCGCGCAAAAAACCAACGCAGCAAGTGGATCGTGCAATCCACCTGCGTAATCAATTTGATTGAGATTGATTGCAAAGAAATCGCCACACTTCCCAACTTCCAGGGAGCCGATATCGCTGCGTCCCAACACCGCGGCTCCACCGCGCGTGGCGAGCTCCAGCGCTTGACGAGCAGTCGTCAGTTCCGGGGCTTCGCCAGTCGAAAGTGAGGCGCCGCGCAACCCTGCATCCAATCGCGAAAGCAACATCGCCTGCCGGGCTTCAGCCAACATGTGCGAGGAGTCGTTGCTGGCTGAGCCATCCACACCCAACCCCACCTTCACGCCAGCAGTCAGCATCCTGGCGATCGGCGCGATCCCCGAGGCCAAGCGCATGTTAGAAGACGGGCAGTGCGCTACGCCACAGCCTCTTTCCGCGTAGATGGCAATCTCTTCATCGTTCACGTGCACCGAGTGCGCGTACCAAACATCCTCGCCCACCCATCCCAGTGTTTCCATCCAGGCCACTGGGCGAGATCCGAAATTTCCTTGCGTGTACTGCTCCTCGTCTTGTGTCTCAGCCAAATGAGTGTGGAGGTGAACCTTATAGTGCCGCGCCAATTTGGCGGTCTCTTTCATCAAATCTTGTGAAACGCTGAATGGCGAACAAGGCGCCAATACGACCTGTGTCATCGAGCCAGCCGTGTCTTCATGATAGCTCTCGATCAAGCGCCTACTTTCAGCCAGGATAGCGTCTTCGTTCTCAACCACGCTATCAGGTGGCAGGCCGCCCTGACTCTCTCCCACGCTCATTGACCCGCGCGACGCATGGAGGCGTACGCCAACCTCGCGAGCCGCCTCGATTTCATCATCTAATCGTGAGCCGTTGGGAAAAATGTAAAGATGGTCAGAGGCTGTGGTGCAGCCTGAAAGGGCGAGTTCGGATAGCGCAGTCTGCGAAGAAATGAAGATGTCTTCAGGCGTCAGTCTGGCCCAAATGGGATACAGGGTCTTAAGCCAATTGAAGAGGTTGGCATTCTGCGCTGCGGGTACCGCCCGGGTCAGGGTTTGATAAAAGTGATGATGGGTATTGATCAGGCCCGGAAGGATGACATGGCCGCTCAGGTCCAGGACTTCGTCGGCTGTATCCGGTAGTTCGGACGAGGGGCCTACTTGCTCAATAAAGCCATTACGAATAAATAGACCAGCATCTGCAATCTCTCGACGCTGGTCATCAAAGGCGGCCAAAAGGGCCGCGTGCCGGACAAGTAGGGTAGACATAGTCTAGTTGTCTGACAACCAGTGTAACTGAGAGGGGGCGGGCTGTCAAACAGCCAAATGCCCTTTTTAGACCCCCGTCCACCGGGTCAAATGCCCCTATTAGTCGGACAACTCGGCTGCGCGCAGCGTGTTTTCCAACAACATAGCGATGGTCATCGGACCCACGCCGCCGGGCACCGGAGTGATCGCCGACGCCACCTGGCTGGCTTCCTCGTAGGCAACATCACCCACCAATCGGTAGCCGCGCTTGGCACTAGCATCCTCTACGCGATTCACGCCCACGTCGATCACTACCGCACCAGGCTTGACCCAGTCGCCGCGCACCATCTGGGGCTTGCCTACAGCAGCCACCAACACATCGGCCTTGCGACATACACCAGGAAGATCTCGTGTGCGAGAGTGCGCAATAGTAACTGTGGCATCTGCCTTAGTCAGTAACAGAGCAATCGGCATTCCGACAATATTCGAGCGGCCTAATACAACTGCATTGGCGCCCGAAAGTTTGACCCCAGCCTCAGCCAGCATGCGCATAATGCCTGCCGGTGTGCAGGAAACAAAACGGGGCTCGCGGCCTTTTTGTGCAAGATAACCGATATTTTCTGGATGCAAACAGTCGACATCTTTATGAGGGGAAATTGCCGATTGGATCGCAGCGGCTTCGATTTGTTTCGGCAGCGGTACCTGAACCAAGATGCCATGCACCTCGGAGCGAGCATTGAGCTCGGCAATTACTCTAAGGAGTTCTTCCTGGCTGGTTTCGGCAGGCATTTCATAGCCAAAGGAAACCATGCCCACTTCCTCGCTGGATTTGCGCTTGTTACGAACATAAGTCTCCGAGGCGGGGTCATTTCCGACCAAAACGGTTGCAAGCCCCGGGGGAGTTTTTCCGGCAGCCGTTCGAGCAGCCACCTTGGCCGTTGTTTCGGCACGTACTTTGGCAGCAAGAGCCTTCCCATCAAGAATCGCAGCGGTCATTGAGCCTCCAGATTGCGATTATAAATGTGAATTAACACACAAATATAGAGGCGTATGACCCTCTTATTATTGGCAAACCTACTTTTATGCAGCCGGAGTTGCTTAAATATCCAGGTTTTGCACTTCTTTGGCGTGGGTCTGGATAAAGCGCTTGCGCGGTGGTACCGCCTCACCCATTAGCATATCGAAAGTGCGTTCCGCGTCGCGCGCATCTTCGATAGTTACTTGCAACAGGTTGCGGTTGGCCGGGTCCATTGTAGTCATCCACAGCTGCTCGGGGTTCATTTCCCCTAAGCCCTTGTAACGCTGGATGGAAGCTTTTTCGGATTTTTTGCCCAGTGCTTTTAAGAATGCGTCGCGCTGCTTTTCAGTGTAAGCCCATTCCACTGTCTTGCCATTAGCAATGCTGTACAAAGGCGGTTGAGCAATGTACAGAAACCCATCCTCAATCAGTTGCTTCATATAGCGGAAGAAAAACGTGAGCAGTAAAGTTCGGATATGACTGCCATCGACGTCGGCATCCGTCATAATGATGACATGCTTGTATCGTAGGCCATTGATATCGAAGTTTTCACCAATACCTGTCCCCAACGCCGAAATCAAAGACTTTACTTCGTTGTTGCTCAGGATCTTATCCAAGCGGGCGCGTTCAGTATTGAGTATCTTGCCGCGCAACGGGAGAATGGCTTGAAAATGGCGGTCGCGCCCTTGCTTGGCTGAGCCTCCGGCCGAATCGCCCTCTACGATATAAAGTTCGCTTCTCACCGGGTCGCGTTCGGAGCAATCAGCCAATTTACCAGGCAGTGTCAGGCTCTCCAGGGCAGACTTGCGGATGACCAGATCGCGCGCCTTGCGGGCTGCATCCCGGGCACGAGCAGACGTCAAGCATTTTGCAACAATGGCGCGCCCCGCAGAAGGATTTTCCTCGAGGAAAATCGCAAAATGTTCGTTGACCACTTGAGCAACGTAAGTTTGCACCTCGGGATTCATTAGCTTGACTTTGGTCTGGCTCTCGAACTGCGGGTCGGGTACTTTCACGCTGACGATGGCAGTGAGCCCCTCGCGCGTATCATCACCGGTGAAGTTCGGATCGGATTCCTTGAGCAGACTGTTCTTGCGCGCATAATCATTGATCGTACGTGTTAGCGCCGAACGCAGTCCGGTAAGGTGTGTGCCTCCGTCAATAGTATTGATCGTGTTCGCAAAAGCAAACACTTGCTCGTTATACGCATCGGTGAATTGAACAGCCACTTCGACCACCGTGTTCTCGATCTCTTCTTCACGATGGAAGACGGGATGCAGCAATTCGTGGGTACGATTCAAATAGCGCACAAAAGACGTGATGCCGCCTTCGAAATAAAAGGTCATCTCTCGCCCATCGCGCTCGTCCAGAAGTCTGATGGTTACCCCGCGGGTTACGAATGCCATCTCGCGCAGGCGTTGCACTAAAGTCTCGAAGCGATAATCGAGCCCGCCTTTGAAAATAGTTTCATCGAATTTGAATCTAGTGCGCGTTCCCGTGCCCTCATCTTTTTTCATCTTGCGCACGGACTTGACAGGCGCCTTGGGCTTTCCGCGCTCATAGCGTTGAGCGTAAACGTGCCCGTCACGACTTACTTCCACCTCACACCACTCGGAGAGCGCGTTGACGGCTGATACACCTACGCCATGCAAACCCCCGGAAACTTTGTACACGCCGCCGTCGAACTTGCCGCCCGCATGCAACACCGTCATCACCACTTCCAGCGCCGACTTTTTCATGCGCGGGTGCTGGTCAACGGGGATACCGCGGCCGTTATCGACAACCGTAACACTGCTGTCCTTGTGGATGATGATCCCAATCTGGTCGCAGGCGCCCGCAAGCGCCTCGTCGATAGAATTATCGACCACCTCGTAGACCAGATGATGTAACGCCTTGATGTCCGTGCCGCCCACGTACATTCCCGGGCGGCGGCGTACGGCCTCTAGCCCCTCTAATACCTGGATGCTCTCAGCCTTATAGGTTCTTGGCTGTCCTTCTGCCACGTGAAGACCTCCATTTGTTAATTACCAAAGAATTCTGCATCTTTTTCCCCATAGCATACCTATTCGATTGAGCCGGTGCTTGATCTTAGAAACACAAATCTCGAACGAATTCTCGTATGTTTGTTCTATTTTACCATACCCGTATTGAGCACGCCACGAAGCCAGTCCTCATAATTAGGCAATTCCTGAACCAATTATTGAACCTTGACTAGGCTATAGAGTTATGTAAAATGGAGGATTACTAGAGCTTCTTCACAGTTTTTGGCACAAAAAATAAGTTTTCCCAGCATGCAGAGGTGCGCGCCGTGCACCTCTACCTATAGGTATCATCAGAAGCTCAGTGGAAAGGAGGTGGACCATCTCAGCAGCCATTCGCCAATAGCAGCTTTCACTTCCTATGGAAGAAACTTCAACTTGCAAGTTTTTCGGAGGAGTAAGAATGTCTAAAAAAGTCTTTTCTTTGCTGGCGCTTTTGACCGTTGCCAGCTTGTTATTGGCGGCCTGTGGCGCCCCCGCGCCGACTGAAGCCCCGGCCGAAGAGCCGGCGGCTGAAGAACCGGCAGCCGAAGAGCCCGCTGCGGAAGAACCAGCCTTCGAGTGTACGGACGCTATCGGCTGTGTGGAAGTCGCCGCTGGTGATCCAATTCGGATTGCTTCTGCGCTGGTCATCTCCGGCGCCAATGCCGACTTGGGCCTTGACTCTCAGTACGGCGTCGAGATCGCTATCCAGTTCAAGGGCGAAGTGCTCGGCCACCCGGTTGAGCTCCAGGCTGAAGACGACGGCTGCAACGCTGAAGGCGGCCAGGCTGCCGGACAGAAGATCGTTTCTGATCCCACCATTGTGGGCGTCGTTGGTACTAGCTGCTCCGGTGCCGGTGTGCCTATGTCCCAAGTCATCTCTGACGCTGGATACTTCATGATTTCCCCATCCAACACGGCTCCCTCCCTAACCGACCCCGATCAGGCCTGGAGACCTGGCTACCTGCGCACAGCCCACAACGACAAAGTTCAGGGCGCTGCCATGGCTGAATACGCGTTTACCGAACTCGGTTTGACTACCGCCGCTGCAATTCACGACGGCGATCCTTATACCGAAGGTTTGGCCAATGCGTTCCGCGAGGCCTTTGAGGCTTTGGGCGGCTCTGTGATCGCCTTCACCGCGGTCAACGTGGGTGAAACGCAAATGGGCACTGTGCTTACCTCTGTTGCTGAAGCCGAAGGTGGCCCGCCGCAGTTCCTGTTTTTCCCGGTGTTCACCGCTGAATGTGCTTTCCTAGCCGTTCAGGCCCAGGATGTTGCCGGCTTGGAAAACACCGTCCGCGCTGCAGCCGACGGCTGCTTCTCAGATGCAGCTGCTGACGCCATCGGCGCCGCTGAAGAAGGAATGTTCTTCTCCGGTCCCGATCTGGCTTACACCAGCGATGTGTACGAGCAGTTCAAGGCCGCTTACCTGGAGAACTACGGAACTGCTCCTCTCTCCGTATTCCATGCGCATGCTTTCGATGCCACCAACTTGATCTTCGGCTGCATTGAGACCACTGCGCAGCAGGATGCCGACGGCGCTCTGCTCATTGGCCGCCAGGCCATGCGCGACTGCCTGTATGCCACATCCGGTTACGAGGGCATCACCGGTTCGCTGACCTGCAATGAGTTCGGTGACTGCGCTGATCCCAAGATCGCGGTTTATGAGATCCAGGACGGCGCGTACGTTGCCATCTGGCCATAAATTCCTGATCGAAAACTAAGTATGTGATCTACGGTTAGGCCCAGGGCTGCACCCTGGGCCTAACCTAGAACCGAGGGAGAACCCCGGATATGGATCGTCTTAGGTCTTTTTCAGTTATCAACGCATTTTTGTGGCTGATGCGCGCTGCAATTATTGCCGTCGTCGTATGGGGGACGATTCAAACCATTCTTCACAACCCCTACTCCACCCGCGCCTGGGAGGATTTCATCATTTTCGGCATCGCGCAGGGAAGTATGTATGCGCTGATCGCCATTGGTTACACACTGGTCTATGGCGTTCTGAAAATGATCAATTTCGCCCACAGTGAATTTTTTATGTCGGGTATCTTTACTGCCACCTCAGTGGTTGCTCTTCCGCTTTCAGAATCAGGGTTTATGGCGGAGAATCCTCTGATCACTATTTTTGCGGTTGGCATCGTCGCCATCATTGTGTCCGTGGTGATCGCACTGGTAACCGAACGAATCGCTTATCGACCGTTGCGTAAAGCGCCTCGCTTGATGGCGCTGATTACAGCAATCGGGGCTTCATTTTTTTGGCAGTATTATTTTCGCGGGCTCTTCGGCTCACAAGTAAGGCCGTTTCCCATCACCGAAGCTCTGCAAGGCTCGGTTCCTTTCCTCGGTACCGAGATATTGAAAACACATATCCTGGTGGTGGTCGTCACCATAGTATCTCTGCTCGCCCTTAACTTTTTCATCACCAAGACCAAGGCCGGCATGGCTATCCGCGCTGTCGCAGAAAACAAAGACGTTGCTGCACTGATGGGCATCAATGTCGATCGCACCATTAGCCTGACCTTCGCCACCTGTGCAGCCATGGCTGGCATTGCCGGCTTGCTATTTGCCATGGTCTACCAACAAGTTCACTTTTTCATGGGCTTTATTCCCGGCATCAAAGCTTTCACTGCGGCTGTTTTGGGGGGCATCGGCAACATTCCAGGAGCTGCGGTCGGCGGCCTCTTCCTGGGTTTGTTCGAATCCGTCGGGCCCAGCTTGTTCCTGCAGAGCCTGGGCATCCCCGCCGCAAATCAGTTGAAGGATGTGATTGCCTTTACCATGCTGGTCCTCGTGCTCATCTTCCGCCCGCAAGGTATTTTAGGCGAGCGCCTGGCCGAAAAGAAAGCCTGAGGAGCCATGAGCAACGGTTTCAATCTGGATTGGCGCCGCACTCTGCAGCAGGCAGCTATCGCAGGGTTCATTTCACTTAGCGTTTCGGCCATTGGCATGGTGGAACTCTTTGGTGAGCGATTCCTGCTAGCCGGACTGATCACCATGGGCCAAATAGCATTCCTGGCAGCCCCAGTCATGTTCTCCTACACCTCTGCAAGTTCAACTCTGGGTAAGGGAAGGGTATTGGCCAGTCTGGCAAAGGCGGCCGTGATTGGCGTGGTCAGCTCCCTATTCTTGATATTTTTAATTTGGGCGGCTCAGACCTTCGACGTGCGCTCAGTGCTTCCAAATGTGTCACCGAAATTGATCAGCTTGCTTACCTTTGAAGGTGGACCCGTCCAGGGCTCGCTTACTTTGTTGGGGATCACGGTCGCCACTTGCCTCCTTGCCGCAAGCTCTACCTTCCTGCCAGAAAAGGTTCGCAAAACCCTTTTCTTTGGCCTGGGCTTGACCATGCTGGTCGGATTGTTTTCTCCAATCCTTGTGGAGCGCGTCCGCAATTTCTTCGGACAGGATACGGTGAGATTGCTGTTTGCTTCAAACGCCTTGCAGCTTTGGCCCGCGATCATTTTGGCAATCGCCTCTACTGCCCTTTACTCCGCCTATCAACTGACAGCCTCTCGCCGGAAACCCGCAGGTCCACCCAAGAACGACCTCACAAGTAGAGTTGTGCGCCAAGCTCCCCTCTTCCTTCTTTTATTGACCCTACCCTTTTTCCTGGGCACCTACCTGACTGAAGTCACAAACAACGTTGGTATATATCTGCTCATGGGGCTGGGATTGAACATTGTCGTCGGCCTGGCAGGTCTTTTGGACCTGGGTTACGTTGCTTTTTTTGCTATCGGCGCCTACACCATGGGCGTGTTAACTTCCACAGGTCACCTTGGTTTGGGTCTGTCATTCTGGATAGCTCTTCCCATCTGTGTGGCCGTAGCTGCTTTCGCCGGCATTGTGTTGGGCATCCCGGTTCTCAAGATGCGTGGCGACTACTTGGCTATAGTCACTCTCGGCTTTGGCGAGATCATTCGCCTGCTGGCCTTGTCCGACATGTTGAAGCCATTCCTTGGGGGCGCCCAAGGTATTCTGAACATTCCGAAACCTTCGATCGGCACCTTTGTTCTGGATGACCCCGAGCGCCTCTACTACGTAGTGTTGGCGGGAGCACTCCTGGCCGCGTTCATTTCTAACCGGCTGCGCGAATCGCGCATCGGCCGTTCCTGGATCGCCGTGCGCGAAGATGAGGACGTGGCCGAGGCCATGGGCATCAATCTAGTACGAACCAAGTTGCTGGCATTCGCTATTGGCGCAGGGTTTTCCGGTTTGGCGGGCGCCATCTTTGCTCCAAAACTGACCTCGATATTCCCGCATAGTTTCAACTTTCTCATCTCGATCAATGTACTCAGCCTTATCATCGTCGGTGGGCTGGGTAGCATCCCGGGGACGGTGGTAGGCGCCATTATTTTGGTGGGATTGCCAGAGCTCCTGCGCGAGTTTGCCGAATTCCGCTGGCTGATTTATGGCGCTTTATTGGTGCTAATGATGCTTAACCGCCCTGAAGGATTTATCCCCTCCGACATTATCCGTCGAGAGATGCACGCGGCGGAATCTGAAAATCCGGCGCCTACATCCTGATGGAACCCTAACATGACACTATTGACAGCCTCCAAAGTAACGAAGACCTTCGGCGGTTTGGTCGCCGTAAAGGATTTCGATCTTAATATCAAAGAACACAGCATAACCTCCGTAATTGGTCCCAATGGGGCCGGCAAGACAACTTTCTTCAACTGTGTCACCGGTTTTTACAAGTTAGACAGCGGCGAAATCCTATTCAATGGGCAAGCCATCCAGAACCACCGGCCCGACCAGATCTGTCAGATTGGGATTTCGCGCACTTACCAAAACATTCGCTTGTTCAGCGCCACGACGGCCATTGAAAATATCCTAGTGGGCGAACAACCGCACCTGAAAACGAATGTGGTGGATGCGGTTTTCCACACACCTCGCTTCCACGAGGACGAAAAGCATGCGGTCGAAGAAGCGCGGCGCCTGTTGCAATTCGTAGGTCTGCGCGGCATGGGTGATCACCTGGCGCTCAACCTCCCTTACGGGGCTCAGCGCCGCTTGGAGATTGCCCGCGCCCTGGCCAGCAAGCCAAAGCTTCTGCTGCTGGATGAACCCACCGCGGGCATGAACACTCGCGAGACTGTTGAATTGACCCATTTCATCCGCAACCTGCGGGATGAACTTGGCCTCACGATCCTGCTTATCGAGCATCATATGCGCGTGGTGATGGACATCAGCGAACAGATTTCCGTCATGGACTATGGCTCCAAGATTGCAGAAGGTAAGCCGCGCGATATCCAGAACGATCCCAAGGTGATTGAAGCCTATCTCGGGCGTGGGGCTGCCTCTGGTCTTAAAGCTGCTACCGCACACTAGGAAAACAATATGGCACTGCTCGAAGTCAACAGTATTCATACTTACTACGGCAATATTCACGCCCTCAAAGGCATTTCTCTTGAAGTGAACGAAGGAGAAATCGTCACTTTGATCGGGGCCAATGGCGCCGGAAAAACCACCACCCTGCGAACGATCAGCGGTTTGCTTAGGCCACGGGAAGGCCACGTAAAATTTAACGGCGAGGACCTGATTAAGTATCCGGCCCATGAGATAGTTTTTCAAGGCATTACCATGGTGCCCGAAGGTCGTGGCGTCTTCGCTCAGCTCACGGTTGATGAAAACCTGGAGATGGGCGCCTTCAGCCGCAGCGATAGGGCAGCAATTTCCACAGATGCCGACCGCGTCTTTACGCTGTTCCCGCGTCTTAAGGAGCGCCGGCACCAGGTGGCGGGCACCCTCTCGGGGGGCGAGCAGCAAATGCTAGCCACCGGCCGGGCGCTGATGGCAAGTCCTAAACTGATACTCATGGACGAGCCTTCAATGGGTCTGGCCCCGATGTTGGTGGAAGGCATTTTCGACACCATTCAAAGCATCAACAAGGAAGGCACCACGGTCCTGTTGGTCGAGCAGAACGCGCTGATGGCGCTCTCTATTGCTCACCGCGGTTATGTGCTGCAGACTGGCGAAATCGTGCTCAGCGATACCGCCAAGAACCTAGCCGACAATAAGATGGTCCAAAAAGCATACTTGGGCGTGGAGTGATTCTTATTGCTAAAAGATACGCGCGGTACAGAGACTTGTACCGCGCGTTTTGTTTAAGAATTAAAATGCCGCCATGCTAATCCTCAACGCCAGCGAAGTACGTCAGGCCTTGACCATGGCCGAATGCATTGAAGCGATGAAGCGAGCCTACGCCGCGCTCTCGGACGGCAAAGCCGAGGTGCCGTTGCGACTGCGGCTGCCCGTAAAGCCCAACGAGGGTTTGAGCATCTTTATGCCCGCCTTCGTAGATGACGAAGCCGGACAGGCTCTCGCCGTCAAAATTGTCTCCCTCTTCGACAGGAATCCGGCCCGCGGGCTGCCATTCATCCACGCAGCCGTCCTGGTGCTAAATGCGGAAAACGGCGCCGTGGAGGCCCTGCTCGAAGGCGGCAGCCTCACTGCCATCCGCACCGGCGCCGGTTGCGGCGCCGCCACTGATGTGCTGGCTCGTCAAGATGCCCGCACGTTGGCTATTTTTGGCGCCGGCGTCCAGGCGCGCACCCAATTAGCGGCTGCTTGCGAGGTCCGCGACATCGAGACTGCTTGGGTCTTCGATCCGAACGCTAAACAGGTGCGGGATTTCATATCTGCCATGGCAGGCCGCGGCCGCATTCCGAATGTTTTACGGGCCGCGAAGGATCCCGCCGAAGCCGTGAACAATGCCGACATAATAAGCACGGCGACCACCAGCACCACGCCTGTATTCTCGGACACCGACTTGAAACCCGGCGTGCACATTAACGGAGTGGGTTCGTACACTCTCGAGATGCAGGAAATTCCAGCCGAAACGGTTTGCCGCGCCCGCGTCACCGTCGACAGTCGCAGCGCCGCTCAGGTTGAATCAGGTGATATTGCCATTCCTCTGGAAAAGAGGTTGATTGAGGAATCCGACATTGCCGAAATCGGCGAGGTTATCTCCGGCAAACTACCTGGGCGCAGTGCGGCGGAGCAAATCACAATATTTAAATCCGTGGGTGTCGCAGTGCAAGACGCGGTGGCCGCACGCCTGGCAGTTGAGAATGCGCGTGGGATGGGACTGGGAACGGAAATCAATTGGTGAGCGGAAAGGAGGATGAAGTTAAAAGTTAAGGTTTAAAGTTTAAGGTACTTGGTTGCATGCCAAATATTTCGGGCTTACCTAAACACTAAACTTTAAACATTCAACCAGCTTATGGACAATTTACCCAAATCAGCAGGGATTGTTGTTATCGGCGGCGGCGTCATGGGGGCTTCGACTGCATATCATCTTGCTGCTCGCGGCATCAAAGATATTGTCCTGCTTGAAAAAGAAGAATTTTTCGGGCAGGGCGCCACGGGGCGCTGCGCCGGAGGCGTTCGTTACCAGTTTGCCACCGAGGCCAACATCCGTCTCTCCCTCGCCAGCCTGCCCATGCTCGAACGGATTCCCGAAGAACTGGGTCAGGAGGTCGACTATCGCAAATGCGGATATCTTTTTTTGCTGAATAATGATAAAGACATCGCGACCTTTAAACGCAATGTGGCTTTGCAGAACCGGCTAGGCGTGCAGACCGCATGGCTCAGCGGAGACGAAATTCGGAAACGGTTGCCCCTAATGCGCTTGGAGGATATTCAGGCTGGGACATTCAATGCCAAAGATGGGCTTTGCGATCCCAACGGCGTTGTCATGGCCTATATCAATGCGGCAACTAAGTTGGGCGTGCAATGCATTGCCGGCGTCGAAGTTGTTGATCTCAAAATCCAAAACGGAAAAATTTCGGAAGTAAAAACAAACAAAGGCAATATGGCTGCTCCCGTTGTCGTTAACGCTGCTGGACCTTGGGCGGGTTTGCTTGGAACTATGGCCGGACTCGAAATACCTATTACCCCCATACGCCGCCAGATGCTCACCACCACGCCACTGCCGCAGCTCCCCGCTGATTTTCCTTTCGTCATCGACTTTGCCCAATCGTTATATTTCCACCGCGAGGGCGATGGTGTGCTCACCGGCATGTCCAATCCCAACGAACGACCAGGCCTCGACCAAAATGTAGATCCCGACTTCGAGTTGGTCAACCTGGAAGCAGCCGCCGCGCGTTTGCCGCTCTTAGAAAAAGCTGGCCTGGCTTCCCATTGGGCCGGTCTCTATGAAGTGACCCCCGACGCACACCCCATCTTCGGCAGGACTCCCATCGAGGGGTTCTATCTCGTCGCTGGCTTCTCCGGGCATGGTTTCATGCACGGGCCGGTCGCAGGCAAGCTGATGTCCGAAATAATTCTGGACGGGTCTGCCAAAACCGTTGATGTCTCGATGCTCGACTTAGCGCGCTTCGATGAAGGCCGGGAAATCGTAGAATACAATGTTGTCTAAATAATTTAGATGGCGTATGCCTTCCGCAGAAATCCTCACCATAGGTACCGAACTCCTTCTAGGTGAAATCGTCGACACGAATACCCAATATCTTGCGCGCCAACTCCGTGAAGCGGGTATCGACTTGTATTACACCTCCACCGTGGGTGACAATGAAACCCGCATCGCCGAAGCCGTGCGTCACGCACTCACCCGGTCTCAAATCTTGATCTGCACCGGCGGCCTTGGTCCCACGGTTGACGATGTCACCCGCGAAGGGATTGCTCGCGCCATGGGTGTGGATCTCGAATTCAAAGAGGAGCTCTGGAAGCAAATCCAAGAGCGCTTCTCCCGCTTCAACCGCATACCTACCGAGAACAACAAGCGCCAGGCCTACCTGCCAGTCGGCGCTCAGGTATTGGAGAATGCGGTTGGCACTGCGCCCGCTTTCCTCATCGAACGTGCTGATCGTGTTGTCCTGGCTCTTCCCGGCGTCCCAGGCGAAATGACCTACATCCTTGAGCATGACGTAATTCCTTACCTGGAAAAGCACTTCGGGCGCGGCGCAGTCATCCGCACCCGCATCCTGCATATCGCCGGCGTTGGTGAATCACAGATCGATGAAAGGGTTGCCGATCTCGAAAAACTTTCCAATCCAACGGTCGGCTTGGCCGCCCACCCCGGTGTCGTGGATGTGCGCCTCACCGCCAAAGCGGAGAGCGCCGAGCGCGCCAAGGAAATGCTGGCCGAGCTGGAAGAGCAGGCCCGCCAGCGCCTGGGGGACTGGGTATATGGAGCCGATGAAGAAACCCTGAGCCGCGTTGTGCTCGGTCTTGTAGCCGCCCGCAATAAAACTCTCGCGGTCATCGAAAAAGGGTTGGACGGCACTGTGATCAAATTATTGACCGGTCAAGGGAATGCCTTCGTGGGTGGCGAGATCTTGAATAGCAACGTACAAACCAAGCCGTTAAAAGAACTCAGCTTCCAATACGCCAAGGAAGTAAAGGCTGACCTGGTTCTAGGTGTCGAGTTGCATGCCGGCGGAAAAAAACACGAACTCGAAGTTGCCATCGTTGGCTCAGCCCGTGAACGTCATTACTCACTCTCGTATGGTGGCCATATCCTGCAGGCTCCCGATTGGGCAGCCAACCTGGCACTCAGCATTCTTCGGCGCGAACTCTTGAAAGAATAAACAAAAATCTCGGTCGGGAGTGGTTTCCTGACTTTAGGCCCAACCCCGACACGTTTGGCGGTAAACTAGGAAATTAAAGGATCAAAATGTCTCAAAAGGTTGATCTCCTTTTCGCCAATGCCATCGTCCTCACCATGGACGAGGCCCTGAGCCAATACGAACATGGCGCCGTTGCGGTCTCTGGCAACGCCATCGTTGCTGCCGGCCCCGAAGCCGAGCTGCGCAAACAATTCGAAGCAAAGGAGACGGTAGATTGCGGCGGCAAAGTGTTGATGCCCGGCCTGGTCAATGCGCACACGCACGTGCCCATGACCCTGTTGCGCGGCCTGGCCGACGATCTGCGCCTGGACGTGTGGCTGATGGGTTACATCATGCCCGTAGAGCGCGAATTCGTGAACCCGGAGTTTGTGCGCCTGGGCGCTTCTATTGGCTGTGCCGAATTCATTCGCTCCGGCGTCACGAGCTTTGCTGACATGTATTACTTCGAGTCTGCAGTGGCCGAGGCTACAGCCGCGGCTGGTTTGCGCGCCGTGTGTGGGCAAACCGTCATGCGTTTCCCGACGCCCGACGCGCAATCCTATGAAGATTCTCTCGCTGCCACGCGCGATTTTATTGAAAAGTGGCTGGGCCATCCGCTCATCGTTCCGGCGGTTTCGCCTCACGCGCCGTACAGCTGCACTGAAGAAATCTTGCGCGCCACCGCGGCGCTTGCCGCGGAGTTCGACGTGCCCTTGCACACCCATCTCGCCGAGACCTCCTTCGAAGTAGAAAACGCCCGCCGAGATTGGGGCATGCCTGTGGTTCCATACGTCAAAAAGCAGAATCTCTTCGATGCCAAAGTCCTTGCCGCTCACTGCGTCCATGTGGATACTGGCGAAATCAATACACTCAAGCACCACGGCGCTGGGATCGCTCACAACCCCTCCTCGAATCTCAAGTTGGCTTCTGGCGCCGCGCCCGTGGTCGAAATGCTCAAGGCGGGACTGAATGTTGGTATCGGCACCGACGGCCCCGCATCCAACAATGATTTGGATATGTTCGAAGAAATGAGGCTGGCAGCCCTGTTGGCGAAATTCCACAGCGGAAACCCCACCTCGCTGCCTGCACAGACTGCCGTAGAGATGGCAACTCGCCTGGGTGCTCAGGCTATGCACCTCGGACATCTGACGGGTTCACTGGATCCCGGCAAGCGCGCCGATCTGATTTTGGTGGACATTAATCAGCTGCATAACTCTCCGCATTACCGCCGTGACCCAAACAGCGTGTACGCCCAACTGGTCTACGCTACCAAGTCCACCGATGTAAGCGACGTGATGGTGAACGGCAAGTGGTTAATGCGCGACCACCAACTGCTGACTTTGAACGAGCGCGAAATGCTGGCCCAGGCCGCTGACCTCGCCAAAGAAGTGGATCGCTTCCTCATTGCTCGCGAGTCCTCAGTCCTTTCTAAACTGATTGCCATCGGCGGAACCACGCAAGAAGAAAGTTTCGAAATCCAGGTCAAGGTCAAGGTGGAAGATCCCAAACCCATTCTTGAGGCGCTGGCCAAGCCCGGAATCAAGATTATTTACAATCGTCACTACCGCGAATACGACACGTATTTCAAATTCAAACCCGAGCAAGGCATCCTGCGCTACCGTGAAGACGAATTCATCGATGAGCGCGGTGAGGTCGATCATGTTCGCTACCGCCTTACGCTCGTCGGCGATCCCCACGAGCGCGAGTTCCCCAGCGACGTCATGCTTTCGCGCAGCCGCTTCCTGGCGCCGGCCAACCAGAGCCTGCGCTTCTATCGCGAATACTTCCAGCCCAGCGAAGAAATCCACATCGTGAAAGATCGTCGCCGCTGGCTAGTGCGCTTCAGGGACACCGAGTTCTACGTGAACCTCGACCGCATGGATGAGCCCGCCCTCGGATATTTCCTCGAAGTGAAGAGCCGCACCTGGAGCCGCCGTGACGCCGAGCACAAATCCACACTTGTGCTTGAGCTGGCCAAATTCCTCGGTGTTTCCACCCAAAAAACCGAAGGAAGAGAGTACGTAAAAATCGTCGAAGAAAAAAGTTAAGCCATTGCCCCTTGCTTTGCGCCGTTCTGGCCTGAAGGCTATAATCGCCTCCAGGCCATTTTCTTTAATGGCGGGAGTCTTTTCTGAGCGACGATCAATCCACGCGCAACCTGGATTTCAAAGAAGGGGGGACCAAATTCACCCAACTTAGGAAGGGTGATCTGCTCCAAGACCGCTTCGAAATCCAGGAAATCGTTGGCATGGGAGGAATGGGGGCAGTCTATCGCGCCCGGGACAAGAATTTTAAGGCCATTCGCCTGGTTGCGATCAAAGAGATGATCAGTCAGGTCACCGACCCCATCGTGCGCAAGAACATCTTCCAGATTTTCGAGCGGGAAGCCAACATCCTGGCTACCCTGCGCCACCCCTCCATCCCCCGTATCTACGACTACTTCACCATCGGCGAACGAGCCTATCTGGTGCTGGAATTCATCCACGGCAAGAATCTCGAACAACTCCTTTCCGAAACCCAGTCCTTTTTCCCTGAAGAACAAATCCTGTCCTGGGCCGTGGAATTATGCGATGTACTGGATTACCTTCACGGCCATAAGCCAGAGCCCATCATCTTCCGCGACGTCAAGCCTTCCAACATCATGAATACTTTGCAGAACCACATTGCCCTGGTAGATTTTGGCATTGCGAAAGTTTTCGAATCGGGTCAAAAGAACACCATGGTGGGCACCCAGGGCTACTCTCCTCCCGACCAGTACCGCGGCGAAGCCACACCCAAAGTGGATATCTATGCCCTCGGCGCCACTTTGCACCACCTGCTCACCTTGCGCGATCCCCAGCTAGAGGCGCCTTTCTCGTTTGGCGAGCGCCTGATTAGCGAAATCAACCCCAACGTCAGCAAAGAATTCTCTGCGGTGGTCGAGCGAGCCCTGGAGTACAAACCCGAAGATCGCTACGAAAGCGCCGATGAAATGAAGGAAGCCCTCATAAACGTGGCGCGCAAAACCGGCACCTTGCTCCACTTGAGCATCCCAACAGCCGCAGCTCCTTCCACGCGCGGCGTTGGAGTCAAGCCGCTGTGGACCTTCGACTGCGAAGATGAATTACGCGGCTCACCGAATTACCACGACGGCACACTCTATATTGGTTGCTACGACAACAACCTTTACGCGCTGGATGCCGCCAACGGACAATTCAAATGGAAATACCCCACCGATGGTGGCATCGCCAGTAGACCCGCGATTTTTGAAGGAAATGTCTATTTCGGCTCTGAGGACAAGCGGCTCCACGTCATCTCTACCCGTTCGGGCAAAGTCACGTGGACCTATTACACTGACGGGCCGGTGCGTTCTTCACCTCGCATCGCCGAGGGTCACGTATTCATCGGCTCGGATGACGGTTGCCTCCATGCGATAAGCACCACCAATGGCCGCCTGTCCTGGAAGACAGAAGCTGGGTCTCCCGTCCGTTCAACCCCATTCGTCAGTGACGAATATGTATATTTCGGCTCCGAGGCGGGCGATTTCACCTGTGTGGATTTCCGCGGCGACCCGCGCTGGCGCTTCAAGGCCAAGCGCGCCATCACTTCCTCGCCGGTCGTAGCTGATGGCGCCGTCTACTTCGGTTCGATGGATAACACTTTGTACGCTCTGGACGCCAATACAGGCTGGGTGGTCTGGCGCTTCCGCCTGGGTAAAGGCAGTATTTCCACACCGGCCATCCAGAATAATTCCCTCTATACTGGCGCTGCCGATCACATCATCTATTGCATCGACGTCCGCTCTGCAAAAGAAATGTGGCGTTATACCACTGATCATCAGGTGACCGGTTCGCCTATCGTCCATCGTGACGCCGTTTACTGTGGCTCAGTGGATGGGGGCTTCTACTGCCTGGATGCAACTAGCGGCCACCTGCGCTGGCGTTTCCAGACGGGGGGGCCGATCACCGGGACTCCTATCGCCCATGAAGACATTATTTTCATCGGCTCCACCGACAAGCGCGTTTACTCTTTCCTGGCTTAAGGACAGCCGCATCATGAAAAAATTTTTAAAGCGCATTCGACGTAAGAAACCGAAATCGAAAAAAGACAAACATGGCACTGCGGCCACTGCGCCCCTGCTCGATGAGGCGCAGGTTTGGGATATGGTGGGCACGAAACCGGGCGCCAAACTCAACCATTTGGTGGCCGGCTCTGCCTTAGATTTGGGCCAACGCCGCGAAAATAACGAAGATGCGCTGCTCTGCCTCAACGGCTCTCTGGGCAGCGGCGCTGATAGCCAGTCACTTGGTATCTACGTCATCGCCGACGGCATGGGCGGCCATCGCAATGGCGAAATAGCCTCCGAAACAGCTGTACGCGCTCTTGGAAACCATTTAATTAGCAGGCTCTATAAACCGCTCTTTGGGCCGGACCCTCAATCGACTAACGAATCCCTTCGCGAAATCATGGAGTCCGCAGTGCGCGAGGCTCACAGGGCGGTGAAAAGAGCGGCACCGGGCGGCGGCTGCACATTGACCGCCGCGCTGGTGATTGGCTCCCAATTAGTCATCGCCCATCTGGGAGATAGCCGCGCCTACGCCATCACACGGGATGGGCGCATCGATGCACTCACCAAAGACCATTCCTTGGTGAAGCGTCTCCAGGAAATGGGACAACTAACCCAAGAAGAAGCGGCTACTCACCCGCAGAAATCGGTGCTTTATCGCGCCCTTGGCCAGGGAGAAGTGGTGCAGGCGGACATCTTCACCAGCAGCCTGCCCAATCCGGGTTTCCTTTTGATTTGCTCTGATGGCCTCTGGGGCGTAGTTGACGAAGACGATATCCAGCGTATCGTGAACTCCACCTCCAGCCCTTATCTAGCCTGCCAACATCTGGTCGAAGCCGCCAACGCTGCAGGCGGCCCGGACAATATTTCTGTGGTCCTAGTTCGCCTGGTCAGCTGATCCCAGATGAGAGCCACCAACTATCTGGATAATTATTATGCGCGTTTAGGAATTTCCCGGACGGCAACCCTGGCGGAGATTCACCAGGCCTATCGCAACGCCGCCCAGCGCTTCCACCCGGATGCCAATAAAAAAACGGGGGCGCACGAACTTTTCCTGCTGGTACAGGAAGCTTACGACACGCTTTCCGATCGCGATAAACGTTGGGCGTATGACGCCAGTCTGCCACCCGACATCGACGCGCCGCCGCCCATAATGGTGAACGCACTCTATAGCCGTGGGCAAATCACACCCGGCGAAACCAACCAGGTCGTTTATGTACTGCTGGACCTGATGGCCACCGACCCCAGCGACCTCGACGGTCACCCCCCGCTCAACGTCTGCCTGGTGCTGGATAGCTCCACTTCCATGGCTGGCAGCCGCCTGGGCCAAGTAGTCAAAGCCGCCAACCATTTCCTCGAACAGCTCCAGTCGCATGACATCCTTTCCGTGGTGACCTTCAATGACCACGCAGACCTCGTCATCCCAGCGCAATCGGGCCGCGACATCCGCCGCCTGCAGTCGCGCGTCAGCACCCTGCAAACGCGAGGTGGCACTGAGATTTTGCAAGGCCTGCAGTTGGGTTTACGGGAGGTCCAGCGTAATTTGCGACCCAGCTACATCAACCACCTGGTATTGATTACCGATGGCCGCACCTACGGCGACGAGGAAGGCTGCCTGCGACTCGCCGAGCAGGCCTCCGACTTGGGTATACACATTAGCGCCATTGGTATCGGCGAGGAATGGAACGAGGCATTTATCGACCAACTTGTTGCCAAAGGAGGCGGCAGCAGCCTGTATGCAGATCGCAGCGCGGAAATCCACAAGTTGCTGGAACGGCGACTCAATACGCTCAGCCAATGCTTTGCGAACAACGTAAAACTGCATTTTGAGGCGGGGGCCCATAGCCGGCTACACTATGCCTTTCGCCTTTCTCCGGACCTGGGCGCTCTCCCAATTGAGTCGCCCTTATTTCTGGGCGCCATCCCATTGGAGACCAGCCTAAGCGTATTACTGGAATTCGAACTAAATGCAGATCGCCAGAGTCAGGGAGACCTGGTATTAGCCGAAGGCGACCTCCGCCTGGATATTCCCACGCGAGCCATTCCTTCAACCAAGGCGCGCTTCCGCTTGAGTCGGCCGGTGCAGGAACTCCAAGAAGCCGAAGCGCCTCCGCAAACCCTTATTGACGCCATCGGCAAGTTGTCGCTATATCGCATGCAGGAGCAAGCCCGCCAGGATATCGATGCGGGCGATTTGGTGGGAGCCGCAAAACGCATGCGCATGCTTGCCACCCATTTGCTTTCGACCGGTCAAAAGAATCTTGCGAAAACGGTGCTGCTCGCGGCAGACGACATAAAAGAAGGTGGCGCACTTGGTGAGAAAACGGGAAAACAGATAAAATACGGAACCAGGGCGCTAATAGCAAAACACGAAACGAGAAGATGACTCAGCGACGAGGCCAACGGTGAGAATCAATTGCCCGAATTGCGGCTTGGAGCAGGAACAAAATGATTTGTTCTGTTCCAATTGTGGTGCCAGGCTGGTGGGGACCGACAAACTGCGCACCATGCCCATGGATTTCTCCAACATGGGCGGCTCCGTCACCAACAAATTAGAGGGACCCGGGACAATACCTGTACCGTCGGCCAACGCCCGCCTCAACCTGCACATCATCCGAAGTGGCCAAATCTTGCCCTTGAATGGACCCGGGGAGTACATCGTCGGCCGGGTGAGCGAAGGTCAATCCATTCTCCCTGACATCGATTTGGAACCGTATGCTGCCTATGAATCGGGTGTCTCTCGGCTGCACGCCCGCATCCGTATTGAGGAAAAGGATATTTGGATTACCGACTTGGGCTCAGCGAATGGCACCCGGGTTAACAACGAAAAACTGACCCCCAACCAGGATTATCCGTTGAGCAACAAAGATGTCTTGCGCCTTGGGCGTTTGAGCATCCAGGCGTTAATCGGCCAAGAATAAGTCGCCATGCCTTACACAGTCCTCATCCACATCCAGAACGAAGACCCTGTGATCGGCGAAATCGATGAACTTCCTGCCGCAGGCGACCTCAACATCCGTGTACAGAACCCGCGTAAGCGCGATGGCAAGGATCTGCATTATTTGCAAAACGACGTAACCACCGTCATCTGGCCCTGGAGCCGCATCAGCTTCATAGAAGTTCTGCCGAGCGGTGCTGAGGATGCGATCATCGGCTTCGTTCGCGAATAGCAAAAACCTTGCGAAGGTTGACCTTGAAATCAGCATTTTGGCAAGTCCAACCTTCGCAAGGTTGGTGATAACCATGACCGACACATCCCTTGCAAACAAACGCATCCTTGTAGTCGACGATGAAGAACGCATCGTGCGCTTCATCCGCCTCAACCTGGAGCAGGACGGCTTCCAGGTGGTCGAAGCCTTTAGCGGAAAGCAGGCCATGGAGAAATTGCGCCAGACACTCCCGGACCTCGTTTTGCTCGATGTCATGCTTCCCGACCTGGACGGCTTCGAAGTCCTGCGCATGGTCCGCGAGAATCACGACGTGCCCATCATCATGCTTACTGCCAAGACCGAGGAGGATGACCGGGTACGCGGCCTGGAACTAGGCGCCGATGATTACGTCACCAAGCCGTTCAGCCCACGCGAGTTGGTAAGCCGCGTGCGCGCGGTGCTCCGTCGCACCGAGAAGTCCCGCGAAGGCAAGGAAGGGGCCATCCAGGTGGACGACCGCCTAAAGATTGATTTCGATCGGCGCGAAGTCTGGGTCGATGGCAAATTGGTAAAGTTGCGCCCCACCGAATATAGGCTGCTATACCATCTAGTGCAGAACGCAGGTTGGGTGGTCACTCACGACCAGATCCTCGCCAAAGTCTGGGGGTACGAATATCGTGACGAGCCTCATTATGTTCGCTTATATGTGAACTATCTTAGGGAAAAATTAGAAGAAGATCCTGCAAACCCCAAATACATACTCACCGAACGTGGGGTTGGTTATCGTTTTGTGGATTACAAACGCCAGCAGGAAGAAACTAAGCCAAAAAAGTAATACTCCAGCCCTTTTTACGTTTTTCATATAAAGCGTTTGCGCGTTTTTAATTCACGCGCGCTAAGTTAAAGACGCTCGAAAGAAGAGCAGAATTTGGATCAAGGAGGCTGAAATGGCTAATATAACTAGATGGGAACCCTTCCGCGAACTGATGGAGATGCGTCGAGATTGGGATCGTGTGTTCGACGATAATTTCTTCCGACCCTTATGGTCGTCCGAAAACGGACAGCGCACTCCGCTGGTTGACGTCTACCAGACGGCGGACGAAGTTCACGTGAAGGCTGCCATGCCTGGCGTCAAAGCTGAGGATGTGGACATCCAGGTGAATGGCGACATGCTCACTATTCGTGCCGAAATGAAGCATGAAGAAGAACACAAGGATGCCAGCTACATGGTACGCGAACGGCGCTATCACTCTTACGCCCGCTCGCTGTCTCTGCCGGTCCCGGTGAAAGCCGACAAGGCTGAAGCCGAGGTGAAAGACGGCATCCTGCACGTTACTTTGCCGAAGGCGGAGGAGGCCAAGCCGAAGGTAATCACCGTCAAGGCTTCGAAGTAGCCTCCCGCCATCCCTTTGCAAGAGCCCGCCTATGCGGGCTCTTGATTTTTAACCGTCCTTATTTCTTGACTTCATCTCTTCGTGAAGCGCTCGCAAATAATGCCAATCGTAGATCCCATATTTGTGTCCATCCTCCCATTCGAGATTAATCGCATAATTGCCCACCGCCTCGATATTTTGAAGCCTTGAAGCTGCCGCGCTCATCAGCGGGATGATGAACATGGTCGGATCCGGTTCCGGCTTCATGTTTTCATGGCCGCCGCGGCACTGGGCGCAGGGGCAGGCATTCCGCAGTAGATCAAACGGAAACGCGCTCTTCTCCCCGTCGTTCCAATCCACGTAAAGCCGTGCTCCTTTACGATTGGCAGTAATGCTTGTTGGTCGAATTTCGCTCATTCCCGTTCCTTAATATTTCTATCCTTGCGAAGGTTGTACTTGCGGCATTTCAAGGTAAGCCTTCGCAAGTTTTTATCATTATGGATTGGCGACCACTGATAGATAGTCCGCCGCTGCCCAGCCGGCGCGGCTTTCGTCCACTGGAGTGACCAGGTACCACCAGGTTAGTCCATCGGCCTCCACCGGACCGTCGCGTACCTCGAAGACCTCGGCGTCGTAGCCCAGGAACTGCACATCATTACTCAGTCCAGGGCCGCTGCGGATGTTGAGACCCACGCCTCCGGTGCCCGTGATCTGCACAAAACTGCCGATGCCCATCTCGCCCGATTGCAGCGGCACAAAAGTCGGGGTCATTGTCGAGGTTGGTACCTGGGTCGCGGTCGGCGGCTGCGGCGTATTCGACGGACCTGGTATCCAAGTAAGAGCCGCCTGCGGTGCTTCGCTGGCGCCAGCCGGCAGATACCAAAACAAGGCAAAGGCAGCCGCTCCTGTAAGAAGAATGCCCAATCCAATTGCAGAAAGCACAACTCCGCGAGTGAACAAAGTCCGTAGGGCTTCCCAATTCATATCCGTTAAGCATACCCCAGCCCATTAAACCATTGCGAGCCAAGGAAAGCTTTGCTTTCCGCAGTTGCGAGGAGGCCGAAGGCCGACGAAGCAACCTCCACGGCGTGGCAATCCCCTAGGTCCAGCTTGAGGATTGCTTCGGGCGCGATGCACCCTCGCGATAGTTTAAATCTCCAATCTCTAATCCCAAATAATTAATAACAAATAACCATTGCCAGTTTCCCTCTCACGGTACAATCCCTTCGATGTCCCCCACCAAAGCCGCCAAAAAGCATCTGCTCAACAAGCGGTATCAACTCGAGAACTACGTCGAGAAGGGCGGCATGGCCACTGTCTACCGCGGCCGCGACCTGATGCTGGAGCGCGATGTAGCCATCAAAGTCCTGCGCGAGGATTATTCGCGCGACCCCGCCTTCCGCGAACGTTTCCGCCAGGAAGCTAAGGCCGCCGCCAATCTCTCGCATAGCAACATTGTCACGGTTCACGACTTCGGTTTCGATGAGGATCACCTCTTCATCGTCATGGAGTACGTACCCGGCACCGACCTCAACACGTTGATCAAGCAAAAAAGCCGCTATTCGCTGGAAGAAGGCATTCCGCTGGTAATCCAGGCATGCAAAGGTCTGGGCTATGCCCACCGCGCGGGTCTGGTACATTGCGATATTAAGCCGCACAATTTCCTTGTGACGCCTGATAAACGCCTCAAGGTAACCGATTTCGGCATTGCCCGCGCCTTGGCTTCGATCCATCCCGATGAAGAGGCCGATGTCGTCTGGGGATCCCCGCAATATTTCGCTCCCGAGCAGGCCGCTGGCGGCGCGCCTTCCCCCGCGTCGGACGTGTACTCATTGGGTGTCATCATGTACCAGATGTTCACCGGCCAGTTGCCATTCACTTCGAAGAGCGCCGCTGACCTGGCCCAGGAACATCGTTACAAGGCCGTCAAACCTCCCATCGAACTGAATCCGGAAATCCCACCGGCTCTCAACGAGATCATGCTCAAGGTGCTTTCCAAGGAACCCTCCGCCCGCTACCGCACTGCTGACCAGCTAGGTCGAGTGCTGCTGACTTTTGCCGCCCCTGCCGAGGTTGCCGAAGCCGAGGCTTACAGCAAACCGGCCGACAAAGCGCGCCGCACCGGTCCACAGGACAAAGCCGCCGGTGAAGAGACTGTGATCGAAACCGACTGGCTGGCTGTTGGTTTGGGCCTGCTTGCCGCGCTCTTAGTTGGCGGCCTGTTGCCTTTTTGGATGTGGGTGTATCTCATTTTTAATCCTCCGCTTCGTTGAATTCTTCCCCTCAGTTATAATTTTGCAATGGCTCCCAAGCCGCTGATCGCTCCATCGATTCTGAGCGCCGATTTCGCCCGCCTGGGTGAGCAGATCGCCGAAGCCGAACGGGCCGGCGCCGATTGGATTCATATCGACGTGATGGACGGACATTTCGTGCCGCCGATCACCATGGGGCAAGTCGTGGTCGAAGCCTGTCGCCGGGTCACCGAACTCCCGCTGGACGTGCATCTGATGGTCGAGAATCCCGACACGAGGCTGCAATCCTTTGCCGATGCTGGCGCGGATCATATCCACGTGCACATCGAGGCCAGTCCTGACATCGAAAAGAGCCTACAAACTATCCGCGGCCTGGGTTGCAAGGCCGGGTTGGCCATCAATCCAGAGACTCCGCCTGCGGCGGCCCTGCCACATCTAAAGGCTGCCGACATCGTCTTGGTTATGAGCGTGCATCCCGGTTATTCCGGGCAGGATTTCATCCCGGAGGTATTACCGAAGGTGGCTGAATTCAGCCGCGCAATCAAGGCCAAAGGGCTTGAAACCCTCATCCAGCTCGACGGCGGTGTGGACGCGGAAAGCTTGCCCGCCGCACTCGAGGCTGGCGGCCAGGTTTTTGTGGCGGCCAGCGCGGTTTACAAGCATCCGCAAGGAGTGGCCGCGGGCATCCAGGCGCTACGCTCAGCCTCGCTCGCAGCTCTCAAAAATTGATCGAGGAATAATGACAACTAATAACGTTCCCCGTGGCAGCATCCATATTGCCCCGCGCGCCATCGCTGCTATCGCGTACCAAGCCACGGTGGAATCTTATGGCGTGGTTGGTTTGGCATCCAAGAATGTATTCGATGGGCTTAGCAATTTCATTGTCAAAGACCCCGCGCACGGGATCGAAGTCCGTTACGAAGAAGAATCCATCCTCATTGATCTGTATGTCGTTGTCGAATACGGCACCAACATCAAAGCGGTTGCCGACAGTGTTGCCAGCACGGTGCGCTTTCACGTGGAAAAAGCCCTGGGCGTCCCCATCCAAGAAGTCAATGTGCACGTCCAGGGGCTGCGAGTGAACTCCACAGAATAAAAATCAATGTTGGATCAATCGATGAAAACCGAATCTCCTCCAGCTCGTCTACGGGTCGCCGTATTGCAGCAATACCCGGTGAACGGGAAGGCGGTTAAGAATCTGGCCGAGGCGGCTTACGCCTGGCTGGAAGCCAACAAGCAAACAGTCAATGCGCTGAATGTCTTTCCCGTCCCAGACGGCGACACGGGTACCAACATGGTGCTCACGATGAAGTCGGCGATCGATGAACTTAACAAAATTCCCGAGAGCAAAGCAGGAGAAATGCTGGCCGCCCTCGCACAGGGCGCGTTGATGGGCGCCCGAGGTAATTCCGGCGTCATCCTCTCGCAGCTTTGGCGCGGCTTTGCCCGTTCGGTGGATGGCAAGGATTCCCTGAGTTCGCAAGACCTGGCGCAAGCTTTTATCGCCGCCCGCGATACAGCCTACAAAGGCGTTGTTCGTCCGGTGGAAGGCACCATCCTCACCGTTGCCAAAGACATGGCCGCAGCCGCCGAAGCCGCGGCCAGTGAAGGCGCCGACCCCA
The DNA here is from genome assembly GCA_964371335.1 of uncultured Anaerolineaceae bacterium. Taxonomy (GTDB): domain Bacteria; phylum Chloroflexota; class Anaerolineae; order Anaerolineales; family UBA11579; genus JAMCZK01. The sequence continues at coordinate 51,201 of CAYJMC010000004.1, forward strand.
TTCGACTTCTGCGCCGTGTGATGCAGGCCGCTAAGGACTCCGTCCAGCGGACGCCGGAGTTGCTGCCCATATTGAAGCAAGCCGGGGTAGTTGATTCCGGCGGCAAAGGGCTTAGCCTTCTGATGGAAGGTATGCTGCGCTGGGTGGAAGGCCAGCAACTCCACACCGCTGAGACCATCGCGCCACCCCTCGCGGCTATGAAACTGGAGACCTCCCTGGAATCTGTCGAAGAGGGCCAGGACTACGAAGTGGTGGTGGATTTCCGTCCCCATCAAACACTAGACCTGCCGCGCTTCTACAGCGACCTGGAAAAGATAGGCACCTCCATCCAGGTCGGTGAAGGGCAAGACATATATCGCATGCATATCCATGTCCCTGCCGACAAACGGAACGAGCCTATCGATTACATCGAATCCATCGGTACTTGGACAAACGTGAAGATGGAAAACCTGATGTCTCAGATGGACGAAATCAGGAGCAAGGCCGGCGGACCGCCGCTCAAATTGGCAACAGTGGCTCCGGGCCAGATTGCCGTGGTCGCCGTCGCCTCGGGCTCCGGAATTGCCCGCCACTTCGGCGAGCTAGGCGCCGCCGCAATCGTCGAAGGCGGCCAGACTATGAATCCCAGCACTGCGGACCTTTTGGCCGCGTTTGAAAATCTGCCCACCGATAAAATCATCATCCTCCCCAACAACAAGAACATTCTCATGGCCGCCAACTCGGCGGCCGAGCTCACCGCCAAGAAAGCCATCGTCATCCCAAGCACCAGCATCCCCGAAGGGATGGCCGCCATGCTGCGCCTCAAGCCCCTGGGCGAGTTGGACGCGATGGCCAAAGACATGAAAGACGCGCTATCCGGCGTGCAGACTGGCGAAATCACTACCGCCACTCGCGATGTAGAGATCGATGGCGTCAAGGTCAAGGTGGGGCAAATTATCGGCTTGCACAATGACAAACTGGTGATCGCTGCGGACGATGTAGAGAAGGCCTGCTTGCAATTACTCAAACAGATGAACGCCAAAGATTATGAAGCCATTACCCTCTTTTATGGCGAAGACCTCCACGCGGAACAAGCCTCAGCGATTGCCGAGTCCATTCGCAAAGCCTATCCCAAAAAAGAAGTGGATGTCCACGAAGGCGGGCAGCCCCATTACCCATTCATCCTGTCCGTCGAATAGCCCCCATTTATGCCCTCAGTTTGCATAGTAAGCGATTGCACCGCGCTGTTCCCGAATCCCGTCTTTAAAGGGCGCAGCCAGGTTCAACTGTTGCCTGCCGCTTGGCAGGACGATCAGCCATCAGTGGAGCGATTGAAGGCTGCCGATTTCCCTGTGTCGCTCAAGGGTGCCGAAGCCCCTGCCCTGGCGACTCCCAGCCAGGCGGAATTCGAAGACCTCTTCCGCTCTGCCGGCGGAAAATACGATGGCGTGCTGGCCATTTTGCACTCCTCCAAATTCAGCCCTGCTGCCGAACGGGCGCAAGAGGCCGCTCAGGTGCTGAATGGCACCGTGCCTGTGCGCGTCATTGACAGTCACACAGTTTCGCTTGGATTGGGCCTCATCGTGCAAGCCGCAGCTGCTGCCGCCGAAGGCGGCATGCCACTACCCGAACTGGACCTCTACGCCCGCAGCCTGATCCCTAAGAATTATGGCATGCTCTGCATTCCAGGTCTGACCTATTTGCAGCGCGCGGGCCAGGTGAATCCCTCGCAAGCAATAGTGGGCGAATACCTGGATATATTGCAGGTCTTCACTCTCGATAATGGAGAGTTGGTGCCCACTCAAAAAGCCCGCAACGCCCGCCACTTGGTGGATATCCTGGTCGAATTCCTCTCTGAGTTCTTTAACTTGGAGCACATCGCCATCATGCAAGGGGCGCCCAGCTTCGAGCAGGAGACCCGCGGCCTGCGCGAGCGCCTGAATGAAGAACGCCCGGGAATCCCTATCAGCGAGCAGATTATCAACGCCCCTTTCGCCAGTCTCATCGGCCCCCACAGCCTGGGAGTGTTCGCTCTGGCAAATTAAAAACCGACCACGGAGACACTGAGTCACGAAGTTTGTTTCTCTATTTAATTCTCCGTGCCTCCGTGGTGAATTATTTGCGAACCCACCTTTGCTACAATAGATCAATGAAGCCTTCGCTCAGCAAGCTTCAGAAGTTCTTTCGGCTCGAAGCGCAACGCAGTTACGATAATCGCGCCGTGTTTGGAGGATTGCAGCGCAGCCTGCAAAACTGGGACGCGGAGGCTCGCGCCGATGGCCTGGGGGAAGAGCTGGTGAATAGTATCACCGCCGAATTGCGAGACTACGAAAAGCTATCTCCTAAAGAACGCGGAAAGACACTGGTCGACATCTGGTTGCGCGTCGAACGCGAAACCGGGATGCATACCGATGGGACTAGGCCAAAGAGGAAAACCGCAACGAAAAAACCAACTAAAGCCTCGAGTCCAAAGCGAACTGCAAAAACACCCTCATCCCCATCCCCCAAGACCAACAAAAAAGAAGGGGGATTGCTTCGTCGGCCTTCGGCCTCCTCGCAACTGCGGAAAGCAAGCTTTCCTGGACCCGCCGCGCTGGAGGCGCCTACCACGGTTCTAAATGGCGTGGGACCAGTGAACGCGGAGCGTCTGGAGAAGCTGGGCATCTTCACGCTGAGGGACATGCTCTATCATTTCCCACGCCGCTATGACGACTACAGCCAGCAGGTGCGCATCCGCAACCTGCGCTACGGCATGGAAGTGACTGTCATCGGCGAAGTCAAACGAATTTCCAAACGTCAGGGCAAGGGTCGTCGCTTTATGACCGAAGCCATCGTGCAAGACGAGTCAGGTGCGTTACGCGCGAATTGGTTCAACCAACCCTGGATGATCCGTAACCTGGACATTGGTAACCAGATTGTGCTCTCCGGCAAAGTAGACCAATACCTGGGACGCCTGACGATGAACAATCCCGAATGGGAATTGCTTGACAAGGAGCAGCTGCACACAAACCGCATCGTACCGGTATATCCATTGACGGCGGATCTCGGCCAGCGCTGGCTGCGCGGGCTGATGAACCGGGTAGTCACCCATTGGGCGCCGCGGATCCCGGACCCGTTGCCAACTGCAGTCATCGATTCTGCCGGATTAGAGCCACTTTCCGAAGCGTTGCTGCAAGCGCACTTTCCTGATTCTCAAGAAGAGATTCAGGCAGCCCGCCAACGGTTGGCATTCGATGAATTGTTCCTGCTGCAATTGGCAGTGCTGCAGCAAAAGCAAATCTGGCAAGGCCAGGCCGCCCAACGCTTCGATGCGCCGCAAGACTGGCTGGAGGCTCAAATTGCCCGACTACCCTACCAACTGACCGGCGCGCAGAGGCGAGCACTGGCTGATTTACTGAAGGATCTAGACTCCGGACGGCCAATGAACCGACTGCTGCAAGGCGATGTGGGTTCCGGCAAAACTGTGGTGGCGGCTCTTTGCATGGCCGCGGTGACGCGCGCCGGCGCTCAGGCAGCCCTGATGGTGCCCACCAGCATCCTCGCCGAGCAGCACTATGCAAGCCTGCAGGAATTGCTGGTTAGCGAAAGGAATATGCGGCCAGCCGAGTTGCGCCTGATCGTCGGTTCGACACCTGAAGCGGAGAAAGAAGAGATCCGCGCTGGTTTGAAAGACGGCGCCATCAAAGTCGTGGTCGGAACGCACACACTCATCGAAGATCCCGTCCTGTTTTCGCAATTGGAGCTGGTCGTTATCGATGAGCAACACCGCTTCGGCGTTGGGCAGCGCGCCGCGTTGCGCGCCAAGGGCACCAATCCCCATTTGCTGGTGATGACTGCCACACCCATACCGCGCTCGCTCTCCCTCACCATCTATGGCGACCTGGAACTAAGTGTCATCGACGAGATGCCGCCAGGTCGTCAGGAAGTAAGCACTCATCTCTTGCTGCCCCGCGAACGCGATCGGGCATACAAGTTGATTCGCAAAGAAGTCCAGGCGGGCCGACAGGCTTTCATAATTTATCCCCTTATCGAAGGGAGCGAAAATAGCGAAACCGGGGCCGCCGTCGATGAACAAAAACGCTTGAAAAAAGAAGTCTTCCCCGACCTCAAGGTAGAGCTTCTGCACGGGCGCCTGGGCGCCGAGGGGAAAGACAAGGCCATGGCCGCTTTCCGGGACGGCAAAGCTCAGATTATGGTCTCCACCACCGTAATCGAAGTGGGCGTTGACATCCCCAGCGCTACGGTCATGCTCATCGAGGGCGCCAACCGCTTCGGCTTGGCGCAATTGCACCAGTTGCGCGGCCGGGTAGGCCGCGGCGCCGAGAAATCCTATTGCATCCTCATCCCCGACCACGAGGATGCCGCTGAAAACAGGCGTCTTCAGGCCTTGCTGGAAACGAACGACGGCTTTATCCTTGCGGAGAAGGACCTGGAGCAACGCGGCCCAGGCCAATTCCTGGGCCGCCAGCAATCCGGCTTCCTCGATTTCCGCCTGGCTTCGCTCAGCGACGCCCGCCTCATCGACAAAGCCCGCCGCCTTGCCGAACAGTTGCTGGCAGTGGACCCGGCATTGAGTCAGCCAGAACACCATGCACTAGCCGCCGCTGTGAAAAACTACCTCCGCGACGGCAAGGGAGATCTCAGCTAATGATACGAGCCCTGTTCCCCGCAACTTTCGACCCCATTCACAATGGGCACATCGACATCGCCCTGCGCGCCGTGAGATTGTTCGATGAAGTGGTGGTGGCCGTGTACGAGACGCCGCTGAAGAGCTTGTTGCTTCCCACCGATACCCGTTTCGCCCTGGTGAAAGAAGTCTTCAAGAAGGAACCGCGCATCAAGGTCACCACTTATCATGGCCTGACCGTCAATTATTGCCGTGACATCGGCGCCCAGGTGGTCGTGCGCGGCCTGCGTGTGCTCTCCGATTTCGAGTACGAGTTCCGCATGGCGCTGGCCAACCGCCAACTGGCGCCCGATATCGAAACGGTGTCGCTGATTACTAGCAAGGAACACTCGTTCCTGGCTTCAACCACGGTGCGCGAGGTGGCCTCGCTGGGCGGAGATGTAAGCGCCATGGTGCCGCCATTCGTGATGGAAGCGCTGACCAAACGCTTCGCTGAGATCAAAAAGAACGGCGAAGCCGAGTTTGTCGCCAGCCCGCCCAGGGACTAATATTTGAGGATCAATATTGGGAGTCCCTTCGAGTTGACTAGGGGGCTTTTTGCGTATAAGCTTTGTACCAATGCGTTCTGGTATTAATCTTGCATCATAAGGGCTGCAGATTACTTAACTATGGATATCCTCCAACTTGTAGACCGCCTCGAAGAGCTCTTCAACCAGAGCCGTCCCATCCCGCTCACCAATAACGTGATCGTGGATGAGGACAAAATGCTGGACCTGATCGACCAGATGCGCGTCGCCATCCCCGATGAGGTGAAGAAGGCGCAAAAGCTGATCGCCGAGCGCGACCGCACCATGGCACAAGCCACTGAAGAGGCCAAGCGCACCCTGCAACTGGCGCAGGAAAAGAGCCAGGGCATGGTGCAGCGCGACTCCATCGTGGCCTCCGCTGAGGCGCGCGCCAACGAGATCCTGCACCAGGCGCAGCTGGATGCCGAAGCCACCCGCGACGAAGCCGATAACTACGTAATCGAATCGCTAACCAATCTCGAAATGGAACTGGAACGCGTGCTGAACCAGGTGCGCAATGGGATCCGCGCCGTCATCCAGACGCAGGATGAAAAGAAGGCTGCCAAGCAAGCGCAGGCGCCGGAACAAACCCCAGCAGAGCAATAAACCTTAAGAGCCGCAAAATGCGGCTCTTTTCTTTTCGCTACAACCCGCGTTCCGGCCGCGTAAAGTATTTTTCCTGCAGCCAGTCATTGATTCCAGGAAGGGTGGTAGCAAACCATATCGCCACGCGCGAAATGCCGGGAAGAATTCGCGCCCGCACCGGATGTTGCGCCGCAGAGAACACTGCAGCGGCGACATCTTCCGGCCTGAGTTGCAGGAACTTGGGCGTTGTGATCCCGGTCTTGCGCTTGGCTTGGGTGTGTTGCCCGAACTCGGTCGCCACGCCGCCGGGATAAATCACGGATACCTTGATGCCCCATACGCCAACCTCTCGGCGCAGCGCGTCACTGAAACCGCGCAAGCCAAACTTCGTTGCAGCATAGACCGTGTAAGTGGGTGTAGCCACGTATGCCGCCTGCGAGCCCATATTGATGATGTGCCCCGATTTGCGTGCAATCATATGGGGCAGCACGGCGCGAGTGGCCTGGATCACACCAGTCAGGTTTACCTGCACCTGCGCGGCAATATCTTTTTCGGGATCCAGTTCCTCCAACCACTTGGTGCGCCCGAAACCAGCGTTATTAAAGAGGATGTCGACCTGGCCGTATGATGCCAGCGTTTTGTCAACCATCGCCTGAATAGAGGCCGAGGAGCTAACGTCAGTCTCCACGGTCAGCGCTTGCCCGCCCTGGGCTTCAATTTCACCCTTGACCGCCTCCAGACGGTCAAGGCGGCGGGCAGCCAACGCCACTCGGTAGCCGCGGCTGCCGAAGAGGCGGGCGGTGGCCTCACCAATTCCAGAGGACGCGCCGGTAACAAGTATTACGGGCTTGCTAGCCATGGAACCTCACTCCAATTTCTAACAATCTTGCGCCGGTTTGCCTTGAGGGTCTGGTCTGAAATTAGGCCAAGCTTCGCAAGATTCGATTTAAGGCGAAAGCAGGATAGGGACGCTGCTCACATGCAGCCAACCGCCGTCGCGCGGGGATGCAGCAAAGACCATTATACGGGCAGGGGTTGGTTCTGTGATTGAGTAGGTTAGTTCACCGCTGAATGGGCCAGGTTGGCCCATATCAGGCGAGTCGATAAAGGTGTTTCCACTGGCGAGGATGTTGTCCTCGGTACCGCATAAGTCGTTGGGCGCACCGCTGCCGAAAGTACCGCAGAGCATCAGGCCCAAATTGGATTCGAAGTAATAGTCCGAATATCCGCTGACCCGAACCGTCCCGCCGCTGATCTCCGCCATGGGAAGGGGAGATTGGATGTCGATGGATTCAAAACCTAGCATCGGCGGTGCGATCACATTCATGCCCGTCCATAAAGTAACTTCAACGCTGGAAAGATGAATGATGCCACCATCCATGGCGCTGGTCTCGTAAACCGAAATGCGGCCCGGCTGTTCGGAGGAGACGGAAAAAGGAATCTCTACGCTGTAATTGCCCGGCTCCCCCATGGGCGAGTCCAGCGTGACCGGTTGCTGCGCCAGCAGGCTGCCATCCTCGCCATAAACATCCACCACAAGGGTTTGCTCGAAAGTCGGGCGCGATTGCCCTTGAACAGTCACCGGCGAAGCCGCGGATGAATTCGGACCAGGTTGCAAAATGACAATGGCCTCAAGACCGGGACCGGTATCGGCAACGGTTGCCGTTGGCTCACCTGGGGAGACGGTGGAGATTTCAGTCGCGGGCGGAAGTGTGGCAGCGCCGGGCTCGGTAGGAACAGGCTGCGTAGGCGCTGGAAAGCCGGGTAGATTGCAGGACGCAAGGAAAAGAACGACGATCGAGGTAAAGATTCTCTTGAGCATAACCCCATTATCGCATTGAATGATGTTCGCAGGCAACAAGCAAGTGCCTTCGAACAGGCGAGGTTATTTATACGATCCCGGTTTATTTATTAAGTCGGGCAGGCAGTGACTGGGCTTCAAAGAAATCGTAGTCCGGATATAGTCAAAAGACAACAATTTCAATAGCCCAGTTGGCCTGAGATCAACTCGACAAGGAAAACCGATCCACAGACAAGTAGCAGAGAATCTTTATCCTCAAATTCCATTCCCTTATTAACCGCCGATTTTGGGTCCGGCTCGGAAGTCGATCTGATACCGAGACTCCCCAGCCTCTCCTGGAGTTCGACAGCGGGCATGGCTCGCAGGTGAGTGGATTGTGTTGCAATCACGCCGACAATGCGCGGACGCAATGGTTCGATGATTCCCGCTAGATCTTTGTCGGCCGAGACTCCTATCACCATGACGATTGGACGATCAGGAAAATACTCGTCCAGCGCAGCGCGCAGCGCCCGGGCCGCCGCCGGCGAATGAGCCGCATCCAGCACCACAGGCGGGTCCGATCGCAGCACCTCAAATCGTCCGGGCCAGCGCGCGGCAGCAAATCCACACCGGATAGCATCTTCGCCCACTGCCAGCCCGCGGTCATTGGCAAGCTGCAAAGCGGCAAATGCTGTCACCGCGTTCTCGACCTGGTGTCTACCCAAAATTCCAATTTCAAGCCGAACCTTCTGCCGGTCTCGCTGGCTTATCTCGAAGATCTGCCCATTCAAATCAGAATGGATGCGCTCAAAACGCACATCCTGGCCTACTTCAATTGCCTGGGCGCGTTTTTCCTTTGCGACACGCAAAATGCTGGTTCTGGCTTCTTCGGGCTGCGGAGACACCACGACCGGCATACCCGGTTTGATAATGCCAGCCTTCTCTGCGGCGATTTCAGCGAGTGTAATTCCCAAGATGGGGGTGTGATCATAATCAATCGGCGTAATTACCGAGACCAGCGGCATAAGCACATTAGTTGCATCCAGGCGGCCGCCCAAGCCCACTTCGATGACAGCTGCGTCCACTTTTTGGCGAGCGAAATGCACAAAGGCAAGCGCAGTCACGACTTCGAATTGTGTCCAATCTTGCCGAGGCACTAATAGTGGGAGCATCCTCTCGAAAGAATTCTGCAAGTCGGCATCCGCAATCTGCAGTTGGTCTATGGTGATTCCCGCCACGGGCCCAGCCAAATGCGGTGAGGTGAATCGGCCCACCCGGTAGCCCTGCGCCTGCAGTGCCGCGGTGCAGAACGCGCTCACTGAACCCTTGCCATTCGTACCTGCGATATGCAGACTTGGGAAGCCGCGTTCCGGGTGCCCCAATGTTTCGACAAGGATTTGCATTCGCTCCAACGTGAAATTCGCAGCGCGCATTCCGCTTTGCGGACGGGCGCCCAGATCGGGCAGAGAGGTTAGATATTCCTGAAAAGTCGGCATTGCACAAGGATTGTAACCAGCTTGTAGCTAATAGCTACCGGTAGTCGTTAAAGGCTGCACACATTTCATTAAAACCCGCAGGAAGCCAATTCTTTAAGGTGGTTGGTCTATCTTCTGGTGTTATGATGAAGTAAGCCGGCCGGGGTGCCGGTCAAAGACCCCAATCTAATTTCTTAAAGGAGAAGATCTATGAAGAACCGTATCATTCTGCTGGCTGCGATTGCGGTGGTGGGGCTGCTAGTAGCAGCCTGCGCACCCAAAGTCGGGTCAGCGGACAAACCCATCGTCTGGGCGCTGGTCCCCTCCCAGGACGTGGATGCAGTTCTCACGGGCGCCGAAGAAATCGCCGCGCACATCGAAGAGGAAACCGGCCTCATTGTTGAGCCGGTGGTAACCACCGACTTCACTGCAGCCGTGGAAGCCATGTGCAATGGCGAAGCTCAAATGGGTGCCCTCAACACGTTCAACTATGTAGTTGCCAAGCAGCGCGGCTGCGCCGATGTGGGCTTGGTTTCCGTACGCTTCGGAACCAACTTCTATGCCGGGCAAGTCATCACTCGCCCTGACACCGGCATCGCCTCCGTTGCCGACCTGGCTGGCCATACCTTCTGCCGACCTGACCCCACCTCCACCTCCGGCTGGATTATCCCCAGCATTGCCATGCGCGCTGAAGGGCTTGACCCCGAAGCCGACCTGACTGAGATCGTGGACGCTGGCGGTCACGACGGCGTAGTCATCGCCGTGTACAACGGCGACTGCGATGCCGGTTCCACCTTTGTGGACGCTCGCACCAACGTGGAAGAGGATTTCCCAGATGTGATGGACAAGGTGATCGTTGTTGCCGAATCCGCCCCCATCCCGAACGATACCATCAGCTTTGCTTCCGATCTGCCGGACGATGTTCGCGAACAGATCATTACCGCCCTGCTCAGCCTGACTGAGACTGAGGAGGGCCTGGCTGTGCTCAATACCGTGTACAGCTGGAGCGGTTTGGAGCGCGTGGAAGATAGCTTCTACGATGGCTTCCGCCAGCAGCTCGATGCTGCCGGCATGAGCATCGAAGACCTGCTCAACTAGCCTCCGATCGACCCAAGTGAAGGGAAGGGCGAGGCGCGAACCTTGCGTCACCCTTCCCTTCTTTGTAAAATCTAAAAGTACAATTCCACCGGCGATCATGCTAAAAGTAGAACATCTCACCATGGTTTACCCGGATGGCACAATCGCCCTTCGGGATGTTAGTTTCGAAGTTCGCGAAGGGGAATTCATGGGAGTCATCGGCCTTAGCGGCTCGGGGAAATCCACTTTATTGCGCTGCATCAACAGATTGCTGGAACCCACCGAAGGAAAAATCATTTGGCTGGGACGGGACATCACCCACGTGGAAGAGGCCGAATTGCGCGCCGTGCGCCGTGAAATAGGCATGGTGTTCCAGCAATTCAACCTGGTTAAGCGCTCCTCGGTGATGACCAATGTTCTATCCGGCCGACTTGGCTACACACCGCCTAGTTGGAGCCTGATCAATCGCTTCAGCCGCAAAGACCGCGAGAGGGCTGTGACCGCGTTGAAACGCGTTGGCATCCCCGACAAGGCTAATAACCGTGCCGATGAATTGAGCGGCGGCCAGCAGCAGCGCGTGGGAATCGCCCGTGCCCTGATGCAGGAACCTAAAATCATCCTGGCCGACGAACCGGTGGCCAGTCTGGACCCCGTGCTGGCCCATTCCATCCTTGGACATTTGGAAGACCTGAACAAAGAAGACAAGATCACTGTGCTCTGCAGCCTGCACTTCCTGGATTTGGTGCAACGCTATTGCACACGCGTGATCGGTCTGCGCGAAGGGCGCCTGGTTTTCGAAGGCGGCAAGGAAGATATTGGCCAGTTGAGCGATAAGCGCTTCAAGGAAATCTATGGCGAAGAAGCCCAGCGGCTTGGCGCCCGATAGGTAAGCAGGAACTAGTGGCAAACCATCTACCGGCTGCTCCAAAAGGCTCTCCCCTCCACGCGATACTTTCATTAATCGTCCCCGGCCTGGGCCAATTTGTCGCCCGCGCCCGATCGCGCGGCATCACTATTTTCGCCAGCGTTCTTATATTGGCCGGTCTCAGCGTCTGGACCCTTGCCCAGCAGGCCCGCTTCCCGAATTTCGGGGTAAGTCTTTCAATATATGTCAAGTTGGTGCTGGAAACCGGCTTCCTGCTTGTGTTCCTTTTTGCATTACGTCATCTTCTCACCCGATTTATTTTCCGCGATCCCGCCATAGAGGTTTTCGCGACTTATGCCATTGCCATCCTGTTCTTCCTGGCGTTGGTCATTGCCGGAGAACCGATATTAAGCATGGCCGGGAGCCCCGATCAGCTTGCCCAAATCTACACGGGAACGGCTCTGTACTCGGCGGCCGCATTAGCCGGGCTGTGGCTGTGGCAGGTGGTCGATGCAGGGCGCGTGGGCGCGTTGAGCGCCGAAAACAAATTGCCATCCATGGCGGGCGCTATCCTCATAATGTGCCTGCTCATCTTCACCCTCGGATACAACATTACAGATTTCGATTTGCCAAAAGCCATACGGGAATATAAAGATGTTTCGATATTATTCCCCCGAATTCTTTGGCCGTGGAAAGAGGCGTTTGCCTACGATCAGGAAGTTGTTGAGGAGACTCAGCTAATCCAGGCCCCATGCCCAGAAGGGGAAAGCGGGCCGCCATCCAACGAACCTGATCCGGATGAACCGTGGATCTCAGCTACTCCCACCTGCGGGGAAATTGGCGTCCGGGATCTGAGTGGAGGTTTTGCCCCCGGAACGGAATTGACCATCACGGGCGGCAATTTCACGCCGGGGATGGAAGTGCACATCCTTTGGAAGAATCCCATTGGCAATCCTTTCGTTCCTCGGGGTGTAGGGGAAACGGATATTACTATTGACGAAAATGGCGGGTTCACTACAAAGCTAAACATCCCTTCGGTCGTGATTCCGGAAAGCACAGCAGCAGGGGAACAGATCCATACCCTGGTCGTGCGCGAGGAAAGCGAAGAAGTTTTCTCGCTGCGACTTAGCGACGAAATGAAACTGGCCCTTGTCGGAATTCTCGAAACCATCATGATCGGCCTGATGGCGACATTCTTCGGGATTCTGTTGGCGTTTCCACTTTCATTTTTAGCCGCCCGAAACTTGATGGCCCCAATTGTTCTTCCGTTGCAGGATCTGGTGGGCAGCATTGCCGGCTTGGTTATCGGAATTCTCCTTGGGGCTTTTGTTACCGGTCAGATTGCGCCAATCCTCGGCGGACTTGAACAGGCCCCTATACCCATTTTCCTTATAGCGCTTCTTTTAGTTATTACCTTGGGAACTTTAGGTTTTCAATGGGGCGGGCGTTTATTAGGGTCACTGCTAAAGGATTTGGGAACTAATGCCAGCAGGATCATCTCCGCATTAATATTGGGTGCCATGCTGGCTGTTCCCGGATATTACCTCGGGCAGGCATTTAGTCGCGGAGTCCTTAACATCGTGGTAGGCGAAGAAAGGGCTGCGGCTTCAGAAGTTCTGCTCGCTTATGCTGGGGCAGTGGTCGTTGCACTATTGGGTATCAGCTTTGGTTTGCTTAATAGGAATCCACGTGGAATACCGTTTGGTTCGCTGATATATGCAATCACCAGAACCATACTCAACATTGTGCGCGCTATTGAGGCTATCGTATACGTAGTCATTTTCGTCATCTGGGTCGGACTCGGGCCTTTTGCGGGCACCATCGCGCTGACCCTGCACACCATTGCCTCTTTGGCCAAACAATACTCTGAAGCCATTGAGAGCATTGATCCCGGCCCATTGGAAGCGGTTGATGCTACTGGAGCCACACGTTTACAGACAATTGTCTATGCGGTTGTCCCGCAAGTAGTCCCTTACTTCATTTCATTCACCATATATCGATGGGACATTAATGTTCGCATGTCGACCGTGCTGGGTTTGGTAGGCGGTGGCGGTATCGGCTTTCTGCTCATTCAATGGCAACGGCTTTACCAATGGGAACTGGTGGGTATCTCGTTATGGTTAATCGCTATAACCGTTGCCACACTAGATTACGTGAGCTCGGAAATCCGAAAACGGTATGTCTAAAGAGTTCTGTCAAATCGCTTGATTTTTCTCACAACACCGGCCCGCAATTGCGGGCCGGTGTTAGAATGCTGCGATCCCGCAAAAACCATGACTACTCGTCAAGAAGCCCTCGATATTGTCCGCGAACACGTCAAGAACGAAAATCTCGTACGCCACATGTTGGCTGTAGAGACCGCCATGCGTCACTATGCCCGCCTATACGGCGAAGACGAGGAAATCTGGGGGCTGGCTGGGCTCTTGCATGACTTCGATTGGGAGATCCACCCCACCCTGGAGCAGCATCCTCAGGCGGGTGCCCCCATCCTGCGCCAGCGCGGCGTGCCCGATGTCGTTGTCGACGCCATACTCAGCCATGCCGACCATACCGGCATCCCGCGCACGACCCGCATGCAGAAAGCGCTGTACGCCTGCGATGAGATCACCGGCTTGATCACCGCGGTGACGCTTGTCCGCCCGTCGAAGGCCATTGCTGATGTCACCGTGAAATCGATCAAAAACAAGTGGAAAGACAAAGCCTTCGCGTCTGGGGCTAAGAGGCCTGAAATTGAGGCCGCTGCCCAGGAATTCGGCGTAGATCTCTGGGATCACGCCGGCCAGGTGCTGGCAGCCATGCAGAGCGAGGCAAAAGCCCTGGGGTTGGAAGGTAGTCCGGCGACTGGATAGAGCTTATACGACGGGGGATAGTTATGGCACAAAATTTGCAACAGATAAACCGTATCAGGAGACCCCAAGCTAAGGCTATGAGATACGCACGTCTGCTGCACGACTACCACTGGATGAAATATAAGTCACGTACGGTTACGCCGGGTTGGGCCGGCCTTTCTTCCACACCGGAGACTGTTCCGTTATTTGTGAGTGCTGGCACCCGCAGCTCCAAGGACGATCTCAAACTGAACAGCGCCTGGCTGCAATACCTAAAGGGCTTGAACTCACCAATTGGCTATAAATTCATCATGAATCCGCCTGCGGGCTGGTTCAACAAGAACAGGAACGCCGACACACTGGGTTTTGGCGGCAACATCGTTGGGGTCAAAGAGATCGTCAAAGGATCCGCGAAGGTGGATACTTTGACACTTGAAGACCAACCGCCGGACGCGACGAGGTTCAACTTCGAATCCCGGCCCGATCTGGTGCACAAGTTCACCGTTATTACTCGTCACGGCAACATCATCAACCCTGCCCGAGGAATGGATGTCTACAACTTCATCATTGGGCGCAAACCGATGTACATACCGCTCAACCGCCTCGAGTTCTTTCCGCGGCTGCCGGTAGATATCACCATCAAGACCACCACTGTTCCCTGGTTGCTGGTCAAAGATGCGCCCGGCTCCGTGGGCAAGGCTGTCGGTCGAATGCTGCCGCTGCAAAAATTCACGGTCTACGAATATGCGCCGCGCGGCACTTACGTGTGGGGCCGCACCGCTAAAGGGTGGATTGCATTGTGCTGGTATCCAAAGATAGGCACAGTGCGTTATTTCACTTCGTGGCAGATGAAAACCATTCCTCCTGTGCCACCGAAAACGGTGAATTGAGATGCTGCAAGGTAAAGGCATGTACTTATGGCGCATCCACCGGGTGGAAGGCGGAAACCCGGCTGCCATCGCCGAAGCCGCGCACCAAGCCGGTCTATCTCATGTCCTCATCAAGATCGCAGATGGACGCGGCACATACAACACCTACAAAGTGGAGGACGGCCGCGAAATGTACAATTACCAGGGCGGAGAAGACCATGTGCCCGCGCTGGTGGCGGCGCTGCGCGCCAAAGGCATCCAGCCTTGGGGCTGGCAATATATCTATGGCGAGTATCCTGTTCAGGAAGCGCGTATGGCCGTTCAGCGCGTCAAGCAATTCAATCTGCCTGGTTTTGTGGTGAACGCCGAAATCGAATTCCAGGCACGCGGGATGGATGTGAAGGCCGGGGCATACATGGAGGAACTGCGCGCCGGTTTGCCCAATACAACCATCGCGTTAAGCAGTTTTCGTTATCCAAATATGCATCCCATTCCTTGGGATACATTTTTGGAATACTGTGACCTGAATATGCCGCAGGTTTATTGGGTCGGAGCCAACAACCCGGGGCAACAGTTGCTCAAATCGATTCGCGAATTCCAATCCCGCAAAGTTTGGCGGCCCTATTTCCCCACCGGCGCGGCTTATGGAGAGCACGGCTGGCGCGCCACGCCTGAACAAGTCAGCGCCTTTCTGCAGGCCGTGAAAGAGAACGGACTGCCTGGCGCCAATTTCTGGGAATGGTATTACGCGCGCCAATATGACCACCAGCTCTGGAATCCCATCGAGAAATTCGAGTGGCCGGCACAAATCAGCCAGCCAGAGGACATAAGCATTCGCTTCATCGAAGCGCTGAATTCCAGCGATCCCGTTAAGGTAGCATCGCTGTATTCCGCGGACAGCGTGTATATCAATGCGCAAAGTACCGCGCAAGGCTCAGAGTCAATCCTGAGATGGTATAACACCCTATTACAACAGACATTGCCCAACGCTCGCTTCGAACTCACCGGACAATCGCAATTGGGCAATCCCTCGTCGCCGCAGAGCGGCTCGCTCGGGACAGGCCTGCGCATATTAACCTGGGCAGCGGAATCTGCCACGGGACGCGTGCTGGATGGCAAGGACACCTTGGGGGTCAAGAACGGCCAAATCGCCTACCACTACAGCTATTTCACAGTACAAAAGGCTTAAAAACAAAAAGGGGGGCAACTTGTATAATGCTGCGATGCTATTGCGGAACCAAGTTCTGCGTTCATCCCAGTGCCTAATAATATTTCTCCTTGTACTGGCAAGTTTGGTAGCTTGTGGCGCGAATCCAAGTCAATCAACACAATCGCACTTGACTAGTACTCCGTTCATGCCTGCGACTAACACTGCATCTGCCCAGCAAACCGAACCGCCTGAAGCCAGCCCTTCACCCAATCTGCCGTTCCCAGATCGTTTTGAAAGCGACTTACTGAGACCCAACATTGAGCCCGTGATTTACCTCGAGGACAGCTGCCGATATTTGCATCTCCGCTGGGACCCTCACGGCAGTTTACCCGGTACCGTGGTTGCGCCGGTCATGTTCCATAGCATCTTGGAGGGCAACTCGAAGCCCAGCGACGCCTCGGCCATCAATTTTGTCGAGTTCGAAGCGATTATCCGTCAAGCCGAGAAGCTTGGGTTCGAAACCATTACCACCGAAGAATTATTGGCGTTCCTGCGGGAAAATGCAAAGATCCCCAGGCGCTCGATGATTCTGATCCTGGATGATCGCAAGCCCGGCACTGCCGAAGACTATTTCCTCCCCGTGAACGAGGAACACAATTGGACCACCACCCTGGCGTGGATTGCGCTCAGCGATACCGACCAGCGGCCCGGCCGCCTGGCAGGTGAAAGTCTCTGGGATTGGATCGAACGCATTAACGATACGGGTTTTTTCGACGTCCAATCCCATGGATTGAATCACATTTATTTAAACGAAGATATGCCCGAGGAAACCGTCCGCGAGGAAATCGAAGAGTCACTTCCCATCCTCAAGGAACATTTTGGCAATACCCCTATCGCTTATATCTGGCCCGGGGGGAATTACACGGCATTTGGGATCCAGGTTGCTCGCGAAGCTGGCTTTGAACTAGGATTTACGATCTGGGCGCGCGGTCCACTGCAGTTCAACTGGATCCCACAAGGCGAAGACGAACGCACTTTCAATGAGCCGTTGATGCTGCTGCCGCGTTTTTGGGATACGGCCGCGGTGCTCAATCTCGAACAGACCGCTGAGATCGGCGACGCGGCTCAAGACTTCGCCAAAGAAAATTACGGAGCGGAAGCGGCCTGGTACCGACAAAATTGCGGCGGTGAATTGCCGCCATTGGACGAGATTCTCAAATAACAAGAGACCCGCGCGCTTGCGGGTCTTTTGTTTACTTTGACTAAATGCCTTCTTCAGGCAGTGGCACAATGGGCGGCTCAGGCAGCAAGCCCAGTTCGCCACCCAGCGGCGCTTCCGCCAATTGATCGCGGCGCGGTTCGGGCGGCGGCAGTAGGTGGGCGTTAGCTGGGTGCCCGGTGCCAGCCGGGATCAGCTTGCCGAGGATCACATTTTCTTTCAACCCGGTGAGCGGATCCACCGCTCCAGCGATGGCTGCGCCGGCCAGCACCTTGATCGTGTGCTGGAAGGAAGCTGCCGACAGGAACGAGTCGGTGCTTAGCGAAGCCTTGGTGATACCGAGCAGGGCTTCCACGAATTTGCCGGGTTCTTTGCCCTCTGACAAGAGCCCTTCGTTCTTGCGGCGGATGTCGAGGCGGTTAACGTAATCCCCCGGGAGATAACCGGTATCTCCAACACGGGTTACCTGCACCTTGGACATCATCTTGCGGATGATGACCTCGAAGTGCTTGTCGTGAATGTTCTGACCCTGTGAGCGATATACCTGCTGCACCTCAGTGAGCAGGTACATGTAACAAGCCTCGCGGCCTTGGATGCGCAAAATAGCGTGCGGATTCAGCGAGCCTTCGGTCAAGGCCTGGCCAGCTTCAACCTTATCCCCACTGTGTACCAGCATGCGTGTGGTGTTGGGAACTTCGTATTCCACCGATTCTTTTTGCTCGTAAGAGACGAACACAGTTCGATCCTCGATGCGAACTTTGCCGGCATTTTCCGCTTTGAGGTCGTTGCCCTTCAGCGAGGCCAGCACTCCTCCAGCCTGCACTTTGTCGCCGTCCTTCACTGACAAACGATAGCCCTTAGGCAGCTCGTATTCATCACTGACCATTTCGCTATGCAAAATGCGGATGACCCGTAAGTCACTAAAACGCTCCGATTGGGCTACTTCAACGGTGCCGTTCAACTCGGCCACCACCGCTTCGCCTTTTGGCTGGCGGCGAGCTTCGAACAATTCTTCAACGCGAGGCAGACCTGTGGTGATGTCGGATTCGGCTGCCACACCACCGGTGTGGAAGGTGCGCAGCGTAAGCTGCGTACCCGGCTCGCCGATGGACTGAGCAGCCACGATACCAATCGCCGCGCCCACCCCCACAGAGCGGCCACGCCCCATATCCATTCCGTAGCATTTCACACAGATGCCCATCTGGGCCTCACAAGTAAGCGGCGAGAACACATAAACATCCTGCACGCCTGCCTTGACTACATTGCGAGTTTCTTCATGACCAAGCAACCCGCCTTTTTCGACCAGCACTTCACCGGTTTTGGGATCGACGACATTTTTGGCCACTACGCGCCCAAAGATGCGACTGCCCAGGGACTGGTCGGCCACATCATCCGCACTGCGCATCCAAATGCCTTCATCGGTGCCGCAGTCTTCGACAGTGGTGATCACGTCTTGGGCAACATCAACCAGGCGGCGGGTCAGATAACCCGCGTCGGCAGTGCGCAACGCCGTATCGGCCAGGCCTTTGCGGGAGCCGTGTGTGGAAATGAAGTATTCCAACGTGGTGAGGCCCTCGCGGAAGTTGGAACGGATGGGCAGCGGGATGATGCGACCCGAAGGGTCGGCCATCATGCCGCGCATGCCGGCCAACTGCGAGATCGAGCTAAAACCGCCTTTAGTGGCGCCGGAGTTAGCCATTGTGGCCAGATTACCTATCGGATCCATGTATTGCTTGACGGCATCAGCTACTTTGTTGGTGGTTTCTTGCCAGATCTCGATAATGCGTTCGTTCTGTTCCTGTTGAGTCAGCAAGCCGCGGCGGAAGTCTTCCTCTACGGCTTCTTCGCGCTCCATGGCAGCCGCAACGATTTCGCCCTTCTCCGTCGGGATGGTGATATCGGAGATGGCGATGGTCGTGCCGGAACGGGTAGCGAACTTGAAACCGATGTCCTTCACGCGGTCAGCGACATTCGTGGTGCGCGTCTCGTCTCCACTGACCTCAAGCATTTGAGCGATTAAATCCTTGATAGAGCCCTTATCCATCTTTTCATTCACAAACTGGATTTCGGGTTCCAGGACCAGGTTGAACAACACGCGACCCACCGTGGTGTCAACGAACCGAGTGTCGAATTCGGGCAGGCGGTTGTTATGTTCGTCGTACCAGGTTTGCACACGCAACCGAATAGGTGTGTGCAGGTGTACCCGGCCAAGGTGGTAAGCCATCTCGACCTCGTCCATGTTGGAGTAGGTGCGCGGCTTCTCTCCATCTTTCAACGGCTTCGGCTCCATGGTCAGGTAATACACGCCCAAGACCATGTCCTTCGAAGGGCCAATGATCGGTTCGCCGTCTGCAGGCTTCAACAGGTTGCGCGTGGAGAGCATCAGCTCGCGCGCTTCCCAGACCGCCTTGCGAGATAGCGGCACGTGCACGGCCATCTGGTCGCCGTCGAAGTCGGCGTTGAAGGCAGTGGTGACTAACGGATGCAGCTGGATGGCAGATCCTTCGATCAGCACCGGTTCGAAGGCTTGAATACCCAGGCGGTGCAGAGTGGGGGCTCGGTTGAGTAACACCGGGCGTTCTTTGATCACGTCCTCGAGGACTTCGTAGACCTCGGGCCGATTGCGATCGATGATGCGCTTGGCGCCCTTCACGTTGGCGGCGTAATTCTTCGACACCAACTGGGAGATGACGAAGGGCTTGTAGAGTTCGAGCGCCATGCTCTTGGGCAGCCCGCATTGATACAGCTTGAGCTGTGGGCCCACCACGATCACCGAACGGCCGGAGTAGTCAACGCGCTTGCCCAACAGGTTGCGGCGAAAGCGGCCCTTCTTGCCCTTGAGCAGGTCGCTCAGGGATTTCAGTTCGCGGCGGCCGCGGCGCGAGAGCGCCTTGCCGCGCTGCGAATTGTCAATCAGGGAATCCACCGCTTCTTGTAACATGCGCTTTTCATTGCGCACGATCACGTCCGGCGCGCCCAGTTCCAACAGGCGCTTGAGACGATTGTTGCGGTTGATCACGCGGCGGTATAGATCATTCAAATCCGAGGTGGCAAAACGGCCGCCGTCCAGCTGCACCATGGGGCGCAGATCAGGCGGGATCACCGGCAGTACGGTGAGTACCATCCACTCGGGGCGATTGTGCGAACGGCGGAAAGATTCCACCACGCGCAGGCGATTGGTTGCCTTGCGGCGACGCTGCTTGCTGCGCGAGGTGCGTAGCTCGTGCCACAGTTCCTCGGAGAGTTTATCCAGATCGAGGCGCTCAAGGATGTCATAGAAAGCTTCGGCACCCATGTCGGCGCGGAAGACCTGGCCCCACTTAGAGCGCAATTCTCGATAGCGGTTCTCGCCCATGAAAGTCATGGGCTTGAGGTTCTCGAGTTCTTCGCGCACGCGGAGTTGTTCTTCCTGCGGAGAGCCGGCCTGCTCTTCCAGCGACATGCGTAACTGGTTCATCGCCAGTTCGGCTTCGGCCTTCACGCTGGCGCGCTCAACCGAAACGCGATCCAATTCTTTTTGCTTCTTCTCCCCGAAGGCTTTTTCCTTTTCTTCCAGGAATTCTTTCACCGCCTGTTGGACTTTGGCAATGTGCTTATTCGTGATGGCCTCACCGGCCTTCACAATAGTGGTCTTGGTCGAGGTTAAGGTGATGGCTGCACGCGGCTCTTTGCCGATCTGGTCCTGCAGCTTAGCTTCGATGCGCTGCCCTTCTTTGATCACCGGGTCAATCTTGGCGGCCAGGTCATCGTCATAGCGCTTCTCGATCTCTTTGACGCGTGCATCTAGCGCGGCTAATTTTTCGTCGCGCTGTTTCTTGTTTTCGGCAATCTTGGCGTTGATGACACCGGCTTGCTGCTTTTCCGCGTCGCTGATCTCTTCATCGAGGCGCGCCAATGCTTTCTTGCGCGCATCGTCGTCAACGTAGGTGACAACGTATTGGGCGAAATAGAGGACGCGGTCCAGGTGACGGCGGGAGATATCGAGCAGGAGGCCGAGGTAAGAGGGGACACGGCGTGTATACCAAACGTGCGCAACCGGCGCGGCCAATGAAATGTGGCCCATACGCTCGCGGCGCACAGAAGAGCGAGTGACTTCCACTCCGCATTTATCACAGACGATGCCTTTATAGCGGATGTTTTTGTATTTTCCGCAATAGCATTGCCAATCACGCGTGGGCCCGAAGATAGCTTCGTCGAACAGGCCGTCTTTTTCCGGGCGCAGGCGGCGGTAATTGATCGTCTCCGGTTTCAGGACTTCGCCATACGACCAACTGCGAATGGTCTCTGGCGACGCCAAACTGATGCGGAGTGCATTAAGTCCCTTTGATTCCATAAATAAGGCCTCCTACAGAATGATTCCGAACAAGTCGCTGCTTGGCCATTCTCGAAACAGCAGACTGCCCCAAATGAACCGTGCTTGTTTTCCGAGTGCGAACCAAACAAACAACCAGATATGAGTTTTCGAACAAACGTGCTAGTGAGCAGACAAACGAAAACAAGCGCTTGAGAGTTTTTTTCTCGAGCGCTCGCCGTGCAAGCAGCCTATTCGATTCACCCGAGAATTATACCAAGCGCGTCTAGGGTGTCAAGGAAGATCGCAAAACATTCCGGTTTCAGGACTGTTTTAACGGCAGTTCGCAGTGGAAGGTGCTCCCCGTACCTAGTTCGCTATCTGCTCGTACAAGGCCGCCATGCCGTTCCATCACCGATTTTACAATGGTAAGGCCTGCGGTTCGTTTGCGGCTACCCTGACCACTCTCGAAGATCTTCGGCAAATCTACTGGAGCGATACCGGGGCCGTGATCGGTGATCGAAACCGTGGCCGTATCCTTCGAATAGGCTATCTTGACTTCGATCTGCCCTTCCCGCGGGCTGACCCGAATCGCGTTGTCCAGCAGGTTGTAGAAAGCCCGCTGAAGCAAGGTCGCATCGGCTTCGATCGCCGGCGCAGTCTTGTCGGCCTTCGGCAGCACGAATTCGACTTTCTTCTGTCGGGCACGCGGTTCAAGCTCGCGGGCAACCTCCAAGAGTAAGGGTTGCAGCGAGGTCTTTTCGAGGTGCAAGCCACGACTGCTGGCCAAACGTTCCAGATCCAACATGTCACCGGCCAGCCGTGACATATTGTCGATGTTGTGCTCGATCTTTTCAATGTAGCTGGTCTGTTGTTCGTTGAGATCCCCAACCATGCTCAGCATGCTCAAGTATCCCTTGGTAAGCTCCAACGGGTCGCGTAAATCGTGGCTGAGCGTGGATAACGACTCCGTGCGCGCAGTTTCGGCTTGCTTGCTTTTGCTTACATCACGCAAAATCAGCGCATGCCCGAGCGCTTTTCCATTTTCAACGATGGCCGAGTAGTTTGCCATATAGGCTCGTTCCCCAAACACTACTTCTGCGGAACGAGCCTCCTTTTCGGCACGCACTAAATCCGTCAACTCCGGCTGATTCAGAACTTCCGCCAATGGAGTTCCGATGAGATTTCCATCTCCTCGAGCAAACAAATTCGTGGCGGCCGGGTTGGCAAAAACGATTTGCCCATCCTCATCGACTAGCACTACCATATCTGTGCTCGCCTTCAGCAGTGCTTCCAGCCGTCGGCGCGCCCCGCTGGCATCCACGTAAAGCCGCGCGTTTGCCGCCGCTTTGGCTGCCTGCTCCGCCAGGGTTTCCAGATATCGAACCTGCTCGGGCTCGAAGGTTTGGGCTTGTTCAAATTCCAACCACAAAACTCCAAGATGTTGATCTCCATGCCGCAGCGCAAACGCGGCTAGCGCTGCAGGTAAGACAGCCCCCTTATCCACTTTCAACCTCGCCCGCGCCGGGTTGGTCAGCAGCACCCGGTTTTGTTTTTCAGTGAGCGCCATCATCTGCGCGTCCAGATCCTTGTGCAGCAACCTCTCCTCGCCGCGCCCAAAGCTGGCCGGCTTCTGCCGACCTTCGCCGCGAAACACCAATCGCGCTGCCTTTGCCCCGCCTGCCAATGCCGCGTCGAGTATCGGGTCAATTTGGGAGCGGATATCCAACGTCGTACTGACGCCCTGGCTGACAGTAAGCAGGCGCTGAATCTCTTCCATACGCGCCTGCAGAGCCTGGCGCATTTTCTCAAATGCCGAACCCAAACGGCCGATCTCGTCGGTACTCTTAGCCGCTAACGGCACCTGGAGGTCGCCAGCGGCGATGCGTTTGGTATCCGCCACAAGTTCTTGTAAAGAACCGGTGACGGCTCGCAGGCTGTAGCGCATTGCTAAGTAAGCAACTATGGCCAGGACGATCAAAACTCCTAACATGGGCAACGCGATGGTCAAGGCCAATTGTTGGGTGAGGCGTGCTGGCCATTGCACCACCACCGCCCAGTTGCTACCAGTCACCGGTTCGTAGCGCACCTGGCGGCGGGCGCCATCCGGTCCGGCTTCGTCGTACGTGAGAGCAACATCTCCTCCGCGTCCGTTGTATGGCTGCAACAGCGCAGCGGTCTGCGGTGACATCGCAATCCGTCTTTCACCATCCAGTAGCAGACCCTGCCCGCCGAGCGCATTGATGCCTTGCAAACTTTGCACAATAGGTTGCGCAAAGGGATTGGACTCAAGGTTGGTACGCCCGATTAAAACCGCGCGCACCTGGTTATTGCTATTGCGCACAGGCGCCACGAAAGAAAGTTGCGCAGCCTGGCCGCTTTTGCTTGCGGGCGGGACAGTGAAATACTGCAGGGCCAAACCCTGCAGCGCCAGACCCACCGCTTCGATTTCCTGCGGGTCAGATTCGTCGCCAAATGTTTCAGGTATAGGGAAGGAAACAATTATATTGCCACCGGTATCCAGCAATACCAGCTGCTCGAAATAGGGAACCGCGCGCAGATGGCTCTGCAAGACCACCAGGGCTTCCTCCCGCGAGGCATCTGCCAGTCGCGTATCCCCGGCCAGTTGCAGCATTAAATTTTGACCAGTCTCCAGCAAGAAGGGAACGGAATCGGCGGCCAGTTCCACGCTGGCAGAGATGCGTTCAGAATAGAGTTGATCCGCCGCCCGCCCCGCCACCCACCATCCGAGCGCGGCCAATGCAAGGAAGGCTAACGACACCACCGGCCCCAAAGTGAACAGGAACCGCGCCTCCAGGCTGCGTTCTGTTGGAGCGGGTCGGCTGGCGATTGGTTCGATCTCAAATTGGGGAACTCGCCGAGTGATGATTTGCAAAACGGCCACTCCTACCAAAAGCTGTCCGGCGAACCCAACAGCTACCCAAGCTACCCTCGACAGTGCGAAATCCAGACTGGCAACTGGGTCGCTCGCTGACCAAAAGAAACTTGTGGCTATGTACAACATCGGAAATAGGGCCGAGACGACTATCCCAGCAGCCAACGGCTTACGCAGCCAATCAAATAAACGAGACCGATATCCTTGGCTTAATAACACGCCCAGTACTGCCGCCATCAAGGCAAACTCCACCGGGGTAAAAGCGCTGCGCGTATCCCAAAGTCCAAAAAACAACCCGGAAAGCAAGGCTAGCAGCACACCGGGCAGCGTGCCCAGCCTTGCCAGCGACAACACCCAGGGGATGGCGGCCAGCACTGGCAGCAACGGCCCCAGGGCTAGAGAGCCGAGTGCTGGAATGGGGAGCGCGCCGTCGGTCGGGAGGCGTGC
Source organism: uncultured Anaerolineaceae bacterium (assembly GCA_964371335.1). Classification (GTDB taxonomy): domain Bacteria; phylum Chloroflexota; class Anaerolineae; order Anaerolineales; family UBA11579; genus JAMCZK01. The sequence goes on from CAYJMC010000004.1 coordinate 75,855, forward strand.
CGTAATTGCCACAATTGAGATTGGCGTTGCGATCATGAGCGCCAGCAGCCAGATCAAATCGGTGCGCTTCCAGGCAATCTTACGGCCGGGAAAACGCTTGGCCAAACCAATGGAGATCAAAATCAATAAAACCCAAACCAACCACCCGACAATTCCATCGGGAAGGAGTAAACGCTGAAGAGGGTGTAGCTCAAAAAACGAAATGACCATCGGATTCAGATTGGTTGGTACAAGCCCCAATATTCTTCGGGCAACTGGGCGGCGATATGCCGCATCACCAAATCGGCGTTCGCCTGCCTGGCGGCACGGCGTTCTTCACCGCTGCCCTCGATTGGCGGCAGGCGGAATGGCTTGCCGATGCGAATGCGCAGCTCGGGCCGCTGGCCCCTGAATGCACGCTTCAACATATCGTCGCTGGTTCCCGCGATTCCCACAGGGAGCACCGGCACGCGAGCGCGGTCCATCAGGTAGGCAACGCCGGCAAAACCCCGGCGCAAACCGGGTTTGTGGCCGCGGCCGCCTTCGGGGGCAATCAACAAGGGTCTATCTGCAGCCAACACTCTTAGCATGTCGTGGATTACCTGGCGATCATATTCTCCGCGATGAACGGGGATCGCGCCATAGCCGCGTACCAGCATCTTTTGGCCGGGTCGATCAAATACATCTGCCCCGGCGACAGCCTCGGGAAAGATTGGCCAAAACGCCAACAGCAGCGGGGGTTCAAACAGAGAAATATGGTTGTAGGCAATGATGTAAGGACCGGGCTTTGGAATATTTTCCAAGCCCTCCATCCTCACTCGACACAGGATGCGGAACGCGATTCGAAATATGGGCGCAACAGTGAAGCGGAATAAACGCACCCCGAATGGGACGTGATAACCCTGGGGTCGGCTGCCATCACTGTTCGAGTTTTGTCGCTCTCTGGCTAGCTGGAGTACCTGATCAAGCACCTGTTCGCGACTCAAGCCATCAGATTTCAGCCGCACCGCGTCTTCCGCGGGTCGGAGGGGCGCCACTGCGCGCCCGGAATCGATCTTGTCGCGCTCGCGCAGGTTCTCCATGATTTGCTCATAGGACGGTTTGATCCCGCGCTCAAGCAATTCGGCATGCCGCCGTCGGGCTCGTTCTGCCAACGTCGCATCCAGATAGATTTTCAATTTCGCATTTGGCAATACCACGGTGCCGATATCGCGGCCGGCCATCACAACTCCACCTCGTTCCCCTACCGCGCGTTGTTTCTCGGTTAACGCCTTGCGCACGCGCGGGAAGGCAGACACTGCCGATACATTATTGTCCACCTGCTTGCTTCGGATAGCAAAGGTCGAGTCCACGCCGTCGATGAACACGTCGCTGAGCCGGCCGTCTTTCTCACTGGTCGGTTTGAGTTCGATGTCGATTTCCCTCGCCAGCTTTTCCAGGGCATCTTCATCCTCGAGGTTCACCCCGCGGTTCAAGGCAACCAAAGTCACGGCGCGGTACATGGCGCCCGTGTCGAAATACAAATAGCCCAGGCGTTCGGCCAGGGCATGCGCTAACGTGGATTTCCCCGACGCGGCAGGCCCGTCAATCGCGATAGCAAAGGGCTTGGACATTGTTCGCTAAGGATTCGCTTCAGGTGCGGTTGTATTTGCCGGTTGGGCGTCGGGGAACAAATCGGCCCGCGCCCAAAGAATAATTTCCTCGTGTTCAGTCGGCGCCTGCCGATAGAAGAGCCAGGCGAAGAAATTCGGCGGCCAGCCAGACCAGGCGCGTTGGACCCGCGCCGCAAAACTCTGGCCGCGATAAGCGACGAACTCTTCGGGTTGCGCGTCTGCCGCCGGGGTAACGATCAACGGCGGGGTAACGCCAACTCCAGAATCCGCGTCCTGCAGTTTGCGGAGTTGCCAGGCCAGCGCGGCGCTATCGATACGTAACTCAACCGCCAACTCATTAAGTTGGCCCTGGTCGAGCATCGAGAGATCATGCAGACTTTCTGCAAACGTTCGGCTGCTTCCCGTTACCGGACCAGGCGCCCAAAGATCATTGGCGTCCGTAATCTCGATACGCGAAAAACGGATGCTGGCTGACAGCATGAACAAGGCAGAAAAAAGCAGCACGGCCCACACAAAACCGCGTTCAGCCGCCGGGCGCGACCAGCCAAAGGCGATCAGGATGGTCGCCATCATTGCCAATATAAACGTGGCCAGACCGACGAAAAGGAAATCATTGTAGCCAGAAGCCAACTTGGTAAGTGCAATGCCAAAAAAGATTCCCAGCAATAGCATCAGCCCGAATTCCCCAAGCGTTACATTTAGATCTCGTTGGGGCAAGGAGATATAGTCAGCGACCTGAGTAGCCGCCAGCGCCCACAGCGCCACTACCACCCACAACAAATCGGCAACCTGGCGGCCCGGATAGACGAGAACGAGCAACAGGGGAAATACGGCAAACAGCGACAGCAGCTTTCCGATAGATTGGTTGCGCCTCCACGCGTTTACCGCGCCCACGAGGCCAAAGGCCGTAGCCGGCAGTGCGTAAGCCAGTAAAGCCAATCCCAATTCGGCAATCGGGACCCCCGGCCGCAGAAATCCGCCCACAAAAGACGCTACAGTAGCTCCCAGGCCTCCAAGGCCCTCGGGAACGCTCAAAAACAAAGTACCTCCCAATACCAAAGTGAGCGCCATCGCAATAGTAAAAGTTCGCAGCCTATTTGAATCAGGGGTTTGCAACGGGCGAAAAGTAAGCCAGACCATAAGGGCAGGGATAACTCCAAAAAAGATCAAAGGCGAAGCCAGGAAAGCAATCGAAACCAATATACCGGCGGCGATTGGCCGCGAATATCGCCAGGCGGTCAGAGCCAGCAAACCGGCGCTGAGGGCAATCATGTGACCCGAAGCAAGTCGCGAGATGGCGACCATGCCCGGGTCTAGCGCCAGGGCAAGAGAAAGCACTAAGGCGATTTTCTGGCCAAGCAGGTCGCGCCAAAAATAAGGAAGCACAACCAGCGCTAGGCCGAAAATTGCCGGCAATAATCTGGCAAAGAATTCTGTGCTCCCCAGCAATGAAAATACCGGCCCCGTTAGCAGAACGTAGGCCGGCTGATCGCCCAAATCAGGGGATCCGCCGTTGGCTAGAGAATATGCGGGGACCGCGACCCCTGCCTCGAATTCGGTGAGCGGCGGGACTCCCAAATCGGCAAAGCGCAGCGCGAAAGCCAGTAACAGAATGAGGATATAGAGGATGGTCTCGTAACTAATTGTTGTCCGTTGCGCCATGGTTGGGTGATTATAGTCTTTCACCCGCCAATGCTTGGAAGCTAAGCCTTGGGAAGGTTAGGCTTGAGTGCCGATTTGACATCAAGTCCAACCTTCGCAAGGCTGCTACTATGGCACTTCGTAAATCGTTACCGTCTGATTTTGAAACGCGACGATCAAATTCTCTCTGAATTTATCTTCATTGATCGTGGCCTCGCCGGCTTCATAGGCAAAACGTTCCCACTCACCCACCACGATGTACTTCACATCATATGTATCCATGATGCCCTGCGCCACGAACCAATCGGGGGTTGTATATAGGATGCGAATTTGATCGATGCGCCCCACGTCATAGTTGCCGCCCCGCCATTGCCCTTCGTGCCCCGGCCAGCCCATTAGCGCCGGCTGCCCGCTGTGTGCGGAATAGCGCGCAAAATTGGAATCGTAACTGCCGCCCACCGCTTCCACCAACGGGCCCAGCGGCGCCTCCCGCAGCCACTGGATCGCGGCCACCGTGTCCGCGGAGAGGTGGCTGGCGCCATCCAGATTCAGGGTGCTGTGTCGCGTGACATCCGAAAATGCAAAGACGGGGTAAACCAGTCCCGCAGCCAGCAGCAGGCTGAAGACAACGGCAGTCAAAATCCGGCCAATTCCTCTCAATTCGTGCAACAGGATCACAATGGCCACCGCCGCAACCACACCCCAGATCTGCCAGGTCTGGAAATAGAACTTGAAAACTGTGTTCATCCGCGTGCCAAATTGATCGCGCAGATAGATGAACTCAGGCGCCAGGACCAAAAACAGTCCAAGGAAGACCATGATCACCAGGAACGTACGAATCTGATCGGCCTGGATGCCAGTCTTCGGCTGATCGCGTTTTTGTCTGGTGGCAAACAGCAGTCCTAATAGCAAGCCAATCAAAAGACTCAGCGTAATCCACCCGCCCACAGAACTAAAACGGCGACGCAGCGATTCGTTTAGCAAGGCGCTCAGATCCGCAGTGCCCATCCCGGAAAGAATGGTTTGACCAACACCTGTGCCAGATAACCAAAAGGCATATATCCCGGTCAGCAGCAGGGAAAATCCCCACAATGCGGCCACAAAGACAAATCCAAGTAGCAACACCTTCACCAGCCGCGCCCAGTCCCATCCGCGTTTCCACAAAAAGAGCAAATAGATGGAGATGGGAATCAGTGGAACGGCGAACATGATCCAAAACTGAATACCGCGGGTTGGATTGAGCAGGTTGGGTAGAATTCCTCCGGCTTGAGAGGTGAAGCCCAGGTAGAAGGGCAGGTACAACGCAATTCCAGTGAAACCCAGTGTCAGTCCCAACAGGATGAAATCTTGCAGGCTCTTCCAGTTCCAGCCACTCAATTGGGCCTCGCGCACAACATAAGCCAACGCAAAAAACCCAACATAAATGGGGAAATCCCAAATATTCAAGAACCCAAGCGAGCCGAGCAAGACTGCTGCAAATAAAAGCTCATCCCAGCGAATATGCAAACCCAAAAGCGGCGGCGGCCTTTGCCGCTCGCCTGCTCCCAAATACAAATTCAGCGCCAGCCCCATAGCCAACATAACAAACGGCATGGATAAAACATGAGGATGCAGATCCCCCAATACGAACGAGAACGCGGGAAACTCATCGATCAATTCCTGTTCACCACCGCTGAATGTCTTGTCGTTGATTACTCGCGAAGCGCGCCACCACCACCACGAATCCGTCCCGTAAAGCCGCGGCGTCCACTTCGGTCCATCGGTCGGCGGGTTGGTTAATTCCTTGATATCCATCCACGCCCAAAACCTTGAGGTCTGTGCTCCCGTTGCATCCGTGCTCCAGAACAGGTGTCGTGCGTGAAGGATCTCCAAAAACCCTTCCAAATTGCCTAGAATCAAAACGAAAATAGGTGCCAGGGCGGCCGCCCACAACATCGCTTTGCGAGCCTTCGGCAAATAAAGGACCAGCAGGTTATGCGCCAGCCCATAGGCACCTGTCGCCGCCATAGCAAAGATCGAAATAAATCCCAGATTGAATGCGACTGAACCAATCACACCTACCAGCTTGGCCAACATGGCCACCATCAAATAGCCGAAGTAATAATAAGAAATCGAATAGCCGGAAAGCCAAGGGTCGTGCGGCGGCATGATGGGTGAGCGCAAGATGGCGTTGATGAACGCCAATTCCATCGGCTGTTCCGTATGGAAGATGCCCGGCCGCGCCGCGCGCACGTAAGTCATGAAGAGAAAGGCTAGCAGGAAAACAATTTCCACCGCCAGAATGGTTGAATAATTTTCGTTCAACCATTTACGTATTTCGCCTTTGGGTGTCTGCCGCCAGGCCAACCAGCTGAGGGCGGCCAAAAGAAAGATCGCCGTGATCAATCCGCCGGCATCATTGCGCAAAAATCCGTAACTACTCAAAACCCAAAAACCGGATCCCCATAACAGCAGTCCCAGAGGCCGCACAAAGGCGGCACCGCGATTGGGCAGGGCAGCCAAATAGCGATAAGCTATCGGGAAGCTCAGCCAGCCAATGGCGGCCACCAATAGATACCAAACAATTGCCGCGAATATCTGGCCCATTAGTTAACGGTCAACACCGACTCACTGACTTCATATATTACTGTCCCCTCGTTTCGATACACTTCGTTCCATAACACCCCATCCTGCGCCTCGAACTTATCCAGACCGGAACCAAAATAGTACGCCTGCTCCAATTGCCCAACCACGATGTAGCGCACCTGATATTTCTGCAGGAAATCCTGAACCAAGGCCAAATCAGTGGTCCCATAGAATGCCCTGACTTCGCCTTCACGCCCCCAAATATCGTTACCTGGCACAAACTCGCGCTGCTGACGCTGATGCCAGTTCCAACCCAGCACTGTGGGTAACCCCGTGTAGATTGCAAAGCGGGAGCCCCAACGGTACTCAGGAATCTGCGCTTCCAAAATCACCGGTGAACCCTCTACATTTTCCTGCATCCAGCGGATGGCCTCGTGATCAAAATTCAAATCGATCCTTTGATCCTGATCAAAAGTGACCGCGGTATCCATGTACGCCATGCCATCCAGTGACCAGGGCGCGTTTTCAGTCATTCGATCGCGCATCTTGGCCGTCACGCCAAAAAACATGAATAGCATCCCACAGATAACAAGGAGTGCAGAGCCAAATTGCCACGCTCCGCGCCAAGACGGCGACCATTGTCGCAGCGCGTCTAGCGTCCAGCCCAGGGCGAAAGCCGCGCCCAAAGCCAGCAGCACCCAGGCTTGCATATAGAACTTGAACACCGTGTTCATTCTCGAGACATCCCCCTGTAGCACGATCACTTCGACGAACAGCGTGAGAAAAAGTCCGGTGCCGATGATGAATAACGCCAACCGCTTGCTCTCATCTTGCCCCGGGCGAATCAATAGCAGACCCACCCACACCAGCAGAGGCAACACCAGCCAGGTGATGGCCACTCCGATAAGGAACAGCCACGCCGCCACTGCAATAAAGAGCACAACGCCCACGTAAATCAGGAACGCGGATCTTTCCAATTTGCGTACCGACGACAAAGGAGTGCTTGCCAGCCATTGGCGTGTCTCCCACAGCATCCACGCAATGATAAAGAACAGGAAAATCGTCCAGTGCACCAAATACGACGCGCTGGGCGTCTGCGTCCCATCCCACAACCGGATGCTCGCATAGCCCTGGCGATACCAATCCATAAATGGCTTGTAAACCAGCACGCTTAATAACGCCAGCGCAGCCGGCGCCGCCAACACCCAGCCCCACACCGGGTGCAGCCTGCCATCCTCCCCTTTGGCACGTGGCCCATAGCGCCGGATCGCATACCCGGTTGCCAGCATCCCGATCACCAGGTAGGTTGGTAAATCCCATGTATTCATCGGCCGCAAGCTGCCGAAAACGAGCGCGCCAAGCATCAAGGATGCAGCTAGCTGCCACTTATTTTTCAGCCCGTTCCACGCGCGGCTGAGCACCGCAGACAGCGCCCAACCCAGCCCAAGCACAGTCACCGGCAGGGCGATCATGTGCGCGTGCAAGTCGGCGTAAGTAAAGGTGAATAGGGGGAACTCAGTGATCGGCGCCGATTCGTTGGGCGCTGGGATGATGCGCGTCGGGTTCCAGTACCACTCGCCAATCCCGTACGGCAGCGCCTGGCCGCTCAACGACATTAGCATCCCGCGCGCCGTCCAGCCGAGCTGTGTAAAGAACCCGGCCTCCGATATATACGACCCATCTGACCCCAACCGCGCAAAGCCCTCGAAGATCATGGCGATGCTGCCCATGTTGCCCAAAATCAACACGGCAATCGCAGCCGCTAAGCCGACGATCTCCGGCGAAATCCGGCTGCCTTTCCCTTCCCGTGAGGTCCACGCAACCCACAAGTTCCACACAAAGCAGTACGCGCCCAGGGCCAGCATGGCAAACAAGCTGGGCAATATCAAGTTATATGCCACGGCGGGCACGATGCCCAGCAATTTAACCAGCGAGCCGACCAGCACGAATCCGTAATAGTAGTAATTGATGTAACCGCCGGCGAACCAGGGATCGTAGGGTGGGAACGAAGTACTTTTCAGCACCGCATTGAAATACGAAAAGTCCATCGGCTTCTCGCCGCCCTTGGCGGGATGCCAAAGATCGGGATTCGCCACGCGGATAAATAGCATCAATAAAAAGAACGCGAGGAACAACAACTCGATCCTCAGGAATTGCCCCCGCTTGGCTCTCCACTCTGCCCGCAGTTCCTTGCGCTGCGCCCATGCCGCAGCAATTCCCGCGGCCACCAACAGAAGCGCGAATGTCGCCAGCCAGCCGCGGCTGAAGCTGAGGCCCAACGAACCGCCCATCCATGCGAAATACGTGAGCAGCACCAGCCCAACCAACCGCGCAAACGGGTAGCCGCCGTCGCGCAGCCCGGGCAGAAGCCAGCGCACCAATGGATACACAGCGATGCCCAGCGCCATCAGGGCCAGGTACCAGACCACTGCGCTGACCCAGGGAGAACGATTGACCCAGCCATCTGTGTCGAACAATTCCGACCAGGTGCCGCCGGCCTGTTGCTGCTCCAGCCGCTCAGCGGGCAGCATCAAATTCGGCGGGATGCGCCCCGAGGCCTGCTTCGGCGTCACACGCACGACTTGTGCTAAATCAACTTGTCCGAATAATTCGGCCCACTTGGTCGAGTCGTAATCAGCCGTCTTGCGGAAGATCAATACTTTGGGATGATCGTAAACCGTATAGGCTTCCTCCGCCCCCTGGTCATTGATCACCCACGAACCTAGCCGCGGAGCATTCTCGAAAACTTGCACCAGCTCGAATCCGTATTCACTCTGCACCTTGCCAACCTGGGCGTCGATGAAACAGGACTCGATGCTTTGATCCTGTGGACAACCGATCAGCGCGCGGTAATAGGCGACCACCAGCGGGAATCGCTCCGGCAGCCGCGGCAGGCTGCCCCATTGGCGGCTCGAGGTAATGAAGATGTATTCCGTGTGATCGAGGATGTTCATGAAACGTTGCACCTTGTTGGCATCCTCATCCCAATACAATTCGAAGTTCAGGTCGCCCTGGTAGATGCCCCCGAAGCCGTCGTAGCCATCGATGCGCAACGGCAATCCGTCGTCCCAGCTGCTTTCGTTCGCCACCGCGGTTCCCGCCAGGTTCACAACTCCAGGGGATTCCATCGCCAGCTGCAGCGTCAGACCCTGATCCTTGTTGACGGGAATGTTCTCCGGAAATTCAATCACCTGTTCCGTACCTAGCTCGCCTTTGTTCGTCGTGGTCTGCAGCCGGATGTTTTCATCCGCCAGCACCGCGCCTGACCCCGCGTCCGTCAGTGTGAGATGTAAATCCACCGGCGAGAGCGAAATACTCTCGGTGGCGCGAAATTGCAATCGCAGCCTGTCCGGTACGGATCCCTGCGGCACCTGGAAACCCAGTGCGAAGCTATCGCCCATCTGGATTTCCAGTGGTTCCGTCAACAATGACTGCGCCGGTAAATCAGGCGTTTGCGAACTGCTCATCTCCGCGCTCTCTACTCGCAGCTGCCCGTGGCCAGCAGGCAAAGTGATTTGGAATTGGTATTGGGCGGAAGCATCAGTTAGCAACTCGACCGGAAAACTGATGATTGTTTCCGAAGTCTGGCCGGGTTGCAAAGACTCCAAATCCACCAATTGGTTTATTCGAGTCAGCAGCGCTGGATTCTCAACACTACTAATTAAGGTGATTTGAACTGGGGCGAGCACATATTGGAATTTGATCTCCCTTAGCTCGCCATCGGCCTTCAGCGCAAAACTGGATGTCAAGGCTGTTTCTGGACTAATCACAAAGTCATACGGAACCGGCAGCGGCTGGTTTGCAATTTGCCCGCCTTGGTCATAGCCAATAGTGATGGGTCCTGGCAGATTGCTGTAGATCCAACGCGCCGCTTGCACCCGCGAGACGTCCTGCTGGTAAATCTGCAGGAATGCGAATGCCCACAGCGCCGCGCCCACCGCGGCTGCCGCGCCCAGCGTCACTGCCGCAGGCCGCGCGAGAACCTGCCACCGGGGTGCCTTTTTCAAGCGCTGCGCGCCCAAGTCCCAAAGCGCCACCAGGCTCCACGCGCCGAAAATGACCAGCACTGGATAAAACGGCAGGAAATACCGCATGGTAGGGTTGAATCCAGCGGATTGCCATAGAAAGTAGAACGCACCCCATCCCCACAAAATGGCTTGTGGTTTGCGCCATTCGCCCTTGAAAATGCGCCAGCCGGCCCAGGCAAAGCCAGCCAGGCACACCAACGCCAGCGGCCAGCCCAGTCCCCAGCCAACGATGTTTTGCAATCCGAACCAAATTGGCCGCCGCGCCCACTGCATCGAGGGCGGCCAGTCGGCATCGCCGTTCACCTGCGCGGCCAGGCTGGCCATTGTCTCCACCCAATGGGGGTTCAACGCAAAGATGGCTGTGCCGAGTTCCTTGAGACGCTCCCCTGTTCCAAGTCCCGCCGATTGCGACCAAACCGTCCCAATATTGCTCAGCCATCCGCCCAGGCCGAGCCCTTGGAATGCATAGGGCTGGAAGACACGGAAGGTAACGACACTGATTACGCCCGCAATTACCAACCACCAAAAAGAGACCGAGAAATATTGAGCGCGCGCTTCTTTAGGCAGGCGCCCCAATCGTATCAGTAAAGCTGCCGGGAGGGCAGCCGCCAACGGAACCACGCTGACTTTGGAAGCCAGCGCCATGCCCAAGGCGAGCCCAAATCCTGCAATATCCCATGGGCTAAGGATGGTTTCATTTTCATTACGTCCATAACTGGCAATACGCACAGCGAAGAATAAGGTGAGCAGGGTAAAGAAGTTGACAAAGTTATCCACCGTCCAGAAGTGGGACTGCTGGATTTGCATCACAGCCAGTGCGGAGAAAAGCGCCCCCAGCAATCCAACGCGTTTGTCGAACAGCCGCGAACCGATAAAGTAAACCAAGGCCACCACACCCAGGTCAGCAACGGCAGAAAGCGCCCGGCCTACAAGATGAATCTGTCCGTATCCAGTCTGCCCCAACCCTTCCGCAACATAACGCACGATGAATACCGGCAACGTGCCGTATACAAAAAAGCCCGCGCCGCGATTGTTGGGATTCAGCGAGGAATTGGCGGTATCAAAGTATTCACCGATGCTGTCGACAGATTCTAGGCTCGCCACCACGCCCGTGAGGAAGCGTTCATCGGGATGCAAGTGCTGGTCTTCATCCCAATCCATGCCCGAGAGGCGGAAATAGGCTGCCGCCACCAGCACCAGTGCAAAGAGTAGATCGAAAATCCAAGATCGAGATCGGGGTTGGATCGGCATTATTGGCTTGATCCATGAGCTGGGACGAAATAGGTCAGGAATTCTTTTCCAGGTACCCGGCTCTGATGGAAGGTAACCAATCCCTGCGGATAGAGTTGCTGTAGTGTGCTTAGGCCGGTTTCATCCTCGGGCTTGAGCAGGAACAGCTTGGGCGGCGCCACCGATAGCGTATTGCTCAACGCATCCGGCCAGATTCCGTAATCGCGGCTGGGGTACCCCGCATTCACCGCCACCAGGCGCGTGTCCACCCAATGAGGATAGGCCACCACCCAGGCAGAATCCGGGCTGCCAAAACTGCCCGCGTAATCCGCAATGACTTTTCCCAGCTCGGACGTATTCCACGAATTTTCCTCGTAGCGTTGAATGTATTCGCTGAAGAACAGGTTGTAGTTCAACGCAGCTACGACTGCAAGGATAATCACGCCGCCGGCTTGCGCCACGCGCAATCCGAAATTTCCCCCCAGCTTGTCTCGCCATCCATGCAGGAATGCATCCAGCGCCAGCGCGCAAATCAGGAACGCGGGAATCCAGGCGCCGCTGGCGCGATTCATGGCCGGGTTTTCTTCCGGGAACGCCAGCGACAAGGTCGAGGGCAGCATCATCAATGGAATTGATAACAGCAAAAACAAGTCCAGCCACGAGCGAGTTCGCGCGTAGCGTATCCCCTCCAGGATCACGCCGAGCAACAACAGGCCTGCAGAGATCGTGTCGAAAGCGGGTTCGTCTCGCAGGCCCACCAACCAGATGCTGCCGCCTGAATAATTGAACATCTTTAGCCCGTTCCAAACATTTTTCGGGAAAGTGACTAGCACAGATTCAGGATAGGCGCGTTCCGCCTGGAACATACGCGTGAGGATGCGTTCCCCGAATTGGCCTGGATGTTCCACCGCATAACGCAACAGGGGCGTGCAGACAACCAGCGCCACCAGCGCCAGCAATGCGAAGCCGATCAGGCTGCGCCGCCGCAAGTCTACAGGCGGTTTGTGCAGCAGGAAAATGATCAGGGCGGCGCCGGCAACAAAAGGCATGATGCGGAAAGCGGTGTAGCCAATCAGTCCGACTCCCATGAAGACCCCTGAAAGCAGGAAATCATTGAGCTTGCCTCGGCGCAGTCCCACAATTAGATAATAAAGCGTGGGCGCGGCAAGCGCAGGATAGAGAGAAAACCGCAACCCAACCCGCGCCAAAAGATTGGGCCAAAAGGCCACGCCCACCAACAACAGCGCAATTAGACCCACCCAACGTCCGCCCACTTCTTTTCCCAACAAGTAAATATAGATAAGTGAAACAAAGGCCAGCAGCACCATCCCCAGCTTTAGGCTGAGAAAGGAGGTACCGGTTCCAAAGATTTGCCCTATTGCCGCGGTCAGGTAGAACTGCAAGGGCTCGCGCCCCGTGTTGCGCTCGAAGAAAATGGATTTCTGGCCATGGATAATGTCATTGACATCCAGCAGCTTTTCGGCATGGTCGCTGGTCATCTCCGGAGGCAGTGCCTCCAATTGCGAGAAACGGAAGAAGGCGATCACCGCAAGGGCGGCCAGCAGCACCAGAGTCCAGCGCGAAATATGCAGCTGCCAATCATTTGCCGCCAGCCGCTCCTTCAATTCCTTCCACACCACTTGTGGTGTGCGCCGCGTTTGCCATAACGAAGCCAGCACAAATAAGATGCTTAGTATCCAAAAGCTGACATTCAGAAAATTGAATCGGTTCCCTCCGGAAAATAAAAAGGTCAATCCAAAAAACAACAATCCCAAGGCCAGTGGAATTCTTCGAAATCCAAGAGCTTTCTTGTCAAGAGTGGCTCCTTCGAATTGCGGCAGGCGCCATTCGCCTTCATATGCCGCCCATAGGGTGACCACCGCAGCCAGCAGGATCAGCGCCGTTCCGATCTGCCATAAGCCGCGGTCTGGTGGCAGCAAGGTTTGCCCGATCAGGAACAGCGCAAAGGCGATCGAAATCCGCCATGGTAGCGGACGCACGACGGCGTGCGCGCCTATCCGCGCGCCGCTACTTCGCGGCCTGGCAACCCGCGGACGTGCCCCTGCCGCTGGCAGCGCGGGCACTGCCGGCACGGGTCGGCGACCGAGACTCAATAAGGCTTTGATGTAATCGAGGACGCTGGGTTCAGACGGCATGGGAGATCGGCGGTTTCTTCCCTGGACGATTGCCGCTCATTTTATCCTAGGCAACCCATTGCGATGCCCGATAGCAAAGATTACTTAGAGAAATCTCCTTTTTGTCCTGTAACTTCAAGCGAGGGCGTCTAACGTTGCTTTTTGCCACGCTTCCGACGAGAAATTCCTATGATGCCAAAAAGGAATCACACGGCTGGAAGGAACCTTTGCTTCATTTTCGCCGAGCTACGCTTGGCGAGTTAGGGTTCAACTTTTATTAAAGGAAAATCCCAAACCCTAAATCGGAAATCATAGATGCTTGTGTTGTTGTCTCTTCCTCGCCACGTACCACGTATACGTTCCCTCTTTATTCGCGCCGCCTTCGGCATGCTTCCCTACGAAGCGCTCAGTGAGCGCCAGGTTCCAGCGGGTAGGCGCCAAGATCCAGCGCCCAGTGAGCGCCCTTGCCACCCAACTCGGCAGCCCGAAATAGTGCCCCCACTCCAGCGCATGCAGCGCCGCGGGTGGGAAATAATGCCAATATCGTTCCACCTCGAATCCTGCCTCATTCAATCGTTTTTCCCATCCCTCCGGTGCGAGCATATTTGCGTGCCGCGAGATACGCGTAAACAATCTGACGTAAGCCTTCGCCAATCCCTTCAGCCTGATCCGCTTGAGAAATCCAGAAATCGACAAATTTTCCTGCCAGCGATTATTTGGCACACAAAACAAGAACAGCGCGCCCTTCCTCATCACTCGCGCGGTTTCATTTAATACCGGTTGCAGGTCGGGAATATGCTCAAGCACGGAATTACTAAATCCGGACGCGAATGTCTCATTCCGAAACGGGAGCCGAGCCCCCACCGACTCAGACAGGCCGTTGTATGCTTCATATCTTTTCGCTTCCCGTAGCGAACTGAACACCGGGTCGACCCCTACGTCGATCTTCTTTTTGAACACTTGACCCGCAAACTGCCCATCCCCGCACCCCAAGTCCAATACAGGCGACGCTAATTCGAATTCCTTATAGAAGTCCGCTTCCACGGCCCGCAGCAGGGCGCGGAAATATGGCAGCGTCTGCATCATCGGCCGTAAATAACCATTGCGAGCCCGCGTAGCGGGCGTGGCAATCCCCAAGCCTATCCGCCTTTCCTCTTCAATTCTTCAGCGATCTCTTCGAACAATTCTTCATGCCGCGTTGCACAAGTATCTGGGCTGAACTCGCGTTTCAGTTCGTTTGCTCCCATGCCTTCTTCTGCCCATGCTCCCTGGTCCTTATCCAACACCGCCAGAATATTCTCCGCCAACGCCTGTGCATCACCCACTGGGGTCACCCGCCCCATCCCCGTCATCCGCACCGGCTGCCGCACTCCCGGCAACTCCGCTGCCACCACGGGTTTGCCATTCATCATCGCCTCGATCTGCACAAAACCAAACGTCTCCGTGGAATTGGTGCTAGGCACCACCAGCACGTCGATATTCGGATAGAACGCAGCCATCTGCCGCAGGTCCAGGTTGCCGAGGAAGGCCCACCGTCCCTGCTGTTGATATTGTTCGATCTCCGGCATCAAGCGTTGAAAATACTCTTCCTCGCCCAACACATGTTCGTGTTGTCCGGCGAACCACACCAGCGCATTTGGATGTTTTTCAAAAACTTTCGGCAGCGCTTTCAGTAGCACCTCCACGCCCTTTTCCGCAGCAAACCGTGTCGCCATGGCGATCACTGGATGTTTGCCCTTGGGATTGTGCTGCTCGCCAAACGCCTTTATCTCGGCCGCAGTCACCTGCGGCAGCTCCACTGCCGGAGAGACCACCCGCACCTTGTCCGCAAACCTCCGCAGGTATGGCGAATGGCTGGCGAAATCTTCCGTATACGATGAGATGCGGTGCGTAAACCGCGCGGCCAGATCGTTCATTAGATTGATCCCAAAACTTACCAGGAGATTGAACAACCCTTTTGGCAAAGTCAGATCGGAATGATAGATGATTATTGTCGGTTTTTTGCGCAGCCGGCCGCGCAGCGCCAACCCGGCCGCGTCGAATTGCGGCAGGTGCAGCAATAGCGCATCGTGCTTATCGATCTCTTCCGACGCGATGCGCCCAAGGGACGGCATGATCACACCTTTGCTGATGCGCAGCAAAACAGGCACCCGCCGGACACGCACGCCGTCCCGCGTCTCCTCCAGCGGCGTCGACTTATCGAATTGAGAAGTGAGCACTGTTACCTGGTGCCCGCGCTTCGCCAGCGCCTTGGCCAGCCGCTCGGCATAAATGGTCAGCCCACTGGTGTGAGGGCGATAGTAGGTTAGTACCGTGAGGATGCGCATTTAACTTATCCTTGCGAAGGTTGGACTTGAAAGTCTCTTATAAAAAATTAACCTTTTGCAAGGTTCAAGCAAACAACTCCCTATGCCCCTGGACCCACTCCACCAGCTCGCGTACGCCCTGCTCTACCCCAATCTTGGGCGCCCAGCCTAGATCTTTCTCCGCCTTGCGGATATCGCTAACGTAGACCATCTGGTCTCCCGGTCTCACTGCTCCGCGTTTCACCGGGATCTTGCACCCCACCATCTCCTCGAGCATCGGCCCGCATTCCGTCCAGATGGATAGCGTGTGCTCGGGTCCGCCGCCGATATTGTAGATTTGTCCGCCAACTTTCTTTTGCCTGGCCACGGCGGCGTCATACGCCGCTATCAGATCACGCACGTGCAGCATATCGCGCACCTGTTTGCCATTCCCGTAAATCGTTATCGGCTTGTCCAGCACTGCGGCGATCACGAACCAGGCCAACCAGCCCTGGTCTTCGATGCCGAATTGCCTTGGCCCATAAATACAGCTCTGGCGCATCACCACGCCGGGAATCCCATAGATGCGCGCGTAATCATGCACGTATTGCTCAGCCGTACCCTTGGAACAGCCATAGGGTGAGTGGAAATCCAGCGTTTGGGTTTCCGGCAGCCCATGCGGCAGCCCGGCGTACTTGTAGCGCGTCTTGAGCTCAACCAATTTATGCTCGGCCATTTCGCCGTAAACCTTATTGGTCGACGCATAGATCACGAAAGGCTTGTGCCCCGCTTTGCGCACCGACTCCAGCACATTGAACGTGCCCAGCGCGTTGATCTCGAAATCCGTACGCGGGTCGGTCACTGAACTGGTGACCGCCACCTGCCCCGCCAGGTGCGCCACCACTTCCGCCTTTGGCGCTAGCTCGTCTAGTGCACCGACATTACGCACATCGCCCACCACCAGCTCGAAAGAATTCGCCCCGTGCTTCTCACGCAGCCATTCCAGGTTCTTGTCTGCGCCCTGCCGAGATAAATTATCGAAGATCGTCACCTTGGCGCCGCGCCCCAGCAAATGGTCGGCGTAATTGCTGCCGATGAACCCTGCGCCTCCGGTGATTAGGTAGTTCTCAGCCATAGCTCCTCAACTTATTGCGAATCAGTTCCCCTGCGCAGCAATTGGTTGTACACCGCGCCCAACGATTCGCCCTGCTGCCAAAAGCCGATAATGCCGATGATGCCAGTGATAACGAAATAAATGACATGCGCTACCAGCGCATACGCAAGCGCAATGGCAGGATCAACGCCGAATAAACTTAATGCGGCCACGATGACGCCTTCGAAAACTCCGATGTACGCAGGCGAAGAGGGAATGGCTACACCCACAGACGCGACCGCAATACTGAAGAGCGCCCACAGCCAGGTTGCTTCCGACAAAAAGCTGCGCATCAAAACGTAATACCACGCCACGTTGAAGAACCAAGTCAGCAGCATCCAAAAAGCCACACGCAAAAAGCGGCCCGTGCTTTTCAACGCAGACAAGCCCTCTAGGAAAGATGCCAGCTTGTCCTTCAACCAATGGCTCAACTTGGGCAGCGGACTAGTGATGCGTTCTACCAGGCGAGCAAACAACTCAGGGCGTCGCGCCATGACAAAGAGGATGATAAAGCCCGCTCCAACGATGATTGATGAAACGATAGCCGCCGATCGCGCCCAGTCCGCGCCCACCACTAATGAGAAGGTGGCGAATAGCAGTCCCGCAGCAATGCCCAGGTCGAAGACCCGCTCCACCACAATGCTCGATAACGCGCGCCAGAATCTCATCCCTGCGCGGCCGCCAATCAACAATGCCCGCCCCAGTTCACCCAACCGGAATGGCAATATGTTGTTGAGTAAATAGCCCTGGTTGAGCGCTAAAAAACAATCCCGGAATCTTGCTTGCTCCATCAACACGGTTCGCCATGCCATTGCCCGCGAAGTAATAGTGCCAAAGAACAGCAGCACCACAAATGGCAGGGCGCGGTAATCGGCTAGCGCCAAAGCTTCCTTCATCTGATCCAAATCCACCAGATAGACCAGCGCGACCACCGCCACCGCGGTGATCACCAAGCCCGGCAGCATGCGCACCCAGAGGCTAGTGTTGTTTGCTGTAATTGTCTTCTCTTTCATCATTTTCTGTACTCGGTATCTTTTTGCCATTCAAACAAACATCG
>CAYJMC010000004.1:93640-101176 GCA_964371335.1 uncultured Anaerolineaceae bacterium
GACCTCGCCCCTGCCACTTACTCGTCCCCCAGCCGCAACACGGCTAAAAACGCTTCCTGCGGGATCTCCACGGACCCCACCATCTTCATGCGCTTCTTGCCTTTCTTCTGTTTCTCCAGCAATTTCCTTTTCCGCGTAATATCCCCGCCATAGCACTTTGCCAACACATCCTTGCGCATGGCCTTCACGTTGGCGCGCGAGATCACTCGCCCACCAGATACTGCCTGGATGGGCACCACAAACAATTGCCTCGGGATCAGGTCTTTCAGTTTGGTGATCAGCGCCTGCCCTTTCCGGTACGCATCGTTTTTGTGCACGATAGTCGTAAATGCGTCCACTGGTTCCATGTTCACGTGGATTTCCAGTTTCACCAATTCATCGGCGCGATACTCTTTGAACTGGTAGTCCAGTGAGGCATAGCCGCGGGTCGCCGATTTCAATTGGTCGAAGAAATCAATGATGATCTCAGCCAGCGGGATCTCAAAATTCAGTTGGATGCGCTCGGGCGCCGGATATTCTTCATTAATGTAGATGCCGCGACGCTTCGTGACCAGCTCCATAACCGGTCCGTAGAACTCCGTCGGCGTAAAGATTTCGATGTCCATCCAGGGCTCACGCACCTCCTGGATATTGCCCTCCTCCGGCAAATCGGCTGGGGATTCAATCTGCAGGGTCTCGCCCATATTCGTAACTACTTCGTAGGCCACCGACGGCGCCGTCACGATGATGTCCAGGTCGTACTCGCGCTCCAGCCGCTCCTGGACAATTTCCATATGGAACATTCCCAGGAACCCGCAGCGAAAACCAAAATTCAACGCCTGGGACGTTTCCGGTTCATAGATCAGCGAAGCATCGTTTAACTGCAGTTTCTCCAGCGCCTCTTTCAGCTCAGGAAAATCCTCACCCTCGACCGGATAAATGCCCGCGAACACCATGGGTTTTACCTGCCGGTAGCCGGGCAGCGCTGCCGCCGCCGGGTTCGCCTTATAAGTGAAGGTATCGCCCACCCGGCATTCCGAAACCGTCTTCAGTCCCGTCGCTACATAACCGACCTCGCCTGCCTCCAGTTGCTTGGCAGGGGTCATTGCCGGCGCAAATGTGCCGATCTCAATGGGCTTCAGTTCCGCGCCAGTGACCATCAACCGCAACGGGTTCTCCCCATGGATACGCCCATCCACCACGCGTATATATGCCACCACTCCCTTGTAGGCGTCGTAATGCGAATCAAAAATAAGCGCCCGCAGCGGGGCGTCTGGGTCGCCTTTGGGGGCCGGCACCCGTTGCACCACCGCCTCCAGCACAGCCTCCACATTCAGCCCAGATTTAGCCGAGATGCGCAAAATATCCTCTTCCGGCGTTCCAATCAGTTGGCTGATCTCCTTGGCCACCGCATCCGGATCCGCCGATGGCATGTCGATCTTATTGATCACCGGGATGATCTCCAGGTCGGCCTCCAGCGCCATGTAAAGGTTCGCCAGCGTCTGCGCCTGGATGCCTTGGGACGCGTCCACCACCAACAGCGCGCCTTCACAAGCTTCCAGGGCGCGGCTCACTTCGTAGCCAAAGTCTACGTGTCCCGGTGTATCGATCAGATTGAACTCGTAGGTTTGCCCGTCTTTGGCGTTGTACTGCATCCGTACCGCCGACGCCTTGATCGTCACGCCTTTCTCCCGTTCCAGAGGCATGCTGTCCAGCACCTGCTCGGTCATTTCCCGCGCCGAAATGGTGCCGGTTATCTGGAGCATGCGGTCTGCCAGCGTCGATTTGCCGTGATCGATGTGTGCGATGATGCAAAAATTGCGTATTTGCTGCATAGCCCGAGAAGTATATCAGCCAGCCCGTCTTGTCATTGCGAGGAGGCACATAGCGTCGCTTTTAGCGACACTGCCGACGAAGCAATCTGCCGCACCGAACAGGAGAAAACTAGGCCATAAATCTATTTTGTCATTTTAGCCAGCTAAGGCGGGCGAAGTCCGCCCGTGCGCCAGCGAAGAATCCTTCCGGATCGTCTTCCGCGGTTAAGCTAATTATTCAAAGAGACCCTTCAACAATTTGTCAAGGGAGACTATTTCTTCTCCATTCTTTCTCGCCCACCCCAAAAACTCCACATTCCCCTTCGGTCCTAACAGCGGCGAGCGCATCAATCCAAGCACACGGAATCCTTGTTTCTCGACAAAACCCAAAATCTCCCCCAACACACGCCGGTGAATTTGTTCATCGCGTATTACCCCTTTGCCTTTCCCCACCTCCACTTTCCCGGCTTCGAATTGCGGCTTGATCAACGCGATTAGTTGCCCGTCCTTTGTTAGCCAGCCCTTCATCGCCGGCAATAATGTCTTCAATGAAATAAATGAAGCGTCCACGGTAACCATATCCACCGATTCCGGCAACCCCTCTACATATCGAGCGTTGGTCTCCTCCATCACCACCACCCGGGCGTCCTGCCGCAGCTTCCAATCCAGTTGCCCTTTGCCCACATCGATGGCATACACTTTGCTGGCTCCGTGCTGCAGCAGGCAATCCGTAAATCCACCCGTGGACGCACCCACATCCGCGCACACTTTGCCCTCGACTGCGACCTCAAATTGCTCCAGCGCCGCTTCCAGCTTTTCGCCACCACGTGAAACATAGCGCGGCCCCTTCTCCACCTCTAGGCGCGCCTCGCCTGCCAACATACTGGACGGCTTGTCGACCACTTGCCCATCGGCGCGCACCTGTCCCGCCATCACCAGGCGCTGAGCCTGTGTGCGGCTTTCAGCAAGTCCTCTTTCCACGAGTAGCACATCCGCACGGACCTTGGCCATCCTTCGATTTTAGCATCGCGTAACCGCCCAATAAACAATAACGAATAACTAATTACTAATCACCATTATCTAATCTCTAGTCTCTAATCTCCTTCAATGCTATGATTCTCGCCATGCTATTGGCTCTTCTAAAGAACATGCGCCCTAAACAATGGGCCAAAAACTTATTAATTTTCGCCGGCTTGGTCTTCGACCGCCAGCTGCCCTATCTCCCCTCTCTGGAGCGCACGGTCGCCGGGTTCCTGCTCTTCTGCCTCCTCACCAGCGGCATTTACCTCATCAACGACATCATTGACCTGGACGCGGATCGCAAGCATCCCCGCAAGAAAAAGCGCCCCATTGCTTCCGGCGCGCTGCCAGTTCCCGTTGCCGCAGGCGCCGCTGCCCTGTTCCTGGCGCTCGCCCTGGGCCTTGGCTACCTGCTCACGCCCCTTTTTGCGCTCGTCTGCCTGGTCTATGTGCTGCTCAACTTGTCCTACTCAGTATGGCTCAAGCACCTGCCCATCATCGACGTCATGGTGCTGGCAGGTTTCTACGTACTGCGCGTCGGCGCCGGCGTCGCACTGATCGACGTGCAGCGCTTCTCCCCCTGGCTGTATGTCTTCACTACCTTCCTGGCCCTATTCCTCGGCATCGGCAAACGCCGCGCCGAGATCCTGGGCGGCAAACCCGGCGGCCACTCCCGCCGCGTCCTTGAAGGCTACACAGCTTCCTTCCTCGATCACTTGCTCATTATCGTCCTCTGCCTTGCTATTCTCACCTATAGTCTCTACACCTTTTCAGCGCCGAACCTCCCCGAGAATCACGCTATGATGCTAACCATCCCTTTCGTCATCTATGGCTTCTTCCGTTATCTCTATCTCGTCCAAGTCCGCAACATCGGCGAAGCGCCGGAAGATGTTCTCTTCTCCGACCTTCCTATCCAAGCCGATCTGCTCCTCTGGGGAGCCTCAATCCTGCTGATTTTTTATATTTATTGAAACTCCTTCCCATGCTTGATTTTTCTTCATCCTTCATCCTTCGTCCCTCATCCCAGTCTCTCTAATGCCCGCTATCTCTTCCACCGCACCTGGTAAAGTGATCCTCTTCGGCGAGCACGCCGTCGTCTACGGCCAGCCCGCCATCGCCGTTCCTGTTACCGCTATCGAAGCCAAAGCCATCGTCAATCCGCTCATCACAGAAGCTTCCGGCAAGATCCATATTGACGCCCCGGGCATAGGAATGGACAAGGATTTGGACGATCTTCCCAAGGATGATCCCCTGGCAACCGCGGTTCGGAATGTTCTCAAGGAATTGAATGTCACTGATCCTCCGGCGTTCAAGCTGCGCATCACTTCCACGATACCGGTTGCTTCGGGCTTAGGGTCAAGCGCCGCAGTCACCATCACCATTATCCGCGCCGTTTCTGAGTTTCTCGGGAAAAGCTTGAAGGACGATCGCGTCTGCGCTCTTGCTTTTGAGCTGGAAAGATTGCATCACGGCACGCCTTCCGGTATTGATAACACGGTCATCACGTACAGCAGGCCGGTATATTTTGTAAAAGGCAAACCTCCTGAATCATTTCCCATTAACCAATCCTTTCCTTTGATCATCGTAGACACGGGAAAACAAAGCCGAACGCGAGACGTGGTCCAAGACGTTCGCGCCCGATGGGAAAAAGACAAGGATCGAATCGAAAAGATTTTCAAAGCCATCGGCGATACGGTCGAAAGGGCCCGCGAGGTCATGGCAACCGGTCTTGGAGATGCCAGGGTTGTGGGCGGTTTTATGGACCATAATCACCGTTTGCTGCAAGATTTAAATGTCTCTTCGCCGGAATTGGATCGCTTAGTCGACGTCGCCCGAGAAGCCGGCGCCTTTGGCGCCAAGCTTTCCGGGGCTGGTCGCGGTGGCAATATGATCGCCGTGGTCGAAGAAAAACGACGCTTCGAAATTGAAGATGCTTTGTACGCAGCTGGCGCAGTCAACATAATTGCGACAAAAGTTTTTGGTGGCGCCTGGGGCACATTGCAGTAATTATCGCCGCACAAATGCACAACAAGTTGATTTTCCTCAAACTCGGTGGTTCCCTGATCACTGAAAAACAAAAGGAAGCATCCCCGCGCCAAGACTTAATTTCCCGCCTGGCCGCTGAACTCACTGATGTGCGCAAAACGAATCCCGACCTTCGTCTCCTCCTCGGCCACGGCTCCGGCTCCTTCGGTCACGTACCTGCGCAGAAGTACAACACCCGCCGCGGCGTTCGCACCCCCGACGAATGGCGCGGCTTCATCGAAGTCTGGCAGCAGGCTGGCGCCCTGCATCGCATCGTTATGGATGCACTGCTCGCCGCAGGCGTGCCCGCCGTCGGCTTCCCGCCTTCGGCTTCCGTCTCCGTTGTCGACGGCCGCATTGCCGCCTGGAACCCCGATCCAGTCAAGGCCGCTCTCGACGCCAACTTGGTCCCCGTGGTTTTCGGCGATGTAGCCTTCGATTCCGTTCGCGGCGGAACCATCCTCTCCACCGAGGATCTCTTCGTTTACCTCGCCGCCCATCTTCATCCCGCCCGCGTCCTGCTCGCTGGCGACGAAGAGGGCGTCTACTCCGATTACGCTTCTCACGCCGAGATCATCCCCGAGATCACGCCTTCATCATTCAGCGAGCAATCCAAACTCTTCGAAGCTCCCAGCGTCGCCGACGTTACCGGAGGAATGGCAGGCAAAGTCCAAGCCATGCTCGATCTCGTCCAGCAGACACCCGGCTGTCAGGTCCGTATCTTCTCCGGCCTCATCCCTGGCAACCTGCCCCGCGCCATCTCCGGCGAATCCCTGGGTACTCTAATCCGCCATAATTAATCTTGCCATTCTGAGCCAGCCAAGGCGGGCGAAGCCAGCCGTGCGCCAGCGAAGAATCCACCCATTACACTGTCCGCCAAATTCAACCGGTCTTCTAAACCAACTCACGGATGGAGGCTTCGTTTCACACAGCATGGCAAGAGAAGCAATCGTAAGCTTTCATCTCAGCTCCCCCACTGCCCTCGTTTGACACTCCCCCTTGCCTACATTAAACTCCCTGTCAATGCTTAATCGGTTAACATCTTTTACTGTCAACTGCCAACTGTCAACTGTCAACTGATATGCTCACTCGCGAACAACTCGAAGCGCACGAAGACCAGGTGCTGGCGCCCTATGGCATGCGCAGCCGCGACAGCCAGGGCCGCGCCTACCCCGACCGGGAGCCCAACTACCGCACTCGCTTCCAGCGAGACCGTGACCGCGTGCTGCACACCTCGGCCTTCCGCCGGCTTGAATATAAGACCCAGGTCTTCATCAACTTCGAGGGCGATTACTTCCGCACGCGGCTCACCCACACCCTCGAGGTCGCCCAGATCGGACGCACTATAGCCCGTGCCCTGGGCGCCAATGAAGACCTCATCGAGGTCATCTGCCTGGCACACGATCTTGGCCACGCCGCCTTCGGCCATTCCGGCGAGGCCACGCTCAACACGCTGATGCGCGAGCATGGCGGCTTCGATCACAATCGCCAATCGTTGCGCATCGTCACCGAGCTCGAACAGCGCTATCCCAACTTCCCCGGCCTCAACCTCACCTGGGAGGTTCGCGAAGGTATCGTCAAGCACGAAACTGAGTACGACATCTCCGACGCAAAAGCCTTCAACCCCGAGCTGCGCGGCAACCTGGAAGCGCAGATCGCCAACGCCGCCGACGAACTGGCCTACACCTCCCACGACCTTGATGACGGCTTGCGCTCCGGCATGATCACCCCTGCCAACTGCGCCGACCTCGAGCTCTGGCAGCTGCTGCTCAAAAGCGTCGGCTGGGATGGCCACGACCTCGACGATCTCACCCGCCATCGCCTTATCCGCCGCCTGATCGGCATTCTGGTCTCCGATGTCATCGAAGCCACCGACGCCCGCATCCAGGCGAGCAAAGCCAAGTCCGCACTCGACATCCAAAAGCTGGACCACAACGTGATCGGCTACAGCGACCAGATGCAGCGCCGCAACCGCCAGCTGAAAGATTTCCTCTTCAAGAATCTCTACAATCATCCCCGCGTGGTGCGCATGCACACCAAGGCGGAGAAGATCCTCACTGATATCTTCATGGCTTACGCCAATACGCCCGCCATGCTGCCTTACGATTTCCAGTCGCTGGTCGCCGAGCGCGGGCTGCCGCGCACCGTGTGCGATTACCTGGCCGGCATGACCGACCGTTACGCAATCCAGGAGTACGAAAAGCTCTTCGATCCCCACTCGCTTCCTTGACATGAGTTCGCCCCAGGAATATCACCTCACCCAGTCGGGCGCTGAACGTCTACGCGCCGAACTCGCCGAGCTCAAGGGCCCGCGCCGCACCGAGTTGGCCAAGCGTTTACGCGTCGCCATCCAGCAGGGCGATCTTTCGGAGAACGCCGACTACCATAAAGCCAAAGAGGACCAGGGCTTCCTCGAAGGGCGCATCAAAGAGATCGAGTCCGTGCTGCGCCACGCCGTCATCATTTCGGAAACGGGCTCGAGCGACGGCGTCATCGGGCTTGGCTCGAAGGTAGTGGTGCAAGAGAAGGGTCGCGAGCCGGTGAAATATTTCGTGGTCGGCGCCCAGGAAGCCGACCCGCGCAATGGCAAGATCTCCAACGTCTCACCGATCGGTCAGGCGCTGGTCGGGCACAAAGCCGGCGACACCGTCACCTTCAAAACCCCTGCGGGAGAATTAGTTTTGCAGATCGTCGAAGT
>CAYJMC010000005.1:0-70275 GCA_964371335.1 uncultured Anaerolineaceae bacterium
GCCAATGCAGATGGTTGGACATGGAGTACCAGGATTCAAGACCTTATACAAAGCCTTATTGGAAACAAGGCTAAAGGCAAACCCTATCGCCCAGGATGGCATAGACAGTCAATACTACTGCTTCGAAATTCCTGGTCAGGCTTGTGATGCAATACCGGACAAGGACATTCAGGAATTTATTGCCGTATTGAACAGTTTGGAGAAGGCCAGGATCACTAGGTTGGATTTAGCCTGGGATGGTGTTCCATTCACTCCGGAGCAGGTGAAAGAAGCCGTTGGTAAAGGCCAGATGCGTTCCTACCTTCGCCGCAAGAAAATGAGCTACACGGTCACGCCTTATGAAGATCGGGAGGATGGGCAGATTGGCACAAGTTCGCTACGTCTTGGATCTCGTTTTTCAGAACGCATGCTCCGGGTCTATAACGAACGGGGTCCAGTGCGGATTGAACTGCAAACCAAGTCAAAACGAGCCTATTTAGTAGCCAGGGATGTGCTGATCCAACTGCCTGAGTTTTGGATTGATAAGGCCATCGGGCATCTGCGGGATTATGTTGATTTCGTTGATAGCGCAACGGGAAAGCTATTGCCCTGGTGGGCTGAGTTCGTCAATAATCAGGATCGGGCTATGAAGACCATCTCAAATGCCAGGATTGTGACACTCAATAGTATGTTGGAATGGGTGAATAAAGCTGTGTCCCCCACTTTGAGCGTGATTGCTGACTTGGTTGGTATGCCAGCCATAGAAGCCTTTATCGTTGCGGGCAGAAGAAAACGGGGAAGCCGTTTCAACGCCCTGTTGAACCAGGAGAGAAATAATGACGATCCAAATCCAGCCTCCTGAGAAGTTACTCAAAGCCGTACAAGTCGCGGAAATTCTGAATGTTAGTCGGGCATTTGCTTATCAGCTAATGCAAAAGGGACTTATCCCTACAGTGAAAATCCTAGGTGCAAGGCGTGTGCGCCGCGAGGATTTACTTCGCTTCATACAGGAAAATATTTCAAACAAAGTGCGGGTTGGTTTACAATGATTCCAGCTGACCTGCACCTTAACAATCGAATAAAGACCCGAACCGCCTTTCCTATCTCCAAACAAAAAAAAGGAGAATAGGAAATGGCAAAAAGAAGAGGCAACCAGGAAGGATCGATTTACCAAAAATCCAACGGCAAATGGCGAGCGCAAGTGTCGCTTGATGGGAGAAGGCTTAGTTACACAGGTCAATCACAAAGGGATTGCCAGAACTGGATCAGACAAACACGAACTCAAATCGACAGCGGACTGACATTTAAAGGGACAGAAATTCAGGTAGGTAGTTTCTTCGAAACATGGCTGATAACAGTATCTTCATCAAGAAAAGGGAACACTGTTAATGGCTATAGATGGGTTACTAACAAGCGGATAATCCCGTCCTTGGGAAACAAGTACTTAAGTGAACTGAAAACCGAGACGATCCAGAGGTTCTACGATTCGCTAATTAGTGGCGGGCTGAGTAAACATGCGGTTCATGTCGCACATAAGGTTTTGAGAATAGCTTTGAACCATGGCGTGAAATTGGGTTACATCGGACGCAACCCCTGTACTGGCACTTTGCCCCCAAAGCCCACTGATCGGGAAATGAAGTTTCTTGATGAAAACCAAGTAAATGTCCTGCTAAGGACTGCGATAGAAATTGACGATAGGCTTTACCCGCTCTACTACCTGGCAATACATACGGGTTTGAGGTTGTCAGAGCTTATGGGCGTCAAATGGGCAGACCTGGATTTTGAGCGCAGGACACTACAAGTCAATCGCCAAGTGCTGCATGTCAAGGGTGGCAGTTTCTTATTTACGGACCCAAAATCAGCTAGCGGGAGAAGATCAATAATTCTTGGACAAAAAGCCTTGCGCGTTTTGAAAGCTCACCGTGAAGAGGTTAGAGCAATGCAAGTCCATGCTGGTGAAAGTTGGGCTGATTTGGATTTAGTTTTCCCTTCTAGAGTTGGTACGCCTTTGACCGCAAGCAATATCCGGCGAGATTTTCGAATGCTTTTAAACGCGGCTGATGTCCCCAAAATCCGCTTTCACGATCTACGGCATACTGCGGCTTCGCTAATGCTCAATCACGGAATACCTGTGTTGATTGCATCGCGTAGGTTAGGACATTCCAAGGCAAGCATTACCATGGACGTGTACGGACACCTAATGCCGAATAAGCAAGAGGAAGCCGCAGAGCTACTTGATAATCTCGTCACCGTTTTGTAAAACTGCACCCAAATTGCACCCGCTCCAAATAAAAAGTCCTGAACGATTATTTTCAAGACTTTTTACGGGGGAAAAATAAGTTTTTAGCTCCTCGGCCAGGACTCGAACCTGGAACCTAGCGGTTAACAGCCGCCCGCTCTACCATTGAGCTACCGAGGAAGGCGGGGCGATTATATTCGTGCGCCAAGGGGGTGTCAAACACGTTCGCTTCGCGGCGAACATGTATAATCTTTCCGCTCACCGAAGCAAAGGACTTCCATGGCGTTACAGGGCAACCTGCGCGATTTCAGCGTCACTCAGTTATTGAATTTAGTCAACCTGGCGAACAAAAGCGGCGCCTTACTCATCCAGGGACCGAACGAAGGCGCGCGCCTCATTTTCCGCCAAGGCAAGCTAGCATACGCGCAACTGGCCAGCGACCAAGATGGCCTCCAAGGCAGTCTTCCCTCTGTGCTGCACCGCGCCGAGAAAATCAACGACGCCCAGCTCAATACGCTTCGCCTCCGCGCAGCGGGCATGAGCGACAAGGAACTCGGCCTGCTACTGATCAACGCCGGCTACGTCACCCAGCAGGACATCCTCGAGAGCTTACAGTCTTATTTCGTGGAAATCGTCCAGCAATTATTCACCTGGGTGGAAGGCCATTTCAAATTCGACCCAGCCCAGGATGTACCTGAAAACAAAATCCCCGTCCGCATCGCCCTGGAAAACCTCATCATGGAAGGCTCGCGCCAGACCCATGAGTGGGAACAGCTTAATTCGGAAATTCCCAACCTGGATATGGCCTTGGCCTTCACTGACCGCCCCGGCGTTAACCTGAAAAAAGTCAACCTGAACGTGGAAGAGTGGCGGGTCGTCTCCTACATCAATCCAAAAAACAGCATCCGCAAGATTGCCAAAGCCAGCAAAATGAATGACCTGGAAATCCGCCGTATCGTCTACGGCCTCATGCAGGCCGGCCTGGTTAAGTTGATCCGCCCCGAGGGCGCACCCACCCAGCTCGAAGGGCTGCAGGCCGCTTTCCCGGGTGTGAAGCCCGCCGAACAGAAGAGTCTGGTTACCCGCCTGATGGAACGCATTCGCTCAATTTAGGGATCGAGGAACGATGCTTACAGTCAAAATGGTCGTCACGGGTCCCTTCAACGCAGGCAAGACGGAGTTCATCCAAACCGTCAGCGAAATCGATGTCGTCTCCACAGAACGCAAGATTTCCAGCCCTCAGGAACGCGTGAAGGAAACCACTACGGTGGCCATGGACTTTGGACGCATCACCGTTGACGACAGCCTGGTGCTTTATCTGTTTGGCACCCCTGGCCAGAAACGCTTCGACTTTATGTGGGAGATCCTCTCCGAGGGCATGCTGGGTTTCATCGTCATGGTAGACAGCACCCGACCCGAAACCTTTCGCGAAGCCCGCAGCATCCTGGAGGCTTTTCGCGCTTTCTCGCCCACCCCTTATGTGGTTGCTGCCAGCAAACAAGATCTGCCGGAGGCTTGGGATCCGGAGGACATGCGCGCCGCCCTTCGTTTAGAAGATGGGGTCAAACTCATCCCCTGTGTTTCAACAGATAAAGAAACGGTGAAAAATATCTTAATCGAATTACTTGAAAGCATCCTTCAAGAACTCGAAGGCTGACCTACCAGTTATTCCAGCCCTCTTTTTTATCCCGAGCTCACGCAAAGTCCAGCAATGCAATTTGCTTATTGCCTGTCGCCTCAAAATCCGGTCATAGCCATAAGCCGGACGCTCATTGCCTGGATTAGTACTTAATATCTAGGAACAGGCGGGTCTTAATAACGTTAACTATGACAAGCTAAATGATCAAACATGCCCTCTCACCCGCCAACTGACATGACTAAAATCTTGATCGCCGAAGATCAGGATGACCTGCGCGACATGATCGCCCAAACTTTGCGCCTCGCTGGGTACGAAGTAGTAGCCGCCGCGGATGGAGAACGAGCCTTCCAACAGGCGAAGTCCACACAGCCCGATTTGATCATCCTCGATTACGAATTGCCGCGGCTCGATGGTTCGCAGGTTTGCAGGCAGCTAAAAGCCCTGGATGCATTTTCTCAAACACCCGTCCTAATCATCTCCTCTTACGGAAATCCTCACTATGTGGAGACGAGTCTGGCTGCGGGCGCGCAAGCATTTATCCGTAAACCCTTTGAACTCACCCACCTCACTGAAAAAGTGAATGCCTTGCTAGCCGCCGCCTGAGCTTATTCCCGACAATTTCAACTCGTTTCTGCTAGAATCCTGCAAATCCTTGCAGGAGAATCCTTGATGAAAATTCGAAGCTTTTTCTTCCTGGCAATTGCAGGCTCGCTTTTGTTGGCTGCCTGCAATTTGCCGGGAGGCCAATCCGCCGAGCAGGTGCAAACCGCTGCCGCGGAAACCGTAAGCGCGCAGCTAACCCAGAGCGCGCTGCTCACCCCCAGCGCCACCAATACGCAGCCGCCCACCGCAACCTCGACCGCATCGCTCACCCCAGCAGTAACGAACACGCCTATCGCCAGCAGCACGAACTCCGGTGGCGGTGCCGGTGGTTGCGATTACGCACAGTTTGTTTCAGATGTGACCGTGCCCGACGGAGAAGATCACGCGCCGGACACAACTTTCGTGAAGACCTGGAAGTTGCGCAATGCAGGAACTTGCAGTTGGTCCACGTCGTACTCAGTAGTATTTGTCAGCGGCAATTCCATGGGTGGGCCGGCATCTCAAAATCTCACGGCCACAATCGCCCCCGGAACGACTGTTGACGTTTCAGTGAACCTTACAGCTCCTCACGAAGCGGGCAACTACCGGGGTTACTGGAGCCTGCGCAATGCAGCAGGTCAGCCCTTTAAGGACACCTTCTACGTGGATATCGATGTGACCGGCAGCGGTGCAGGAACGGGCAGCGGGAAGACTTTCACCACCAGCAGCGTTGGTCAGGTGGACGCCAGTGGAACCGTAGGTTCCCTGGCCCATGCGGGTGCCAATTCCGGCACTGGCGTGCAGGGATTCGTGTCCTTCAATATTTCCACCATCCCCACGGATGCCACAATCGAGGAAGTCAAGGTGGATTTCTCCGACTACGATACAGTCGGGAATCCGTTTGCCACCTTGGGTTGTCTGCAAGGCTTTGCGGGCAGCTACTTCCCATTGGACGCCAGCGATTACAACGCCAGCGGGTCCGGCCCCGATATGGAATGGTGCAGCACCTCTGAACTTTCGACTGTCTTTATCAATGATGACGTGGCCGACCGACTGCAGGACGCGCTCGGATCCGCAACGACACTGGAGTACCAGCTTAAGTTCAGCGGAACCCCGGCAGGCAGCACGCTGGTTCGTTTCCTGAGCGGCATCAAGCTGATCGTCACCTACACAGAACCCTAGCCCTTGGGCTGGACAGATTAGTCCCCAGGCAGTAAAAAGTCCTTGCGATCGCAAGGACTTTTCTTTGGATAAGATATTTCTGGCGAAACAATTGAAAAGTAAAGCCCAAGAGCTGGGCTTTACTTTAGTGGGCATCACCAGCCCAGATCCCCCGCCCCACATGGATGTGTATCAGCGCTGGCTGGAAGCCGGGTGCCATGGTGAGATGGGTTATCTGGCCACCGGGCGCGCCATTGAACGTCGCGCTGACCCACGGCGCATTTTGCCGGAATGTAAATCCATACTGGTGCTCGGCGTCCCGTACAGCAATCCAACTGGCTCACAGGAGCCCGAGCCCGGGACCGGAAGAGTAGCTGCTTACGCCTGGGGCGAGGATTACCACGAGGTACTGAAGCCTCGCCTGAAAGTTCTGGTGGGCTACCTGGAAGGGTTGGTCGGACACCCAGTTCCGAACCGCTGGTACACCGATAGCGGACCGATCCTCGAGCGGGAACTTGCCCAGCGGGCAGGTTTGGGCTGGATTGGCAAGAACACGATGTTGATCAATCCTCAACATGGGTCCTATTTCCTGCTGGCCGAAATTCTCCTGGGTATCGACTTGGACTTCGACACACCTATTTCCACGGATCATTGTGGCAGTTGCAGGCGCTGCATCGATGCCTGTCCAACTAACTGCATCCTGGAAGATCGCACCCTGGACGCTTCGCGTTGCATCTCCTACCTCACCATTGAACTCAAGGGGCCCGTGCCTACAGACTTGCGTCCCCAAATGGGGGATTGGATCTTCGGCTGCGACATCTGCCAGATCGTTTGTCCTTGGAACGAACGCTTTGCGATCCAACCGGGCGATGCGGAATTTAAAGCCAGGTCTCCATCGGTGATTTTGGACGAAGAAATAAAGTTAAGTCCGCAAGAATTCAATCGAAAATTCAAAGACAGCCCGCTCAAACGCGCCAAGCGCCGCGGTTATCTGCGCAATATTGCCATTGCACTGGGCAATGTCGGTGCTGCGGATTCCGCACCCGCGTTGGCGGAAACCCTGGCGGAAGAGATGGAACCGTTGGTACGCGGCCACGCTGCCTGGGCGCTTGGAAAAATCGGGGGCGGGTTTGCTCGCGAAGCATTGACAAGAGCAGCTAGTCGGGAAAACGATCCGTGGGTAGTAGACGAAATCCGGGTTGCACTGACGAAGTGATCAGTGTTTATCCGCGTTCACCTGCACTTTTCTTCGCACCAGCTTCCAAACCCACACCAATAGAAACACTGCGGTGCACGTAAGCACAATCGCCGCACCCGAAGCGATATTGACATAGTAAGACGCGTAAAGCCCAACAACGCCTGAGCCCGCAGCGATCGCGGAAGCCAGGAACATCATACTGCGCAGGTTTTTCGTCATCAAACTTGCTGTGGCTGCAGGCGTCACCAGCAAAGCCACCACCAATGCAACGCCCACTGTTTGCAATGAAATCACGATCGCAACCGCCATCAGAATCGACAACAATACTTCCAATGCGCGCGCCGGCAAGCGCAGGGTCGTGACCAGCGTCGGATCAAACGATAAAACCAAGAATTCCTTATAAAACACAAAAATAATCAGCAAGACCGAAACGGCGACGCCGGCAGTTAACCAAAGATCGTTTTGCGTAACGCCCAATACATTGCCAAACAAGAAGTGAGTCAAGTCCACCGCATAGTTGCGCACGCTGGAGATCAGCGCGATGCCCAGCGCGAACATCCCGGCAAAGACAATGCCGATGGCCGTGTCCTGTCTAATGCGCACTCCGCGGCTGAGGGCCCCAATGCCCACCGAGGTGATCACCGCCGTGCCCAGCGCCCACCAAAACAGGGCGCCGCGGTCGCCCGCCGAAGCCAGGTAGCCCACCGCCAGCCCAGGCAGGATAGCGTGGGCCAGCGCATCGCCAAGAAAGGCCATGCCGCGCAGCACGATGTAACAGCCCACCAGTGCGCAGACGATGCCAACGAGCACGGCGACCAGCAGCCCGCGCTGCATGAATTCGAACGCCAGGGGTTCCAGCAGCCAATTAACCATGCCGGCCTTCGGGTTCGTGCCCATGGTGGCCGCCGCTGTCGCCGATCAGAATCCGCCCTTCAGCCGTTTCGATGACTTGCATCGTTCCGCCATAGGCCTTGGTCAGGTTTTGAGTAGTCAACACTTTATCCTGGCTGCCATAGGCAATCAGGCGTCGGTTCAACAGCAAGATTCGATCAAACCTCGCCGCCAGTTCCAAGTCATGCGTGGCGAACAACACGGTAATGCCGCAGCCCTTGAGATCATCCAGGAGATTGAGGATTTGTTCTTGCGAGGGAATATCCAATCCGGCCAACGGTTCATCCAGCAACAGCAGATCTGCTTCCTGGGCCAGCGCCCGCGCAATGAACATGCGCTGCTTCTGCCCGCCAGAAAGTTCGCTGATCTGGCGGCGCGCCAGATCCTCCAGTTGGACGCGGCCAAGGCTCTGGCGCACAAAGTCCCAATCTTTACGCGTCGGCTGGCGAAATAACCCAATGAGGCCGACGCGCCCCATCATCACTACTTCTTCGACGCTGACAGGAAAGGCCCAATCCACATTACTGCTCTGCGGGACATAGGCAAGGCACATATGCTGCGCGGGAGGATGTCCATGGATGCGCGCCTGGCCGACACTGGGCGTCAAAATACCGGCAAGAATATTAAATAGGGTAGATTTCCCCGCTCCGTTCGGGCCCACAACTGCCACGCGCAATCCGGAGTCGATAGTTAGCGATAAATCTTCCAGGGCGCTGTGTCCGTCGAAGCGCAAACCCAAATTGCGTAATTCGAGCGCAGGGTAATCCTGCGAATGTTCCACCTTGGGCTTGGATAAAGAACGCAGCATGGGTTGCAGCACTATTCTAGTGCCGTTACGATGGCGTCCACATCAAAGCGAATCATCTCCGTATAAGTCGCCGCAGGGCCAGTGGCGTCGCTGAGCGATTCCGTATAGATGGGAACCATTTGCACGCCGGTATCCTCGGCCACACGTTCAGCCAGGGAGGGATTCAGGCTGATCCCAACGAAAATCGCCTGCACACCGAATTGGTGGATACTGGTCTCCAGCTCAGCTAGATCGCCTGCGGTGGGTTCGCTCTGCGTGCTGTAGCCGGGGATGATAGCCCCAATGATTTCAAATCCAAAATGCTGAGCGAAATAACCCAATGACTCGTGATCGGTAACTAGTAAACGGTTTTCGGCTGGGATACGGTTGATCTGTTCAACGGCCCAGGCCTCCAACACATCGATTTGTGTTGCGTAGGTCTCAGCATTAGATCCATAGGTGAGCGCATTAACTGAGTCAACTTCTGCCAATGACCGGGCGATGTTGTCTGCCCAAATTTTTACATTGAGCGGATTCATCCAAACGTGTGGATCAGGACCACTTTCGCCATCATCCTCCAACGTGAGCAGTTGTACGCCTTCCGAGATCACTATCACCTTTGCTTCCTGCTCTGCCAGCAATGGCTGCAGGGTTTGCTCCAAACCCAGCCCATTAATGAACACGAGGTCAGCCTCAGACAGCCTTACCGCGTCCTGCGGGGTCGGCTCGAAAGCATGGGGATCGGTCCCTGGGGGAATAAGATAGGCTACATCCACGAGATCGCCACCAATGGCGTTCACTACGTCGCCCACTATCTGAGTGCTGGCGACAACGCGGATCCTCCCGGAATCGGGTTGGGCAGCTGGCGAACAGGCAGCCAAGGTCGCCGAGAGAAAGGTCAGCGAAAAAGCAATTCGGGACAGAATCCACCACATATTTATTGAAAACCGTTTTCATTATACAGGGTGAAAAACTGGCGTCAAGAAATACAAATGCATGCCAACTTCGAGACTCGCCTTTCCGGGTCTAAAGCAGGTCAACGACATTGGGAGCAAAGGCCGAAGAATTGCAGCCAATGCTCATGGATTTCGAAACCGCTTTCCCCCTCCAGGCGACGGCTGAAGTCTTTGAGATCATCGCCGCGGAACACTTCCACCCGACCGCAAGATTCGCACAGTAGCAAATGCTGATGGCCCTCCAGAGAGGATACATAAGCGTGGCAACCATCCGGCCGGTGTACGCGTTGCACCAGTCCCAATTCTTCGAGTTTGTCCAGCGTACGATACACAGAGACGAGGCCAAGGCGCTTGTGTCTTTCTCGACCGATTCTGTAGAGGTCGGCAGCCGTCATCGATTGGTCAGCGGCCGCTAAGACGTCCACTACTGCTCGGCGCGAGCTGGTAAGCCGGTAACCGTTGGATTGCAGGCTTTTCAACCAATGGTCAATTTTTTGGGCGACGTCAGATTCGGTAACGATTCGAGGCTGGGGCATGAGCAAAAATTATAACGCCCAGGTGGTTCACTCCCCCCAGCCGTGTTCGCCAATCAAGGGCACAAAGGCCACAGGGACTAATTCATCGTAATCGAACGTGTCTCCCTTTCGCTTCCACAACTGCAGAATCTGTCCCCAGGCCACGCCCACGGGCAGGATCAGTCGTCCGCCATCGGCCAACTGCTGCAGCAGCGGCTGCGGAACGACGGGTGCGCTGGCGGCCACAACAATGGCATCGTAAGGAGCCTGTTCCTTATAGCCCTTGGTTCCATCCCCATGATGAACCCTGACATTATCAAAGCCCAATTCAGTCAAGACCGCAGCGGCGGCACTAGCCAAAATCTCGTGGCGCTCGATGCTGTGGACTTCTTTGGCAAGTCGTCCAAGGAGCGCCGCCTGGTAACCGGACCCCGTACCAATCTCCAGCACTTTTTCATCGCCGTTCAACGCCAAGGCCTGGAGCATGTAAGCGACGATGTAAGGTTGCGAAATGGTCTGGCCTGCCGGGATCGGCAGTGGATGATCTTCGTAGGCGCAATTTTGTTCTTTAGCCGGAACAAATCGGTGGCGCGGAACCGCGCCCATGGCATCCAGCACGCGTGGATCGCGGATGCCGCGAGCCTTCAATTGCTCGTTCACCATTCTTTCGCGTTGAAGCGAAAAATCTTCCTCGTTACCCACTGCCTTGTTTCCTCTGCAACTGCGCGATCGCTAACAATTGTTCAAAATCGTCATCGCGTGAGGCTTGATTCCATTTTTCCGTTCCGCATGCTTCACAGCGATGCAAAATACGATAAGCGTCCGCTGCGCCAGCCACTGCCACAGGCGCCATCAAGCCGTCGCATTCAGCCTGGCGGTCGCCGGGCATTACGTCGACGTGGCGGCTCCACAGGCAGCGAGGGCAATGGTTGGTGTAACCGGTGCCCTGCACAGCATGACCGCAATGCCCGCAAACAAAATCTTCAATCCTGCGCTGGAAACGGCGGCTCATCGGTCGGCTCATTTCGCATTATCGCGCAGAGAACGAGCGATTTGTCGATCCAACTTGCCCATTGGCAATTCATCGAGTTTATTTAGGGACAGCCATCGGTGCATAGCATTAAAAACGACCTTAGGCCGGACACCGTTCAAAGTCGTGCCGAAGACCTGCAAATGAGAACTGAAATGGCTATAAGCATGTTCGTATTGCCCCAGCTTTTGAATCAGTGGAAGGGAAAGCTCCAACTTCTTATACAGCCCGCGGCGCAGCGCGGATCTGGCATCCTGCGGACTTTTGACCATCACATTTGGAAACTCCCACATGCCACCCAGCAATCCTGTGGTTGGCCTTTGCAAAACAAGCACCTGTCCCCTTTGCCGGATCACCGCAGCT
This sequence comes from uncultured Anaerolineaceae bacterium, assembly GCA_964371335.1. Taxonomy (GTDB): domain Bacteria; phylum Chloroflexota; class Anaerolineae; order Anaerolineales; family UBA11579; genus JAMCZK01. The sequence goes on from CAYJMC010000005.1 coordinate 11,341, forward strand.
GCAAAATACCTTCGAGGAATGCCAGTAAGCGTTTCCCTGACTGGGCGCTTTTCCTGAATGCCCAGCGCAAACACCCGACAATCGCGCCGCAATGGACAGGCGGAACAATTAGGCTGCCGCGGCTTGCAAATGCTAGCGCCCAAATCCATCAGGGCCTGGTTGTAAGCAGCTGCATGGCCACGGGGCATATGTTTTGACGCCAGCGCCCAGAAGCGTTTTGTGGCGCGGCTGCTGCCAACCGGCTGTTTCACGTTGAAGACGCGAGCCAATACGCGGATGGCATTGCCGTCTACGGCGGGTTCATCCCGGCCAAATGCCATCGAGGCGATGGCGCCAGCCGTATAGCGGCCGATGCCCGGCAAGGTCAAGAGCGCATCGACATCGCCAGGTAGCCGGCCAGCGTGTCGCGTCATGACAACCCGCGCCGCTTGGCGCAGATTGCGGGCGCGGCTGTAGTAGCCCAACCCCTCCCAAATTGCCAGAACATCTTGCTCGCTGGAACCTGCCAATGACTTGATCGTCGGAAAGCGCTTCATCCAGCGCCTGTAATAAGGCAGCATAGTTTCCAGGCGAGTTTGCTGCGCCATAATCTCCGCCACCCAGACCGCATAGGGCCGAGACTTCTCGCGCCAAGGCAGGCTGCGTCGCCGAGCGGCATACCAGCGGAGCAATTTCTTTGCAATTGAGGCTGTCAAGAGGAAACTATTTGGTGCAGCGCCTACATCTGGAAACCGCCGCGGGCTGCGATGACCTTGTATTTAAAGTTTTCCACCAAGTCTTCCATCTGAACGCCCAGGTCTTCCCAGGCATTTGAATCGAGCAACCTGCGAGCCGAATCCATATTCGGGATCACTGCTTCGGCCAGCAAGCGAGGTTGTTCTCCGTACACCGTCAGCCAGGCTTCGCTCAATGCCACCCCGAGTGCCTCGAGCGACGGGACAAATTTGCGAATGTGGAATTCGAAATAGTCTTCTTCGCGCCCGGGTTGGATATCCCAGGTCATCAGCAATTTCACGGCAGACATGTCAGACAGTGGGCTCCAACACAACCACCTGCGTTTCATCTGGAATGGAGGATTGCGTGACTTTGAGAGAGGGCTGCGCCTTGCTGCTGGTTAGACCCATTTCCTCGAGGAACTGTTTCAACGCATTCAGCTTGATACGGCTGCCGGGTGTCTTGTAATGCATCGGCACCACTATCCCAGGTTCGATCATCGCGATCACTTCGGCGGCTTTGGCCGCATTCAATGCATTCCCACCGCCCACTGGCACCAGCAGCACGTCGACGGTTCCAAACGCTTCGACCTGAGTCTGCGTAGGCACCTTAGGCATATCCCCCAGATGGCCAATCGTCACGCCATCGTAATCGTAAATATACACAAGATTTCGATCCTTCTTGCCTTCGTTGGTCGCAACTCCGGTCAGGAAGACCCCGCCGATTTCGTATTCGCCCGGTCCCCGAATGTCCCATTTGTAACCCTTCACGCCTTTGACGAAGTTGTGGCCCGGCGCGTCATGGCTCACCGTGGCGATATCGGCCTTAAGCTTGAGAGGATGGTAACCTACATACGCGTGGTCATAAGGATCCGCCACAATGGTCGGCATACTTCGTTCGGTGACGCGAAAACAGGAATGTCCGTACCAGGTAATTTCCATTCACACTCCGGGCTGAAAATCCATTATAACATCGCGGGTTAGCAGCCCGTATAATACCCGCGTGACTGCGCCGCAACTCGAAAAACGCATCAGCCAAAATGCAGGGATTGAGGAAATCGAAGGGGTCTGGCGGCTGAGTCTGGAGCACAACCAAACTCTCTCCTATCGTCTGGCGCAGCTAGATGACTATGGTAGATTTTCTCGCTCCTCTTTTCCTCACCGGCCAAATCTGCACTTGTCGCTACAAGCCCGCGCGTCCAATAATAATCTTCCGGGCACTTGGGGCGCCGGTTTTTGGAACGATCCCTTTGGATTTTCACTTGGCTTTGGAACTTCGGCCGGGCGTTTGCCTGCCTTGCCCAATGCGGCATGGTTTTTCTTTGCGTCGCCAGAAAACCATCTAGCCTTTCACGATGGCTTGCCAGGCAACGGACCCATGGCGGCCGTGTATCGGTCACCGCACATCCCGGCGCCATTGATGGCCCTCAATCTTCCTCTGCTTCCCTTGTTGGCTTGGCCGCCCGGCTCGCGATGGTTACGCCGCCGCGCGGCCCAGTTCATCCGGCAAGAAGGCCTTGCACTGGAACTTGATCAGACTGCCTGGCATCGATTCGACATTGTTTGGGGAAAAGAAGCAGTCGGGTTCTCCGTCGATGGTAAAGACGTTTTAACAACTCGTCTCAGCCCACTCCCGCCATTAGGGCTGGTACTATGGATAGACAACCAATACGCGGCCTGGCCACCCGATGGCCGCATGCGCTACGGCACGCTGCCCACTCCAGAGGTCTGCTGGGTGGAAATCAAAGACTTGCGTCTCAGCTAATTATTACAATTGATCTCTTCCATGCAAACATCAAAAACCCTAAGGCGCGTTTGCCTGACCCCCCAGGTTTCAGGCGTTGGCGGAATGGTTAGTTTTCAAGCGAAACTGACGGCCGGCTTGGCCGCCCGCGACATCCAGAGTACTTTTGATTTGGCCGACAAAAACGTCGACGCGGTTCTTATTGTTGGCGGCACGCGGCAACTAGTTGCCTTGAATCGAATCCGCCGGCGCGGGATCCCAATCGTTCAGCGTCTGGATGGGATGAATTGGCTGCATCGCCACATGCGAACAGGCGCACGCCATTGGCTGCGCGCCGAAATAGGCAACTGGCTACTGGCTTACATTCGCGAGCGGATCGCCACTCGCGGCGTGTACCAGAGCCGCTTTGTCCAGGATTGGTGGCAACGCGTGCACGGCACGGGACCTGCAGACATGCGCATAATCCACAACGGGGTGGACTTAACTGTATTCCTTCCCGATAGCGCCACCAGCCCCCCCGGTGACCGCATTCGTATCTTGATGGTCGAAGGCAACCTGCAAGGAGGTTACGAAATTGGAATCGGCAGCGCGGTTGCGCTTGCTGAAACCCTCCAGGACCTTCCAAACAAGGTTGAACTTGTGGTGGCAGGTCAAGTCGAGGAGCAATTGAAAGCCAAATGGAGTCATCAGGCCAAGATAGTTATCGACTGGGCGGGGGTCATTCCCAATCAGCAATTGCCTGAACTTTATCGCAGCGCCAATTTGCTTTTCTCCGGAGACATTAATGCCGCCTGCCCAAATTCTGTTATTGAGGCATTGGCCTGCGGCTTGCCCATATTGGCTTTCGATACCGGCGCTCTCAAAGAATTGGTCACGTCCCGGGCCGGACGGGTCGTCCCTTATGGTGGCGATCCATGGAAGCTGGACCCGCCAAACATCCAAGCTTTGGCCGACGGCGCGATGGAGATCCTCAAAAGCCGAGGGTCACTCAGCGCCGGAGCTCGCGCCCGCGCCGAGGAGGCCTTTGGCCTCGATCGCATGATCGATGCGTATATTGAGGTGCTAAGTGGCTAATCCGCTGCTTTCGCTGGCCGCGGCGGCCGCGCGCTGGCTGCCTGCTTCAATGAAACGGGCGCTCTATCGTCTGGGCCCGGGGAGTTCAGCATTGCGCTCAATGCTGAACCGCGCCGCGCCTAAGGGCTTAATCGAAATCGAGGTGGCTGGCGGCCTACTGGCGGGCGTGCCTCTGTGGCTGGATTTGCAGACCGAGAAGGATTATTGGCTGGGCACCTACGAATTGGATCTGCAGCAAGCCGTTCACGATCTGGCAAAACCAGGCATGGTTGCCTATGATCTAGGCGCAAATATTGGCTATATCAGTTTCCTGTTGGCCAAGGAAGTTGGATCCGGTGGCAAAGTGTTTGCTTTTGAACCATTGCCTGCCAACCAGGAGCGCTTACGCAAAAACATGTTTTTAAATCCCACGTTGAAGATTGAACTAATTCCCAAAGCTGTGGCTGAGGCCAGCGGGAACCGGCAATTCCTGGTTCACAATTCTGGAGGAATGGGGAAAATAGAGGGAGCGGAAGGTAGAGAAATGCAATACCGAAATATGATCGATGTTGATTGCGTCGCTCTGGACGATTTTGTTTTCAAGCAAGGCAATCCGAATCCAAACCTGGTCAAAATAGACGTTGAGGGCGGAGAAGGCTTGGCCCTGCAAGGAATGATTCGCTTACTCCAAGAAACGAAACCGTTGTTCATCATCGAGTTGCACGGCCAGAAGGCCGCGGAAACCTGCTGGGAAATCCTGACCAAAGCCGCTTACACCATCCGCAATTTGGCAAAGGGAAACCAACAAGTTTCGGATGGTTCGAAGCTGGACTGGAAAAGCTACATTTTGGCGAAGCCCAACGCATGAACACCTACAAAGGCCGGGTAGGCATTGTCCAACGTGTCCTGCCCCGCTATCGCGCCGCGTTTTTCGATCTACTGGCGCAGCATTGCCAGGGCGACCTCGGCGTTTTTGCGGGAACCGCCCGCCCCGGTGAACATATTCCGCCAGCAGAACAGCTGGAGGTCGCCAAGTGGACCCGCGCCGACAATCAGCATCTTTTCGGCGGGCCTGTTTACCTTTGCCTGCAAAAAGGACTGACTGAATGGTTGGAAGAATGGGATCCCGATGTACTAATCGTAGAGGCCAATCCCCGTTACTTATCCACACCGGCGGCAATCCAAGTAATGAAAAGCCAACTTCGCCCCGTAATTGGTTGGGGAATGGGCGCGCCTGAGCCTCACGGTCCACTGGCAGGCTGGCAAATTCGGTGGCGCAAACGTTTCCTGAAACAATTCGACGCGCTGATCACCTATAGCCAGCGTGGTGCTGCAGAATATCGCAGCCTGGGCTTCCCGCTTGAAAACATTTTCGTAGCGACGAACAGCGTCGTTGCCAGACCGGTTAACGCACCTCCGCATCGCGGGGAGGGACAAGCCGGCCGGATCACTGTCTTATATGTTGGCCGCTTGCAGAAACGAAAGCGTGTAGACGCGCTGATCGAAGCTTGCGCGAAACTTCCAATAGAGATCCAACCGAAATTGCGGATTGTTGGAAACGGTCCGGCCGGTGCGGCTTTAACAAGACTGGCCAAGGAGGTATACCCTCGGACCGAATTCACGGGATCCCGATTTGGCAAAGAATTAGATCGACTCTTTGACCAAGCCGATCTATTTGTATTACCTGGTACCGGCGGCCTCGCCGTCCAGCAGGCGATGGCGCACGGCTTGCCCGTGATCGTAGCCGAGGGCGACGGCAGCCAGCAAGACCTGGTGCAGCCAGATAATGGTTGGCTCATTAAGCCAAGTGACGACACAGTCCTGCAGCAAGTTTTAACCATGGCCCTAAGGGATCCAAAGCGCTTGCGCAAAATGGGAGAAAAATCTTTCGAGTTGGTTCAAACAAAATTCAATTTACAAAATATGGCTGACGCTTTTGTGAATGCCATCAACCGGGTGGCTGACTGATGCGCATCCTTTTTGTGGCAGACGGCCGCTCCCCCACCGCATTGAGTTGGATCGAATATTTTGTGAAAGGCGGGCACGAAGTCCATTTGGCCAGCACGTTTGATTGCGACCCGGCGCTGCCATTGGCGTCGTTTCACTTCGTGCCAGTGGCCTACAGCGCGGCAGCGACAGCAAACCCTTCACATCGTAGCGGGCTGAGGAAGAGCTTGCCTACAGAATTACGCACAAGACTACGCAACTGGGTGGGTCCCTTCACGCTGCGGAACGCGGGCCGCCAACTGCGCGCCGTGATCGATCAGGTGAAGCCGAATCTAGTCCACGCCATGCGCATCCCTTACGAAGGCATGTTGACTGCAGCAGCAAGACCACCGATGCCCCTGGTCATTTCCGTATGGGGCAATGATTTCACCTTGCACGCACGCTCGAATCCTTTCATGGCCGCCGCTACCCGCAGCGCCATGCGCCGCGCCGATGCGCTGCATAGTGATACCCGGCGTGACCTGCGCCTGGCACAGACGTATGGATTCAGTAGCGAAAGACCAAGCCTGATCGCCCCGGGCAACGGTGGAATTCGCAGCGAAATCTTCTATCCGTTGCCGGACGATGCCGACGAGGGTATCACCGTAGCGCGGCTACGCGTGATCAATCCACGCGGCCTGCGGGCATACGTTCGCAACGACGTTTTTTTCCAGGCCATTCCCAAAGTGTTGATCCAGCGTCCCGAAGTGCGCTTTTACTGCCCGAGCATGGAGGGCGAACCCGAGGCGCAACGCTGGGTGGAGAGATTGAGGATTGGCGATTACGTGAGCCTGATGCCCAAGCTTAGTCCCCGGGCTCTGGCCGACAGCTATCATTCCGCCCAGGTGATGGTATCGCCGAGCACCCACGATGGCACGCCAAATAGTTTGCTTGAAGCGATGGCCTGCAGCGCGTTCCCAATATGCGGAGATTTGGAATCGATCCGCGAGTGGATTACCCACGGAGAAAATGGACTGCTGGTGGACCCCACAAATCCCAAATCATTAGCAGACGCCATCGTATGGGCATTGAAGGACAGCCGCATGCGAAAACGCGCTGCGAAAATCAACGCCCAAATCGTTGCTGAGCGCGCGGATTACAACAGGAATATGGATATGGCTGAGAACTTTTACCAAAAAGTATTAGGGAAGTAATGGCTCTCGGTTTTTAGACGAAATAAAGAGCGGGCCAGCCCGCTCTTTTCATAATCCAATCTACGTATGGATGGCGTGCCCTTCGGCCACGTGCGCCACTTCCATCAAGACCTCGGTCAGGCTTGGGTGTGCGTGTACATTGCGCGAAATTTCCGCAGCCGTAAGCTCCGCCATTTGAGCGATGGTTAGCTCGGGCAGCAGTTCAGTGACTTCGGGGCCGATCATGTGAGCGCCAAGGATCTCCCCATAGCGCACATCGGTAATCAACTTTACCCAACCGGCATAATCTGCCAGCCCCAAGGCTTTCCCGTTTGCCTGGAAATTGAAGCGGCTCACTTTCACTTCGTGGCCCGCCTCTTTTGCCTGGGCTTCCGTAAGGCCGAAGGACGCCACCTGCGGGTGGCAATAGGTAGCACGCGGCATCATGCGGTAATCCAACTGGATAGTTTCCACGCCGGCAATATTCTCGGCGCAGACAATGCCCATCGCCGAGCCAACGTGCGCCAGCATCAACTTTGCAGTCACGTCGCCAATGGCCCAGATGCCGGGGATATTTGTGGACATGTGCTCGTCGATCAGGATTTCTCCACGCTGACCCAGCTTGACGCCAACTTTTTCCAGTCCGAGGTCTTTCGTGTTTGGTCTGAATCCAATTGCGAGCAAAACTTGATCAGCTTCAAGGGTTTCCGATCCGCCCTTCCCTGAAACCGTTACTTTTACTTTCGTTTTTGTCTTCTCTACTTTTTCCAATTTGGTGGCAGTCTTAACCACAATGCCGTCTTTGGTCATCGCTTTGGCCAGTTCTTTACTGACCTCTTCATCTTCGAGTGGCGCAATGCGATCGAGCATTTCAACCAGGGTCACTTCACTGCCGTAAGAGTTCCATACGGTGGCGAATTCCAAACCAATGGCGCCACCGCCAACTATGATCACAAACTTTGGCAATTTCTCCTGGAGGATAGCGGGCCAATAAGTAAGCACTTGCTCATTATCAGGTTCAACGCCGGGAACGCTTATCGCGCTGGCCCCGGTTGCTATGACGATGTTTTTCGCCTTGTGCTCCGCTGTTTCGCCTTTCCCATTTGTTACAAACACGGTGTCCTTGGCAGTCAGTTTTGCCGTGCCCATATGAACGTCGATCTTGTTCTTCTTCATCAAAAACTCAACGCCCTTGACCAGACGCTCAGAAACTCTGCGACTGCGCTTGACTGCTGAGGCGTAGTCCAGTTTTAGTTCCTTGAACGAGAAACCGAATTCTTCGCCTTTGGTCCGTAAGGTGTGTGCCACTTCGGCATTTTTGAGCAATGCTTTAGAAGGAATGCAGCCCACATTCAAACAGACTCCGCCCAAGAATTCTTTATCCACAATGCCAACCTTTTGGCCGAGTTGAGCGGCACGGATTGCGGCGACGTAGCCCGCTGGGCCGGCGCCGATAACAAGCACGTCGTAGTTAGCCATGATTACCTCTTTGATTCTTCTGGGCTAAGCCCAATTCTCTAGTGTGTATTTAACAGTTCCCAGGAAATAATCTGCCACGGCGCCGTCAAGTATACGGTGGTCAAACGTCAAACCAAGATAGACCATCGGGCGGATGGCAATGGCATCATTGATTACCACCACCCGCTTTTGGATCACTCCCACACCCAAGATAGCGCATTGCGGTTGGTTGATGATTGGCGTGGCAAAGAGGGAGCCGCTGGTCCCATGGTTGGTGATCGTGATGGTGCCGCCCTGGACTTCCTCGGGTTTTAATTGTTTGGCGCGCGCACGACCGGAAAGATCATTCACTGTGCGAGCTAGGTCCAACAAAGATAACGCCGCCGCATTTTTAACCACCGGAACAATGAGCCCATCCGGGTCCAGTGCGGTGGCAACGCCGACATTGACCTGTCCATGCACCGCCACCCCTTCCTCGGACCAGGACGAATTCACAATCGGATAAGCCTGACAGGCAGCCACGATAGCAGCTACAAAGTAAGCGGTGAAGGTAAGGTTGACTCCCTGATCGGCAAAACTGGCTTTGTTTGCCGTTCGATGAGCCGAGACAGCGCTCATGTCTGCTTCCATGATAGTCGTGACATGCGGCGATATGGTCTTGCTTCGAATCATATGTTCGGCAATTGCCTTGCGCACAGGATTCAGCTTCATCACGGTACCAGGAACCGCATCAGGGAAAGCAACCGGGAATTGAGGCTTGGTAGCCGGCGCCGGGGCCAAGCGAACCAGAGACAGGCCCCCGCTGGCCAGTACGGCTTCGATGTCCTTCTTGGTGACTCGCCCACCCCCGCCGCTGCCCTGAATGCGTGAAACATCCAGGTTGTGTTCTTGGGCGAGTTTCTTGACGACGGGAGAGAGAAATGTCGCCATATTTTGCCCATCGAACTTCGGCAGGTGAACTTGGCCGCTAGAAACTTGAACAGTAGCCTCTCCACCTGAGCGCACAAAGGCAAGAACATCATCTTTGGTGATGCGTCCGCCGGGGCCGCTGCCGCGAACGTTCGCAAGATTGACCTTGTTTTCTGCTGCAATGCGAGCGACGAGCGGGGAAACGGGCGCGTTTCCAGCAGCGCCACCTGAAACAGTTGCCGGTCTTGCCGCGTGGGCAACTGGCAAGGGCCCCGACACGGCAGGTAGAGGCTGAATGGCTGGGGCAGCGGGAAGCGGTTGCGGAGCAGGCGCAGCCTTTTCCACCGATGGCTTGGCAGCCGCCTTCGCCTCAGCGCCGCCATCTTCCGGGATTTCTTCACCCGGTTTGCCAATCCAACCAAGAACGCTGTTTACCGGTGCGGTATTTCCTTCCGCAACCAGAATCTTCAAAACCGTCCCGGCAGTCGGACTTGGTATCTCAGTATCTACCTTATCAGTATTGATTTCAACCAGTGGTTCATATTCCTTAACTTCGTCCCCTTCTTTTTTCAGCCAGCGCGTGACGGTAGCTTCAATAACCCCTTCCCCTGTCTGAGGTAATGTAACCTTGGTGGCCATATTTTTATCGGCTAATTCTCTCGGCAATAATTTCTGCTACGTCCACCAATTGTAATTCAGGCGCTTCGGACTTCGCCGCATCGGTAAGCATGATCATGCAAAATGGGCAGCCAACCGCCAGGGTCTGGGCACCGACATCCTTGGCCTGACGAATGCGCTCCGTACTCACACGGGTTGTGCCTTGCTCTTCTTCTTTCCACATTTGGGCGCCGCCTGCGCCGCAACAGAAGGACTGCTTTCGGCTCTTGGCCATCTCTACTAATTCAGCATCGATTGAATTGAAAATACGGCGTGGCTCTACGAGCACCCCATTCTGGCGTCCGAGATAACAAGGGTCGTGAAAAGTCATTTGCTCGGAAGCCCCGGCCTTAACCTTCAGCCGGCCGGACTTAATCAATTCGTCAATAAATTCTGTGTGGTGCACAACGTCGTAATTGCCGCCAAATTGCGGATACTCCTTTTCGAGCGTGTGCATGCAATGCGGGCAGGTGGTCAATATACGTTTCGGAGCCACTGCGTTCAACATCTCCACGTTGGCGGTGGCTAATTCATTGAACAGGAATTCATTGCCGGCGCGGCGGGCGGAATCTCCCGTGCATTGCTCTCGTTGCCCTAAGACCGCAAAATTTACATTGGCTGCCTGAAGAATCTGCACCAGTGCGCGAGCGGTCTTCTGGGCGCGGGCATCGGTGGCGGGTGCGCAACCAACCCACCACAGAATCTCCGGACTGGGATTCTGCTCGATGGTCGGCACATTCAATCCCTCGGCCCATTTGAGGCGCTCAGTTGGCGGAACGTTCCATGGATTCACGCTACGCTCCATGCCGCGGAAGGCGACCTGCCATTGGTCGGGCGCCTTGTTTTCCATCAACACCATTGAACGGCGTATATCCATGATGTCGCGCATCGGGTCGTTACCTACTGGGCAGATATCCGTACAGGCGCCGCAAGCAGTACAAGCGAGCACAGCTTCCTCTGTAATAGCAAATTCAAGCAAGGGTTTAGTGCTTGCCTCGCCTTTTGCCAGCCGCGCACCCTCTTCATTGATGAAATAGCGCTTGTTGATTTCCAGCGCGGCAGGCGAAAGCACTTTGCCTGTGTTGTATGCCGGGCAGGCATCCTGGCAACGGTTACACATAATGCAAGCGTAAGCGTCGAGGATTTGGTGCCAGGCAAAATCTTCGATACGGGTAGCTCCGAATTGCTCGACCGTTGTGTCTTCGAAATTGAGCTTGTCGAGTTGTCCCGGAGAAGGCCGCTGCGGACGCAATAAAAAGTTGAGTGGCGCCATGAAGATATGGATGTGCTTGGAATAAAGGAAATAAGGGAAGAAGGCCATGATGAGGCCGATAGCCAGCCAAAAACTTACATGTTCTCCGAAGACCAAAGCGGAATTCGACCATCCGGATAAGAAACTGGAAGCTGCGCTGGCGAATGGATGCCAGGCATCATGTCCATTCAGAGCCAGCTTGAAGGTTTGTCCAGCAAAACGTCCGCCAACATGGAGCAAGATGAACAGGCCAACGATGAGCGAATCTCGGCGGATGCCCGCGCGGGCTTTGGGGTGAACCAAAGTAGACTCGCGAATGCGCAACTCGGGGGCACGCACCACGAAGCGGCGCAGCAGCAACGCGCTCATCCCTACAAGCGCGGAAGCGCTGAGTAGGTCTGCTAACAAACGATACACATTGCCGACAATGCTTGTACCGAGGAAGACAAAGTTGGGTAGCAATCCCTCCAGCGAATCGCCGATATTGACAAACAAATAGAACATGAAGGCCCAAACTACCATGGCATGCAAAACGCTGATGATCAGTCGTTTCCGCCACGTGGGAGTGAGAGCTACGGTTTTGATGGCGGTGTCCAGCAGACGGCGGGGAAGCAGCTTCCAATCAGGCTTGCTGTGGCCGCGGCCGATGATTCGCACTATGCGCACCGCCGCGCGAAACACCAAACCTGCAGTGATTAGGGCTGCAAGGATGAAGATGATTTTTTCAGGAAGAGTCAGCATAGGGGCAAAAAGGCGAGCAGAGTCAGTTTACCATAGACAAAATGGCGGCTAATAGCCGCCATTGTTATGGATAAAAGGGAGATGTTGCTACTTTTTCGGGGGGACGACCCATCTTGACAAGATTGAAGATATGTCAAGGAAGCATTCCCCAAAAATTTACTTATGCGCCGCCGGCACCGTATTGGGACGGGTCGATGGGAGTGCGGCCAGACGGGTCGTGAACCCAAACCCAATCTCCTACCGTGGCCCAGTTGAATAGCCAATGCGAATCAGTCACCGTGAGATTTACGCAACCGTGGGATTGCACGAAGCCGAGGCGTGCCCGCCAGTAAGCGCCGTGCAGCGCTCTGGCCTCGTCGAAGTACAAAGTCCAAGGAACATCTTCAAGATAATAGAAATCAGAGCGGTCGGCCTCGAAGGCGCCTCGCATCAACGTCGATTCGTGTGTTTCATAGATTTGGAAAAGACCGGGCCGCGTCCATACGCCGTCAACGCCGGTGGCGACCAAAGTCGCGTAGACCAACTGCTGGTCCTGATAGACAGACAGGGTTTGCTGCTCCAGGTTCACCTCAATCCATCGGCCGTTTTCAACGCCTTCAGGCGGCGCGGTGTTTGGAAAAACTATGTGAAGCTGCCGAGATTCAAACCAAAGATCGGGACCCACTTTGTACCAGAGCAAACCGTCGACTTCGCGAGTCTCATAGATTTGAACGACCTCGTCTTGATCGAAGAAACGCTCACCCAACGCAGCGGCATGGTTGGGCGCCTTGCGCGCTTGGACCTGACCCATCACCTGAAGATCCACGACCCAGCCAAAAGGCCTGGTTGGGGTCGCCGTGAATTGGAGGCCCATGAATTGCGGGTAGGCCTGGTTGGGGCTGATGTCGCCGCGGCGCATCCATTGGCCGTAAGCGATCATGTAGTAGTTTTTTCCGTTGATTTCACGCACATCGTTATAGGTGACATAAGCCAATCCGCCATCAGCAATGCTAATGGTGCTAGCCACCGGCTTTCCGGCGGAGGCATCCTCAGGAGTGGCGAAGACCGGCGCGTTGGGCGTGTTGACCTTGGCATAGTAAAAGTCCAACTTAGTGAGGGCCGGATCCGGGCTGGAGGCCGGCAGCAGCTCTTCGAAAAAAAACTTTCCAGACTCGAGCATGCGGTGCAATACGTAACCAGATTCAAACGGAAGGCAATCCATGCTTTGCGAAATGGGAACACCGGTCGGGCAGGGGGCATCCCCTTGAGGCAAGCCTGCGGCAGACGCAGGTGAGACTAACAATACGGCATACAGGGGCACGGCCAATGAGGCGAAAAGTAGTTTTTTCATCGTCGGGAATTATATCCAGCGAACGCGCCACGCGTAAATAAGCATTAACCACTTAGTCCGTCTTCTGCGGCAATATATAAATTCCGGATACTGGCTATTGCCAGCAAATTAAAGACCATGGTGGCAATTACTATCGCGATAAAACCCAATGCGTAAATATCTAACGCGATCCACCCCGCAACCGCACGACCAATCGAGGCTGCAGTGAAAAATCCCGCCATCATAGTGGCCCGGGCACTGGGCATCACCTCAGTCATCAACGGAATCGAAGACACGATGAAAAATTCGAAGCTGATGTAAAACAGGAATAAGCCGACAAGCGCACCCACTATTGTTCCGCTGACAACAGGCAAGCTCAATACGGCCAATGAGTTAATGATTAGCCCAATTAAAATGGCCCGGCGCTTACCCAGCCGGTCGGTAATCAAAGCCACCAATCCTTCCCCACTCAACTCGGCCGTGCCCAGGACTGCCGCGGCCCCGCCTAGGGCTACTAATTGCAGCCCAAAACTCTCCTCCATCCAAACCCCAAATGTCAGGTTGATAAATTCATTGGCGATACACGAAAAAACAGTGAGCCCCATGGCGGCAAGGGCCGGCGGAGAGCGCAGGATCATCCCAAAGTTGGCCCAAAGGCTTGGCGGCCTGACGGTGGGAGGCGCATCCTTTGGAAGCTGGAAGCCAAGGAGCAGCGCGGCCAAAAAAATCAACAATCCCAATAGTGGGAACGGCGCCAACCATCCAACACTGGCAATCACCCATCCCACCAAGGGGATGCCAAAGATGAAGGCGCCCGACCAGCTCAGTTCGGTAATGGTGATGGTGAATGAGCGCCGCTCGTAAGGAACACGGTCGCCAAGGTAAGCCTGCATGCTGGGATCGAAAGTGACTTTGCCAACCAGCGTGAACATGAGCGCCAACATGAAGCCATAAAAAGTGGGCCAGAAAACAACGATGGAGGTGCCGGCGATGAAAATAGCCATTCCCAACAGCATGCCAAATTTGCGCCCGCGTCTTTCAGCAAAAGAAGAAAGCAGCGGAGCAAAGAATGCGGCTACCAGCGAACGAGAGCCAACCGCGCGCGCCAAAGTTTCCAGCGGCATGCCAAGGCCATCGCGGAACGCGGGCAAAAAGGGGTAGACCATGCGATAGGCCGTGCTGGAGACCATGCGGATGAATGTGAACAGGATAATTTGCGACGTCAGAGACGTTTTGAGCGATGCGTTTTTCAAGTTTTTCCTTTGGCGAATCAGGATTTCAACATCGGGATTTTGATGCCGTACTTCTTGGCTGCAGTAATCGCCTCTTGGTAGCCCGCATCTGCATGGCGCACGATACCCATAGCCGGGTCGGTAGTGAGTACGCGCTGAATACGGGCGGCAGCCTCCGAGGTTCCATCGGCCACGATGACCTGGCCAGCGTGCTGGCTAAAGCCGATACCAACACCACCACCGTGATGGAAGGAAACCCAGGTGGCGCCGCCGACCGCATTGATCAGGGCATTGAGGATGGGCCAGTCACTCACCGCATCGGTTCCGTCTTTCATTCCCTCGGTCTCACGATTCGGTGAAGCCACTGAACCCGAATCGAGGTGGTCACGGCCGATCACGATGGGGGCACTGAGTTCACCGTTGGCCACCATTTCGTTGAAACGCAGGCCAGCCTGGGCGCGCTCGCCGTAGCCCAGCCAGCAAATCCGGGCCGGCAAACCCTGGAAGGGAATCCGCTCACGGGCCATCTTCAACCAGCGCTGGAGATGTTCGTCTTCAGGGAACAGTTTGGCAATAGCCGCGTCGGTCTTATAAATATCTTCGGGATCCCCAGAGAGGGCTACCCAACGAAATGGGCCCTTGCCTTCGCAGAAAAGTGGGCGGATGTAAGCAGGCACAAAGCCGGGGAAATCAAAAGCGCGCTTAACTCCAAAATCGAAGGCGCGCTGGCGCAGATTATTACCGTAATCAAAGACCTCGCTGCCCTTCTTTTGGAAACCCAGCATGGCTTCCACGTGGCGCGCCATGGATTCTTGGGAAAGGCGTTCGAATTCGCTCGGATCGTTGCGCCGCAGTGTGTCGGCCTGCTCGAGAGTCAACCCCGCGGGGATGTAAGCCAGCAGATCGTGCGCGGGAGTCTGATCGGTGACCACATCGGGCACCACGCCGCGTATCAATAGTTCAGGGAATATTTCTGCCGCGTTGCCGATCAGGCCGATCGAACGCGGCTGCTGTTGACCCACGTTCTCTTCGACCATGGTCATGGCTTCTTCCAACGTGTCTACCACTGCGTTGACGTACCCAATCTCGAGGCGGCGTCTGGCGCGCGCGGGATCCACCTCCACGATGAGGCCGACACCTTCATTCATGGTGATCGCAAGCGGCTGCGCCCCACCCATTCCACCCAATCCTGCGGTGAGCACGAACCTGCCCTTCAACGAAGGCCAACCCCGTTGCCGCGCCAGGGAGCCCAGGGTCTCGTAGGTGCCCTGCAGGATGCCCTGGGTGCCGATGTAGATCCAGGAACCGGCGGTCATCTGGCCGTACATCATCAGGCCTTTGGCCGAAAGTTCATCGAAATGCGCCTGGGTGGCCCAGTGCGGGACAAGGTTTGAGTTGGCGATCAGCACCCGCGGCGCGTCCGCGTGGGTGCGAAAGACAGCCACTGGCTTGCCGGATTGCACCAGCAAGGTCTCATCCGGTTCGAGATTGCGCAACGAATCCAAAATGGCATCAAAGGCTTCCCAGGAGCGGGCGGCCTGGCCTCGGCCACCGTAGACCACAAGGTCTTCGGGGCGCTCAGCAACCTCGGGGTCCAGGTTATTTTGGATCATCCGATAGGGAGCCTCGATGAGCCAATTTTTACAGGTGAGCTGTGTGCCGCGCGGAGCGCGGACCGGGCGCGGTTTAGCCATTGCCATCCTCGTGCGCGAGTCCATAATCGAACAACAACATCGGATCAAATAGCTGTAAATCGTCGCTGTTGCGCCAGCGGCGATACTCGGCTTTTTCCTCTTGTGTGGCCTGTGTATCGTAATAATTCATGGGCTCCAAACGGATATTGGATACACCCACACGAGTCTCAAAGTGCAAGTGCGGCTCAACGACAAAGAATTCTTCGCCCGTGTTTCCAACGGCGCCAATCCGCTGCCCGCAATCGACCGGCTCTGATAAAACCAATGGAGCCAGTTCCTGCATGTGGGCATAAAGCAGGTAAAGAGATTCCCCGTCTTCAAGCTCAAACAGCTCCGCCAGTTCAGAGGACACCCGGACTGCAGGCGTTTCGATAACCAGATAGTTGCCATAAGTCGATGCAAAGCCCAGGCCAGCCACATATCCATCGAAAACGGACTGAATGGGAGTGCCGTTGATATGGCCGCCCACCCCGCCCTCGTCGTTACGCTGGTAATAAGCAATATCCAGCCCGTGGTGGCCCCCATCCCAATCGGTGGTGCCCAGGGGCGGAGTGAACCCCTGGCTAATGTAGCCTTTTAATGCCTGAAAGGAATGCTCCGCCAGTGGAGAGCATATCGAAGAAATTGGTATGCGAGTCGCAGTAGGAGACGGCGCTGCGGTGAAGGTTGCCGAAGGCTGCAGACCAGGAATGACCGAGGGCAAATCTGTTGGAATTGACGTGGGGACAAGCCGGGCGGCGCAGGCAGTAAGCAAACCCGCCATCAGAAGGGTGAACAAACCAAGCTTCACGCGGCAATTCTAACGCCGAACAGGCGAGGGATGCCGGTGATATCATTGGCGGCAATCTAATTCAGGAGTACGAATGAGGAAGATAAGTGTAATCGGCGTCGGCTATGTAGGCCTGGTAACCGCGGCTTGCTTCAGCGACCTGGGCAATTCGGTTACCGCTCTTGACGTCGACGAGAAACGTATCGTCGGGCTCAAGCGCGGTGAAATGCCGATCTACGAACCAGGGCTCGAAGAGCTGGTAGAGCGTAATGTTGAAGCCGGACGATTGGTCTTCACGACTTCGTACAAAGAAGCGCTCAAAGACTGCGAGTTTGTGTTCATTTGCGTAGGGACCCCTTCCGGGGTGGACGGCGATGCGGACCTGAAATACGTAGAGTCCGCCGCAAAATCGATTGCGGAGAATATGCAATCGCCGCTGATCGTGATCAATAAATCCACGGTTCCCGTAGGAACCGGCGACTGGGTGGCAGAAATCATCGGCGCCGCCCAACCCAAGCCCGTCGATTTCTGGGTGGTCTCCTGTCCCGAGTTTCTGCGCGAAGGCGCCGCCATCTCCGATTTTATGAATCCACATCGTACCGTGCTGGGCTCACTGCACCGCGAAGCGGCCGATAAGGTAGCCCAATTGCATCTTCCCTTGCGCGCGCCCATTGTCATCACAGACCTGCGCACGGCGGAAATGATCAAATACGCCTCCAACGCCTTCCTGGCCACGAAAATTTCCTTCATCAACGAAATTGCTGATATCTGTGAATCTCTCGGGGCTGATGTGAAGGAAGTGGCCGCCGGCATGGGTTTCGACCCGCGCATCGGCAAACAGTTCCTGGAAGCCGGGCTCGGCTACGGCGGTTCTTGTTTCCCCAAGGACGTAAAGGCGTTGGCCTTCATGGCCGAAGAAATGGGGCACGAGCCGCGCATCTTGAATTCCGTGATGACGGTGAATAGCCTGCGGCGCAGCATGATCGTCAACCGGTTAAGGAATCTTACCGGCGAGCTCAAGGGCAAGACCATTGCTCTGCTTGGCCTGGCCTTCAAGTGGAACACCGACGACATGCGCGATGCGCCTTCCGTGGATATCGCCGAGGCCTTGCTGAAAGCGGGCGCCAGGGTGCGCGCCTACGACCCGGTCGCCATGGATGCCGCCAAGGATCTGTTGCCCAAAGTGGAAATGGCAAAGGATGCCTATGACCTGGCCCAGGATGCCGACGCGCTGTTGGTGGTCACTGAATGGAACGAATTCAAGAATCTGGATCTGGAGCGCCTGCGCAACAGCATGCGTCAGCCCGTGATTCTTGATGGCCGCAATATCTACCAGCCGGAGCAGATGCGCAGCCTTGGATTCACCTATCAGGGCATTGGCCGCGGCTACAACGGCAACGGCATCGTGAAAACCGAGATCAAAGTTCGGCCCAATGCCGCCTGATACCAAGGTGGAACAGCCGCCGATCTGCGATTACGAAGGGTCGGATTACCAGCAACGTTTTTGGGAACGGGGGGAACGCCAATACGAAGATCAGGTAGAAGCCATCGCTATTAAACGCCTGCTGCCTAAAGGCGGCAAACTGCTTCTTGAGATCGGCGCGGGCGCCGGGCGTAATACGCCGCGCTATGCAAATTTCGAACGAATCGTATTAATGGATTATTCCACGACGCAATTGGAGCAAGCGCAACAGAGACTAGGAACCAGCAACGGCTACATTTATGTGGCCGCAGACGCGTACAAGCTGCCGTTTGTGGATGGCTTGTTCGACACCGCCACCATGATCCGCGTCATCCACCATATGGCGGATGCGCCCAAGGCGCTGCAACAAATCCGCCAGGTAATGCAGCCTAATGGAAAGCTCCTACTCGAATACGCCAACAAACGCAATCTAAAAGCAATCCTGCGTTATTGGCTGCATAAGCAAGAGTGGAATCCGTTTGACCGGGCGCCGGTGGAATTCGTGCCGCTCAACTTCGATTTCCATCCCAAGGCGATGACGTCTTGGTTGCGCGCTGCCGGTTTCGCCATCGAGCAGCAACTCACTGTGTCCCATTTTCGTATGGATTGGGCCAAGCGCAGGCTGCCGCTGAAGCTGTTGGTCAGCATGGATGCGCTATTGCAGCCCACGGGCGCACTGTGGCAGTACACGCCCAGTGTGTTCCTGCGCGCCCGGGCGACGGGCGACAAGCCCAGGTCCGCTGAAGGTGCCTTCTTCAAATGCCCTGCCTGCGAAACCGCGCTGCCGAAAGAGGAGCAGGGATACATCGCCTGCCCGGGTTGCGGGAAGCGCTGGGAAATCAAAAACGGAATCTATAATTTCAAAGAAGCGCTGAAAAACTAGTTGCCCTGCTTCTGCACGCCGAGTTCGTAGTTGATGATTTCGGCAAAAACGTCGAACGGCTGGGCACCCACAACGGCGATGCCGTTGACGAAGAAGGTCGGTGTGGAGCTGACGCCGAGTTCGGCGCCGAAGTTGTAATCTTCCTGCACAGATTGCGCATAGGTCTGATCATCGAGGCAAGCCGTGAAGGCTTCAACATCCAGGCCCAATTCTGCTGCGTAAGTTAAATACGTTTCGTTGCCAAGTTCGCGCCGCCCGCTGAAAAGCAGATCGTGAAAATCCCAGAAGGCATCCTGCTCCTGAGCGCACTGGCCGGCCAGAGCCGCAGGGTACGCTTCGGGGTGAATGCCGCTAAGCGGAAAATCCTTGTAGACGAAGCGAATCTGATCGCCGTATTGCTCCACGAGGCGAGGGTAAGTTTCCTGCGCGTGCCGCTGGCAATAGGGGCACTGAAAATCTGCAAACTCAATAATCGTTATGGGGGCATCCGCAGCGCCTAGGGTCGGGTCATCATCGCTGATAGCGACTTCGTAGCGCGGCAAGTTTTCTATTTGCGAAGTTAAGTCATCTACACCGCTGGATTCACCGGTGGCCTCGGCGACTACGGTAGGCGTTGACGGTGTTGCCGCTGCCGGCGACGCAGTTGAGCCGCCCTGGCCCCAGATCAGGAACCCGGCAAAAATCCCAAGCAGCCCGCCCACAATACCGAATAAATGATGCTTTTTAATTGCAAACTTCACAACTTCATCTTTACGAGTTGGCTTTGGCATGGGCGGCATTATATCCGCGCCACGCATCATATAATGCCGGCATGAGCACCAACTTCCCGGCGCCCAATCTGGAATTTGCCCGCCCGCTGATGAACGCGGCTGGCAGCCTCGGCTTTACCCCTGATCCGCGCGGTCCAGTTTCGACAGGGGATTTCGGCGCCTTCGTCACGAACCCAATCAGTGCTCGCGCCCGGCGCGCCGCAAATGCGCCCCGCCTGTTGTCTTTTCCCGGCGGGGTGCTATTGCACACTGGGCACCCCAATCCGGGAGTGAGCGGCGCCATCAGAGGTTACGCAGCAGCCTGGGCGAGGGCCTCGATGCCAATCGTCGTGCACCTGTTGTCGGGGAAAGCGGAAGACTTGCGCAAGGCGACCCTGCGCCTGGAAGAACTCGAAAACGTTATGGCAGTAGAAATCGGATTCGAGGTTGATAGTTCGGCTGATCTCGTGATGAAGTTTATTCACGCTGCGCTAGGCGAATTGCCGGTGATCGCGCAGCTTCCATTACCCCGAGCGTTTGAATTGGCAGAAGGCGCGATAAGTGCTGGGGCCTCGGCCGTTAGCCTGGGGCCGCCGCGCGGCGCCTTACCAGGGCCCGATGGAAAACTTGTCGGAGGTCGGCTGTATGGGCCGGCGATTTTTCCGCAGGCGCTGGAAACGGTGAGCCAACTCAGCGAGGCTGGCTATCCTGTTATCGCAGCAGGCGGTGTCGAAGGCAAAGCTCAAGTCGAAGCCATGCTTGCGGCGGGAGCGCTGGCGGTGCAAATGGATATTGGAATCTGGAAGGGAATGACTAATAACGGGCTGTAGATTATTTTTCCAACCAGATCGTAACCGGCCCATCATTATTAATTTCCACAAGCATGTGGGCGCCAAAGCGCCCTGTTTGCGTGGCAACGCCTTGAGCGGCAAGCAACTCGGCGAAGCGCACCACCAGCGGCTCGGCGAGATCCGGAGGTGCCGCCTCCACAAAGGAGGGCCGCCTGCCTTTGGCCGTGTCTGCATACAACGTAAATTGCGAAACAACCAGGGCGGCGGCGCCGATATCCAGCAAGGACAGATTCATTTTCCCTTGCGGGTCTTCAAAGATGCGCAGGTTGGCAATCTTCTCCACAAGATATTGCACTTGAGATTCCCCGTCTCCATGTCCAACGCCAAGCAGCACCACGACGCCGCGGCCAATGGCCGCAACTTCTTTGCCATCCACTTTAACTGCAGCTGAACGGACTCGTTGAACCAGGGCTCTCATCGATCAAACACCAATCTCGCGCAGTATAACATCGCGACGCATTTACTTCTCCAGCCGTATAATGCCCCCGTGCCCAACCCATTCTTGTCATTGATTGTCCCCGCCTATAACGAGGAGAAGCGGCTGCCGACCACTCTGCAGGAGATAAATGACTATCTCGAATCCCAGGCTTTTTCGATTGAAGTTCTGGTCATCGAAAATGGAAGCCAGGACAACACGTTCGAAATTGCTCAAGATTTTGTAAAGAAGCACAACAACTTTAGTGTCCAGCGCACCGCGGAGCGCGGCAAAGGGTTGGCGGTTCGCCAGGGAATGTTGTCAGCCACCGGTGAATTTCGCATGATGGTGGATGCGGACTTATCCATGCCGGTTGATCAAATCCACCGGTTTTTGCCTCCTGAGCAAAAAGACACAGACATTGTTATCGCCTCGCGCGAGGCGCCGGGCGCGGTGCGCTACAACGAGCCCAGCTACCGCCACATCGGCGGGCGTGTGATCAATACGATGATCCGCGTCCTGGCGCTGCCAGGGCTGCAGGATACTCAGTGCGGGTTTAAATGTTTTCGCGCCCAGGTAGCTGAAGACTTGTTTTCGCGGCAAACCATCATGGGTTGGGCCTTCGACGTGGAGATCCTGTACATCGCGCGGCTACACGGATATTCTATTGTGGAGCTCCCCATTCCCTGGTATTTCAGCGAACAGAGCCATCTGCGGCCTGTGTATGACGCCTTCCACATCTTCTTCGATCTGCTCCGGATTCGAGCCAGCGCCCGCCGGGGACTCTATGGCCCAACGTCTTGATCCTTTTTCGCCTTCATTGCAGTTCGAAAAGGAGTTGTGGGACAAAGGAATCCTGCAGCTAGCCGGGATTGACGAAGTCGGCCGCGGCGCTCTGGCAGGTCCCGTGCATGCCGCCGCAGTAATCCTACCTGCCCGGGATTCTATATTGCAGGAACTGGCGGGGGTACGCGATTCAAAGCAGATGACGCCTGACGAGCGCGAGGAGTGGGCGCCGCTGATTCGAGAGAGGGCGGTAGCCTGGAGCCTTGGCTGGGCCAGCTGCAAGGAGATTGACCGCTGGGGCATCCTTTCCTGCACTTACCTGGCTGCACGGAGGGCGCTGAAGTCGCTGCCCCTGCCGCCAGAACATTTGCTGCTCGATTACATCAAGCTTGAAAAAGTAGATTTGCCTCAAACCGCCCTGGTCGGCGGGGACGCTCGCTGCTTAAGCATTGCGGCGGCGTCTGTGGTCGCCAAAGTGGCGCGCGATGCCGAGCTGCGCAAGCTGGATACCCGCTTCCCATCCTATGGCTTCGCTTCCCATAAGGGCTATGCCACCGAAGAGCATATCCTCGCCATCGGCAAATATGGACCCTGCCCGCACCACCGCCTCAGCTTTGCCCCGATACGGCAATTGTAAAGGTAGGCAGCAATGAAGTTGAGCGCCGCATTCTTTTTGCTCATTGTTTCAACTGGCGCTTGCACACTTCTACAGGCCGGCTCTGTTTCCACGAACTTGCCGCCTGCGGAAATCCGGATAATTTCGCCGACACCTGCTCAGGAAGCTACGCTTCCCACCTCAAACGAAATCCCTTCTAGAAGAGAAAGTAAGTCGGCAGATTACGTTTTGGACGTCCTATTTGATTACGCTGCGCACCGCCTCCAGGTTAGCGAAGAAATTAGTTACACGAACAACAGTACAGACCCAATGGGCGAGCTGCAATTGATAGTGGAAGGCCTGCGGTCCGGGGCGGGCTTCGATCTTATTCGAAGTGAAGTTATCGCGGGCGCCGAATTGGGTGAACCGGCATTATCCGGCGGAGCATTGCATATTCCCTTGCTCGAGCCGCTTGGCCCCGGCGAAATCATCCATTTTGAGTTGAGCTATGAACTCGTGCTACCGGCGGGTGCGGGAACATTGAGCTGGACTGATCGGCAGACGAACTTCATCGACTGGTATCCCTATATACCCCCCTACATCAGCGGCCAAGGTTGGTTGGTGCATACTCCAGCTCCAGTGGGCGAGCACACGGTTTTCGAGAGCGCGAATTTCAAGGTGCGCATCGAGGTGATTAATGCGCCAGCCAGTTTGCAGATCGCGGCTCCCGCTCCCGCCGAGGTGGATGGCACAACCTTTGCCTACGAGTTGCGCAACGCCCGCCGATTCGTCTGGTCTGCGAGCGGCCAATATGAGGTGATGGAAATGGAATTCGGGGATACGCCCATTTCCATTTATTTTTTCAACGAGCATCGCGATGCCGCAAAAGCTTCTTTGAATGCGGCAAGGCAATCGCTGGAACTCTATTCAGATCTATACGGCGCCTATCCGTACGAAAGCCTGGCTGTCGTAGATGCCCAGTTCTTCGATGGGATGGAATCGGACGGATTGTTTTTTCTCGATCAGAGTTATTTCCTCGAGTACAACTACAGTCCGCGCAACTACCTGACCGCGCTAACCGCCCATGAAATAGCTCACAACTGGTGGTTTGGTCAGGTAGGCAATGACCAGGCGGTGGAACCCTGGCTGGACGAAGCTTTGTGCATTTATTCCGAGGTGCTTTTTTACGAAAATACTTACCCCGAGATGGTCGACTGGTGGTGGGAATTCAGGATAGACCGCTTTCGCCCACAGGGGTCAATAGATAGTTCCATCTACGATCATTCGAGCTTTGAGTCGTACGTTCAGGCCGTATACATGCGTGGCGCGCAGTTCCTGCAGGCGGTGCGAACCGCCATTGGTGACGGGCCTTTCTTCGCATTTCTGCGCGATTTTATAACCAGCGGTGCAGGGCAAATTGTGAGTTCCGAAGATTTTTTCGCTACGTTGAAAAGGGAGAGTTCTATAAATTTAGAACCCATTATTTCGGAATATTTCAGTAGTCGGTAGATCGCGCGTTATTTGTATAACCCCCGCTGTCGGATTATTTCGCAAACCGCTCCCGGCAGGTAAAAACGGTAGTGACCACCCTGATGGACGCGTTCGCGGATTTCACTAGAAGAGATTTCCAGAAGAGGCGCGTCCACAAATTCAAGTTTGGCGCTGAGGCCGGGCAAGGCGCGTTCCAGGTCATCGAGGTCGATGCGGGTGCGCGGGCGGCGCATGACACCCAGCGCGGAACAAGTGGCCAGGAAATCCAACGGGCGGTGCCAATCAGGCAGGTCGCGTAGCGAGTCTCCGCCAATTAAATACACAAGGCCCTTGCCCGCGTGCTCATCCGCCAGCAATTGCATCGTGTCCACCGCGTAATGCGGGCCAGGGCGGTCAATTTCAACGCGAGACAATTCAAAAATACCCTGGCCTTTGATCGCGGCTTCCACCATTGCCAGGCGGTCTGCAATAAGGCTGAGCCGGCGCCCGCGCTTATGCGGCGGGTCTGCAGTGAGCACGAAGAGCACCTTTTCCAAACCTAGCTGCGCCTGGGCTTCGGCAGCTAGGATGAGATGCCCTAAATGCGGGGGATCAAAAGTACCGCCAAACACACCGAGACGTGCTGTGCCCGCTGCGCTCATTCCTGCCATTCCAATTCGTACTCACCGATCTTGACTGTATCCCCCGATCGAACACCCGCCGCGCGCAAGGCTACGTCCACGCCGAGTTGTTGCAGCATGCGCTGGAAACGGCGCACGGATTGGTCATGCTCCCAATAGGTCATGGCCGCGGCACGCTCCAGGCTGACGCCGCGCAGTCGCCAATCAGCCCCTTCACGCTCCACGTGAAACTCGCGGGGATCAGCCTCAGGCCGGTAAACGGGTAATGCCTCTCCCTTCACAGGTTCCGGCAGGGCGGCCAGTTCGCGGGCAGCCCGAGCGAGCAAGGCGCGCACATCTTTACCTGTTGCCGCGGAAATCGCCATGGGCGCATAGCCTTTTTTCTTCAAAGCCTTCTCTATTTGGGGCCAACGCGCTTGGACATCTGGAAGATCTATTTTGTTCAAAGCAACAATTTGCGGCTTGGCTGCCAGGCCGGGATCGAACAAGGCGAGTTCGCTGTTGATTTGAGCAAAATCCACCATTGGGTCCTTGGAGAGACCGTCCAGTAGATGAACTAGCACGCGGGTGCGCTGGATATGGCGGAGGAAGTCGTGACCCAGACCCTTGCCGGCATGAGCGCCTTCGATGAGGCCCGGAATATCCGCCAACACGAGAGTCGTGTCAGCGTCTAGAGCCGCGACACCCAAATTGGGCAATAGGGTGGTGAAGGGGTAATTGGCAACCTTGGGTCTGGCGTTGGTGAGCGCAGCCAACAGTGTGGACTTTCCGGCGTTGGGAACGCCAACGATGCCGATGTCAGCGATCAGCTTTAATTCGAGGCGAAGGGTTTTCTCTTCGCCCGGCGCGCCTTTTTCGGCGATGCGCGGCGCCTGGTTGCGGGAATTGGCAAAGTGCTGGTTGCCGCGGCCGCCGCGACCGCCTTTGGCGACTTCCAGCATTTGCCCCTGCTCCGTTAAATCGCCCACCAACTCAGAGGTGCCCGAGTCGTAAACCAATGTGCCAGGTGGAACGCGAAGAACGAGATCTTCAGCCCCGCGTCCGCTACGCTGGCTAGGTCCACCCGGTTTGCCGTCGGGGGCGACAAAATGCTTTTTAAAACGAAAAGTATGCAAAGTCCGCATGGACGGATCGACTTCAAGGAAAATGGAGCCGCCGCGGCCGCCGTCGCCGCCGTCGGGGCCGCCGCGAGGCACGTACAGCTCGCGGCGGAAATGCACCATGCCGTCGCCCCCTTTGCCGGATCGCACGGTGATTTCAACTTCGTCGAGGAATTGAGACTCGGGCATTTTGGGGGATTATATCAACCGGCTCATTTGCGCCCTACTTGTGAAACCATTGTACGCATTTGCACAAACAATCAACTGATGATAAAGTTAGAAAACCTTGCCAATATTTCGCCAGGAGTGAAGCTTATGGCAAAACAAATCCCGGATATCGTTATCGGTCGCTTGCCCATTTATCTGCGCGCGTTGCTGCAGATGAGCCAGGAAGGCCGCCAGGTAACCAGCTCGCAGGAGCTAGGCGAACGGCTCGGAATTTCCGCGGCGCAGATCCGCAAAGATCTCTCGCAATTCGGCGAGTTTGGCAAACAGGGAACGGGCTACAACATCGAATTCCTTGCCAAACAGGTCAGGGAAATCCTCAACGTCAATCGCGTCTGGGACGTAGCGATTGTCGGCGCTGGCGACATCGGCCGCGCCCTGGCAGGCTATAACGGCTTTAATGAGCGCGGCTTCCGCATCAGGATGATCTTCGACAATAAGCCGGAACTGATTGGCTCTAGCGCTGGAGAATTTACCATCAAAGACAGCAAGGCCATGAAAGAAGAGATCCTGGCCGCAGGGATCAAAATGGCGATGATCGCCGTACCGGCATCACAAGCACAATCGGTGGCAGATCAGTTGGTGGAAGCGGGGGTAAAAGCTATTCTGAGTTACGCGCCGGTAAATCTGGCTGTGCCGACGGGTGTGCGAGTGCAAAACATCGACCCTTCGATACATTTACAGCGGATGACGTATTACTTGGAATAGCTTCCTATCCTGTATAAAAGATAATATCGAATTCAAGAGGCGAGGAATTCTTATAATCAAATCTTTCCACATAAATAAATTCGGTCACGCGCCAAAATTATTTTCGACTTAACATCATCCCCGCCGCTCGTCTCCCGATCTCTACGGCAAAATTCGTTCCTCGGTCCCAGGGGTACACCTGGCTCATGCTGGCGAAATAGAGTCCAGGGATTGGTGTGCGGATGTCGGGAATGTTCTTCGAATGGTCGACCAATGGCACAGGTTGGGCGTAATTCGTCTTGTGCACCCACACTTGCTTAACCCAGCTCGGCTGGAAATGCGGGTTGATCCGCCGGATGCCGGGGAGGAAGCGTTTGAGCAACTCCTTGTCCGTTAAAGTGAAATACTCGTGACCTGCCTCCAAATAATCGCCGCAGTAAACGATATGATCACCGCCGAAATACTTCGGGGAGAGGTAATTAGTGTGCTCAACCAGGGCCAAAAATGGGAACCCCGCGCTCTTGGGAATATTGAACCAGTAATACCCCTGCTCCGAGATTTTCTGCGTGAGCACCAGGGTCATCACCACTGCGCCCATGCTCTTGAGTTCCAGCAGGCCCCGCAAATAATCATCAGGCAGGGCAGGCGCCAGCTTGGCCAGCAAATTCGGTGACGTGGTCACCAGCACCTGGTCAAATGTCTGGGTGTCTTGAAGTCCTAATGTCTTGACCTCCAGACCTTCAGGCTTCTGCACTATGTATTGAATCGGGGTATTCATTTTGAAGCTCACCCCTATGGTCTTCAGCCGTTCGGCGAACTTGTCGGCAAAAGCCTGGAAACCGCCGACAAAAGTCCCCAGCCGCGTGGTGCGCGCCTTGATGCGCGCCCACAGCCAGGCCATATTCACGTCTTTCGCATACGGACCGAACTTACCTTCTACCAACGGGAGCCACATGCGCTCGTAGACGCGGTCCCCCGCCCACTTACGCATCCAGGCATCTACAGTGGTTTTCTCCAGTGGCTTCCAGTTATTACTTAATCGCAGGTAAAGCCCAACCAATCCAAATCGAATCTTGTCTAATCCCCACCCGAGTCCTGGAAACATAAGCGCGGCGGGAATGGAATCGAAGGGATAGAAACGCCCATCGTGATACATCACCGTATAAGGCCGCGGGAAAAGCACCTGGTCACTCCAACCCAGCTCCTCGATGAGCCCCAGCATGTGTTTGTCTGTGGCGAACCAGTGATGATAGAACTTCTCCACCCACCAGTCCCAATTGGGTTGCTTGAAGCCCGCTGCCAGGCCGCCCACCTGCGGCGCGGCTTCGTAAATCGTGACTTCGATGCCCGCCTGGGCAAGGTCGTAAGCCGCGGCCAGTCCGCCGAAGCCGGCGCCGATCACCGCCACCTTCACGTTGCCGCCCCCTCTGCAGGGATTTCGCCCCACTTGATCCCCTCACGCGCCAAGTAATACGCTCCCAGCGCGGTGATGGGCAGCCACAAGGCGATATGCAACACGAAAGTATAGCTGCTGGCTAGCGCGTTAGGCACTCCGTATGCCTCCAACACGGCGATTCCTGGCGCATCGAAGGTGCCGATATATCCGGGTGCCGAGGGAATGGTGGTAGCCAAATTCACCACGCCATTCATCAACATCAACGCAAAAAAACTAACCTGGAAATCGAAGGCGTGCATTACGAACCAATATTTTCCAGTTTCAAGCAGCCAGATGATGAGCGATGTGAGGAAGACCATTAAGATTTCAAGTGGCGACCGCAGTGATTCCAGGCCGCCGAGGAAGCGAGTGCCAACCTCCATCACCGGCTTGCGAAGGCGCGCTGGGACGAGGTGCGCAACAAACCAAGTTAGTAGCCCTTCGCTAACCCCGGGGAACATCGCCGCCAAAAGGAAAATAAGCAAAGCTCCGAAGAAGAAAATGCTTCCCCAGAAGGCAATCTGTTCGATGCTGAGTCCGGAGGTAATGCCCGCGCCGCCAGTAAGCTGTGCCAATTCATTCAGATTAATGAAGATGAAAGCCAGCATCACCACCCCATCGAAAATGCGCTCAACGATGACCGTCGCCAGCGACGCCGAGATGGGCACGCCCTCCTTACGCTTGAGTACCACCGCGCGTAAGACCTCGCCTGCACGGGCAGGATAAATGTTGTTCCCCATGTAGCCAATGGCAACGATGGGGAACATGGCCCGCGTGGAGATGGCCTTCAGCGGTCGCAGCAGGTAATGCCAACGCCAGGCCCGGGCCCACACCGCCAGGAAATAGACGGCCACACCGGGGAACAGCCACCAGTAGTTGGCGCTCCGTACCTCGACCCAAAAGGCATCGAAGTCAAGGTCCTTGATCACCCACCACAGGAAAAAGACCGAAATGGCAAGCCCAAGCCAAAATTGCCAACGTCTCACGGGATAAGTATACAAGTTCACAAGTAAACCAGTGGATAAAGCCGTATTTTCAGGGAAAAAAGCTGAAAGTCGAAGTGGAGCCCGGCTACTTCAACAAGCGATACATATGCAAAAAGAATAAGTGGGGAGTACCGAAACTTTTATACCAGCGGCCAGGGTATGGCGCGTTCGCCCTGCGGGGGAACGGGGAAATGCGGCGTGGCAAGGATGGCGGCTAAGCGCCCGTCCACGGCGGCCAGTTCATCATACGTGAGATAGGCGCCCAATTGACGCCGTAATTCGTTATTCGCATTCAATTGATCCCTCAACGCTTTCATATCACCCAGCAAATGATCAGGAATCGCGTCCCCGGCAAAATCCCACACCACCGTTCGCAACTTGGGTTCCGCGTGAAAGCAAATGCCGTGGTCGATCAGCCACAGCTTGTCGCCATCCAACAGGATGTGTCCCCCTTTGCGGTCAGCGTTGTTCACGATGAGGTCGAATAGCGCCACCGGTCGCAGCCGCTGGCGCGTGGCCTCATCGAATGTGAAATAGTGTTGCACTGGATCATGCTCTACGCGTAGTTGCAGCGAACCCGGCCCCAGTGGCCCGTCCTCGCGAAAGACCGTGGGCGGCACCAAATCCCATCCCAGCGCTTCGCTCACCAGGTAAGCCGCCACCTCGCGCCCGGCCAACGTTTCTGCCGGAAAATCCCACAGGGGTCGCTCGCCGCGCTGCGGTTTATAAACTGCCTCCAACTTCTTGGGTCCGTCACCTACCTTTGCCAGGAATGTGAAGTTTGACCCCCAGGTGAATTGGCCTTTTATTTCTATGGTCCCCTTTTCTAGTATTTGAAATAAATTATTAGATTTGCTAATGGTCCACGGGACTTGGACTATTCATCCCTTATCCCTCATCCTTCATCCCTTAGTGTTTATGCCCATTTTTCCGCGGACAAAAATGCCCCGCCGGATCCATGGGTTGTCCGCATTGGGGGCACAGCGGCCGGCCGCGGGAAGCCAGCTCCATGCCCCAATTGGCCATGGCGCGGATTTGAGATCGGGTGCACCAAAATCGCACTACGCTCAAGTCATCGTTGGACTTGCCCTCTTCTTCTGCCAGTCCCCGCAATTCGAGAGCGACGAGATCGGTTTCCGGGTCATAGCCGAGACCTAGTTGGCCGACGCGAAACAGCGGCTCCACCGGCGGGTGGACGTGCATTTGGTCTTCGTCGTAATCGGCAGAGGCATTGGGCAGACCGGCATACTTGGTGCTCACATCGGCAAGAAATTGCTCCACGCCCACAGCCAGGCTCTGGATCTGCGTTTTTTCGCAGACCAACGTGATGGTGCGATCTTCTTTCCAGGCCTGGATGTAAAAGACGCGCTTCCCCGCCGGGCCGATGGCATCGGTGGTGATATGACCCACGGGGCGAAGTTCAATGGGTTTGTTTTTCGCCATTGTCAGAAAAAGGTAGGGCGAGTCAGTATATCAGACCGCCATCTCAATTTATTTTGGCTTCCAGTTCAGTCGCAGTAATCGGGTTTCGTTCTTGCCTACGATCAATGTGCTCACCGAAGCAGTGTCCACCGTCAATCGTTGAAAGAGGTCTAGTGGCAAACCAATGTAATGGGCGATGACCAGCTTCAATGGATCCGCGTGTCCCACCATGGCAATGTGATCCTTGGCTTGATGGCGGGCGCACAGGGTTTCCACTTCGGTGACCAGACGCGCCTGTTGCTCTACCATCCATTCACCCGCCGGGAACCTGAACTTCGCCGGGTTTTCCTGCAGTTGCTTCCAGCGCTTGTCGCGCCTTAGCCGCCTCACGCTTTGTCCCTCCCATTCACCCAACGCAGTTTCAATGAGATTGGGGCGTTTTTCGACGCGCAATCCATGCGGCTTGGCAAGGATTTGCGCCGTTTCCACTGCCCGGTCAAGTGGGCTGCTGTACACCGCCTTTAGCGGGATACTCTTCAGCGCCTCTGCCAGCGCCGCCACCTCGGCATGCCCTTCTTCGTTGAGATGTACGCCGGGCAGCCGGCCAGCCAGCCGCTGCTTCTTTGCATAATCGTTCATTCCGTGACGGATGAGGTAGACAGTTGGCATTTGTGAATATTCTACATTGATAACCTTAGTCCGCCTCGTTATGAACTTGCTTTCCAGAAAATGAATATTCGGAGTTGATGTTTAAGCTTACGGCTAACAGCTGATAGCTAAAGGCTGTTTTTAAGTTGGCTTGTGCCGGCTTTTCAATTGGTCGATGGTATCCGTATCCGGCGCGGGCACTTCCTTTGTTGTCTTGATCCCAAGTGCCTTGCGCTGCGCTTCGCGCCAGCGCGCCAAACGGGCCCGCACCTCGGCCTCGTAGCCCTGGTCTGACGGCAAGTAGAAATAAGTTCCAAGTACATCTTTGGGCAAATATTGCTGCGGCGCAAAATGCTCCGCCTCGTCGTGGGGGTAGACGTAACCCTTGCCGTGTCCCAGCGCCTTGGCATCGCGGTTCTTGTCTTTGAGCGGGTCCGGTACTTCCACCAGGCCATCCGCCTCGATCTTCTGGTACGCGGAAAAATAAGACGTTGCCGAATTCGACTTCGGTGCAGTGGAAAGATAGATTGTGGCGTGCACTATGGGATAGATACCTTCGGGTAGCCCGACGTAATCGAAGGCTTGCGCCGCGGCGCTGGCCACCACCATTCCCAGCGGGTCGCCCATTCCTATGTCCTCGCCAGCCAGGATCAGCAGTCGCCGCAGGATAAAGCGCGGGTCTTCGCCGGCGTACAGCATCTTGGCCAGCCAGTAGAGCGCCGCATCCGGGTCCGACCCTCGCACCGATTTGATGAACGCCGAAATCGTGTCGTAATGCGCGTCGCCGTCTTTGTCGTACAGCACCGCTCGCCGCTGGATGGATTCCTGCGCCACCGACAGCGTCACGTGCACTGCGCCCTGCGCCTGGCCGTTCTGGGGCGGCGTACTTTCGACAGCCAGCTCCAACGCGTTGAGTGCATTGCGCGCATCCCCGCCGGCGATGTGGATGATGTGCTGCATCGCATCCTCATCTACATGGACCACGCGGTTGCCATAGCCGCGCTCTTTATCATCGAGCGCCTGCTCCAGGATGGTGCGCACATCGGCGTTACTCAGCGGCCGCAATTGGAAGACGCGCGATCGCGACACCAGCGCGCCGATCACTTCGAAATATGGGTTCTCCGTAGTCGCGCCGATCAACGTAATCGTCCCGTTTTCCACATGGGGCAGCAGCGCATCTTGCTGTGCCTTATTCCAGCGATGCACTTCATCCACGAAAAGAATGGTGCGGATATTGTGCAGCTTGCGGCGTTCCTTGGCTTCGTTGATCACTACCGCCAGGTCGGCCTTGCCCGCCATCACCGCCGAGAGTGTTTCGAAGTGCGATCGGGTGTGATTGGCGATCACCATCGCCAGTGTCGTCTTCCCCGATCCCGGCGGCCCCCACAAAATAATGGACGAGAACAGTCGGTCCGCCTCGATGGCGCGGCGCAGCAGCCGCCCTTGGCCCACAATGTCCTCCTGGCCGATGTACTCGTCAAGTTTGCGCGGCCGCATGCGGGCCGCCAGGGGCGCTTCCGTGGTTAGCCGTTGTTTGAGCGCGTGATCGAAAAGGTCGGTCATCGAATCCCAGTTTCTTCAAATGCCTTTTTTAACAAATCAGAAACCCCGATTCTTGAGGCCCAGTCCTCTAGCAAAGATGTGTCAAGTACTCCCCTCTGTAATTTCAGTATCCCAAGAATATCTTGCCACTGGCGGTCAGATATTTCATTCCCAAGACGAAACCACCTAAGTTTTGCCAATATTGTATCCTCGGCACTCGCAACAAAAATAGTTTGCCCATTACCTTTCTGCAATTGCTCGGGCGAGCGGCGTTCTAGCTGGGCTTGATCAAAGGCATCTTGAGGTAAGAACACATCCACTTTAAACATGGTTTGACGATGCAAAAGGTTGAAACTGCCACGGCGACTGATGGCATTTAGAATCATTTCCTGATCGACAACAAATTGTCTTTCCAAAGCCGAAACAAAGTTGTTTACCATCTCCGCTGGCAGATCGGCAACAATGTCCGCATCGAGAGTCGAGCGGCCTACTCCATATAAGGCAGAAGCCAATGATCCTGCCAAGAAATATGGGATTCCTAACTTTTCAAGTTCTTCAGTAACAAGAAGGACTATCGAAATAGGGCTTGAATCATTCATTAAGATGCCCATAGGTTTTTTCAGCCAGCTTCTCGCCGTAGAGCAAACCGGCCAGCCTGCGCCGCAAATTTCCTTCGCTGTCATTGGGAAATCTCTTCCTCAATCCAGCCAAATTCAATTCCCTCACTGCTCGATTGATCTCTGCGACCATTTCTAATTTGCGCCAACCCGGGAGATTACGGAGCATTTCAAAGTATTGCTCTTCCACCTTTGGATCGGTATCGCCGAGAGAATTACCCATATGATGATTATACATTTGGAGGTAAAACGACCTGAAGTCATATAAAATCCGTTCAAATTGGAGGTGACTATGCCTGACTTTAATCCTAAACTTGGCGGGAAATCCAAGAAACTTCTCGACAGTGAAACTATCATCTGGCTCACCACCGTCGGCAGTGACCTGACCCCGCAGCCGCGCCCGGTCTGGTTCGTGCCCGATGGTGACGACGTGCTGATCTACAGTCAGCCAAAAGCGGCCAAGGTCGCTCACACCCGTCAACATCCCAACGTCTCCCTCCACTTCAACGCCGACAAATGGGGCAGCGACGAAACCGTCGTCGTGCTCACCGGCGCTGCTGCCCTGGAACCCAACGCCCCTAAAGGCCCGCAGTCAGCCGCCTACATCAAGAAATACAAGAAAGATATGGCCGAACTCGACATGACCCCCGAACAGTTCGCCGCCAGCTACTCGCAGCCCATCCGCGTAAAGATCACGGGATTACGCTAGCGCGCGATTTATAGTAGGGACAGGTTTCTAAACCTATGCGAGCTTTGCTCGGCGGGGTAAGGGGTTTCTTTTTTTCATCCCTTCACCCTTCATCCTTCATCCCTGCTTCCCCAGCCCTTCCATATAATCTTTGATCGTCGGCACCGCCGTCAATCGCTCGTAGTAAAAGTTATTCACCAGGTTGATCAGTTCAGCCCGCGCCGCTTCCGCGCCCGGCGAGATCGAGTCGTGTTCCTTTTCCGCGGCCAGGATCGCCCGCAGCTGGCGCAGCTCGCGCACGATTTCCTCTTCTTGCTCTCCCTCCAGCGCGTCCGTCACCACTTGGATCAGATGATCCGCCTGGTTGAGCAGATCCTGCAGCGCAATGGACGAACCCGGCACAAAGCAATCATCGATTGTGCGGATCAGCGACCACACTTGATACAGCACCGTGGCCGGCTCATCGAAAAGTTCGCGCACGTAGGCAGCTTCCTCGTAGCGACCCTTAAGCCGAAAGACGTTATACATGCGTTTAGCAGCTTTGCCGTAATTCGGATCCTTGGTGATGTACTTCTGCACTTCATGTTCCAGTTGCTCGACGTAATGATCCAGCGCGTTGGCATCGACTTGCTTGGCCAGCTTGGTGAACACTGGAATGGACTCCGCCTCCAAATACACTTCCTGGAAATACGGATCCAAATATCCATCCAGCGGCGTGATGCTTCCGTCCGGCGCTTCCCAAGTGGCGTCCAGCATATTGCTTGCGTTCACCACTTGTTTGCGCACCGCGTCCGCCACCACCCAGTCCAGCTTGCACCAGCCCGGGTCTTCCGCCGCCTGCTCCCAGGTGATCGCCAGCGGCTTCCCGTTCGCATCCAGCATCGCCAACACACCTTTGCCGACCTCATCTGCGTTCCACGAGATCGGTGAACCCTTGGGCAGCTTCTTGCCATCTCGCTGCACATCCTGCTGGTAGCTGCCCATCTTCACTTCGATTAATTCATATCCGGGGCCCTTTAGTGTGCTCGTCGCCTTCTCGCGGATCAGTTTGCCCAGCGTCTGGCAGGCTTCCGCGCGGGTCGCGGCGTGAATATTCACCCGCTCGAAGTAATCGCAGTCGCCCGGATACGTCTGGATCTTCGACTGCGCCGCCGAGCCCGACAATGCCAGCGCGGTCTCCACCTTGCCGGGCACGTCAGCGAACTCCACAAGTTTTCCGATCTTGCGGAAATGCGCCAGGTCCTGCGGGCTGAAATCCAGCATGGTCAGCCGGTGCCCGAAGACGCCGGACTTCACATCCACCACCACATCATCCGTGTCGCCCTGGGTGGCAGCGGCAGCGGCCAGCCATTGCAGCGCGCCGGCCTCGTCCATTTCCACGCCTAGTCGCTTGGCAGAGTTGATGATGCGTGATAGATCTTCAGAAGGTGTCGGGCTAGCGCTCATGTTCTCTCTCCTATTTGTCCGTAGCAATCCTTTTTATTGTTGATTTCTTTCAGCTAGCTCATTGAGCATGGCAGCGAAAAGTTCGGCGCCCTGGCGGGCGTCCTGTTCGGCGTGATGCGACAAAGCGGGCGGCAGCCGGTAATGGCTGCTCACCTCATCATACGTCGTTTCTTCCCAGTCCACACCATGCAGGCCCATGTAGACCGCTTTAATATCCAGCGCCCGGTGGCCGAATGGGTTGCGGTCCAGGTAACTGTGGAAATAATCGCTCACGAACATCCAATCGAACGGCGCGTTGAACGCCACAAAAACCGGCTTGCGCCCGCTGGCAACCTCGCTCACCCAGTCGGCGAATTGCTCCATGGCTTCTTTAGGCTTGGTTCCTTTCTCCAGCAATTGCATGATCGACAGCCCATGGATGCGATCCGATTCCGCCTCGTGGTTGCCATTGAAGGGCTGCAGCTCGATGTAGAAGCTCTGCTCGGGATCCTCCACCAGCGCCGCGCCAATTGACAGCATTGAGTATTCCGTCGGGTTGGGTCCGGCAGTTTCGATATCTACGCAGATGAAACAATTTCGGTCATTCATGGCGGCGGATTGTAGCATGTCAATCTTATTTAACTAATAACCACAAAGCCACGAAGGGCACAAAGATTTTTAATTAAATACTCCTTTGTGTTCTTTGTGCCTTTGTGGTTAGCTTTTCTCCTTGACAACTTACCAATAACCCCTCATAATTTCCTCCAATCGAATAAAACAACGACTTTGAAGCGGAAGAGTAAGCCCCGAAACGAAGGCACAGTGAGCGAGCGATAATGAAAAGCTCGCCCTCACGCCGGAGCCGAATGGACCGCAGAGTCGCCGAGACGAAAGCATAGCCACTAGTCTCCGCCGGACCGCCACCGTTATCACAGGCAACCATGAGCGAGGGTGGAGTTGCGTTAGTCGGCGCAGCCGAGTGGCAACTCCATAAGCAAACGCCGTTTTTGCGTTTGCGTACTCATCGAGGTGGCACCACGGACGTCCAACGTTCGTCCTCCGCAATCGAAAGATTGCACAGGACTGAACGTTTTTTGTTTAAGCGCTAAAAGAGGCGCTTAAACCGAAGTGTGCTACTCCATCCTGAAGTGAAAAGTATGTAACTAAAGGAGTTTGAATGACCGCAGCAAAGAAAAGCCCCAAATCCGAGACCAAGCCGCCGAAGGCGGCTATGGCCACATTGCGCGGACCCCGCGGCCGCATCCTCACCGGGCACCGCCCCACCGGGCCGCGCCACATTGGCCATCTGGTGGGCACTCTCGAGCAGTGGGCCAAGATGCAAGAGGACTACGAATGCTTCTTCCTCATCGCCGACCTGCACGTGCTCACCACGGACTATGAGCACCCGGGCCGCATCCAGGCCAACATCGCCGACGTGATGGTGGACTGGCTGGCCGCGGGGCTTGACCCGCAGAAAGCAACCTTCGTGCGCCAGTCCGCACTGATGGAGCACTCGCAGTTGGCTATGCTCTTCGGCATGCTCACCACGGTTTCGCGCCTGGAACGCGTGCCGACCTACAAGGACCAGATCCAGCAGCTCAACTTGAATCCCTCCCTCGGGCTGCTGACTTATCCGGTGCTGCAGAGCGCCGACATCCTGATCTACAAGGCCAACCTCGTCCCCGTGGGCGAAGACCAGATGCCGCATATCGAGTTGACCCGCGAGATCGCCCGGCGCTTCAACTCGCTGTATGGCGAGACCTTCCCCGAACCCGAAGGCCTGCTCACCAAGACGCCGCGCTTGCCCGGCACCGACAACCGCATCATGCACAACTCGTATGGCAACAGCATCCGCCTGGGCGACAGCGAAGAGCAAACCCGCAAGCTGG
The DNA here is from genome assembly GCA_964371335.1 of uncultured Anaerolineaceae bacterium. Lineage (GTDB taxonomy): Bacteria > Chloroflexota > Anaerolineae > Anaerolineales > UBA11579 > JAMCZK01. The sequence goes on from CAYJMC010000005.1 coordinate 48,507, forward strand.
TGATGAGCATGTACACCGATCCCAAGCGGCTGCGCGCCACCGACCCCGGCACCGTGGAAGGCAACCCCGTATTCGAATACCACGACGTCTTCAATCCCAACAAGGATGAAGTGGAAGACTTCAAGAAGAAGTATCGCCAAGGCAAGGTGGGCGACGTGGAAGTGAAGAAGAGACTGGCAGAGGCGCTCAATGAATATTTGGCGCCGCTGCGCGCCCGCCGCGCCGAATTCTTGAAGAAGCCGAAAGAAGTCTTGCGGATTTTGGATGAAGGCACCGAGGCTGCCCGTCCGCTGGTGCAGGCCACGATGAAGGAAGTGATGGAGAAGATGGGTTTGCTATGAGCGGTGTTTCGAACCGCTCGCAGCAAACCCATTGCGAGCCCGCGCAGCGGGCGTGGCTATCCCCGACCTGGAGTTGCCTGCCTTTGGCAACTCCCGCACAGCTTCTTTTGCTGCGCATGAACCCCTTTGATAACTTGTCCGTATTAACTGCGTAGGACTCGTTTGCACCTCTCCTTTTGTAGAAGACGCCCTCGAAATGGAGGGCGTCTTCAATTAGGTTCATGGTTTGCTCCTATAGGGAGATGTAGTTGTCGCAGACCTCGGTCCTGAGGATCGGCGGATCGCCGGGGGATTCGCAAATGCCATCGCGGGTTAGGTATTCGGGGCCGTAACCGTAGGTATAGAGCAAAGGGCGAACCGGCGCCGAACCGGCGCCGAACTGGCGCACGAGGTCTTTGTATTCGTCTAGGGGCTTGTAGAAGATGCAGTTGCCGCAGGATTTGGAACCGGACGAATTGTTTACATCCTTAGTTGGGAAAATAACAGAAATTCAACATAATCCTGTGCTCCACCTTGGCGGGCACAGGCGCACGACATCAAAAGTATTATTATCGCAGTCATATATAACCGTTGTATTTGCCCTGTCACCTAACATTTACCCTGAATGCTATACTCAGATTTGGGCATGGATTTTCAAAGAAAATGTTAGCCGAGAGAAGTTCACTTTTTGGTGTCTACCAGAAAATCGAACGAGCCAAGAAGCACATCAACGAATTGAACAGCATTATCGAGCGCTTCCGAAAAGGCAATCCTGTTACCCTGGGGTTACATAGCAAGAAGATAATGAGAAAGAACACCGAATACACATTTGAAATCTTAACCCTTCGTGAACCTCCACCGCGAACCGCACTTATTCTAGGCGATGCTCTCCATAATCTAAGATCTGCGCTTAACTATCTTGCATATGAACTTTGTCTAATCCAGGGTAAGAATTTAAAAAATGTTAAGTTTCCGATCGCTCACAGCGCCAAAGACTTTTCAAGTACGATTGAAAATGCACGCGTAAACACCTTGAGTAATGATCTAATAGATAAGATCGAAAGTGTACAACCCTACCAAAGAGGTTTCGAACCCCTTTCGGACCTAAACATCCTTAACAACCGTGATAAGCATAGAACCCTTGTAATAACACCTGTTTGCGGAGAAATAATGGTGGCAACAGCTATCGCAAACATGCCTAAAACCTTTACGGACTTCCTGGATTTCGATTTTTCTAAACCGCTTTCCCAGTCCTTCAAAATTAAATTTGCGCGTAAGAAAGTCGCTATGTCAGGCACGCCAAGGACAACCTTCAAATTACTTCAACCATTCCCTCTTAAAAAAGGCGACAAACTTCCGGCAATAAAATTTATGAGTCATCTTGAATTCGATAAACAACCGTTTGTTATTTATGACCTAGGAGTACAGAGGTTTCAATCCGGAGATTTCATTCAATTAGGCCTTGGGATGCTAGACATATTAGTTACGGTAAGACAGGTCGTAAGGAAATTCGAGAAGTGTTTCAAGTAAGAGTCCGGGGGTGATAACAGCCCAGACAGTTGCTCGAGGCCGACAAATGCATAACAGCTAAAGTATTATTATCGCCCTGGCATGAGGTGCAATAATGGATAAATTCTTCGACCATCTATACAGCAAGTTTTTGTTGAGAGATCTATTGGGAAAGGCATTACCCGGCCTACTGTTATTAATCGGCATGTTTTCGGTCTTTTGGCCGCGTACAATTTGGCGGGTCCTGTTCAAAAGAAGGGCAAACCTGTTCCCATATATGCTGCTCTATGGAGCCAGCTTTGCATTAGGCGGGTTAGCGCGATCGGTAAACCCATGGCGCTTCCTGTGGAAGCGTTGGCGTATCTAAAGGCGACCCCATCCCCTACCCATCCCTGCGTTGAAAAAGCACAACGCGAGAAAGGGTAAGGGCGGTGGCCACTTAGAGATGGAGAGACAAAAGTAAGGGGGTGATGTTGTCTACTGAACCGTGAACTCCAGCGAACGGTCCAGCTTGTCGTTCAGGTAGAGGTCGACGCGGTAAGAACCGAGCGGCCAGAGCATATTGGGGGCGTTCTGCAGGTCGAAGGTCAGGCGGCCATCGGTGCTGGTGATGCTGACCTCGTCGATGAGGAAATTCGGTTCTATGTCCTGGGCATTGACGGCGTACCAGGAGGCTTTGACGGTGGTGTCGTCGGGGGCGTTGGCCAGGTCCACGATGGCGTAGAAGATGGCGTCCTGCGAGTAGGTGGTGGTGCGGGTGTTGCCATCGGGGTCGGCGGCCATGAAGGCGTCGGCGATGTTGGCCGTGCTGAAGCTGAATTCGCAGGCCGCCACCAGCAGGCTCAGGGCGGCGAATGCGGCAATCAAGATAAGCGTTCTCTTGTTCATGATCTCTCCTCGGGGGAAAATATGGATAGGGGAAGTTTAGTTCAAAATCGGAGAGACGCAAGGTCAGTGATTGGCAGGATCAAGATTGGTGAATTTTCACCTATAATTCATGAGATTCGCCGGAGGTCTTATGGCAAAGTTTCTGATCGAAGTTCCGCATGGTTCGTCAAAGGAAGTGTGCGAGCGGACGGTAGATATTTTTATGAAGACCGGGTCGCACTTTCTAACCAATGCGGACTGGGGCTGCTCGGACGATGTCCACAAAGCCTGGATCATCGTGGAACTGGACAGCAAGCAGGAAGCGATCAGCATCCTGCCGCCCGCCTTCCGCAAGGATGCTACCGTCGTCCAACTGGAAAATTTTTCATCCGCCGTCGCCGCCGTCGAAAAACACGACTGAAGCGGATACTGTCTAAGTGGGGCTAAGGATGGCGGCACAAGCACCAGAATACGACGCGATCATTGTGGGCGCCCGGGTGGCCGGGTCCCTGCTGGCCAGTTTGCTGGGCGAACGCGGACACAAAATTCTTCTGCTGGATCGCGCCAAATTCCCCAGCGACACCCTCTCCACCCACTTCTTCAGGGCGCCCGCTTTGCGCGCTTTCCAGGCGGCAGGCGTGCTGGACCAGGTGTTGGCGGTTGCCCCGCGCCTCACAGTAAATTACAACGCCATCGATGGCATCGTTTTTCCTGAACCCGTCGATGGTCCGCAGGATTTCCCCTTTTACCTCTGCGTTCGCCGCATCACCTTGGATGACATCCTGGTGCGCCGCGCCAAAACCTTTGCCAGCGTGGAAATGAAAGAAGGGGCGGTCGTCCAGGAGCTCCTAAGAGAAAACGGCCGGGTAAGCGGCGTAAGCTGGAAAGGTGACGAAGGCCAGCACCAGGCAAGCAGCCGAGTGGTTGTTGGGGCTGACGGCCTGCATTCGTTTGTCGCCAAACAGGCGGGGGCGAAAGTGGAACGCGAAGAGCCGGTCAACCGGGCGATGTATTACGCCTACTACAAAGACTTGCCGCCCAACGAAGGACCTGCGGCCGAGTTTCATTTCAACGGGAATTATCTAGTGTATGTGTTCCCCACCGATGAAAACCTGACCCTAGTAGCGGCCACGGTGCCGATCGCGGATTTTGCAGAATTCAAGCGCGACCCTGAGACCCACCTTGAAAGAGAACTTCAAAAAATGGTTGCGCTGAAAGACCGCCTAAAGATCGCCACGCGGGTTGGCCCGGTGCGTGGCACCGGCAGCATCCCGGGGAGATTGCGCATCCCGTACGGCGAAGGTTGGGCGCTGGCAGGTGACGCCGGCATGGTGATCGATCCCTGGTCTGGCCAGGGCATCGACCAGGGCGCGACCGGCGCGACCTATTTGGCAAACGAACTGGATGAATATCTATCGGGGAGAAAAGATTGGGACGCAGCCATGCAAAGCTATCACCGGCAGCGCAACGCGTTCAGTTTGAAGACCTACGAAAACACCTGCAAGTACAGCCGGGACCTGCGACCCATGACGCGCGCCGCGCTAGCGCGCCGCAATTTGCTTAAATAGCAGCGACCGCTGCATACAGGGGGGAAACCGTGATATGCAGTGATGCGAAAATTCTTTTAATTCTTCGACCCAAAGCCCAGCAAAACCGCCGCCGCGCCCAAGGCAGAAAGCGCCGAGGCGGAAAGGATGCCCAGCTTGGCGGCCAGGACGAGCGCGGGATCGGCAAAGGCCAGATCGGTGATGAACAGCGACATGGTGAAGCCGATGCCGCCAAGCCAGGCGGCGCCGTAGATGTGGCGCCAGCGCAAGCCGCGCGGCCGCGAGACCAGGCCTAGGCGAGAGAAGAACCACGAGAAGAGGGTGATGCCCAGTTGCTTGCCCAGCGCCAGGCCGGCTACCACTCCCAGGCCGATCGGGGTGAGCAGAGCGGCGCCTTGCCCGCCAATAAGGCCTACGCCGGCGTTAGCCAGGGCGAATATGGGCATGATGGCATAAGCCACCCAGGGGTGCAAACCATGCTCCAGGCGCTGGAGGGGCGAACCCACCTTTTCGGCGGCCTCTTCGAGTTCGCGCACCGCGGCGCGCTGCTGGCTATTGGTGAGGATATTTAATTCGGAGCCACCTGAGTCTTCGAAAGTTTTCAGGTAGGCATAACTGCGTTTGAGGAAACTCTTGCGATCGATGCGCGGGTTGGCCGGAATGGCAGCCGCCACCAGAACCCCGGCGATGGTGGCGTGCACACCCGAATGCAGGAAAGCCAGCCAGACCGCCCCGCCCAGCAGGGCATAGGGCAGCAGATTGCGCACCGAAAGCCAGTTGAGCAGGAACAGCGCCGCCAGTGCCAGCCCGGCGACCAGCAAGCTGAGCCAGACGATGTCGTGGCTATAGAAGATGGCGATCACCAGCACCGCGCCGATGTCGTCCACAATGGCGACGGCGGTGAGGAAGACCTTCAACGCGAAGGGCGCGCGCTTGCCCAGCAGCGAAAGTACGCCGAGAGCAAAGGCGATATCGGTGGCCATAGGGATAGCCCACCCATTTTCGCCGGGGCCGCCCAGGTTGAAGGCAATGTACAGGATGGCCGGCACCACCATGCCGCCAAGGGCGGCCACGATGGGAAACAGGGCCTGGCGCGGTTTGGAGAGTTCGCCCACCAGGATCTCGCGCTTGATCTCCAGTCCGACGACAAAAAAGAAGATCGCCATCAGGCCGTCGTTGATCCAGTGAAACAGATCTTTAGAGAGAGTCCAGGGGCCGATGCCGACGGAGAAGGGAGTGGACCACAAGGCTTCGTAGGAATCTGCCCAGGGCGAGTTGGCCCAGGCGAGGGCAACCGCGGTGGCCAGCAGCAACAGGATTCCGCCGCCTCCCTCTTCGCGGATAAATTCCTGGAGGCTGGAGAGCAGGTTGATACGCGGTGCGCGGCGCGGGTGAAGGATGGCAAACAGTTTCTTCATTTGTCTTCCTTTCAATTGTTCCGTTGGCGCGATACAGTGAAAAAGTGAGGGCTTTCTTTCCCGATAAGAATGCCCGTTGAGTTATAGATATTGTATTAGATAATTTTCCGTCCGCGCGCATCAGCAGCAGACTCGATTTCCGTGCCGAATCGAAGGCGCCCTCCAAAAAAGGAGGGCGTCTTCACAGGGAGGAGTAGGATGAAGCGTAAACAGTTTCCTGCTAGAGCGTTTCGGCGTCAACGTTATCCACGCGGTCCACGTTGAGCAAGGGGATGCCTAGATCGCGCAACTTGGCCAGCAGCCCGTACAACGCCGCCTGGTCTGGCAAAGGCCCCTGCAGTTCGGTAGTGCCGTCCGGGCGATGTCGGAGCGTCAACGGCCCCAGCCAGTCCGCCCAGGCGCCATCGAGATGCCCCTGCAAGTGGATGCGGTAAATGTGCATGGCGCATGATCGGGTCGGATAGGATCTGCCGGCGTCATGAATCTTGAAGGGGCTGCGACTCTTGGATAATCGGCGTGTTCTGGAACGCGGCGACCTTCCAGCCGCCCGCCAGCTTGGTCATCACGAACAGGGGCAGCGTGCCGTGGCTCTGCTGCGATCCGTCGGCCTGGGTGAGGTGTGCGGTGCAGTGCACCACGGCGACATCCCTGCCCAGGAAACGCACAGATCTCACCGCGAGGTGATTGGTGGTGCCGCGATACATCGTGTCGAAAATACGCTGGTGTCCTTCGGCGATCGCCGCGCGGCCTTTCACTGTGATGCCGTTCCAAACAACGTAATCGGCATCGTCGAGGAAAGGAGCGGCATAGCCATTTCCGTCTCCGCGGTTCCATGCCAACCGCACCTGGTCGACGACCTCGCGGATCTGCTCTTCATCGGTCTTGATCATGGTGGCTTGAGTCATATTCATTGGAATTCTCTTTCGATTGGAGTAAGGCGAGCCGGCCAAGAGCCGGCTCGGCAGTGGGTTGATCTCGATTTACTCAGCGGGGACGGCGAATTGATTCACCATGCCCAACATGAAATGCGGCATGCCTTCGTTCACAAAGGACGGGAAGAAGCAAATCAGGCCGTAATTCACACCGGCTTCCAGGTCGAGGGTGACGTAAGCCACCTCACCAACGGAAAGTGCAGCCAGGCCGGCGGCGCCGCGTCCGGGCGGAGGCCCAGGAGGCGCGTCGGGGGACGTCGCGGCCAGGAAATCTTGCACGCTGGCGCCTTCATCCAGGCGGATCACAGCCATCTCGTGCGGTTCCACCGGGCCGCTGTTCATCACCTGGATGGTGATCTGGCCGGCATGGATGGCTTCTGGATCCAGCACGAAACTGTAGTCGGCCATGTCGATCATCAGGTCGGCCTGAGGCTCGGCAGCGCCGTTATCCTCTTCGGCTACCGAGAACGGCAGCAGGAAACCCTTGGCCAGGGCGGGGACGCCGGTTTCATCCGGCTCCGGATCGAGGATGACGTAATCGCCGGGCAACAGATGAAGCACCACACTGCCGGAGGCACCAGGCATCACGCCGGCAGGGCCGCCCATGGCGGTGAGGAAACGCGGGATGCCGGGCTCGCCGGATTGCAGAGCGGCGGCCAAGTCATCCACGGTCTTGCCTTCTTCAAAACGGAAGATGGCAGCCTGGCGGCGAGCCTCGCCTTGGTTGGTAAGCGAAACCTCCACCCAACCGGAGGCAACCGACCGGGAGGCCTCGTAGCCCGCAGCGGTGGCGGTGATGGCCAGCGAAGTTGGGAGCTCGGCAGCCGTTTCGGCGGTGGGCTCCGTCTCTTCGGTGGCAGGCGCCTGAGTGGGAGCAACTTCCTCCTCCGTGGGCGCGATGGTTGCCGCAGCGGGCGCGCCACAGGCGGAGAGCAGCAGCGAGGCAACCAAAAGGACGAACAAACTACTCTTTTTCATTTCTTCACTCCTAAAAGTTTGATTTTTGCGAAGTCCGCATTGGCAACAGATTATTTGTTTTCAGACGAAATTCCATTGGCCCTAAGGACAATTTCAAAGGCAAGGGAAGGACAATCTTGCAGGAGGCCTGGGAATGAAAAGCCCGCAGCGCGTGCTGCGGGCTTTCCAAACCTGTTTCGATCGTCGCTTATCGGACCTGGAATTCTAGGGAGGTGCTGAGTTCATCGTTCAGATACAGATCGACGCGGTACGAACCAATGGGCCAAACAAAACCAGCCTCGTTCTGCAGATTGAAGGTGAGCTGTGCGTCGCCGCCGGTTATCGTGGCCTCGTCAATGAGGAAATTGGGCTCCGCGCCTTCAGCGTTCACCGCAATCCAGGAAGCCTTTACCACGGTGTCGCTAGGTGCGTTGGCAAGATCCACGATGGCGTAGAAGGTAGCGTCTGGGCTATAGCTGGTGACGCGCTGGGCTCCATCGGGGTCGGCAACCATGTACGCGTCGGCGATGTTGGCGGTGCTGAAACTGAATTCGCACGCCGCCATCGAAAGGGCCAAGGCTGCTAGGATGATCACAAAAGCAATTTTCTTCATTTCTTCTCCTTTAGTTTAGGTTTGGCGTTAGGAGAATAAATGAATGGCGTGACAAACACATTGTCCTAAAGACCAATCTTTGGAAGATGGATGAACGCGAGATGTTGGGTTAGAGCAAGGAAAGTTCGTGAGCGCGGGCTATAGCCTCAGCCCGCGAAGAAACCTGCAGCTTATGCAGGATATTGCTGACATGCGCCTTGGCGGTGCGCGTGGTCACGACCAGTCGCCTGGCGATCTCCTGGTTGGAGGAGCCGCTGACCAGCAGCTGCAGCACCTCCGCTTCGCGCGGGGTCAGCGTTTCGGCCGAGCCGGGGATAGCGATAGTGTGCGGCCCGCGGCTGGCTTCAAAGGCGGCCAGAGACACCTGGGCGACATCCGGGTATACGCTTTGCTTGACCGCCAACTGCAGCAGAGGGATGGCTTTGGGGCCGGTGATGAGCGGCTGCCCGGGCATTTCGCGTGCGATCAATTCTTGCGCAGTGCGGCGCCAAGCGCGCAGGGCTTCTTCCTTGCGATTTTGCTGCAAATAAAAGACGGCCAGATCCATGCCGGCGTTGCCCCAGGTGCCGATCCAGCGAAGCTCTTCATGCCTGCGAACTGCCTCAATGAATTTATCTTCGGCGGCGCTGAATTTTTTGCTTGCATACAAACCCCAACCTTCAATGATCGGGGGGGCAGGGCTTAAACGAAGATTCTTTTCATCCAAAAGGCCGATGAGGTCTTCGCGTATGCCGCGCGATTTATCGATGAGATCCTGCGACCATACCCCGCGCCAGAGCGCCATCTTATACGAAGGAATACTACGTCGATGGGTGTCTGCAGCCTCCAGGCGTGGCACAGCCTCCCGGACAAATTCCTCCAGGCGACGGTATTCGCCTTTAACGTTCATGAGATTCAATAACAGCCAATCCAAAGTGAGATCTAGGAAGGCAAAACTGCCAAAAAACGCAAGGCTGCGTCTGGCGTGCTGATGCAGGGTTTCGGCCTCCGAGAGCCTGCCCTGCAACAAAGCCACCCAGGCACCGCGGGCCAAGGCCCCAAGTTTAGGCAAGCCTTCCTCGTCCCCGAGCAAGTGGGCATTTTCGCGGTCGAACGCATCCAGCAAATTCATACCGCCATCGATAAATAAAAATTGGGCGCCCACGTGTTGGGCGGTCATGTGGTAACGATCTTCCGGATTCGCCTGACGCGCCAAATCGATGAACTCGCGGACAAATTGGCCGGTTTGTTCCCAGTCCTGTGCCAGCCAGGCCTTGGAAAGAGAAAAATGGGCTCTGCGGATGGGGAAAATATGGTCGGGGTACCTGGCAGCCAGTTCGATCAATCGTTTTCGCCACTGCACGTCGCGCTGCTCGGTGCCATAAAAGCCCAGGGTCCAGAGCGCTTCCAGCTGGCCGTCGATATCGCCGGCCTTTTCGGCCTGCGCCAACGCCGGTTTAGCCAACGCCCAGGATTCTTGGAGCCTTCCCTTCTGACGGAGAAAACTGGATCGGATCAGATCAAGCCAGTAGTGTTTCTCACGGAGGGAAACCGGGATGCGATCGATCCAATCAATAGTTTGCGGGGAAATGTATCCGTGCACGGACTGCTGCTTACCGATCGCGGTTATTTCAGGAATGACCGCGTCCCAGGCTTGCGCCGCCAACAAATGCCGGATGCGTTGCTCGGGAAAGCGAGCAACGCCAGCGGCGCGCAAATGAAGCTCCGGGATCAGGGCAGGCGCTTTAAGTCTAAGTTCTTTCTGCAGGAATTGAGCAAACAGGGCATGAGTGCGATAGCTGGGTTCAGCGAGTCCCGATCCTTCTTCGAGCGTCAGGAAAAGATTCTTGCGGTAGAGCTCGTCCAGGACAATTTCGGAATCGGAGCGCACAGTAACGGCATTACATACAGAAGGAGTCAGTTCATCCAGGATGGAGGTTTGCAGCATGAAATCGCGCAAATCAGGATCGAGGTGGCCGATGACTTCTTCGACCAGATAATCGAACAGGAAGCGTTGGCTAGCCGATAGGTTCTCTATCCAACTGCTGCGTGCCTGACCCGGCTCCAGCGACTGCAGCGAAAGCGCCAGCAGGCGGATGCCCGCGGCCCAGCCTTCGGTGCGATCGACGATATGTCGCACATCCGCGGCAGTCAACTGCAGGTCGATGATCTCGTTCAGCAAGGTGGAAACGTCTTCCGCGGAGAACATTAGTCGGTCAGTGCGAAATTCTTCCATGTTACCCGCGGCCAGTAGATGGGAAAGGCGCAATGACGGATCTTGGCGCGTGGTGACAACAAAATGGATGTGGGCCGGTGAACGCTCCAGGAGGTAATCGATGATCTGGAATATGCGCTCGTCTGAAACGCGATGCAGATCGTCAAACACGATGATGGTGAGTTCGGTGAAATGAGTCGCCAGGTCATTGACCAGCATGGATGCCACGGTAAGCGGGGGGACATTGCCAGCGTCGCCCATCTCCAGGGAACGACTGGCCTGCGAAGCAATGTCGGGAACCAGAAGCTGCAGCGCAGCCACCATCAGGCGGAGGAAGGTGTAGGCGTCGTTATCACCCTCGTCGATGGAGAGCCAAGCGATCTTCAATTCTGGATTCGCAGCGTGAACGGCGAGCACGGCTGTGGTCTTGCCGGCGCCGGCGGATGCAGAAAGCAGGGTCAGGCGGTTAGTGGACATCGAGTGATGGAGGGAAACAATGAGATTTCGCCGAGGCAGCGCATCCCTGATTAACTGTGGGACGAGAATCTTTGTAAGGGGGATGCGTTGAACTGAGGCGGGCGGACTCATGGATCGATTAAGGGAAACTATAAATGAAAAGAGAGCAGACGCAAAGGGTGAAAAGAAAAGTTAGGAGGCAGAGACTAAACTCACCTGGCAGCAGCCAACTTGCGACTCTCTTCGATATATGCCAGGCTTTGATGGCGGAAGTAAGTGTTGTACAGCGTGGCGTAGTGGCCGCCGGCGGTCAGCAGGTCCTCGTGGTTGCCTTCTTCGATCTATCTGGTTCCCCAGTACGCGGATGAATACAAGATTGAAGTTTGGGCGTCAATCCATAACCTGTAATGGGAAGCCAGGGGCAAACGAGATGTGAAACATTAAAAATAAACGGCGCCTCTGCACCGTTTATTGATCAATTGGAGCCGGGCCACTTGCTACGGATTTGCCTGCTTGTGGATTACCAGTTCCCAAGAGGTGACCACGGTTGTACCCATATAGCCAGTAGTAGTGTCTTCACTTTGGGCTTGGGCGCCATCCGCGGCGTCGATCTCCAGGCTTTCAATAAAGAACCCCTGGTCCGGAAACGCGTCCAATGGCCAGGTATCGCCTGTGAGAAACAGCGTGCACGTGTACTGCGATGTGCTGGTAGACGGCAGTCCCTCCAGGAACAAATGGAAAGTCTCGGGTTGTCCGGCCGCATCCCGAGTCACTGTACCGTTGATCTGCATGGGAGGGAAGACCAACGACGAAATCCCGGGGTCGGTGCACAGGAAATACTCGCTGCCCGAGGAGGCTTCGACTTTTTGAATGACGCCATCTCCCACAATGGTCCCATCCGCGTTGGCACGGAAGGTGATCTGGAACTCGTAGCCACTGACCACTTGCATTCCGCTTTGTTCCCCAGAGATGCGGTACTTCCCCTCACCGGTGTAATTTTGGATGCATTTTTCCTTGGCCTGCTCGATAGTCTCCATAATTTTATCGATCTCAGGTCCAAATTCATCCTCTCCTGTCATGAGGGTGGCCTGCCTTGCCCAGCTCAGCGCCCTGGAAAGAATGGCCGGAGCCTTTTTACAATCCTGCAGCGCGATGGGCAGTTGAGGGGCAATGAAACTCTCGTATGCCTCGCGCAAAAATTCAATCATTCTTTCCCCGCCCTCGGGATCCGGTTCACCCAGCATTTGGGCCTGGCGCTCAATGCCCAGATATTCCATCACGCGTTGGGTGAAGGCATCTTCTGCAATGGATGGAACATATTCTTGATGCTGAGTTTGGATCTCAGTTGGTGTGGCTTGGGCGGCAGCCGCTCCGCTGAAATGCCAGACCTCGAGTGTCAGGATGTTTCCCACAATCGTTGATGGATTGAGATACACCCCCTGGCCATCCTGATGATAGCCAAAAGCCACCGTTTCAAAACCTTCGTCTGCGACCGTATTGGGGGATTCGATGGTGAGCGTGGCAGGTTGGAACAACCGCAAGTCTTCCGGCGCCATCTGCACCCCGCCGACCAAGCCGCCGCTGAACGGCAAACCTTCAACGCCGGATACCGGCGTCAGAGTGATCGTTTCCTCGCTTTGCAATGCGCCTTCTGGAAAGGTGAGCGTAAACTGGGTGCCATCGGCAGCCTGCGCAGACAGCGATCCGCCTGCCGTGGAGATGACCGCGCTGGCGGCCAAGTCATCGTCCAAGATGACATTCACGTTAAGCGGGTTCGGCGCGCTGGCAACGGATGGCTGCGTCGGCGCAGATGTCGCATTCTGGGCTGCAGGATCGGATGCAGGGGCGGTGGGGCCACACGCGGTGGCGAGAACAATAATCAATACAAATGGGAACAAACGAGTTTTCATTTTTCCTCTTTGAAGCTGTGTTGTCACACAGCAACCAACTTTTTATTAGTGTTGTGTGGCGGAGAAGTGGCGCAATGGAACCTGAATAGAGTGTAGGACTCAGCAGGGGGTGACAAAGGGTCATATGACCCCGATAAAACAAAGCCAACTATGCGCAAATTACCTCGAAAAAGTGACTTATGCACTCATTGTTAAAAAAAGCACAGGTTAGGAGGGCGAAATAGACGTGTGCAGATCAATCTGGAAAAATGGCAGATGCGTTGGAGTTTGCTTCGCAAACTCCAGAATCCTAAGTTTGTTGTTCAGCGAGCCTACGAGATTCTTCGATATACGCGAGGCTCTGATGGCGGAAGTAAGTGTTGTACAGCGTGGCGTAGTGGCCGCCCTGCGCCAGCAGGTTGTCGTGGTCGCCCTCTTCGATGATCTGGCCCTGGCGCAGCACAATGATACGGTCGGCGGCCTTGATGGTGGAGAGGCGATGGGCAATGAGGATGCTGGTGCTCTCGCGCAGGATCAGGTTGACCGCCTGCTGGATCTGCCACTCGGTGAAGGGATCGATGCTGGCGGTGGCCTCGTCGAGCACGAAGATGGCCGGTTTCTGCACCAGCACGCGCAGCAGCGAGACCAGCTGGCGCTGCCCCATGGAGAGGCGGCCGCCGCGCTCGCCCACTTCGGTTTGCAAGCCCTGCGGCAGAGTCTCCAGCCATTCGCCGTCGCCAATGCGGCGCGCCAACGCCGTGATGTCGGCGTCGGTAGCCATGGGCGCGGCGTAGCGGATGTTTTCTACAACTGTTCCTGAAAAAAGGAACGGTTGTTGCGAGACGATGCCCAACTGGCGGCGGTACTGGGCGAGGTTGAAGGTGCGGATGTCTTTGCCATCGATGAGCAGGCGCCCTTCCTGGAATTCGTAGAAGCGGGCGACCAATTTGGCGATAGAAGACTTCCCGGCGCCGGTGTGGCCCACCAGGGCGACGTTCTCGCCGGGGGCAATGTGTAGATTGAAATCGCGCAACACTGCCTGGCGTTCGGTGTAGCGGAAACTGAAATGCTGGAATTCGATCTCGCCGCGCAAGCCTGGGATGTCGTCATTGGCGACCTGAAGCACCTTGGGCTCAGCGTCGATCAGTGCGAAGGAGCGCTCGGCGGCAGAGAGGCCGGACTGCACCTGGGTCCAGAAGGAGGCCAGCTGCAGAACCGGGTCGATGAAGCGGCCCAGGCTCTGCATGAAGAGGTACCAGGCGCCGGCGGTGATTACGCCTTCCGCCACGGAGTTGCCGCCGATGTAGAGGAGGATGGCGTTGCCAAAGGCGGCCAGGGCGTTGAGCGTAGGAAACACGGAGGAGAGCACCAGGCCGCGGCGGATATTGACGCGGTAGGAACCCTGGTTGGCTTCGTTGAACTCGTTGAAGATCATTTCTTCCTGGCGGAAGTTCTTGGCCACAGCGATGCCGCTGACGGTCTCTTTGATGGCGGCATTCACGTTGCCCATGGCGCGCATGCCGCGCTGGGTAGTGCGCCGGGCGGCGGCGCGGAACCCCGCCGCGGCGAGGTAGAAGATGGGGAGTTGGGCGAAGAGGATCAGGGACAGCCAACCCTGGATGAAGATCAAGACGATGCTCAGCAGAATGGCCTGCCCGAAGGCGGAGATCAGATCGGTCACCAGCACGATCATGTCACCAAACTCGCGCGTATCGGAGGTGATGCGCGAGATCACTTTGGCGGCGGGATTCTCGTCGTAGAAAGAGAGATCATGCTCGGTGGCGGCGCGGAAGCCGTCCACGCGGATATCCATCACCACGTCGCCGATGACGCGGGCGGTGAGGCGGCGGCGCCACCAGTTGGCGGCCCAGACCAGCACGCCGGAGGCGAGCACCACCAAAGTAACGATAAGGATTTGGAAAGCGGTGATGGCAGGACCGGCGAGATCCAGGGCGCGGGCAAGCAACAGCGGGACCGCGGCGCCAGCCATGGCGTTGAACAACGAGAGCAGGCCGATGCCTGCCATGGGCAGCGCGTAAGGGCGGAAATAGCTGCCCATGCGCGACAACAACTGGCGGTCGCTGTATTGGCGGTCGTATGCTTCTACGTCGAGGCCGGAGAAGAAACCCATGGCTACACGCTGATGGAGCGGAAAAAAGAATTGCAGAACATGGTTATGCGGAAGACTGCGTTATAGGGGTCCCTCGCTGGCATAGGAGTCTGCTTGGGTAATGATTTACGTACCCGCTCGGGATGACAAAAAGGGAAAGGCCGGAGAAGAAACCCATGGATCAGGAAGGGAGAAGGGATGAGGGAAAAGAAAAGACTGGATTTGCAGAACTTGGTTGTTCCGAAGAGTTCGTTTTGGGGATTCCTCGGCTGTTTTGAATCTGCAGTCGGATAATGATTTCGCTCGCCGCCTCGGAATGACAAGTTCAAGAAAGAACGAAAGTCACTTGCAATGAAGGAAATGGAAGTATTCATTCGCTAAAGATGCGGCGGTAGGCTTTGGAGGATTGCATCAATTCATCGTGGCTGCCGGAGGCCACCACGCGCCCCGAGCGCATCACTAAGATCAGGTCGGCCCAGCGGATCTGCGAGAGACGGTGGGTGATCATCATGGTGGTGCGGCCCCTGGCGGCAGCATAGATGGCGCGCTGAATCAGGTCCTCGGTGGCGGAGTCGATGGCGGAGGTGGAATCGTCGAGGATGAGAATGGCGGGATCGGTGAGGAAGGCGCGGGCGAGAGCCAGGCGCTGGCGCTGGCCGCCGGAAAGCGTGACGCCGCGGTCGCCGATGACGGTGTCGTAGCCCTCTTTGAATTCCATGATGAATTCGTGCGCCTGGGCTTGTTGGGCGGCAATTTCAATCTCGGCGCGGGAGGCGTCTTTCTTGCCGAAGGCAATGTTGTCGGCGATGCTGCGCGAAAACAGGAAAATATCCTGCTCGATGATGGAAATGTGGCGGCGCAGAGCTTCCAGGTTCCAGTCGCGCACGTCGACGCCGTCCACCAGGACCTGTCCGGAGGTGACGTCATAGGTGCGGTTGACCAATTTGGCCAGGGAGGTCTTGCCGACGCCGGTCTGCCCGACGATGGCCACTGTTCGGCCGGCCGGAATGTGGAACGACACCTCTTGCAAAGCGGGCTCGTCTTTGTCGTAGGCGAAGGTGACATTGCGGAATTCGATGTCACCCTTCATCTCGCCGCCGTACCCGGCAATGTTCTGGTCGAGATCGGTTTCGTTGTTGATGAGCTCGAGGATGCGGCGTGCGGAAGCAACTCCCAGCGAAACCTGCGAATAAGCGAACAGCGAAGTGTGGACCGGGAAACCGAAGAGCATCAATAAGCCAAAGTAGGCGATGACCTGGCCCAGGACGATCTGGCCCTGCTGATAGAGCACCAAGGAGTGCCAGAGGCCGGCGGCTTCAGCGAGGCTCATCAGCAGCATGGGGAGGAAACGCGCCTCGATGTAGCCCTCGCGAATGTAGGCAGCGCGGAAGCGATTGGCATTGGATTTAAAGAGCTGGACTTCTTCTTTTTCCTGCGCGGCGCCTTTGACAGTTTCGATGCCATCCAGCGCTTCGGAAAGGCGCGAGTTGAGCGTGCCGAAAGAATGCCGCAGTTCGCGGGTGACGGGTGCCAGCTCCACCAGGTATTGCCAGATGGAAAGGAAGTAGGCGACGGTGAACAGCAGAGGCGTAAGCACCAGGGCAGGATGAATCGCCAAAGAGGCAAAGAGCGGCGAAAAGAGGAACATGGCGGCGCCGATCACCAGGTTGAGGCCGGGGTTGAACATCAGGTTGATCTCGCGCACGTCGTTGGTGGCGCGGGCCATGGTGTCGCCCACGGATTGCAGGCTGTGGAAAGTCATGCTCTTGCCCAGCAGGCTGACGTAGAGTTCGTCGCGAATGTTGCGCTCGAGGAGCTGGCCCAGCCACTCGGCGCTGAAGTTACGGGCAAACTGGAGCAGAGAACGGATGCCCTGGCTGCCAATGATAAGCAGCGCGAAGCCGAGGAGGAGATCGGTGCGCGGCGGCGATTGCATAATCGCTTCGAAGGCATCGCCGATGACGATGGGGACTACCGCGGCCAGGGCGCCGTTGCTGGCGGCACCGATGAAGAGCATGATGGCCAACGGCCAGTAGCGCCACACGTGGGAGAGCAGCCAGCGCAGCGGCGTGCGCCGGTCGGTGCGGTAGCGGTGCGGCAATGTAAATTCAGCCGCGGGTTGTGCGGGAAGGACGGTAGTGGTCATTTGATTGATCGCGAAGGTTGGGTGTGCGGGACGCGCCCAGCCGAAATTAATGCAACAGAGTTAGGATACCACAGGGGAAAGGATGAGGGATGAGGGTTGAAAGCGTTGGGCGTTAGACAGCCCTAGCCAACAAAAATATCACATTACATTTGCCTAGATACAAAGTAAACATGCACTCTAGACGTATCGATCTTCATGGGGTAAGTTTCTTTATATTTTTGAGGGAGTACCGCAAGGAGGGCACATGTCCAAGCGAGCCTCGATTTCAAGCATCATTGCGGGGTTAATCTTAGGTTTGCTTGTATTGGGTTGTTTCTTTATTGGAGACGGGAAGTTGATCCTTTTTCCTAAAGATCGAACGGATGTCAATTCAATTCGCCAACTAATGTTAACCAGCCATGCAAATTGGTCTTCGCTGGAAGGGGAAGCGGTGACCACTTGGTATCTATCAGATGGCGAAGAGCTGGTAACGGTCAGCGAGTTTGCCATTACAAACCCCGATAAATCTCGGTTTGTGATGCCGTCGATCGGGCTCGTTTGGATAAGTGACGGGCGAAAATATTTTTGAAATCAACAACAATGATCGACTTATACGAAATATGGTCAACCAGATATCGAGGAAGCTCTTTCTAGACTGCCGACCAATTTAGGCGATACCCAAAATGAGATCTACAGATATCCCTTAGCCATGTGGGCGCCATCGCCAATCGCGGACTACATTTATCCAACGGGCTTAGCACAAAGAGTGGGCGAATACGAATTGTTAGCTAAAGATTCGTTATTAGACAGAAAAGTATGGGTAATAACTTATCAACTAAAAAATGATGTGGGGGATATTACGATGAACGCTAAGTTTTGGGTTGACCAAGAGTTGGGTTTAATCCTTAAAGCCGAAGTTTACAGCACAGATGTGAACATGCTCGGCAAACTTATTGAGGAAACAATGTTTCAGCGAATCGAGATCAATCCTGCAATTCCAGATGATATTTTCTCGCCATCATTGAACGGATATAAAAAAGTCGAGGTTGAGCAAGGCAACTAGCCCACAAGCAGGCTGGCAATTGATAAATGATTTGCTCAGCCCACAAGGCAGCGAGATTATGGATTGGACTTTTCCAAATGGAGGATAGAGAAAGGGTAATCGTTTTTGGGCCCTGCGGGGAAATCCAGGCGGGAGCTTTCTTTCCATTGGGAGCGATCGAATACAGGAAAGAAGGTGTCGGCGCCGGCATCGGCGCGGACTTCGGTGTAGTAGATGTGATTCGCGAATGGCAGCGCCTGGGCGAATACTTGTGCGCCACCGATGATAAAGAGTTCGGCCTCACCGGCATCCTGGGCGAATTTGATGCCGGCTTCCAGCGAGGAAACGATTTTGACGTCCGGCGCCAGGAGGCCTGTGGAACGCGAGAGCACGATCAGTTTGCGACCGGGCATCTTCCCCTGAGAACTTTCGTAGGTTTTGCGGCCCATGAGGACATGATGGCCTATGGTGAGGCGGCGGAAATGCTTGAGGTCATCGGAGAGGTGCCAGGGGAGACGGTTGTCGCGGCCGATGCCGCCTTTTTGGTCGACGGCGGCGACGATGGAGATCAGCATGCAGGTTCCCTTTTTGTAACCTTGCGACGGCTTAAGGACAAAAGAGGTTCGACTTCGTCTAACCTTCGCAAGGTTTACACCGCGACCCGGGCTTTGATGTGGGGGTGAGCTTGGTAGTTGAGCAAGGTGAAATCGTCATAATCAAAATCGAAGAGGGAATTCACTGCGGGATTTAACTGCATACCCGGCAGGGGATGTGGTTCCCGGGCAAGCTGCATCTTGGCCTGTTCGAAGTGATTGATGTAAAGGTGCGCGTCGCCGAGGCTGATAATAAACGTTCCAGGTTTAAGGTTACAGGTCTGGGACATCATGAGCGTGAGCAATGCATAGGATGCGATGTTAAAGGGGAGCCCGAGGAAGATGTCGGCCGAGCGCTGGTAGAGATGGCAAGACAGGCGGCCTTCGGCGACATAGAACTGGAAGAGCAGATGGCAGGGCGGCAGGGCCATGCGCTGAAGGTCGGCAGGATTCCAGGCGGACACAATGAGGCGGCGTGAATCGGGGTTACGCCGGATTTCTTCGAGCACCCAGGAGATCTGATCGATGGCTTGGCCATCCGCGGAAGGCCAGGAGCGCCACTGGGCGCCGTACACGGGACCCAGCTCACCGCGCTCGTCGGCCCACTCGTCCCAGATGCGCACACCATGCTCTTTGAGATAGGCGATGTTGGTTTCGCCGCGCAGGAACCAGAGCAATTCGTAGATGATGGATTTGAGGTGGAGCTGTTTGGTGGTGAGGAGCGGGAAACCTTCGGCAAGGTCGAAGCGCATCTGATGGCCGAAGAGGGAGCGCGTGCCGGTGCCGGTGCGGTCGCCTTTTTCGACGCCGGACTCGAGGACGCGTTGCATGAGGTCAAGATAAGGCTTCATTGCAGTTCAACCAGTTTAACTTAATCGGGCCGAATGGTAGTCGATGATACTTTGGAACGAGTTGCAAGAAGAGGAGAAGCGGGTTTGTGAAACCACTAGTTTCGGAAGACGTGGTTATAGGGATTCCTCACTGGCTCGATTTTTCCTGGGTAAGGGCTTATTTACTCGTTCGGAATGACAATTCGAAAGATTGCTGCGCTTTGCTCGAATGACGGATTAAGTGCAATCAGGGCAAGGTCTCATTCCACCATTCGTCGGCCAGTTCGAAGAGCGCGATGCGGCCGGCTTGGATGTCGCGATGGATCTGCGCCACCAGTTCATCCACGCCGGCGAAGCGCTGCTCGCCGCGCAGGCGGGCGATGAAATCCAAGCGAAGAGTCTGGCCGTAGAAATCGCCACCGTCGTAGTCCAAGAGGTGGGATTCCACAACAGGCGCACTTAGTTTATCTTTGAAGGTAGGACGGACGCCGATGTTGGTCACGGACCCCCAGCGCCGATCACCGAGGGTGGCCCAGGTCACATAGACCCCCGAAGCGGGCACGGCGCGTTTTTCCCAGAGCGCCAAGTTGGCAGTGGGAATGCCAATGGAACGGCCGCGCTTGGCGCCGCCGGTGACCTCGCCAGCAAGCGAGTAAGGGCGCCCAAGTAATCTTGCCGCGGCTTGCACATCACCCGTAGATAGCAGCCTACGGATGCGCGAGGAGGAAACGGGTTCGCCATCGATCTCCACGGCGGCGATGGCGTGAACGCTGAAGCCCATCTCTGCGCCGAATTTTTTCAGAGTAGCAAAATCCCCTTCGCGATTGTGGCCGAGTGCAAAGTCGTGACCCACCCAAAGTTCTTTGAGGTCGAGACGATCTTTGAGTTGGATCACAAAATCGCGAGCTGAAGTCCTTGAAAATTCGAGATCGAAGGGTTGAGTGATAAGGATATCGACGCCCATCAGTTCAAGCTGCTGAGCCTTCGCTTCCGGCGTCATAAGATAGAAGTTGTTGCGCGGTCCGCGCAGGACTTCAGCGGGATGCGGATAGAAGGTAAGCACAACTGCCGGATCACCTTGTTGGTGCGCTCCGGCAGTCAGATCGTTCAGGATGCGTTGATGGCCTAGGTGTACACCATCGAACGCGCCGATGGTGAGCCAGGCATTTTTGCACCGCGCGTCTTGCAGCGAAGCGAATTGTTGCATGCAGAATTAATTCTTCGTTACGCCGACCACAGGTCGGCGTGGGCGGGGATTGCTTCCCATTCCCCTTCACTTTGTTCAGGGTCAGGGCAGGCTCTAGCCTTCGGCCTTCCCTCGGCGCAGCATAGCTGCTTCTCGGGACAGGCACTCGCAACTGCGGGAAGCAAAGCTTCCCTTGGACCCGCCCCTACCGAAGTAAGCGAAGATAATCTTGCCACAAGACTAATCAGGAAGAAAGGAATACTTTACGCGGCTGCCATTCGGTGCCGTTGACTTCCATGATGGCCACCAGATCGCCCTGCTGGCTTACCGCTCGGGCCAATCCTTGATCGCCTTCCTTGGCAGGAATGCGATGACCGTTGCGCACCTTCTCCAGCATTTCTTCGTCGAGTTCAATGGCGGGCCAGTCGGCGAGCGCTTCAGAAGCAGGGATGAGGAACTGCGCCCAGGTGCCGCCTTCGAAAGCGTCGCGCAAGCGGCGCAGGGACACTGCGTCGCGCAGAGTGAAGCGGCCGCTGCGGGTGCGGCGCAGGCCTACCAGGTGCGCACCCACACCAAGCTCTTCGCCGATGTCATGGGCCAGCGAACGCACGTAAGTGCCCGATGAGCAATGGACATCGACGACAACTTCTGGAAGCGCCCACTCGAGCAGTTCGAGGCTGTGGACGTGGATGATGCGCGGGGCCAAGTCGACTTCTTCACCGCGGCGGGCCATCTCATAAGCTTTTTGGCCGCCCACTTTGACTGCAGAGTATGGCGGTGGGGTCTGTTCGATCTCACCAACGAAGTGGGTAAGCAATTCGGTGAACTGCTCGCGGCTCACGTTGACGGGAACTTCGGGTTCGCTGGAGATACCTTCGGCGTCGTAGGTGTCCGTGGAGGAACCCAACTTGATGGTTGCCTGATAGCGCTTATCTTCGGCGGAGACGAACTCGCTGAGGCGCACCGCAGGGCCGATGAGCACGACCAGCACGCCAGAGGCGCGCGGATCGAGAGTGCCGGTATGGCCGGCGCGGCGGATACCGGTGCCGCGGCGGATGATCTGCACGACATCGTGGGAGGTTAGGCCTACCGGCTTATCCACCACGAGTACACCTGAAACGAGGTTATTGACTGTTTCCTGATCCATGCGACCTCGGCTTCCCCCAAAGTTATTGGATTGA
>CAYJMC010000005.1:70375-89041 GCA_964371335.1 uncultured Anaerolineaceae bacterium
ATTGACTGTTTCCTGATCCATGCGACCTCGGCTTCCCCCAAAGTTATTGGATTGAAAATCGTTATGCATTATGAAATCATCCTTTTGTGACATATCCCTTTTATCCATCGGGGGGATTGCTTCCCATTCGCTTCGCTCAGGGCAGGCTCCACCTCGCTGACGCTCGGTTCCTCGCAACTGCGGAAGGCAAAGCCTTCCTTGCCTCGGCTTCCCTCAAAGTCATTGGATTGAGAATCGTTATACATTTATCGAGTCTTCCTTTTTTGTGTATCCCTGATATTTATGGCGCGAGTTTGCTTCCCATTCGCTTCGCTCAGGCAGCTCTGCCTCGCTTACGCTCGGCTTCCCTCGCCACAAAGTGGCTTATCGGGACAGGCTCTCGCAACAGCGGTTGCGTCGGAAAGACACCGACGCGATAGCAAGTTTTCCTTGGTTTTACCATACTTCGATTAACAACCATCATTACGCGGGTACTCCTTGCAAAGTTACGCGGGTAGCCTGCAGGACGCGTCGTTGAACCTCTTCGAGGCTGCCCACCAGCACGGCGCCCGCGGCCGGCACATGGCCGCCGCCGCCGAACTCGGCGGCAATCTTCGACACGTCCACATCACCCTGACTGCGCCAACTGATCTTCACCTGGTTGTCGTGCTGTTCGATGAAAAGCACAACCACCGAGGCCCCTTCCACGATAGCGATGTTGTTCACTAGTTCGGCGTCATCGTTGCTGGGATAATTGGCCTCCTTGCGATCCGCTAAAGACAATGAAGTCCATACCAGCCGACCTTCGCGCTGCAGCTTAGAGAGACCGGCGCCCCAATAACGCAGCGCATGAAAGGAGCGGCGCAGCAAAGCGCGCTCGTAGAGCGTGGGCAGATCGGCGCCCTTTTCCACCAGGTCGGCGGCGATGCGGAGGGCCTTGGGGGTCATGTTCGAAGTGCGGAAGCCCAGGGTGTCCGTTAGGATGCCCGTGAGCAGGGCATCCAGGATTGCCGGGGTAAACGGCAATCCCAAGTCCGGAAACAACTCGGCGAGGATGGCGCAAGTGGCGACGGCCGCCGGGTCCACCCAGTTAAGGGCGGCAAAGCGCGTGTTGGTTACATGGTGGTCTATGTTGATATCCACGACATCCAAACCGTGCAAGGCTTCGCCGCTGCGGTCGAGAGCCCCAGCATCCAGGGTGATGACCAAGTCTGCAGGCGAAGACACCTTTTGAGAAATCTGTTTGATGTCCTGCAGGTGATGGTAGTCGGAGGGAACGCCGTCGGTCAGCACCATCTGCACTTGTTTGCCGCGCGCTTTGAGGGCCAAGCCAAGTGCCAGCACAGAGCAAACGGCGTCGCCATCGGGGCGGACGTGGGAGGTTATCAAAATACGCTCGGCGTTGTCGAGACGCGTGCGAATCTGGGCGAATAGATTCTTATCCACCGGAACTGCCCTTAACCTTATCGTTTGCCTGCGGCGAACGACGGGCGGAGATTGCTTCGTCGGGCTTGCCCCGCAAGCCACTCCTCGCAACTGCGGAAAGCAGAGCTTCCCTTGGACCCGCCCCTACAAAAGAAAACTTATTCACCTTGTTTACCCTTTTTTTCTTCTTCGTGAATATCGGCCAGCAATTTTTCGATCTTTTCAGCATGTTCCGGCGTCTTGTCCCAAACGAAGCGCAGCCGGGGGAAGGTGCGCAATTCCGTGCGTTGAGCCAACTGGCTGCGCAGGAAACCCGCGGCGCTGTGGAAACCTTCCAGGATTTCGCTGCGGCGCTCGGCGCCTTCCAGTGCGGAGACGTAGACGGTGGCAAAGGCCAGTTCGCGGTCGACGCTTACGTCGGTAACGAAGACGCCCTGCAGGCGCGGGTCAGTCACCTCGAAAAGCAATATTTCGGAAAGCATTTCCTGGATGCCCTTGGCGATGCGTGAGGCGCGGTTTTGAGAAACCATTGTGACCCACGATAACTAGAGAACGATCGCCGTGCGAACCCGTTATTGAGCGCTTACCAACTCACGGATATAGCACTGAATGATATCGCCCTCTTTGTAGTCATCGAACTCTTTCAGATTGATGCCGCAGTCGAACCCTTCTTTTACGTCTTTCACATCTTCCTTTTCATGCTTAAGCGAAGTGAGCTCGCCATTGAAGACTTCTTTGTTGTCGCGCAAAATGCGAACGAAGGCATTACGGCGCATCTCGCCTTCCAACACGCGGCAGCCAGCGATCTTGCCGAAGCGGCTGATCTTGAAAATCTGGCGCACTTCCGCTTTGCCAATGACACGTTCTTTCAGTTCCGGTTCCAACATACCCTTGAGCGCCTTCTCGACATCCTCGGTCATGCGATAGATGATGTCGTAGAGGCGAATGGACACCCCTTCCTTTTCAGCCATACGTTGTGCGGGAGCGTCGGCGGTTACATTGAAACCCATGACGATGGCTTTGGATGCGGCAGCCAAGGTAATATCCGATTCAGAGATATTGCCGGTACCGGTGTGGAGTACGGTAACGCCAATTTCACCGGCTTTATCGCCGGCGCTAAGGTCCTGCAAGGAGGAGACGATCGGTTCGAGCGAACCCTGCACGTCGGCTTTCACGATGAGGCGCAGTTCGCGCACATCGCCAGCCTGGAAAGCTTCGAACATCGATTCGAGGGTCAGGGGGGTTGAGCCACCGCTTTTTTCGAGCTTGTCTTTCTCGGCGCGTTCGTAAACCAGGGCGCGGGCTTCGCGTTCGGATTCGACCACACGGAAGGGCTCAC
The DNA here is from genome assembly GCA_964371335.1 of uncultured Anaerolineaceae bacterium. GTDB lineage: Bacteria > Chloroflexota > Anaerolineae > Anaerolineales > UBA11579 > JAMCZK01. The sequence continues at coordinate 73,119 of CAYJMC010000005.1, forward strand.
CAGCGGCAGGCACGTCGTTAAGGCCGAGGACGGACACAGGAGAGGACGGACCGGCTTCCTTGATCGGCTTACCCGCAAAGTCGAACATAGCGCGCAGGTGGCCGTGGGCTACGCCCACGACTACCGTGTCGCCGACTTTCAGCGTACCATTTTGGACCAGGAGGGTGGCAACCACACCGCGGGAAGGATCGCGTTCAGCTTCGATGACGGTGCCGAAAGTCTGTCCTTTAGGATTGGCAAGAATTTCCTGGTTATCGGTGACCAGCAAGATAGCTTCCAACAAGTCCTGAAGACCCTGCTTTTGTTTCGCGGAAACGGGTACGACGATGGTGTCCCCTTCCCAATCGTCGGGAATCAGGCCATTTTCAGCCAACTGCTTCTTGACGCGGTCGGGATTGGCGTTAGGCCTGTCGATTTTGTTGAGCGCCACCACAATAGGCACGCGAGCCGCGCGGGCGTGAGCCAGCGCTTCTTTGGTCTGGGGCATGACGCCATCGTCGGCGGCCACAACCAGAATGACAAGGTCGGCCCCCTGAGCGCCGCGGGAACGCATGGCGGTGAAAGCGGCGTGGCCAGGAGTATCCAGGAAGGTAATGAGGCGGTCTTTGTGCAAGGCCTGGTAGGCGCCGATATGCTGAGTAATGCCACCAGCTTCTTCGCTGACCACACTGCTCTGGCGGATGGCGTCGAGCAGGGTTGTCTTGCCATGGTCGACATGGCCGAGGATGGTAACCACCGGCGGGCGGCGCACCAAGGTTTTCTTGTCTTCGTTGGCGATCAACTGGCGCCAAAGTGGAATCTCGCCGACCTCTTTTCTTTCGAGTTCGGCGACCTTTTTCATGGTGGCTTCGAAGCCCAGCTCAGAAGCCACGATGGCGGCGGTGTCAAAGTCGATCTGCTGGTTAATATTGGCCATCACCCCGTTGGCCATTAGAGTCTTGATAATCTGAATGGGGCTGGCTTTTAAAGAATCCGCCAGTTCGCGCACCGTTAAGTTGGCGGGCAATTCAATGGATTTGATTTCGTGATCTGCCACATTCTCAGTCATGGCTATCCTTCCTTCTCCCCTGCCCCCTCTTGGTCTCCCCAAAGCGCATTATTTTACCAGTTGTCAGTCAACAGTTGACAGTAACTGACATTTAACCCATTGTTATTCCGGCTGGCAACTCCTCGAAATATCGGGTTAGTCGTTGTCGGTCTTCATCGGTGAGTTGGGTGCGCAGGGCGTTGGGCAAAGCGTGTGTGATCCCGCGTTCCCAACAATCGCGCTTTGCATGCAGGTAAGCCCCGCGGCCTGCTAACTTGCCCGTGGGATCCGGGAAGACGCCATGGGGGGTGCGCACCAAGCGCACCAGTGTGCCCTTGGCCTGGACTTCGCGGCAGGCGACGCAGGTACGTTGCGGGATATGTTTAACGCGGCGAGGCTTTTTTTGTTTAGGCATGTCACATCTGAAACAAGGCAAAACCTTGCGAAGGCTAGAACTACTTTGGTGACTCTAACTCAAACCCTCGCAAGGTGTCCGGGTTATTCCTGTTCCCATTCTTCGCCGTGGCGGCGCACAATGGTGGTGTCGGTATCCGGATCGTATTCCAACTCGCGATATTTCTTCTTCTTGGCCTTCTTCTTCTTTTCAGGTTCAGCGGGTTTGGCTTCGCCGGCAGGCGCAGGCTTGAACGGTTTTGCCTTCCGTTTGCCAAGCAATTGTTCGGCGGAGCGGGCAAAAATCTCGTCCACGGATTGTTTGGGGGCTTCGGCTTGTGCTGTGGCCTTGCCCTGCATTTCGGCCAACAATCGCTCGTCCTCTTCGGAAAGCTGGACAGGACCTTCGATCACTTCCGCGACAGGCGTTTCTTCAACTGCCTGTTCCGGCTCGGGCTCGGATTCGGGCTCAGGCTGCGGTTCAGGTTTGGGTGCGGCAACGGGTTCAGCCTTCGGCTTCAGCGGCTCCGGGAATTTGAAGACAGCGAGAGCTGCATGGATAGTCTCTAGAGCCTTCGGGCCGACACCGTTGATAGCGAGAACACGATCGGGATCGACTTTGAGTTGCAGCATCAGATCGCCAATTGTGGAATAACCTTCGCCTGAAATCTTGATACTGAGGCTGGGCGGAAGGCCCAGATCTTCGAGAGGCAGCTCGAACGCAGAGTCTGGCAGCGTTGCCTCAACCGCGGCGCGTTCCTCGCGCTCGGCATCCATCACGGCTTCGCGGCGGAACTGCGCACCGCGCTCGAGGCGGTCGACAAAGCGATTGAGCAGCGTGTACTCTTCGGGAGTGACCGGACGGCCTTCAGCCTTCTTGGCGAGCACGGCTTCCACCTGGGGCAGCACTTCAACCAGGTCAGTATTTTCGGCGGCGAAGTCGGCGTCGCCCTGCACTTTGTGCAGCGCATCGGCGGCGGCCTCGGTGAGACTCTTGATGTCAATACGCCAAGAGGTGAGCTTGGCTGCCAGGCGGGCATTCTGCCCGTCGCGGCCGATGGCCAGGCTCAATTGATCTTCGGGTACTACGACGGTGGCCGTCTTATTCCCCTCGGTGACTTCGTCCAGATACACGCCGGTCACGCGAGCAGGGCTCAGCGCCTTGGCAATGAATTGCGCCGGATCCGGGTTCCATTCGATGACGTCAATTTTTTCCTCGTGAAGTTCGCGCACAATGGCTTGGATGCGCACGCCGCGGATGCCCACGCAGGCGCCTACGGGGTCGATGCCGGCTTGGAGGGCGGAAACAGCTACCTTGGAGCGGTAACCTGGTTCACGCGCAATGGCGCGGATTTCAACGAGACCCTGATAAATCTCGGGAACTTCATCTTCGAGCAGGCGGCGCAGGAAGTCACGGTGACCGCGGGAGAGGATGATCTCAGGGCCGCGGGTGGTGTCTTTCACTTCGAGCAGCAGAGCGCGCACGCGATCATGAACGCGGAAACGCTCGCCAGGAATTTGCTGACTGCGCGGCATTTTGCCCTCAGCTTTGCGATCCAAGCCCAAGGTGATCATATGCGGGTTGGAGGCCTGCACGACACCATTGACGATTTCACCCACCAATTGGGAGAAATGCTCCTTTTGGGCGTCGCGCTCCGCTTCGCGGATACGCTGCTGGATCATCTGGCGGGCCGCCTGGGCCGCGACGCGGCCGAAGTTCTCGGGTGTGGTTTCCACTACCACGACGTCGCCTAACTGGGCGTTGGGGTCGGCCTTGCGGGCTTCCTCCAAAGTGACCTCGGTGCGCCCGTCCTGCACATCTTCGACCACTTCTTTTTCGGCAAAGATCTGCGCTTCGCCGGTTGTTTCATCTATTTCGGCGTTGATCAGCTGGGCGGCTGAGGCATTGACCGTCTTACGATACGCCTGGACCAGCGCGTCTTTGACGGCCTGCAATATGACCTCGCGCGGCAGCTGCTTGTCATCGAGGACTTCATTAAACGCCAGTGAAAATTCTTTCTTCATTTCTTTACTCCAAATCGTTGGATAGCCTTAACTAAGCAGAAAAGTGGGGGTTGCCCACTTTCCTAAAACCTTCCTATGGGGTGCTACGAAGCGAGGAGATTTTAACATTAAAAATTGCGGGTGGCAAGAGAAAAGGACGAGATCAGGGAATGGAGATTTGAGATTAGTAATTGGTGATTAGTAAATGGTAATTAGTAATTGGTTATCAATTCCTTCGCCATGCGCCAGCCGGGTTCGTGAACATGACGCTCAATTCCCAGATGGTCTTCGTAGGACCAGTCGCCTGAAATCGGGGAAAGGCGGCAATACCCGCTGCGCTCGTAGAAATGGATGGCAGCCGTATTTTCGTTGGCGACATGCAGGTATGCCCAGCGAAAACCGCGCTCCAGTAGATCAAGTTCGGCATAGTTGAGCAGATAACTGCCTAGCCCGCGGCGACGAAATTCAGGGCGAACACGGAAGGAATGAATGAACGCCCGTTGGAGGCCATCAGCCACTGCGAGGTCCGTATCGGTCTTTAACAACACGAAAAGCTGGGCGATCAGGAAACCGGGTTCACGTTCCACAACCCAGAGCAAGGCATTCCCAAGTTTTGCGCGCTGGAAGGCTCGCGCGTATACGCGGCGGAAGTGGAGGTAGGCGCCTTCCCACTCGAGAGCAGGCAAGTCCGCCTGCGTCACTTGGCGAATAGAGACCTCGGCGAGCCAAGGGGCCTGAGTGGCCAATTCAGAGGCGCTCATCCAGCATTTTTTTCAACATGGATTGTTCTTGCTTAGCGGTGTGAATCTCGCCATCCAGCCAGGCGGCGCGCAATTGGCTCAGGATGCGCTTATAGCTTGGACCGGGTTTCAGTCCCAACTTTCGCAAGGTATTGCCATCCGAACGCGGTTGAATGTTGCGCCATTTGCGCGCGTACAGTTTCAGGCGCTCAGCCAAGTCCGAACCCGGGTCAGCTAAGTAGATTGCGTAGATAGCCAAGGCCGGCATTCTTTCCAAAGCCTCGACGATTTTGCTGGCCGGAAATTCGAGCAAATTCGCCTTCAGCCTTCGAAGTCGCGCCGCAGCCAAGACGGCTGCGCGCAAATCGGCGCGGAATCTTAGGCGGTTTGATATGCCGACAAGATGCACGGGCGAAATATCCTTCAGCCACAAAATGAACCCGAGGTCGGATTGTGTGAAAGCGCCGAGGCCCCAATACGAAGGGATGGCCTTGCCCAGTTGCGCTTCGAGCGCGCGGGCCGCTCCGCGGGAAAATTGCAACCTGGGGTGAATGGTGCTTAACACGCCCAACTTCTGCATCGACTTCAGAATCGAAACGCGTTCCTTTTCGAGCAACGTCAATTCCAGTTCGTTGCGGACCCGTTCACCCGATACCTGTTTCAAAACCGGGAGATACATATTCAGGCGGCTGCGTGTTTCTTTCTCGATTTTGAAATCAAGTCGGCCGGCCAAGCGCAGAATGCGTAAAATGCGCGTGGGATCGTCGGAGAAGGAGAGGGGATGCAATGTGCGCAGCAAACCGGCGCGCAAATCGTGCAAGCCGCCCCAGGGGTCGAGTAAGTGGCCAGTTTCCACACCATCCAGGCGGACCGCTAGGGTATTGACGGTGAAATCACGTCGATACAGATCTTCGCGGATTCCGGCAAACTGAACACTGGGCAACGCGCCGGGATAACGATAGATTTCTCGCCGTGCGGTGATCAGGTCGAAGAATTCAGGCAAGCGAGCATTTTTCTTTGCCCCAGTTCCGGGGCGAAACTTTTTCGATATGCCGAGTTCACGCAATAATCGAGTATGGTCATCAGGAAGCCACCAAACCGCGGTGCCAAAAGGCTTATGGACCACCAGGCGCCCGCCGAATCGTTTGGTTAAGGTGCGCCCCAGTTGAATGGCGTCGCCCTCCAGCACCAAATCCAAATCCAGATTGGTACGGTCAAGCAGCAAATCGCGAACGCAGCCGCCCACTAAATAGATGGGCGCACCCTGCAGTTCCGCTTGTTTGGCCATAGCAACCAGCAAGGCCCGAGTAGCGGCAGGCAGTTTTTTTTGGATAGTGGCGATTAGGTTCTGCGGTGCGTTGGCAGGAGCCATAAGACAATCATAGTCCAATCGAGGAGAAGGATTGGAGGCTGAGAGATTAATTAGTGGAGTAAAACTAATTATTTGTTATCGCCGTGTTCGTGGGTATTGGAGTCAGAGTGTCAATGGGGGTACGCGTCGGAGAATTTAAAGACGGGATTTGGCTGATCCATAGCCACCAGGCAAACAGACCCAAGAAGACCAGCAGGCCGAAAAGCAATACGGACGCCAGCGCCCGCCGCCAGTTGATAAGCCCTGTTTGAAGTGGTGGAGTAGCAGGAGGAATGCCAATCACCAAAGCGGTGAGATTGGCATGCGTCCCTTTTTCCAGTGAGAATTGAACCAGATCCGCAGCGGCAGATTCCAGCTTGCGGTCGCCCAATATTTCCAGGATCTCGTTCGGTTTTAGTGAATCCCCCAAACCGTCGGTACACAAAAGCAGTCGATCATTGGGCAAGAGTTGCAGGCCCTGATTCTTGGAAGAACCGCGGTCGGAATCATGAACTAAGCGGAGGTCAACCTCCACAGGCGCTTTAGAACCAAGGTAACCAAGCAGAGGATCATCATTCGCCTTTTTACGGCCGCGTTTAGGTTTGTCAAAGGGGGGGACATCGCGGGGGAGCTGGTGCACGACGTTGAGTTGCTGCAAACGTCGCCCGCGCAGCAGGAACAAACGCGAATTACCCACCGATGCAATGTAAAGACGGTCATCCACTAGCCAGGCACAAAGGCAGGTGCTGCCCATCCCTTTCCATTCACGTCGGGATTCAGAGCGGTAAAGGACCGCCTGGCTGGCCTGAATGATGGCTGCCTGCAAGATGGCCGTGGGCTGGCTGGCATCACTTTGAGCCACGGCGCGGGTAACGGTTTCGACCGCCAATTCGGCGGCCACCTGTCCGGCGCGGTGCGCGCCGATACCGTCGGCAACGACAGCGAACATGGATGGAATTTCTTTTTCTTCGTTAAGATAAAAGGATTCGACGCGGAAACGGTCTTCATTGATTTTCCCGCCTTTGCCCGCGTGCGAGGATACCGAAACTGGAAACGCCGGCTGCTCGGTGGGAATCATGCGGACTCAGACGAGTCGCTCTTGGAACGCAGGAGGAAGCGAAAGGCAACGCGGCCAATATGCAATAAATCTCCGTCTCGGAGTGTGCTGCCTTCGGTGGAAACAGGAGCATAGTTCACCCAAGTGCCCGCCTCGGAGCCCAGGTCCGCCACCTGGTACGTACCATCCGCGTGGACCAAACGGGCATGCTTAGGCGAAATCGATTCTTCCTCGAGAATTAGTCCGCAATCTTTATCGGTACCAATCAGGACTTGATCCTGATCAATAGGCAGAACCTGGGGTCCATCATTGGCATCCTGAACAGTAAGGCGTTGCAAGTAGGCGGGAGCCATTTGTGGAGTATTCACGCTGTGCGTGGATACAGACGCCCTTTCATCTGAAGGCAACGGGGAATCCTTCATGGGGTCTATAACCTGAGGCGCGGGTTGAGATCTCCTAAACAGATTCGCTCCAATGCGAGCGGGTTTTAGTCGGCCTGAGAGCAGCATCATGAGAAAGAAGGCAGCGGCCGCGAGGAGCACACCGGCAATTGCCAGCACCGGACCGCCGCGAGACAGGAAAGCCTGAAACGCGGATGGAGGATTGTTCACCAGTAGCTGGACCGGGAATTCGATACTGGAGCCCACTAGACCCAATTCATCCTCGGCCTCCACGCGCAGAAGGGCCTGTTGGCTTACGTCGTAGCTGCTGAGATCCCAGGCGAAGCGCGTGAATGGCGCCGAGGTATTTTCGGCCACCCGTTCATCATTCACAAACAGCGTGGTGCGCACCAGACTGCGCTCAAAGTTATCAGGGAATTCGACCATGATTTCAATAGGCTGGTTGAAAGGCGCCAATTGCTGCGGGTCCTGGCTGGAAGGGCTGCGCTCAATTTGGGCGGGAGGAGTAACCAATATGGGATTGGGCGGCTGGAGATCAAGCTCGAAACTGAGAGCCTGTGAGACCACGACTGTCCCTTCGGTCTCCATCTGCAATTGGACCTGATGCGCACCCGCGGTATGAAGCTGAGAGCTGTATTGAAAGAAATAAGCATTGCGAAAAGGATTGAAATAGGATTCTGGGCCGGGAAATTCCTCGCCACTCGAAAAACCAAACCATTGCCCACCGCTGCCTTGGGCGAAGGTTTTCAAAGATTGGGTCGTTTCGGTTTCGAAGGTACTGCGAGAGTCGATCTGCCAAATGAAGAGAGGGACTCCTCGCTCGGCTAAAACGGCTTGCCATTCTGGAAGGGTAGCCAGGGCTTCGGTTGGCGGAGTAGCTGTAATCCACCAGAGGGCAGTGCCCATTCCAGGCTCGGGTCCAGCCTGGGCTGCCCATTCCAGGGCGCGCACCAAGGTTTGCGTGTCTACATCTTGCTCCGGAAAATCGGGCTGGATAAGTTCCAACGCGGAAATCCAAGGCGCGGCTGACTCATCAGCCAAGAGGATGCCCTCGGGCGTGATCAGACTTAGCGAGGTGGCACTGTTGGAGGGTAAAGATGATGCCCAGTCAAGGATGTGCTGTTTGGCGTAATCGAAACGTGCCCTCCCTTCGCCATCACGGATATTGAAGGGTTCGGCAGGGTTGAGGACCAGAATGACGCGCAAGCCCGGCTGCACGGCGCGCAGCTGGTCAATGGGTTGCGGTTGGCCGTCTTCGAGCGCCTGCAGCTGGGATACTTGCAGATCGGTAATTCGCGCACCGGAGGGATCGCGCGCGTCCAGGTAGCCAGCGATCAGGGGAAAGGCTTCGGTTTCCAAGTGGCGCAGAGTTAACGTTGCCCCACTTTGAGCGGCGGCCTGGCCAGGCAAAACGGAAAAGAGAACGGCCAGGGCCAATATGATGGATAGTTGTTTCAACGGCGCGATTTTAACATGGGGAAATTCGAAAGAAGACTTTTAAAGCATCGCGCCTCTCAGAATGGTAAGATGCCAACAGTCTCACAACCTGCCCGATCCAACCATGTCCTTGATCGCAAAAATGTCAGCGTTACCAACAGCCTGGCGCCAGCTAGGGCCCAGAACCCTTTGGCTTTACGCCAAATATCAATTGAAACTGCGTAGTGGATGGTTGCGCTTACGGACGCCGGGTGGTGGGAAATGGAAAACCGGCGGATTCCAACCAAAGATCGTCCTAAAACCGGCGAGCAAACCGGAATTCAAAGCGCTGCTTGGCAAACAGATCGAAGCAATCTTGGCGCAAGCAGATGAAATTCTCCAAGGCAAGGTACGGCTATTTGGCGGCGAGCCGCGCAAACTCAAATTGCGACCGCCTGAATCATTGCGGCATTGGACACGGTATCACGGCCGGCTGCCCAATGGAGGGGATATAAAGCCAGTTTGGGAGGCTGGCCGATTTTCGTGGGCCACCCTGTTGGCTCGAGCTTATTGGCTGAGCCGGGACGAACGCTACGCCGAGGGGTTTTGGAAATACTTCGAGGAATTCAACGCAGCGAACCCGCCAAACCTTGGCCCGCATTGGTCTTCGGCGCAAGAAGTAGCACTGCGCCTGATCGCGTTCGCGTTTTGCTACAGCCTGGTGGCCGGCTCAGAAAGCAGCACGGAGGCGAGGAAGCAAGCACTAGCTGATGCAGTGGCAGCACATGCCAAAAGAATTCCACCAAGTTTAGATTACGCTCGAGCCCAAAACAACAACCATCTACTGAGCGAAGCCCTGGGCCTGGTAACAGCCGCGGTCGTTGTCCCGGAGTATTCACAGGCCATGGAATGGAAAAGTAAGGGATGGGAAATTTTCCAGCAAGGAATAGAGACACAGATCCACGAAGATGGCGCGTATGCACAGCACAGCAGCAATTACCATCGTGTGATGCTTCAATTGGGGCTATGGGCCAAGGTGCTGGCAAACACATTGAACGAACCTGTTGACTCGGCCACGAACGAAAAGCTTATGAAAGCCAATGATTGGATGCTTTCAATCTTAGATGAAGAGAGCGGGCGGGCGCCGAACCTTGGCCCTAACGACGGCGCTTATATTCTTCCGGTGAGCGTCCTGCCATTCGAGGATTACCGACCAGTGCTGCAGGCGGGCAGCATGGCCTTTACTGGGAATACAGTGCTGGAAACCGGCGTTTGGGATGAAATGGCGTTATGGCTAGGTCTCAAGCCGGGCAAGCGCCTAGGCAGGCGCCCATATAAAGGCTCGTCGTTGCGGGTCGAGGGAAAAAAGACCTGGGCTTACCTCAGAGTCGCTGAATTTAAAGAACGGCCTGGGCACGCCGACCAGTTGCACCTCGACATTTGGTGGCGCGGATTGAACATCGCACAAGATGCAGGCAGCTACCTGTATACGGCCCCGGCGCCCTGGAATAATGCGCTGATCAGCGCAAAAGTGCACAATACGATCACTGTCAATGAGCAAGAGCCGATGACGCGCGCTGGACGCTTCCTGTGGTTAGATTGGGCGCAGGCGAAAATCCTTTCGACTTCAAAGACAAAGGATGGCCGCCTGGTTGCAGCGGTAGGCCAGCAGGATGGCTACCGCAGGCTGAATGTATTGCACCGCCGCGAAGTGAATTGGGACGCGGGCAGATGGGTGGTGACCGATCGCTTGCTGCCAATCAAGGAAACAAAAAAAACAATTCGGGCGCGGCTGCATTGGCTGTTGCCCGATTGGGACTGGCAAGTTGACACGCAAGAGATCCGCATCGAATCACCAGACGGCGAAATCGAGATCGCTGTGGATGTGAGCGTTGGCGATTTAACTGAACTTCGACTTGTGCGTGCCGGAGAGCTGCTGCATGGTTCCGGGCCTGGCGACCCAATAATGGGCTGGGCCTCACCGACGTATGGAGTGAAGGTGCCGGCGCTCTCGTTCATTGCCGATGCGCTTGGCCCATTGCCTATCACCATGACGAGCACCTGGACCCTGCCCAAGCCATGACAGCAAATGGTAAGAACTTCCATCTCCTGCTAATTCACCAAGCCTTCGTGGCCTTGGACGAAGCGGGCGGCACACGGCATTATGAATTTGTGCGCTATCTGATTGAAAAAGGGCACAAGGTCACCGTAATTACCAGTGCGGTGAGTTATTTGACCGGTGAAGAAGAAAAAGCGCACGGCGGATTAAACGTATCCATGGGCAATCTGAAGATCCTGCCGGCAGCCACATTTCGAGGGCTACATAGAAGTTTTGTCCAGCGATTATTCAGTTTCTTCACCTTCACAGTTAGTTCATTCTTTGTTGGACTGCGCGTCAAAGAGGTGGATTTGGTCTGGGGAACATCGCCGCCGCTATTCCAAGCATTCACCGCGTGGGCGCTGGCGAGGATCAAACGAGTGCCATTTTTGTTCGAAGTACGTGATTTATGGCCTGCGTTTGCCGTGGCGGTGGGGGTGCTAAGCAGCCGACCGCTGATTGCGGCATCTGAATGGCTGGAACGATTTCTCTATCGACGTGCGGATCGCCTGGTGCTGAATTCCCCGGGATTCGAGGATCACGTGAGAGCGCGCGGCGGACGCGAGGTTTGCATCGTCCCCAACGGATCCGATGCTGCGATGTTCGCTCCAGATGCAGATGGCGCCGCCTTCCGCGAGCAATTTGCGCTAGAAGACAAGTTCATTGTGCTTTACGCGGGAGCTCACGGCTTGTCGAATGATTTAGGAGTCGTGCTCCAGGCAGCAGATGAATTGAGCCATGACCAAAGAATCAGCATCGTTTTGCTTGGTGACGGGAAGGATAAGCCTCTGCTTCAAGAACAAGCCGCCAAGATGAAATTGAGCAATGTTCACTTCCTGCCGCCTTTGCCAAAAGCCCAGATGGCAAAGGCATTGGCGGCAGCGGATGCCTGCCTGGCAATCCTAAAGCCATTAAAACTGTATGCCACGGTTTACCCAAACAAAGTTTTCGATTACATGGCTGCTGGCCGCCCGGTATTACTGGCCATCGATGGAGTGATCCGCAAAGTGGTGGAAGACGCTGGGGCTGGCACTTTTGTGCAGCCGGGGAACCCGAGCGCGTTGGCGGCGGCCATTCGGATGATGGCCCAAAATCCCGCTGAGGCAAAACGCATGGGCAAGGGGGGGCGCGCTTATCTGGAACAGCATTTCAACCGCCCCACATTGGCGAAATATATGGAAGAAGTGGTGAAGGAAACCGCATCAAAAAAAGTGTAGAAGAGAGAGATGGGAGATTGGTAATTAGTAACTGGTAACTAGTAATTAGTAACTGGTAATTGGTAACTATAATTCGAATTGATGGCAAAGAAAAGCAAGACGCCTGAACTCAGTGAAAGCGAACTGCGCCGATTATTACTGGATAGGCGGCGAGCAGACCGCGCTCGGCGGTTGCAAGCCTTTAAAAAATCCGGCGAACTGGGGGGCGTCAACGCCCAACGCGCCGAGCGCACCGAGGGCGATCCTTTGCTAGGGCTCAAAGTGCACGAGGCGCCCGATCTTAAGCTCAAGTCACCCACGCGCTCGCCCGCGCGGCGCTGGATCGAGCGTGTGCTGCTGGCAGTGGAATTGCTTGCCGCGGTTGGCTTGATTTATATTTTCTTCAACGGGCTTAGCGTGTTGGATACATTGAACCGGGAAATGGCGGCTGCGTTCTCATTGGCCTCCTCCGCCAGCGAGACCCCTCTAATTGGGCCGGTGGTGCTGCCGTCGGGGCACACGCCGCCAACAGAAGGGCGGCCCGCACAACCCAATGAGGCGGAGATCCCCGAGCACCTGCGGCCGCAGGTGCAGGCATATATCGCCGGGCTGGTGATCCCTACCCCGGGCCCGGAACAAGCCCTGGGTATTCGCATAGAAACCATCGGGGTGAACGCGCCGATCGTGCAAGGCGATGGCTGGGAGGAATTAAGGCGCGGCGTTGGCCAACACATCGGGAGCGCCAACCCGGGACGACCCGGCAACCTGGTTCTGACCGGCCACAACGATATTTACGGGGAAGTCTTCCGGGATCTGGATAAACTGGAAGAGGGCGATGAGGTCATCATCTATTCTGCCAACAACAGCTACACCTACGTAGTGACGGAAACACAGATCGTTGCGCCGACAGATATCGAGGTCATGGAGCCGACGCCGGAGGCAACCCTAACGCTGATCAGCTGCTATCCCTATCGAATTGACAACCAACGAATCGTAGTGTTTGCAGAGCTTACGGAATAAAACGCCAAAGGGGTAATTCGCGGTCAGCGAACACGTAAATTTCGTAGGGTTCGAGATGATCTTCCAACATGGGGGCGTAGGGATTAGTTTCGGTGAGGATGTATTCGTTGCCGAAGATGTAGTCAACACCTAAGCCGGCAAGATACTCCGCACCCCGACCCGATTGCATCGCCAATAAATAATCATGCGTGTTCATCAAGCCATCCATGTTGACGATAGTGCGCCCCTCTGTGAAATAAGCCAGGTTGCCTGCGCCCGTGATGGCAACCCGCGCACCCATCTCCGTATTCGCTTCGAGCCAGCGGGCGCGATGGATATAGAAATGATTGCCGCCATCGCCCGGAGCGCGAACCGCACTCTGGATGAAGCCAAGAAAAAGGAGGCTCACCACAGCTAAGAGGGCCACTCCAGCGCCGCTGGCGAGGCGCCTCAAGCCCACAGGCAGCGCGCGGGCTGCAACCCGCAAAAGGGCTTCTATCAATAATCCCAATACGATCAGCAAGAAGATCATTTCAGCGATCCAATACCAAGGCTGCTGAGCCACCGAACCAGCGAATTTGTAATAGGCAATTTGGATGAAGCAACCCAGGAAGAAAGGCAGCAAGCCCAGGCCGCGGGCGGCCTGGCGCAAGAATTCACGCTGCAGCCAAATCAACACCCCGCCCAACGCGGCCAGCACAGCCCCCATGGCAAGCAACATGGTGCGTCGAGCCATCACCGAAACCGACTGGCCCAATGCTGCCAGCAGCCATTCGGCGCTTGCATAGAGGGGCGCGGTCAGCAGTGACCAGGGGCCGAGTTCCGGATCATCGGTGAAAAACTGGCCACCGAAATCCACGAGATCCTTCACCGGAAATCCGTAGACCGTGTTCTTTAGCGTGCCCCACCAAAGCTTAACCTCGCCGCTAATTGGCATAGCGCTGCCGAACGCAAATAAATTCCAGGCAAAGTAAAGCGCCAATATCCCGGCGATTGGGCCAAAGAAAGCAAACCCGGTTTGCAGGCGCCACAGCCAAGGATTCTGTTTGCCAGCCTTCTTTGAAGGATGCCAGAGACGCAGCCAGAGCCACAGGCCACCGAGTCCGACCAGGAAGACATTGTCGAGGCGCGCCAAGATCGCCAAAGCTGCGAACAAACCAAGCACCACAAGACCGCGCTTGCTGCGGCTGGTTGAATGTGACTCAATAGAAATGGGCAGATACCAAAAGAGCAAGAGACACAACGCATTGATGCCCGCGTCCACGCCGGTATGCAAGTTTAGGTCGTGAATGCGCGGCAGTGCAATCCACAGCAATCCAATAAAGACGGCGACCCAGGTTGAAGTGAATTTTTTCAAGATGCGATAAAGAAGAATGGCGGACCCCGCGCTCAGCAGTGCGGAAAGAATGATGAGCAATCGAAGGGGCAAAAGCAAATCAAATTGGGCCGACGCAAAAAGGGGCGTGATGACAAACAACCAAAGAGGATGAAATCCGTTCGTAGGGTTGAGGCCATCAAAAGTGAACCCGTGGCCGGCCGCCAGGTTCCTGGCAACCTGGAAATAGTAAAAGCCATCATCCGAGCTATACCAATCCAAGATGGTGTTGGGATTGCCAAGCGCTATGTAAAGGGCGGGAAGCAGAGCAAGGAGGAAGAGAAAGATTTCGATGCGATAAGGTCTGAGACGCTGAAAAAACGAAGCTTTCCCTGGCATGGATGTCAGTATACTTGCTCTAAGTGATGACACATGCTGAACTTCCAGCAACCTCACGAGGCTTTGCCCTTGGAGGTACTAATGCGAGCCGCGTTTTACCACCAATCATATTTCGTGCCCTGCACGCGGCTTTCACGCGTTTCATAATCCGTAGTACTCAGCAATGAAAGTTAGCCGCAGGACACCTGCGGCTTTTTTTGTCCGCGTAACTTCCGGTTTCTTTTATTTTTAAACTAAGGAGTTTAGGTGAGAAAACTTGATGCCACCGTGGTGTATTTGATTTCTGATTTTGCCGAAGGGTTTGCCAGCAAGTTAATTTTCACTACCTACATAATTTACCGTGTCCAAGTGGCTGGTCTCGACCCGCTTCAACTTGTCCTGCTCGGCACTCTGCTAGAAAGCACTATCTTCGTGTTCGAGATTCCCACAGGGATTGTGGCAGATATCTACAGCCGAAGGCTTTCGGTGATCATAGGCATCTTCCTAATCGGAATTGGTCATGCAACCGAAGGTTTGGCCCCTATTTTCTGGGTGATGATGGTTTCGCAGTTCGTTTGGGGGCTTGGATATACCTTTGTCAGCGGAGCTTTTTCAGCTTGGATCACAGATGAAGTAGGCACAAAACGAGTGGGGGCTGTTTATCTTCGTGGGAATCAATTGAGCCTGTTAGGTAATCTATTGGGTATTCCTTTCAGCATGTTTGTTGCCGGGCAATCGCTGGCGCTACCCTATATCCTGGGAGGAGGAATATATATGGCGCTCGCTATGTTTTTTGTACTTTTCATGCCGGAGCAAGGGTTTCACCCCACGCCACGTCAAGAGCGCGAGGGCTGGCGCAGCATGCTTACGACTTTTCGCACCGGTATCGGGATAGTGCGCAGCCGCCCCGCTTTGATCACGTTCGTCGTGATCGGTTTGGTGGTCGGACTCTATAGCGAGGCTTGGGACCGTTTGGCTGAACCCCACCTGTTACAGACGTTTCGCTTTCCGATAATCAACGGTTATGAGTTGAGCACCATCGAGTGGTTTGGGATCCTCAATCTGATCTTCATCCTGGTGGGAATCGGAGTCAATGAGTT
Organism: uncultured Anaerolineaceae bacterium; assembly: GCA_964371335.1. GTDB lineage: Bacteria > Chloroflexota > Anaerolineae > Anaerolineales > UBA11579 > JAMCZK01. The sequence goes on from CAYJMC010000005.1 coordinate 88,594, forward strand.
CGCAAAACGAGGGGTGGACACGAGCCAGAGCCGAGCGGCGTTGAAGGCCCTACAGCTTTCGCATGCAGGCATGGTGGCCGCAATGATTCTGTTCATCCTAACTTCGAATTTTTACGTAGCGGTCGCCGCCATGGTGCTTTTCAATGGATTGCGAACAATCACCTTCCCGCTACAAAGTGCTTGGGTCAATCAGCAGATCGAATCCAATGTGCGCGCTACTGTGCTATCCATAAATGGACAGATTGACGCCGTTGGTCAGTTGAGCGGGGGACCAATCCTTGGAGTAATAGGTCGACTGGTTTCTCTGCAAGCGGCGTTATGGGCCTCGGCTTTGACACTCTCGACCACAGTTCCGTTGTACCATCGATTGCGTAGACTGACGAATAAGAAGTGATAAAACAAGAGAGCCGCAATTGCGGCTCTCTTGTTCTTGCTTAAATTTCGTTAC
>CAYJMC010000006.1:0-74449 GCA_964371335.1 uncultured Anaerolineaceae bacterium
CCCCTGAACCCTCCCAAAGGGTGCTGATCAAGACATTAATCGGCACCCACCGGGTAGTGGACGTTTTGATGGGGGAAATGCTCCCAAGAATATGCTAGGCACACGGCTTAAGTCTTTATTACAAGTCTCTGATGCACACAACCACGCCTAAGTCGGACACCTTCAGTGTTGCACTATTAGCGGGGGGTAAATCCTCCCGTATGGGTAGAGACAAAGGGCTGATTTCATTTATGGGGAAGCCTCTTTATTTATATATCCTGGATCAAATCCAAGGACTCAGTGACGATATTTTTTTAATTTCAAATAATCCTGTTCGATACTCAGCTACTACATACAGCATTTATCCAGACAAAATTCACGGAATCGGGGCATTAGGTGGGATCCATTCAGCGTTAAGCTATGCGCAACATGAACTTTGCTTTGTTTTTGCCTGCGATATGCCTTTTGTCAATCGAGGCTTATTTGAATTAGTTATTTCCGAAGTCGTAGATTTCGATGTCGCCATACCTGAGTTAAGTCCGGAAATGTTGGAGCCTTTTCGCGCTATCTACCGCAAGACTTGCCTGCAAGCGATCGAATCGGCTATCCATTCAGGTGAACGCAAAGCGATCGGGTTCTTGCCCAATGTAAAAACGAATCGAATCCCAAGATCAGCCGTGGTTCAGTTGGACCCAGACTTGGAGTCTTTCCTTAATATCAACACACCGGAGGACTGGGCCAGAATCGAAGCTATCGCCAAGGCAAGGAACAAGCAGCTGCCTTGAACCAAGAATCAGCTGAACGCCATAAACACGATAAGAATAGCAAGGCTCACAGCAACGACAAGCCAATCCATACGTCCAATATGAAAAAGTAGTTTTCGGGTGCGTACAGGCGAAAACGCGCGTGCCTCAGCAGCCAGAACGATCTCTTCGGACCGGCGCAGGGAGTTGGATAGAACGGTCAAACTGAACAGCTGCAAGCCTCGCCACCATTGAGACCGCAAACCGCCGCGCATTCGCAAACTGTGCCAAGTAGCGACAATTGATTCGCGGAGATTGGGAAACAAGTTAACCGCCACCCCCAGCGAGAACCCGAGTCCTGAGAATCCTATTCGCTCGAACAACGCAGCCACTTCGGTGATATCAATCGACGTGGCCAGGCCATCGGCAGCTATCAAGATCACGAGGGCACGAAGGATCATCGCCAGCCCGGCGATCAAATTCTCGCTAGAAAACGGTATTCTCCAGAACCACAGGTCAGTTTCCCCTGGACCAAATAGCACGTTGAGGCTAAAGAAAAGGGCGAAAGTAAACAGCCACCGTGGCTGAACCAATCGCCTTATGCTCTTTGGATAGATGACGCACAAGAAGATCAGAACAATCACAACAGGCAGCAGATTGCCGCTGCCCGCTGTCAGAGTGACCAGCAGCAGCGCACAGGCAAACAGGCTTAGATGCGCCACGCTCCCTATCAGTTGGCCTTCCTCAAGACCGTTGGCTGAGAACATGCGAATCACAACATGCAGAGCATGTATGCGGCTAGATTCATTGGATGGCTTCCAACCGGATCAGCAGGCGCGCGTTCAACGACCCGGCCTGGCCGGGCGCCACCATGCGGAAATTGCCCTCGTTAGGCGCCAGAGGTCCATCGGCCTTGGCGTATGCCACCAGCGTGTTTTCCGCAAGGAAGATACTTGAGTCGTAGGTCGATGAAAAACCGTCTATGGCTATCGCCTTGACAGTCGTGATGCTCGTCAAGTCGATACCCGCGTCTTCCAGCAGGGTCTTCAGCGGCACGCCGATGTAAACAGCCTCGCCGTTATCCACTTCCACAGCGCCCAGCGCCTCCAGATCCGCCCGTGTATATGACCGTTCGGTTTCTCCGAAGGACACTGTGAGCACATCGTCATCGGGAATATTAGATTGCGGGACGGCAGTCTCCTGGGGGCTGCAGCCAGCTAAAACAAAAGCCGCTGCTAATAAAACATAAATTATCCGCTTCATTTTTTCTCCTTTTTATTTCGCAACTTGGATCGTGTTGCGACCCAGGCGTGAATTAATCGAACCTGCCAGAGACCAGCCTAGCAATCCTGCGAGGGAGCCGATTGCCAAGTGCATCATCAGCAGCACGCCAAAAATCCAAACCACAGCCTGTGTACCCAGGCCAAATAACTTTCCCCCTGATTCAATCATTTCGATCCAGATTGATAACAGATCCCTGCCAAAAAGCAAGAGTCCTGTGACAAAAGGTTGAGCCATAGTCCACAGGACGCCCGACACACCCGCCAAAACAAAAGATGCCCGGGTAGGGCTGCCAAAGATGCTCAGTACCAATTCGGCGATCAGAGCCTCGGCAAGGATGCCGATCATGGGTCCGACAATGATGGCCCCTATGCTGAACAATTTAAGGATAGTGGCGATGACGCCGACAAAGATCGTGGATCCTCTTTTGGGAACAAAGAATCTTCCGATCAAAGCGATCATCAACCCGACGGCGGCTAAAACCAAGCCGGTCATTGGGATGTTTATAGCGTGCAAGACCGAACCCAGACTGATCTCCACCACTCCCCATAAAGTGCCGAAAACTGCTAAAGTGACTAGCTCTCTTGTCGTATTCTTCATCTCTCAGTCGCTTTCTAAAGGTTTCTGCGCGATCATTTGCACAACCTTTCGCGGTTGCCCGTTGTGACCGCGGCCGTACTTCCAGATTTCATCCCGAAAATGCATTCTCCAATCAGAAAACTTCCTCTCTAGTTCACCGGGTTGCAGATAATTCTGCTTATCCAAACCAATCCGTTCATCCCACAAGAGCATTTCACAAAAGACGTAGCCTCCGGGTTTCAAAGCAGATCGGTAACGATCTAATAAAGGTCGAGATAGAAAATAGAAATTGAAGATCGCAGAGAAAAAGAATGGCGCTAGCCTGGGATCCATCAAATCCATTACTGCGCACGCCAGATCATGGCCCTGGTTACTTGCTCGTTGGCGGGCGGCCAAGAGAGCCTGCAGAGAGATATCAAACGCAAAGACTGTTAATCCTCGTTGGGCAAGAAAGCATCCTAACGGTGAAACGCCGGCGGCCGCGTCCAGCACAACCCCCTCGTCTGGGATCAGCTCGCTATGTGAGGTGACGAGACTGTATGGCTCGCGTTGAATGTAATATTCCAGCTCGCTTTTATAGCGGGCATTCCAGCGTTCCGCGTCAGGATGCAAGGGAAACCGCCTCCTGTTCAGACCGTCGACGCACAACGCTCGACGGTTTGACGTGGCCCGTCATCACGATGCGGCCCTCCTTCATCATCACGACGCGCCGGGCATAGCGATACACCAACTTGAAATCATGAGTGATCAGGAGTATCGCGGTTCCAAGGTCGTTCAACCGGCTTAGGAATCCCATCAATTTCTGGAGGTGCCCCCAGTCCTGTCCAAGAGTAGGTTCATCCAGGATAACCAGACTTGGTTGAAGGCTTAGGCATGAGGCTAAGGCTGTCCGCTGTTGTTGACCGATGGATAAGCTTGCCGGGCGCCGATCTCGCAGCTGGATCAGGTCCAGTTGAGCAATTGTTCTGTCGTGAATTTCTGGATTAAATTGTCTGTAGTTGCGCGAACTGAACGCTACCTCCTCATCAACGGAGTCCGTGAACAACTGGTCTGACGGGTCCTGGAAGAGGAGGGAAACATCCAAACCGGCTCTGAGATGCCGGCCGCCTTGGAAGACCACGCGACCCTTCATGGGTCGCAGCAAGCCGGCTGCCGCCAGAGCCAGTGTCGATTTGCCAGACCCGTTGTCGCCTACCAAAGCAATGAATTCCCTTGGGTAAATATCTAAATCGACATCATGGATCACGACCTTGCTGTCATACCCCGTACTTATTCCCGATAAAGTAAGGAGGGGCTCCACGCCCGGTGATATGGTGGAATCAGCTGCAAGCAGATTAGACCAATTTTCTAAAGGCTCTTCCGTCGGCCGCCGCAAGCCATATCGACGGAGCAAAGAATGATCGCCGAGCACTTTCATGAATGGCCCATAAGACACCTTTTGCCCTTCGTGCAAGACCAGCACCTTGTCGGCAAGCTGTCGCATTTCAGCGAGACGGTGTTCGATGATCAAAATCGTTATCCCGCTCTCTGCCTGCAGATTCTTCAGCGTTTCAACAAGGCCGCGCGTCCCGGAAACATCGAGGGAGGCGGTTGGCTCATCCAGGATTAGGACTTGAGGTTTCATCGCCAGAGCTGCAGCCAGGGCGACTCTCTGTATCTGTCCCCCCGAAAGAGAGGCGGGATTGCTTGATTGAAAGCCCGCCAAGCCCACGGAATCCAACGCCCAATCCACACGGGATTGGATCTCCTTCTCATCCAAACCCAAATTGAATGGACCAAAGGCAACTTCATCCTTCACCTTCAGATGGAAGAGTTGAGAGCGAGGGTTTTGGAACACAGAACCAATTTGCTGGGCGGTATCGGATAGGGGCTGTACGCTGGGGTCAATTCCTGCCACTCTAATGATCCCCGACACCGATGCCGGGATCGATTGCGGGATAAGCCCGCTCAGCACGCGGGCCAGGGTGCTCTTGCCGCAGCCCGACGTGCCAGTAACGACCAGGCATTCACCCCGAGAAACGTCGAATGAGAGTGAATTGAGGGCGACGTTGTCTCCGTAACTAACGGAGAGATCCTTTACATGGATCATGGCCGCGCCCCATCTGAGTTAAGGCAACTTGCCCAAGGCCAGCGTGCCAGTGCGTTTGTCAGCAACGAGGGCCGCACCACAACGCAAGCCAATGCAAACTTCCTGGCATCGATCAAATCCAAGCCCTTTGTCAGCCCCTGCCCTTCAACTAACTCCATCGGCCCCAGTTCATCCAGGACTAGGAGTTGGCAATCAGATATCTTCGTTAACAGCTCATTTCCCCAGTGAAGCGTTTCGAAATCGAGCTGCCATGTCCTGCCTGTGTAGTTCGCCGCTAAATTCAGGCGACGATTAGCCAGACGTTTTCGCTCCTTGGTAACAATGTCAAAGAGATCAATACCAACTTTGCTGCCGTGCTCGAAAACAGCCGGGGAGATCAAGCCCACCACAGATATTCCTGAATCCGCTGCCTGGCGCGCCAGCTCCAGGCACCAGATGGTTTTTCCGGCGCCGCTTTGCCCCGTGATGATCAACAGTCGCCGTTCCGTAGAATCAACCAGCCCGTTGACCAGTTCACAGAACATACTGCCGGACCAATCCAATCCGCTCATCACATAGTCATTTAATAAAAACCTCGCCGGAGAGGCTCGGCGAGGGAATGAATCCATCGTAGCTAACTCTCCTTTCCAATTCCGTCCCACACACTGGGACGTCGGGAGACCTGCGCGTTTCCCCGCAGACCTGGCCTTTATCGGCTTGTCCATCGGACCTTGGCGTTGTGCTTTAGGCCCTGATGGATCGGAGTTCAATAGTTACCAATCGGTAACTTCTTCAGAGATTTTTCTTGTTGAGATCCTCCTCGACCTTTTTGATCTCATCCAACACATTCAATTCGGTCTTGAGTTCATCCGAAAATGAACCGATGTACGCCTTGGCGTCTCGAATGAACTTTCCCAAGTCGCGTGCCGTCCGTGCCAGTCGCTCCGGACCCAGCACAATGGCTGCCAACAGCAGCAGGACGACCAATTCGTTGGTGCCAACGCCAAAAATGTCCATGTCAGTTTCTTCCCACAACAGCCGCCAGGATGATGCTGATCACATACAGCGCCAGCAATGGCAGCATGACCAGGCCCATGTTGATCGGGTCGACAGTGGGCGTCACTACCGCAGCCACCACAGCCATGCCAACAACCGCATATCGCCAACCACCTGCCAGTTTGCGAGCCGTGAGGAGCTTCAACTTGGCCAGGAACATCACCAGCAGCGGCATCTCAAAACAGATACCAATCCAGAACATAAGGCGGGTGATGAAATCGTAGTAGTTTGCCGGCCGGATCTGCGCCCGGATTCCCAGGAAATTGGTTAGGAAAGGTATGGCGGTTGGCAGCATGACAAACCAGGTAAATGCGACCCCCGCTATAAACAGCAACGTGGCAAACGGCACGCCCAGAAGGAGCCACGTTTTTTCCCGTTTGTTCAACCCTGGCAGCACGAACCTCATCAATTGGTAGACCACAACAGGTAGCCCCAGTGTAAATCCAGCCAGCAAGGATACCTTCATGAAGATGGAAACATTCTCGGTGACCTCGATTGCTACCAGCGCCTCTCGCCCACCTATTGGCGCGGCCAAATATTCGATGATCTGCTCGACGAAAGCAAAGCTGAGCGCGGTGGTGACGATCAAAGCCAGGAATGCTTTGAAAACCCGCTGGCGCAGTTCGTTCAGGTGCGACAAAAGAGGCCGCGAGGATTCCAGTTGAACGCTGGCCTTCTTATGAGCGCGCCCGATGGCGCGCAGGTAGTCTCGCCAGCGCCGCTTCTTTTTCAGCGGTACAGCTTCTGTGCTCATGGCAACGGCCGAAAGAAATTATTCCTTCTTTTCGGCTGTCTCGTCCTTTTTCTCGTCTTCGCCCTTGAGACCTTGGCGGAATGCTGTGATGCCCTTGCCTAGTTCGCCGGCGATCTTGCCAATACGCCCAACACCGAACAACAGCAAAATGATCAGCAACAGGATAATCAGCTCAACAGTGCCCATACGAAACATCTCAGCTCCTTTGGCTCATCTGAGCCACTAAACCTCAGAAAGTTTGAAAGATCGCGGCGTAGTCACGTCCAGCTTCAATTCCCGCAGGACGCTTTCCCCGTCGCGGATTTCATGAACGGATGTGGAAATTCCAATTTCGAAGTCTAATTCTTTGAGTAGCTTGATCTTCTTGACATGAAACTCCATCGAATCATGGTCTTTATCTGTTTGATAAGCAGAATAACCACATGAGTTAAATACCTTTTTCACCCGTGGGATATCTTCTCCAAAGACCTTTGCCGATTTGAGGAAATGATCTTTTGGTGAAATGTATATTGGGTCCGGGTAATTGCGATCACCGTCTTGTTGGTAGATCTGCCCGGTGTGCTTGTTTTCAAGGGAACAGTAGTGAACCCCCATCTTCAGGCCCTGGTCGGCGGCAAATTCAAGCAGATCCAGGCAAACGGATTCGCTGCCTGCCACCGGCAACCCACCTGCGTACCAGTAGTTGTAAAGCACTTTGTACGGCCGTGCTTTAATCTTGTATCCGCGTTCTTTGAAATCTGCCGCATTAGTCAGTGGAAAACAGAATTCCAGTAGGTTGATGCTGTAAACGCCCAATGCTTCAAGCTTGAGAAGGATGCCTTTCATTTCTTCGAGAGTTCCCGGCAGCACCGGCATCTCAACCATCACATAGGGGATATATTCCCGTGCTAAGTCAATATTCTTGTAGGTCAGCTCGCGGCCTTTTTTGCTGTCGTGCATACGGATGCTGAAACGGATTTCATCCAATCCGGCTGCCTTGAGAGCCTGCAAGGTGGGTTTGTCTATATGATCCCCACTGGTATACAGGCGTGTGTGCACATTCGGAAAATCCATTCGCGCTTGCTGAAAGAAGCGAATGGCTTCGCCTTTATGCAATAGAGGTTCGCCGCCAGTCAGTGCCAGGTGTGTCACCAGGTTCCCGCTTGCTTTCAAGGCGCGCAGTTCTGCCAAAACATCCCGATGATTTTGCTTAAATTGCCCGTAGTTCACCTGGTTAGGATTGAAACAATAAAAACAGTCCCGGTGGCATTCCAATGAAATAAAGAAGGTGGCGCTGCCAACCCCCAAGCGGCAGGCTTTGCACGCCATCGAAACCTCATTGATCGAAAGGCTGTGTTTGTTATTGTGCTGTTCAACGCCCTTCTTGGCCAGGGCGGCCAATCGCACTTTCACTTCGCGGCTGTCATCCTTCGTTTCTATCTCGATGCCCATGGAGTGGACCTGATCCATGAAATCCTGGTAAATGCGCACATAGATCTCGGCGTTGGCGCGTAATTTGGCATTCTTTATTTCCGGCAGCGTGCGCTCCGTTACGTCGGTGATCATTGCGAGTCTCGTTTCATCCTGGCATCGATCGCCATTTGAACTACTTTGGGCAACTGGGAGCCCAAAGGTTGCTTGGTGCGATACTCGCACACTGGGCACAGCCTAGTGTTGGCTCGCTCTACCATGGCCGCCCCACATCGTTCGCACTTGGTCAAAATCCCCTCAAACAACACGGCAGCTTTGCTTGAAAAAATGTTTCCTATGGAGGATCCAGGTTGGATCTCAATAGCGGACACTCCACAAACATGCACACAGATCTTGCAATCAACGCATTTTTTTGCGTCAAACTTTATAGAAAATAGCTTCCCGTCCATATCTTTGTTGAAAATGAGTGCCCCTGTTGGGCAGGCCTTGGCGCACGCTGCACACGCTGAGCAGTTTTCTTTGATATGGACCGAAGCAAAGAAGAGCCCATCCAAGTCGAGGTTCTCGGGTTGCTTGCCTGTCGGCAAATGCTGGCTAGCGCTGATGAGGCGTAGCCTGTCCTTCCCGGGAGTCCGGGCATTATTGGGTGGCAGGTTCTCCATGGCGCGTGCCATCACCGTTTGACTGCGATTTGCGATCAGCTTGAATAACTCGCGGCGCGAAAGGGCCGGGCTGTCCGCATTCCACATTGGGCGTTCAACGGGGTTAACTAATTCGCCCACGATCTCAACGAAATCGGGCATTCCCCAACCGGAAAGGAAATTGTTTGCTCGCAAAGTTTGTTTTTCGATCTCGGCGTGCAGGGACGACCATTTGCAAGAACGGCAATTTTCGCATCGCAGCACAACGTGCTCAAAGCCGAGCGCAGCCAGTTCTGCGTAGGCGCCGGTTCCTAATCCAGCCAGGCATTGATGGATGCGCAACCCCATGGAGGATGCTCTGAGGCCATGGTCAGGATCTGCATTCTGGCCGCAGATGATTTCCAGCGTCCCGCCTTCCAGGTGGCTGGCAGCCGTCACCAGGGGTGCGACATCGTCATCCGCGGAAAAAGCTCCGGTCGGGCAAATTGGCAAACAAGCCAGGCAGGTTTCGCATTGCTCGGCTTTCAACGCTGGCGGTTTGCCGGCAACGATAGCCCCCGTCGGGCAAATCTCATTGCAGGTAGTGCATTCAGAGAATTTGTCTCTGGTGTGCAAACATCGATCCGCATTGAAGATCACCTGGGATCGATCGATGGCCGCCAAACGTTCAGCCGCCGACAATAAACTCACGCCACCTCCTGAGTAGGAACGGGCTGGCTATATTGCTGCGCCAGGTGCTCAAGGGACCCGCGGGTTAATAATGCGATCCCTTTGTAGAAATCCGTCCGTGCACTTTTTGTGACAAGCTCGCACCAGGCAAAGGCCCATTTCAAGAGATGCTCTACCAGGAATTCCTTGCGCGCCTCGATCAAGGTTTTGGATTTTGCCTGATCCCCTGCATCAAGTGCTAACAGGGCCTGGTTTGCCAAATGCGCTACAAAAGTCAATTCAAGGCCAATGTGGTCGTCCGGTTCATGATAGATTTTCTCTGGCTCGAGCTCAAAACGCCGGTACCAATTGCGTACCTGCAAGGTTTGTTCCTGGAATGTCTGCCTCGCCTCATTGAAAAAGACTGATTCCCAGGGTGGGGCGATGACCTTGCCGGGGCCGATGAATAAACGCAGGTAATCCCCCTGCATTTCGGTGAAGGTTGTGTCTGTCAGCCCGCCCTGGCTCCATTTTTGAAGCAGTCCCAGACCGGCCGTTATGTCTCCCGAACTGGCCGTGATCGGCAACTCTGAAAACGCTTCCGAATCGATCAGAGATTGGAGCCAGGCTCTTTCTTCTTTCCCCGGATATTGGTAAAGGATCTTTCCTAAAAGGCCGAATAGCAGTGTTTCCCCTAACAATACATCACGATCTGGGTACGTGGAATTGGGCATAGATTTGCCTTTCTGGTAGTTAACTCTACAAATGAACCACGCAGCCGCTAAGGACAAAAACTACTATTAACCCAGTGACATGCGTCCCTGCTTTTTAACCTCGTAAAATAAGTGAATTAGGCAAGTGGGGCGAATATTTGCCCCTGAAAATCGATGTCATATGTCACCTGTCTCATTCAAGAAACTGGAGGGGTTATTTTTTCCTTCTTATTTGCCTTCCCTTATAAACCTGGTTTGCGACCGCGAAAGGTAAAGCAACTAAAACAAGGAAAGCTGCAACGTAGGTTGTTAGGGTAATCGCTTGGGCAATAAAGATCACCACACCGGCTACCCAAGCGCTGATCAAGGCTTCCATACCGGGCTGCCACACATCGGAAACCGGCTTCCCCGATCCTGCGTGCAATATCTGAACCACCAGCGGGTCATACTTGACGGCTCTAATCGGAGCATTTTCACTAAGAAAGATCATCTCACCGGCAACAACTGTTGCCGGTCCACGTGTGCCCCAATTCACATTCGCTTCTCCATCGAACACGTACAACCAACTCGATTGGCCCGCTTCTTTCTCCAGGGCAAATTTTCCCTCTTGTAGAGTTATTGCGGCATCACCAAGCTGGATGGTGATAGGTTTCCCAAGTTGTCCTTCTCCCCATAGCCAGCCTTGTTCAAAACTTATTACGTTGTTCTCTTCCGTGGCAATGGTTTCTGCCGGAATGATAATTTCACCTTGGCCCCAGGGCACAATATGCGTTTCAGGTTGCTGGACCAGTCTGAAATCCATAACATTATCGGTCGATGGATCAATGCTTTGACTCTGGCTGTAAAAACCCGGTGCGCTGATGGTTATGTTTTGTGCGCCTTCTGGTAATCCTGACAGGGTATAAAAGCCGGTTGCCGGGTCGGTCTCGCTCTCGGTAGAAGTCGCGCCCACCCAGGCGAACGGCAGCCAGTCGCCATCAGCGTCCGTCACCCTCCCACCGATTTCGTTTCCGGAAATCGAAACAGAGGGCAATTCGATAGACGCACTAGGTGATTGAGCTAGATCCACCATTGTGCTATTCAAGTTCCCGTTTTCGATTGCTGCTAGCCGGTATTGTCCAACAGGTAAATTGGCAAATGAAAATTCGCCTTGGGCAGAACTCTGCGCGGATAATGTCTCTCCATCCGGGAGATGAATGGCAAGGATTTGCATGGGTTCGTGAGCATCGACGATCGTTCCAGTGACCTCCCCGGTGATTTCCCGCACTCCGAGTGTCGTCACAGGAATATCACCTTCGCCAGGCATCAAGGTGACCGACGCGGTTTCTATGCTCTCGTACCAGTTCCCATCAATAACCACAGGTGGAACCGACACCTGATAGATGGTTGGCACGGTCGATAGGGCTTCCACTTCCAGATTAGCTCGCCCGTCCGTATTGCTTGCCTGTGTGAAAGTGCGTCCACGCCATTCATACAGCCGGGCCACCGCCTGCACAGGAATGCCAGTTGCAGGTTGCCCGTTCTCGAGCCATAACTGCACCGGAAGGGTTTGAACAGCGCTGTTGTCATTGACGATCACGCGCTCGTCGCTTGCCACGCTTCCATCCGGCGCGGTGGCCGTGACCACGAGGTGCACCGTACCGGCGGGTAAAACAACCTGCGCCTGTGTGTGGCACACCAAACAATTTCTTTGAGTGTTGAACGACCCCATGTAAAGTTGATTTCCATCAGGCCGTAAATTGACTGAAAAAGAAAAAGTTCCATCCGCTTTTGGCTTGGTGGAAAGGGTCTCCACATTGCCAGAGGATGATTGGATTTCCAGGTTCACTTGAATTTCGTCCATGGGCGCTGTCACCGAGTACACCGTCCCCTGAACGGGAATCAACACAGTCGGACCTTGGCGATTGTATAAATGCTCCCCGTTTCCTGGCGTAGACAGCATGACCGCCAGGTTTTGGGAGGACTGTTGTACCCCTGCATCCTTCAATAAATATTCTGTGGACACACTGAGGGTTGTGCCCTCTGGCGATCGTGGAAACCAGGGGCACCAATTTCGCACTAAGGCTTGTTCTCCATGGCAGGTGGAACAACCTGGTTCGATCACACGCGCAGGGACGCTGGGACCAGATGGATGATGGCAGGCTGCACAGTTGGAAGGCGATGAGACCTGCTCCTGTGCCAAGGGGCTGGCACTGTCGGAAACCTGCCAGATCCGTATCGTATTATCCACTGATCCTGAGACAAGGGTTTTTCCATCTGGGGAAAACGCGACGCCGAAAACAAAATCAGTATGCCCACTAAGAAGATCGTATGGCTCTCCTGATGGGATCTGCCATAAACGGATGGTTTTATCAACTGACCCGGAAGCCAGCAGGCTTCCATCGGGAGAGAAGGCAAGGCTAAGTACGCTGGAAGCGTGATCCTCCATGGTATGGAGCAGGGTGCCATCCTCAACCCGCCACAAGATCACATTGGTGTCGAATCCTCCTGAAGCTAACAGCGAACCATCAGGCGAGAAAGATAGAGCCCGCACCCAACCCTTTTGACCAACTAACTCGCGGATCAGAGAGCCGTCATCTACTCGCCACAATCGGACAATTGAATCAAATCCGCCCGCGGCAATAACATCCCCGTCCGGTGAAAATGCAAACACCCGAACCCCTTGTACGTCTTGCTGAATAGTTAAAACAGATTCACCTGTGGCGATATCCCATAACCGGACTGTGTCATCATCTGAGGCACTTGCCACTAATCGTCCATTTGGGGAAAATGCAATACTGCGCACCCAGGCTGTGTGCCCCGTTAGCTCTGCCTCCAGACCTCCGTCATTCACTCGCCATAAGCGGACGACGGGATCATAAGACCCGGATGCGAGAAGGCTGCCGTCTGGGGAAAAAGCTATTGCACGTACCCAACTTTCAGTGTGCACGAAATTCAACTGCTGATAAGTGCTTGCGTCGAAATAATAAATCCCTGTTGAGCTTCCTACAACGATCAAATCCCCATTGGGCGAAAAGGCAACTGCATTCGCCCGATCATGTCCGGTATCCGATAAAGATATTACCCTGGCTTCCGCTTGGAAATTTAGGGAGATAAAGGGCGCCATGGCTGCCATGGCAGTAATGGTTAATCCAAAAAGGATTTCAAAAAAGACTATGAATGCTTTTTTTCGTATGTTCATGGTTTTATACAAGATTGGGGAGGCTCTCGCCTCCCCAATCCACATTGAAGTTTTACATCTCACTATGTGAGGATGCGCTCAGTGGCCTAGATACCGAGCCTCACATGCGTTGCGTAAAACAGGTAGCGTCCAATAACTTCGGCAGCCAGCACCAGGACAAACGAGGTGTAGGCTAGGTTGCCAAGGACGTTTTCCTTGCCTGTGCTTTGGGCGTTCTGATACAAGAACATCCCGACCACACCGGCTCCCAGGAAGACCAGGGCTACCCGAAGGATCAGCGCCCACACGAATGGTCCAACCAGGAACGCTGCTGTTGCAGCCGCCGCTGTTGAACCGGCACCTAGAGCCGCCACATACAGCGGCAAGATCACCAACTGAATTCCCAGCAGGATCACTGCCACGATGGCGATCCAGCGCACAACCTCGCGCATCAAACCGAGCTGCGTTTTGGCATGCTCCGGCTCCCTGCGTTTCACACTGGCGTAGCTAGCCACGAAAACGGCTCCTACTGCCAACGTGCCCAGCAAGAATGTAGTGAGGAAGAAGGTCACCGGAGTCACCCAGGTATTCCAGGCTGGCTGGGCGTCTAAAAGATAGACATTGCCCATGACGTACACCAGTCCCAGACCCACAAGGGCCGTTATCCAGGCCAGCACGTTCCTCAGCCCGATGCTCAAGATCTTCCGCCATTGCAGAACGGTATACAGAAATGCCAGCACTGTGAAGGTAACCGCAAAGGCGATCTCTCGACTTAGCCAGGAGGTGCCGAAGTTATTGATGGCTCGATACGCACCCAGGGGATCGCCCAGGTGCAACAGCGAAGCCAACAACCCCAGGATAACGATCGGTACGATCCAGTACAGCGCCCGGTCGCTCAATCGGTCGGCTTCATTCACATTCGCTTTACGCGTTGCGTAAAGCCGCGCGAACGCCAGCACCACGAAAGCGCCCACCGAGAGCTGCATCAGGATAGTAAAGGTGATCAAAGCAAAATCTTGTATTCTCATTTCACACTTCCTCTGGAATATTCTGGATCTTGCCTGTACCCGTGCCGCTCACCTGTGCATGCTTGTGAGGGGTGATCACCAATGCCGGGCTCGTGATATCCGCCGTCGGCAGTGGCTCTATGGCGTTCACATCGCCATATTTAGCGCGGAGATCTTCCAATTCTCCAACTTCCAGCGCGCGCATGACGCAAGAATCAACGCATGCCGGGTTCTCGCCTTTAGCTAACAGGTCTTCGCAGAAGTTGCATTTGCCCATCACACCTTGAACTTGATCGAAGACTGGGGCGCCATACGGGCAAGCCCATTCGCAGTAGCGGCAGCCGATGCATTTTTCCTGATCGATCAACACAACGCCGTCTTCGCGTTTGGTGATTGCGCCTGCCGGGCAGACCTGCGTGCACAACGCATTCTCACAATGCATGCAGGCTGTGGAAACCGAGTAGGAAAACACATTGCTGGGCCTGAACAGATTCGCTACAGTGGAATCCGGAACCCAATTCCCTCCGCCGTATTGGAATACTCGGCGGTATGTCATTGCCGGAGGCAGGTTGTTCTTGTCCTGGCAAGCGACCTGACAGGCTTTGCAGTCGGTGCAGGCACTTGCGTTAAAGTAAAAAGCAAGTTGCTTAGCCATTTATAGCTCCTTGGCCTGGATAACGTTCGGTTCAAGGTGCCATTCGTCAGAACGTACATCCGGTTCATTTTTGACTGGTATTCGGTGCTCCCATTTGTAGTCATTTACCAATGGATCGCCGGTCCACTTGGTCACTTGGACGTTGCAGGAGTTCCAGGGTTCCTCACCTTGTCCCGTTGGAATGCTGCCATTCAAGGTGTTGGTGGCGCCTGCCAGGTCGATTCCGAGTCCCTCGTCCATCTGCACCCAGGCTCCTTCGCCGAGGAGGATCACGCCCGGGGTGACACGGTCGGTAACGTAAGCCGGCCGCAACACTTTGCCATGGCGGCTTGCCACTAAAACAGCATCGCCATTCTTGATTCCACGCTCCTCAGCGTCGATCGTGCTGATCATCAGTTCTTGCGGGAAAGCCTTCCGCAATTGGCCAATGTTGTCGAACACTGAGTGACTGCGGCGACCATAATGGATGGTAACCATCTGCAAAGGATAGTCACCTTTGACCTTGGAAGCCCAATCTTCGTAGGTGCCTTCGACCCCTTCCACCGGCGGCCTGTATTGAGCAATCGGTGGACAGGTTGAAAGTCGATAGGCAGCAGTTTTGTCGGAAAGGGCCTTTGAGTAGATCTCCAGTTTGCCACTGGGAGTGTAGAGTGGATTAGCTTCGGGGTCATCACGGAAGGCCTTGAGGGCGATGTGCTCAAAGGGATCACCCTCGGAGCGCTCGACCTGATAGACGCCCTTGTCGCGCAACTCTTCAAGACTGATGCGACCACGTTGAGGTACCCCGTCAACGCCCAGCTCGGCGATATCATTTGACGTGATTGTCACCAATGGTTCGTAGCCTGAAGCGTCCTTAGCGATAACGGTGGCGCCAGCGATTGAGTTGAAAGCCTGCTGTTTGCGAGAGACAGGATATATATCATCCGGGTTCAAGCCGAGCCGTGTAGCTAGCTCGCGTTCAATCCATTGGCCATCCCGTGCCTCGAACAAAGGCTCGGTTACCTGGTTACCCCACAACACCATTTCGGGGTTGCCAGTTTGGAAAGCTCCAAGTTCTTCCTCCCAGGGAGTGGTACCTGGTAGCACAATATCCGCATACTTAGACGATGTGGATAGCACAATATCGCTGCTAACCACAAAGTCGACCTTACGGAAAGCTGCTATGCCTTTGGGAATATCCGCTACCTGGTTGAGCGAGTTACCACCGCTAGCTGTGCGGATATGGTAGATGAGGCGTGCATCGAAGGGAATCATGCCATCTTCGTCAGCCTCACCCAGCATCCCTTGAGTAGCGATGTACTTGCCATCCAGAATTGCGTCCCACATGTTTTCAAAGGGCATCACCCATGCGCCTTCCATTTCCGGAGATGCAAAGCCATACCCGCCCCAAGGACCAGCCGCGGTAAACAGCGGGTTCGGGATAGAGGGGAGACCCGTGTTGTACCCTGGATTCACTAGGGAAGGTCCGCCATAACTAGAACCGGAGTGGTAGCTTTGGCTAACCGAACCACCGGAGATACCCACATTGCCGGTCATCCAGCCTACTGTCAGGAAAGCCTGGCAGTACTGTTGACCAAGCGAAGTGCGGGCAGCTGAAGGACCACCCTGGAAGATCATTGGTTTAGTCGTGGCGATCTCTTCGGCAAACTGGCGGATAGTATCCGGTGGGGTGCCGCAGATCTCTGAAGCCCATTCAGGGGTCTTGGGGACATCGTCATAAGTGCCCAACACATAATCCCTGAAGTTGTCGCGCGCATTCGCGCCCTCGGGCATGTGTGCACGGTCGAAACCAACCGTGTACTTATCCAGGAAACTTTGATCGTGCAGGTTATTAGTGATCATGTGGTAAGCCATGCCAATCAACAGCGCTGCGTCCGTAGACGGGCGAACCGGGATCCATTCATCAGCCAAAACTTGCGCCGAGTCATTGCGGAACGGGTCGACCATGATAATCTTGGCGCCAGCCTTTTTTGCCTGCAAGAAGTTATAGGTGGGGTTGCCACCGCTGCTCCAAGCGGGGTTCAAACCCCACAGTACAATTAACTTTGCCTTGCGATAGTTCAACCGATCATTGGCACCGACCTCGTAGCCGGACATGTAAGTTGCGACATTTGGCCAGGCACCATCCGAGGAAACACCATAAGACGCAGTAGCTCCGCCAAACAGGTTAATCAGGCTGCTGCCAGCGAATTGTGGCAGGAAGATTGATTTATTGCCGTAGGTTCCCTTAACTCGCTTCAGTTCGCCAGCAATGATATCCAACGCTTCGTCCCATGAAATGCGCACCCATTCATCCTTGCCGCGCAGTGACTTATCGCCACCACCGCCGGGCTCGAAGTGAGCTCGCTTCATCGGGTACTTGATGCGGTCAGCGCCAAACACCTGGTGCCTCTGAGAACGGCCGCGGGCGCATCCGCGCTGCTGCGGAAAATCAGGTGTGTCGGGATGCGTATCATCCGTCTTTTGGCGGACAATGACTCCATCCTTAACTAGCACAGTGTTCAAACACCGGCCACCGCAGTTATGCCAGCAGGATACTGGAACCCATTCACCTGCTGTGTCTGCAGCCGCTTTCTCCGCGGCTTTCAAACCGTAGCTTAGCCCGCCGGATAGCGCCGCCGCGCCGCCTAACGCTGCGCTCCATTTCAGGAAGCTTCGCCGGGTCAGCACAGTGTCCGTAAGAGCCTTGCTGAGATAGCTTTGTTCACTCATTGTTTTCCTCCGTAAAGAGGTTTCATTTTGTCATGGCTCACTTTCTTGATTGCTGCTGTATGGTTCGATTTCTCTTCCATGGTGAGATTTGCGTTTCAGTACCTCCTCCTGACAGGAAATTGGAACCAATTTGTGCTTTGGCTCACTATCAGGATAAGGCTGAGGGCTTTCTTTAGCATCATGCCCCTGAGGGTTTCGCTCTCACCCGAACGGATGATCTCTTATCCGGCAGTAAATTGTTTATCGGGAGTTTCCGGACCTACCAATCCAGCCTTTGCAGCAAACGCCGCAACCTGAGTACGGTTTTCCAGCTGCAGTTTTGAAAGGATATTTTTGATGTGCGTTTTCACCGTATTTACTGAAATATAAAGTTGTGCAGATATTTGCATATTGCTGTCGCCGCGAGCGACTAAACGCAGCACTTCCACCTCGCGCTCTGTTAATTCATTTCCCAATTGCAGGTTTCGATTCACTGCAGTCATCGTCTTTAGAACCCGGGCAGCCATTGTGCGCGTCATGGCGGCCTCCCCCTTCTGGATCCCCGCGAGCAAACCGAACAATTCTTCACCGTCGAGATTCTTCAGCAAATAGCCTTCGACGCCGATCTTGACGGCCTCATTCAAATGCTCATCCAGCTCCGAGGAGGTGAGCATGACGATGGCAGTCTTCTGTGCCTTCTCACGGATGGCGCGGGCGGCCTCCAGGCCATTGCCATCCGGCATATAGATATCCAACAGGACGATGTCCGGCTGCAGTTGCTCCACCATGCGAACGGCCTCGCGCCCTGTTTCGGCCTCGCCTACTACTTCGACCAAATCTTCGCGGGTCTTCATCAAGCTGATCAGGCCCTGCCTGAAAAGCCGGTGATCGTCTGCAATCAATACTCGAATCGCCATGTTTCGTCTGAGCTTTCAACTTTAAACATTCAACCTTAAACTTTCCTAAATACCACTGCGCACGTGAATAGCGTAAAAAAGGAACCGCCCGAGGACTTCGCCTATGAGAACCAGGGTGCTGGCGATGTAGGCGTGGATGATTAACCGTTGGATCTGTCCTTTTATTTTGGAGATTCGAAAATAGCTGACCAGTAGCCAGCTGACTCCGATAACCGTCATCCCCAATCGAACCAAATATAGGGGTTGGTAAAGATCAGACAACAACCTCATGCTCATTTGGGCAGATTCATTCTGAAGCGCGGATAAGAACAGGATTTGTTCTGCGTTGAGAGCCAGGTTGGCGATCATGGCGATCACCGAAGCAAAGATCAGCCCTTTTATTGCTGCAGCAACCACACGGTCATGATCCTGTATGGTTTCGGAACCCTGCTCGTACATGAAATTCAAATCCATTAGCAGTATCGCTGAAAGCGATGTAGCTCCGAGAAGAGCGGCCTCTCCGTAATAAGAAAGGGTTGTCACCGTTGAATTCCAAGCGATCTGCGTAGGCAGCAAATACACCTGCGCCATGCACAGTATCGTTGCCAGCCCCAGAAAAACCGTGATCCAACCCAGGGCTGCTTTGAGCGCATAGCGGCCGTCCGTAAACCAGACCAGGGCAGCCAGCGCCCCCATGGAAAACAAAAAGAGAACAGTGGCAATAATTTCTCGGCTCAGCCAGGAATGTGCGAAATTGGTCATGGCCAGGAATGACAAAAATGGCTTGCTTAAGTGAAAGTGAGCCCCAACGATGGCAATGCCGGTAGTCGAGAAAAGAATCAGGATCGGCACACGTGTTAATCGATCCAACTCTTTTCCTCCCAATTTCGCAAATCGGGATCGAATGACCCATAAGGCCACAAGCGCGCCCGTGGCCAGTTGGATCAAGATGGTGTAGACAGGCAAGGCCCATTCACGAAGATTCATTACTGGTGCACTCTACGAAATCAGGAGACTTCGTTCGCCTTTCTTTTCCTTCAAACAAGGGAGCCAACAGGTAACCTGCGTGCCATGGCCCGGAACTGAATGGATCTCAATGTTCCCGGCAACACCAGCCGCCCGCTCACGCATGGTCTGCAATCCAAATGAGCGCTCCGAATCCTTTTCTTGGAATCCGATCCCGTCGTCTACGATTTCGACGGACACATAATCAATTCCATCCAGCTCGAGATCCTTTAGGGTCACTTCGACTTTTTTCGCCTGGGCGTGTTTGCGGATATTAGTGAGCGCCTCTTGCAGTATGCAAACCAGCTGCACTTCAGCTATGGATGAAAGATTCACGTCTTGGTGAAGTTCGTTGGAGAACTCAATGTCCACCCTGGTTTGGATGCCAAATTCCTGTAAGTATTCCTGGATGGCAGGGACCATTCCCTTTTGGCTGGCCAGGGTGGTCCGCAAGCTCAAAATGTTTTCGCGCACATCCGCATGCGCGGTCTTTATCGCCTGGCGCATTTGGTTCAACTCATCACGAAAGGCTTGCCTGCGGCCCTGTTTTTGCAATACATCCAATGTTTGCACTTGCAGATTCAAATAACCTAAAACCTGCGCCAGGCCATCGTGCATTTCACGCGCAATCCTCGCCCTCTCCTCCACTACAGAAAGAGTCTGCAAGCGCGAAGTCATCAGACCATGCTGGATGGTAATCACCACCTGATCTGCAAGGCATTCCAACCATACCAAGTCGGTTTCCGAGAAGGCTTCACCACTGCAGTTGGCAATCCAGATCACACCGATCGGACGGTTGTCCAGGTCGAGAGGCACGATGGCGACGGTATTGGCAGGTTTTGTGAGGCCAAAGCAAATGTTATCGAGAACCCCGGATGCATTGTCAGCGCCGATCCTCATTGACCGCGCAGCTTGCATTGCCTGCAGGATCAGCGGGTTATCAACCTTGGTCTGCGTTTCGACAAACTGAACTCCCCGATCATATGCATAGCATTTGAGGATCAAATTGGATGGGTCTTCCAGAATGGCCAGACCAACAAAATCGGAATGAAGCAAAGTTTTGGCCGAATCCACAATGTAAGACAGGATGCTGTCCACATTATCCAATTGGGTAATCTGCCGGCTGATTTGAACCAGAGCATCCGTCCAGCTTTCGGCGGTTTGGCGTGCAGAAATCTGGGCATCGAACGCGGCCCTGTTCGCCTGATCGCGCTCTTCTTGCAGTATTTTGAGCTGCCTTTTTTGAATGGCGTCAAATACATCCAGGCCGCGGACGACAAAGAAGGTAACCGCGAACGCGGACAGCATGCGCCAGAACTGGATGGGCATGCCCGTCGCTGCCAGGACGCGTTCGTAATCCAGCCAGGCGGTTAATCCGAAAGCCTCAATTTGATTCGTAGCTTCGCCCGCAAACGCATTGTTCACTACACGGTCGTAGTTGTAATAGGAAGCCGGACCGTAAGGAGCGGCCGGCACGACTAATCCGACCACAAAAGCCTCGAACAGAAAGGCCATTCCGGCGGCAAGCATCAATTTAGAGACGTCTTGGAAACCTAGGTTTTTCTGCACTTTCCATTGGCGGATAAACCCTATCCCTGCGATGATGCTGCCAGGCAGGTAAAGCAAATAGCGAGACCAAATGTCGATGGGAATGGCGATCGGCGAAGGGGTGATGAAGGTGGTGGAGGCATAAGTGAGGACGTAGGCGATGGGGACGATAAGGATGCCGGGGATGAAGATAGTCCAGGCGGGCAATGGCGTGAGATTGCGCAGGATGCCCCAGCCGAACTTTAGCAGCAGCAACCCGGTGAGCGGCTGCAGAACCATACGGATGAGGGTAAAGAATTGCTCATATTCTTGCATGGAACCGCTGGCCAGGAACATGTCTATCCAGCTAACCGAGGCGCAGGCGAAGCCAAACGCAGCCAGCCAAGGAAGCTCTTTTTTCAAGGGGTAATCAGCTTCACGCCTCAACTGCAGATAAGCAGCGAGACCAAGACCACCAAATGCCAGGCCGCTAAAAAAGTAGATAATAATCATAAAAATTAATACCCTATGATTCGCGTAGCTCTACTCGCATCGTATCCATACCCCTAATAAGCTAACTAATCAGGTGATATTGCTACTTTTATCTTAGGTGCATTGTCCTTACTTCAGCGTTGAAAACAAGATTCAACCTATGCCATTCATCTTGCTGCTCCAAGCTTCAGAATCCGTCGGACATCCCTCGAATAACATTAAACCAAACAGACCAGGGCTCCCCCCTCGACCCGGGTCTGCCTTTTGCCTTTCCCCCTAGCACATTGCACATGTCCCGCCAAATGTGCGGTAGAACGCGTCGCCAATTCGTCCTTGCGAGGAGCATTGCGACGTGAAGCGGCGCAAGCGGACGAAGCAATCTCGAATCAGAATCAGCGCGAGGAAATCGGGCTTGCCGTAAATCCAAAACGCTCACGGGTGAGTGTCAAAATCGCTTCTTTTACTGCCATAGGCAACTCCCCTGGCAGTGTTTTTTGCTCTGCGCAGTACATCGCGGAATCGAGGCTTCAGCCGGACTTTGGCTGCTATCGCCTTTTCCCATCAAAGCGAGCCACTCCAGCGGCGAACGATTCGGAGGAGATGCGTGATGCGTCAAGTTGTCACCACCATTTGCCTGACGCATTGCCGTCTGATTCGCGAGGCAAGGACAGCCCTTCACTCCTTGTCAAGCTAATATCCCCGCGCCAAACGTTTTTCTGCAAGGCGTGGTTTTTACGCCAGGGGTTCTGGGGGGCATGCAATGCCCTCCCAGCGGGGAGCCTGTCCCGAGCGAGCCAACTTGTTGGCGACGAGGGATCTGGGTCAGCGACCCCCAAGGCTAAAAATAGTTTCCTCCTGTCCCACCCAAACCATGAGCAATGCACCTTTCCCAGCCAGGGGTAACCATGCACAATAGCTTAGCCGTATTTTTCCGTATGCGTTTCGGTCAAATAACCCACAAGAATCGGGACATTCTTCCAAGATATTTTCAGGCCAGTACCGTACAATTAGCCTGGATAGTGACAACTTTCACGAGCCTGTCCCGAGCGAGCCGCTCTGCGGCGACGAGGGAATGTTCGGACAATTAGGAGAAAACCCATGGCAGACAAAAAAGACAAGAAAAAGCTCGCCGAACTTTTGCTGACCATCCCCTGGTTCCAGCAGCTTACCGAACACCACCTCGACCTCCTGGTGGATATCGCCGCTGTGGTTGAAGTACCCCAGGGCCAAGATCTGTTCAAAGAGGGCGACGAAGAAGACGACCTTTACATCGTGGTGAATGGCCGTATCGCCATCGAAATTTTCGCTCCGGGTAAAGGGCGCATCTCGCTCTATACCGCTGAACCTTTGGATGTGGTCGGCTGGTCCAGCGTGACGCCGGTGGTGCGCCAACGCACCGCCTCAGCTCGCGCTGTGATGGACAGCCGGTTGATCTCCCTGGACGCACAGGCGCTGCGCAAGCTTTGCGACGGCGACTGCGCACTGGGTTGCATCATCTTCCGGCGCATTGCCAATGTCATTGCCGGACGCCTCATGGTGACCCGTTTGCAGTTGCTCGATTTATACGCCAGTCCAGTGCAAGGATGAGTGGGCTGAAAAACATGCCTGGGCCAAAGTTACCAATTTCTATCGGCAGCCACGTCGCCATCCGCAAAGAAGATTTCGACACCTTACTGGATGGGCTGAGGAACCTCGGCTACGAAACGGTTGGGCCGCGCATTCGAGAGCAGGCGCTGGTTTATGCGCCGATCAACGGCATCGCCGATCTGCCCAAGGGTTACCTCAGCGAACAAGACGGCGGACATTACCGCCTGATCCAAGACGGGCACTCGCACTATTTCGATATTACACCCGGCGCGCAAAGCTGGAAACAATTCCTGTTTCCACCGCGCAGCGAACTCTTCAAGCTGGCTCGCGAAAACGGACATTGGCGCGAAGAGCTGCTGAATACCGATGCGCCCCACTACGCCTTCATCGGCGTGCGCGGCTGCGAGTTGGCCGCCATCGCCGTGCAAGACAAAGTATTTCTTCGCGATGATTTCAACGATCCCATTTACAAGAAACGCCGCGAAAATATCTTCGTCCTGGCAGCCGATTGTTTCCACCCTTGCGCAACTTGTTTCTGCGCATCCATGGGAACGGGACCTGATGCCGGCAAGGGATTCGATCTGCGGCTCACCGAACTGGACGAAGTATTCCTGATTGAAGTCGGTTCACACTTGGGCACGAAAGCCATGCAAGGCGTGCCCTACAGCGAAGCGATGCGCTCGATGCTGAGAGCCCGTGAGACAGGGCTCAAACGCGCTCGCCTGGCGATGGGCCGTGAACTGCCCGAGCCTGAGAAGGTGCCCGAGTTGCTGCTAAGTAATCTGGAGCACCCACGCTGGAAAGACGTGGCCGCCCGCTGCCTGAGCTGCACCAATTGCACCCAGGTCTGCCCCACCTGCTTCTGCTGGGATGTGGAAGATCTCACCAGCCTGGATGGCAACACCACCCAGCGCACTCGCGTGTGGGATTCCTGCTTCAGCCCGCCCTACTCCTCGCAAGCATTCGGTAACACGCGACCGACAACTCTGACACGCTACCGCCAATGGCTCACCCACAAGATGGGATCCTGGCAAGGCCAGATCGGCGTGCTGGGTTGCATCGGTTGCGGGCGCTGCATCACCTGGTGCCCGCCGGGTATCGACCTCACCGAAGAGATCAAAGCCATCCGCCAAGGGAGTGCCATTCTCCTAGGACAGCCGGCATGACTATTACAAAATTCCCAAACGTGGCGGTACGCGAAGATGCTTTGCTGGCTCCCTTATGGGCAGAAGTCGTTCAAACCGTTCACGAAGCCCAGGATGTCTCTACGTTTTGGCTGAAATTCCAGGACGAAAAGCTGCGCCACAGTTACCGCTTCGCCCCCGGCCAATTCAACATGCTCTATGTTCCTGGCTATGGAGAAGCCGCTATTTCGATCAGCTCCGACCCCGGCAAACCTGAGCTCATAGGGCACACGGTGCGCTTCGTTGGCAATGTGACCAATGCGATCAGCCGTCTGGCGCCCGGCGGACTGCTCAGTCTGCGCGGCCCCTTTGGGGCGCCATGGCCCGTCGAGCAATACAAGGGCTACGACGTGGTCATAGCCGGAGGCGGCATCGGCCTGGCGCCGCTGCGCCCTGCGATCTACTATTTGCTAAATCACCGCGCCGATTACGGAAAGATCACCATCCTCTACGGCGCTCGTACTCCTGGCGATCTGCTTTACACGCGCGAATATGAGGAATGGAAAAAGAAGGACGTTGAGGTCATCATCACGGTTGACCGCGGAGATCAAGAGTGGACTGGTCTGGTGGGCGTGGTGCCTATGTTCTTCTACCGTCTACGCATGGAGGCCGCCAAATCACTCATCCTCACCTGCGGTCCTGAAATCATGATGCGCTTCGTGGTGTACGAAGGGCTGGCGCGCCGAGTACCAAACGAACATATCTACCTCTCGCTGGAACGCAGCATGAAGTGCGGGCAAGCCGTCTGTGGCCACTGCCAGCTTGGGCCTTACTTCATTTGCAAAGATGGTCCCGTCTTCCATTTCGACCAGTTGGCGCCCTACTTCAATGTGGAGCATTTCTAATGACGCCAAGTACGAAACCAAGAATTGCCGTTTACAAATTCTCCTCCTGCGACGGATGCCAGCTGCAAATCCTGAATCTGGAAGACGAACTGCTCGACTTGGCTGCTGCGGTAGATATCGCCTATTTCCTGGAGGCCACCCGCAGCGTCCAGCCCGGTCCTTACGATTTGGGTATCGTCGAAGGCTCGGTGACCACTCCGGATGAAGCCGAACGCATCCAGCAGATCCGCCGCGATTGCAAGACGCTCATCACCATTGGAACCTGCGCTACCGCTGGCGGCTTGCAAGCCCTGCGCAACTTTGCCAATGTCAAGGAATATGCCAATCAGGTTTATGCGCACCCTGAATACCTGGAGACTTTGGCCACTTCAACGCCCATTTCGGCCCATGTGAAAGTCGACCTGGAGCTTTGGGGCTGCCCGATAAACAAATATCAACTGGTGGAGGTCATTGGCGCTCTGCTCCAGAAGCGCCGCCCCGCCCTACCCCAATTTCCAGTTTGCCTGGACTGCAAGCGGCGCGGCAATACCTGCATTCTCGTCCTTGGCGTCCCCTGCCTGGGGCCAATCACCCAGAGTGGCTGCGGCGCTATCTGCCCGGCTTACAACCGGGGCTGCTATGGCTGCTTCGGGCCACTGGCTACGACAGACCCACAACCCTTTATCCCCGTGCTGCGGGCATCCGAACGCTATCCAGGCGAAGCCATCCGCTTGCTGCGTACGATTAGCTGCGCAGCGCCGAATTTCGAGAAAGCTGCCCAATTGATCGCCTTCGAGGAGGCCAAGCATGCCTGAGACCATCCACGTACCCGCCTTGGCGCGTGTGGAAGGTGAAGGCGCCCTCTACATTGGCGTGGAGGACGGTTTAGTGAAGGAGATAAAAGTCCAGATCTACGAGCCGCCGCGCTTCTTCGAAGGTTTCCTACGTGGACGTTTTCTGCAAGACGTGCCCGATATGACTGCCCGCATTTGCGGCATCTGCCCCGTGGCCTATCAAATGAGTTCCGTGCGCGCCCTGGAGAATGCGCTGGGCATTACGGTTTCTCACCAGGCGAGCCTGGTGAGAAACTTAATGTACTGCGGCGAATGGATCGAGAGCCACGTGTTGCACATCTTC
Organism: uncultured Anaerolineaceae bacterium; assembly: GCA_964371335.1. Lineage (GTDB taxonomy): Bacteria > Chloroflexota > Anaerolineae > Anaerolineales > UBA11579 > JAMCZK01. Next base: position 26,038 of record CAYJMC010000006.1, read on the forward strand.
ATGCTGCAAGCCCCCGACCTTACCGGGCACGATTCTGCGCTCAGTCTGGCTGCGGTCGCCCCAGACATTGTAAAGAACGCGCTGCGCATGAAGAAGATCGGCAACCAGATCCTCAAGGTCATCGGCGGTCGCTCCGTGCACCCTGTTAACGCCTGCGTGGGCGGCTGGTATAGCTGGCCGAAACCAGAGGAACTGCGCGCCTTGATAGCCGATCTGGAGTGGGGTCTGAAACAGGCGCTCTGGACTGTGTCCTGGGCGGATACCCTCCCCTATCCGCAACTCGAGCTGGATTACGAATTCGTGGCTATGCATCGCGAGGATGAATACGCCATCTTGGATGGCGACATTCTCTCCTCGCGCACTGGTCGCATTACCGAATCCGAGTTTGAGGCAAATTACCTCGAGCGGCACCACCGCCGTTCAAACGCATTGCATAGTCGTACCCAGGACGGCAAGACCTACCTGGTTGGCCCGCTGGCCAGGCTGAACCTCAACTTCGATCAATTAGGCGCCGTGGCCAAGAAGGCCGCAAACGATATCGGCGTAAAGTTGCCGCTGCGCAATCCCTATAAGGGCTTGCTGGCACGTGCTATCGAGACGGTAGAGGTCTTCGACCGCGCCATCCGTCTGGTAAAAGAATACTCACCTGAAGGCCTCAGCGCGCCGCCGTTAAAGTTGAAAGCCGGCCGCGGGGCAGCAGCCACCGAGGCGCCGCGCGGGTTGCTTTATCATCGCTATGACCTCAACGAGCAGGGGCTTGTCCAGCAGGCCAAGATCGTGCCGCCTACGGCGCAAAACCTTGGCCGCATGGAAGCCGACCTCTGGGAATTGGCGCCGCAATTGCTCAAGATGCCGCACGACGAAGCCACTCTGACTGCCGAACACTTGCTGCGTTCGTACGATCCTTGTATTTCCTGCGCAACGCACTTCCTCAAGTTGAAAGTGTATGACACAGCCTAGTGAGCTGGTGGTTATCGGGATCGGTCAGGAGCTGCGCGGCGATGACGGCGCCGGTTTGGCTGTCGTTCGCCAGTGGCAAAAAAAATATCCGCATACTGCCAGCCGGGTCCGGGTTGAATTTTGCCCGCTGCCGGGTCTGGACCTTCTCAACGTGTGGAATGGGGCGCGTGTCGCCATTATCGTCGACGCCGTGCTCAGCGGTGCACGCCCCGGTCGCGACGATGTCGTCGCAACACTTCACGAGTTGGATCGTGAAGACCTGGAAAGCTTCGAGGCGGGCGCACAATCTGCCCACGGCTGGGGATTGGCCGAGAGTCTGGAACTCGCTGAAGCCCTGTCTATGGATGACCAGTTACCGGAGATCAGGATCTTAGCCATATCGGGACACCAATTCAAGATTGGATCGGGATTGTGCCCCGCGGTCAAGAAAGCACTGCCGCGTGCTACAGAACACCTTGAAGAGATGATCAACGGCTTCCTCGATGAGGAAGCCGTTTTCGATAACTTGGCGCCAGTCTACGTCGTCTAGTAGTCAGATTTATTCTCGAAATACGGGTAAGCGAGTATAATTCCCAAAGCAGCACCTGTTGGGGATTCGTCTAGCGGTAGGACGACTGACTCTGGATCAGTAAGCTCTGGTTCGAATCCAGAATCCCCATCTGTAAAAACAAGAACGGCTGGTTGGACCAGCCGTTCTTGTTTTTTATGCTCCTGACTTCAGCTCGATACGATGTATTCCAACAAGGGGTTGAACTTCCGCACAATCTCCTGGAAAGTAACAGGCTTTGGTGGCTGGTGATATCGGTGGAAAAAGCGCTCGATATGCACCTGGCTGAATTGGCGTTGCAAAACCCCCACGGTTTTCCCGAAATTAACCGTAGGATCGTTCTCAGACATAGCAAGATAACAGGGTTGTTGAAAAGGCGGCACGTGAGTCGGCAGGTCGAAATTTAGCAATTCATCTAGTTGAAAAGTTAAAACGTCCGCAGTACTATCAGTAATGTTTTGAAATACCTTCTCTATGGAAATCGTCTTTTCCAGGTTGCTAAATTTAGCCAAAAGGGCCGCCAAGTATGGACTGAATTTCTTACTACGAATCAGGCGCAGCAAACCGGCCCTTACCGAAGGTCGTTTCAGGACGCTTACCACGCGGCGTAGCATTGCAAGGTGAATTTGGGCAAAATTCAGCGCCTGTTTTGAAAGAACCGGCGCCAGCAGAATCATTCTTTCGATCCGCTCTTGCAACAAATATAGCGTTTCCATAGCCAATATGCCGCCGAAGGAAAAGCCCATTAGCGAGACGGTTTTATGCTTCAACTTATCGATGAAAGCCTCAACGGTTTCCGCTACCAGGCTCGTGCGGAACGGCTCAGGAAATGGTGAAGACTGACCATGACCGGGAAGTTCAAAAAAGTAGACAGTGAATTTCTGCCCCATGAACTGTGCCAGCGGTCTCCAGTTTTCGATCCGGGAAATCGTGGCCGGGACCATCACCATTGGCGGCCCGTCCCCGCATTTCATATAGTGCAGCCGCGTCTTAGGCAGGTCAATGTAATGATAGGAAACCCCGGGTTCAGCAAGAACTCTTTGTGAAAATTGGAGATTAGGCGTTTCTGATTGAGTCGACTGAGTTGCAAGAGCTTTGTACTGCAATGTTCACCTCGACGCCTCAGTGGATGGCTTCCGGGCTCTGCGCCCGCCAAAATAAGGCACAGTTTACCTCTTTTCTTGACCCTAGACTTATGAAGCCAGCGGCAACTTTGCTGCCACCCTTAACCCAGTCAGCGCACCGGTCAATGGTTTGCCCTCCTGGATGATCACGTTAGGCACTGCCATGGCGCTCAGCTTCACCCCCAGTTCCTTGCTGCCCAGCTTGCCGCCAAAGCCGGCTGCATCCAGCAGGATCAACAAAGCCCGTTGCCCCAACCGGCGCAACTGCTCGGCCAGCACGACGATCTTCTCCTCCACTGAAGGGGTAATCAAGTACACCGTACTCCCTCGCGGCAGATGCCGCGCCTGACCTAAAACCAAATCGATGAAAGGCGTTTGGCCGTCTGCCCGAAATAGCGCGGTACTTTCAATAATTTTATTTAATTGCCGGCCGCCGCGTTCGGCGGCCAAAATAGTCAGCTCGGCTCCGGCCGCGGCGTACCCCACGGTGCGCCCCGCCCGCAGATAATGCTGGGCCAGCGAGGAGGCCAGCGTTGCTGCATACTCCTCGGTGGAAGGGATCAATTTCGCCGGCCCGCCTTTCTGAAAGATGACACTACCGGCATCTGTTTCCAGCTTGTAATCCCACTTTGCGTGAACATCCCGTTCAGCATCAGCGAAAATCCATACCTCGGCCAAAGGGTCCAGTTCAAATTCCTTCACGATCAACTTGCCGCGCCGCGCCACACTTGGCCAGTGGATACGGCTGAGAGGATCGCCGGTCGCGTAATCACGCACGGTGGCCGCGTTGGGGGTGATCTGGTGAGTCCGTCGCCGGACTGCTTCACCGCCCGGAAGCAATCCGGGCGGATTGGGCACGCCGATTAGTTCGACCAATCGTGGGTAAACAATAAGGTATTTTTCTGACGCAATGGTTCGCTTTGTGGAAAAGAGGCCGAACAGATCCCCCGAGCGCAATTCCGTTGGCCCCAGGGCAAACACGCCTCGGGACACTAACCGCGTGCGCGACACAAAGCTGCGCGAACGTCTACCGCCAATGAGCGTGAGTACCCGCGACCCGCGGCTGCCTGGCAAATCCGACATGTCCCGCACCTCGATCCAAAATCGGGGCAGCCGGCTGCGATTATGGACTTCGAAGATCTCTTCGAATACTTGCCCGACTTCCGAGCGCTCGACGCGCGCATGGCGTCGCAATTCGACTCCGCCCAATCCGGTACTCGCAAGAATGTAACTGCTGCCGATCAGCAAACCCCACAAGTAAGCCAATCGCGCATAGATAACCTGACCACTGACGGCCAGCCCGAAGAGACTAAGCCCAAGCAGCACCAGAGTCAGGCGAAGGGAAACATTCATCGCGCTTGTGAATACACCAAATCCGCCCCGGGTACTGGCACTTTGTCCATCACCTCATCCAACACTTTTTCAGCACTCAAGTCCTGCAGCCGGGCCGCCGGGCCAAGGATCAGACGGTGTCCCAGGCAGGCAGGAACCAGTGCCTTGACATCATCGGGCAACACAAAATCGCGCCCCTGAATGGCGGCCCGCGCCTGACCAGCGTGGAACAATGCCAGGCTGCCGCGCGGGCTGGCGCCCAGGTACACATCGCCCTGCTCGCGCGTCTGTCGCGTGAGGTCAACGATGTATTTCTTTATGGCGTCTGCCACGTAAATTTGCTTGACGCCTGCCTGCGCCTTAAGCACATCCTTGGCAGTAGCCACTGGCTTCAGCGTCTCAACCGGATGCTGGATGCTCTGGCTCTCCAGCACGCGGATCTCATCCGCATGCGACGGATATCCCAAGCGAATGCGCAGCAGGAAACGGTCCAATTGCGCCTCTGGCAACGGGAAGGTACCTTCGTATTCGATGGGATTCTGAGTAGCCAATACCATAAATGGTTTCGGCAACTGATGCGTAACGCCGTCCACAGTTACTTGCTGCTCTTGCATGGCCTCCAGCAAGGCTGCCTGGGTCTTCGGTGTGGCCCGGTTAATTTCATCTGCCAGCACTATCTGCGACATAATCGGCCCCGGTCGGAATTCGAACTCGCGGCTGGCCTGATTGAAGATCGATACGCCGGTAACATCGCTGGGCAGCATGTCGGGAGTAAACTGGATGCGGCTCATCGTGCAGCCCAGCGAGCCGGCCAGGCTGCGGGCCAGCATCGTCTTCCCCACTCCAGGTACGTCCTCGATCAGCAGGTGGCCCTGGCACAGCAAATTGATCAGGGTCAGTTCTATGGCTTCGCGTTTGCCAACAATTACTTTCTCAACATTGGCAATTACCTCATCGGCAAAGATCTGTAAATCTGTCATTCGCGCTCCAGGTGGGATTAGGGACTTATTGTACGTTGTAGCGTCGCCAAAATACGAATAAGAGCAGCCACGAGACAATACTCAATCCCGCTCCAAAGTAAAACCAAATGGGTTGATAAACAAACTCAAGTTCATACCTGCCTTCCTCCAAACGAACGGCGCGGAAAAGTCCATCGGCAGGATGAATAATAAACTCTTTGTCGTTGGCAAAGGCACGCCAGCCTGGATAAAAGGTATCGGCCAGCAGCAGCCAGCCTCCGTCCGGCGAATCCACCGCAATCCTCACCGCGTTTGCCGTACTTTTCGTGATTTCCACTAAGCCTAGAGCGCCAGACCCACAATTCCCACCGTCATGCAATTCTTCTATCAAAACAATCTGCGGATCTACGTTGGAAGCCTCTATTAAAGAGAACGCATCTTCGGTATTGGCACTGGCTTGCGCACAATTCATCCAACGAACTCGCGGCAATCCCGCAAATTTTTCAAATGAAATGATGCCATTCTCATCCACGGTTTCCAGCAGCGGTACCCCCATCCGCGCGAGTAGCCCTTGTTGGCCCGCCACATCCGCCTGGTCAACCATTTCCATCCATTTTTTGTAGCGCGCAGGCACGAGTGGATCATAGTTGTTCGCAGAGGCAATCCCATCCAGCAAAGAAATATTAGGCAGCAAACTGCTCCTAATCAGACCGGGTTCATCACTGTAAAAACTATCAAATCTGAACAAATATTCATACCGCAATGCGAATTCATCAGACTCTGGAATAAAAAGGCGCCCGCCGCCGAGTTGCTCTCGCATTTCCACTTGCGGACCAGCATCCTCCTTATATAACTCCAGACCCGTTCCTGGGTTCAATCCCCAACCCGCCACTAGCAGGTCGGCTGCCACCAGGCCGCCTACCAGCCATCCCCACTTCGGCTTTTGACCCCCACCAGGTTCAGGCGCCTGAAGGTGCAGCCAGGCTGCTGCCAGCGCGATTGCTCCCATAGTAAGCATGGCCGGGAAGAAGGTTCCCGGAACCCCGATCGCACCTCGCTGCGCCAAGAATGCCCCCACCCCTGAACCTGCCAATACAGCTACTGCAGCCGCCAAGCCCAGGTGCGACCAGTAAAGCGACCTCCCCGCTGGCCGGTTCCAGTAGTCAACCGCCAGCGCGGCCAGCAACGCCAAGACAAATACCATCCAAATGGTGAAACGCGTAGGCGACTGGAACAAGGCAAAGGTCGGCATGTGGCGATAGAGCCATTCAAAGAGCGGCGTATTGTTTCCCAGAGCGAGCAGGAACGAGACTGTAATAACAGCAACCAGGAAAACAATCAGCGGCTTAATTTCTTTCTTCCGACGGAACCACCATAATCCCGCAATCCCCAGAAACAAAGGCAACAGGCCAACGTAAATTGCATCTTCCCAGAAATTTCCATAACCCCAATAGTCCCCGTGGGCCGGGTTGCCGAAAAAGTTGGGCGCCGCCAGTCCTATGAGCCGCCATGGCCAAAAAGAATAGGTGGCTGCCTGAGCGAAATCCACTTGCGTTGCCCGCTGCGAATTCGCCAAATACTCCGCTGTGGGCAGCAACTGCGCTGCCGACAGGCAGAAGGCCAGCAATCCCGCAATTCCGAAGCGTAGAGCACCGGCCCCAAGGCTGCGCCAGCGCCCTGCACTCCAAGCCCAAAACGCCGTCCACGCGATGGCCAGGATCAGCGTATACCAGGCGATCTGCGCATGCCCAGCCAACCACTGGAGAGCCAGAACAAAAGCCAACTTTAACACCGCTCGCTTGCTACGCGGCTCGTGAATGAGATCGTAGGCGGTTAGCAGAATCCAAGGCAACCAAGCCACCGCGGCGTTGATGCTGAGAAAATGAGCACGAGCTACCAGATAACCGGACAAGCCAAACGCCAACCCCCCGACGGTCTGCGCCAATTCTCTTTTGCCTAACCGCCGGATCAGCAAACCCATGCCCCAACCCGCCCAGGCAAGGTGCAGTGCGACCATGACCGCCTGCCCCCAGGCCATCAACGGCAATCCGCCCAAGGCGGCCAATGCAAAATAAACCCAAGTCGGCGGATACAGCAGGGCGGATTGGTAATTGGCCAGCAACGGCGCCCCCATGCCAACCAGCGGGTTCCATAGAGGCAGCTCCCCCGAACGCAGTGTTAACCAAGCCTGCCACCACCAGGGAATGAATTGGGTGGAAGGCGTGCCCCAATATAGCGCGCGCCCGGTCAGCCACAGAGGCGTCAGTAAAATGAAAGGCGCCACCAAAATCAGCACGCGCGGACTGCGAACGAATTCCGGAAATTTCTTTTTCAAAATATCTGTCTAGGCAGCGACTAATTGACTATTGAATTGCCTCTTCCAACACCCGATAGATCTCATACGCCCCCACATCCACAACGAGTTCAAGGTAATCCTCCTCCGCAGGCTGCCAGGACCCAAACCGCTGCTCGTTCGGCCCCCAGAAGACGTAACGGACTCCATATTTCTGCAAGAATTCGAGCCGCGTATCATCTATCGTCCGCCCTTGATAAATTGCGCTGATTCGCGGCAATAAGTTCTCCAAGTCAATACTCTCGGAGCCGTGGCCGGCGACCACGCGCAGCGGCGCCCATGCCGGCAGCACGTTCCCGGTTTCATATGACGACAGCACCACTTCGTTGACAGCCGCGGTCTGGCGCAATTCCTCAAAAGCCCAAACTTCCGTACCGGGGCGGAATACTGGCGGTTCGATGCGTTGCGCGGCCTGCAGGCTTCCCAGAAATAAAATCAGCGTACTTGGGAAGGCCAGACTAAATAACCACAGCTCCCGCGGATTTCTTATCCGCTCGCTTGCTTTCCTTCTGTTCCCTTCAAAAGCGGATAACGCCAACACCACCAGCATAGCCCAAGCGCCCTCGGACAGCCGCCGCTGCAATCCAATTGGCGCATAGAGAAGGAATGGCAATAGAACTAACCAGACCAATAGGAAGCTACCTTTTGTCCATTGGTGGCGAAGTAAGGTGCGCAACCCCAAATAGGCAAAGGGCAGCAGTAATCCATATGCCAAAACATAGTGCAAGGGATGCGGCGAAAGGATTTGGTTTTGACCAGCCCAAGCCTTGAGGTAAGAATCTTGCCAATAAGCCCAGGCGTTGTAGAGGAGCGCTGGAGCCACGCCAATAAACACCCAAACAATAGCCTCGACTTGAGCGCGGAGGGGGATTCCTTTCTTTCTATTGACATAATCTCTAGCAAATAAGAACGCAAAATGTGCGGTGATCAATAGCACGCCCAGCGCGGCCGTGATGAGGTGGGTCAGCGCCATCGCCAGCCAAAGGAAGCTAGTCCACCAAATCGAAGTCTGTTTACTGGTCTCTCTGCTCCTGGGTTTTCCCGCTCTGGCAATAACGTTCAGATAACCCAGCAATCCCCAAAGCAACAAGGCCCGCGCTAAGACCAGGTGTGGCAGGCTGAATACGGCCAGGAAACCGAATGTCTCAGGAGAGTAAAAATCCAGGGGAATCGCTCCGAATAAGCTGGGGATTCCTGCAAACAACAACACCCACCCGAGCCCGCCGCCAAGTGCGATCAGCACCAAGCCCAGACGTCGCAATTTCACATCGGCAATGAAGTGCGCAATGAAATCATATACGGCAAAACAAAGGGCAATGACCGCCGAGGATCGAAAAATATGGAACAGCAACACCAATAAGTCGTGCTGCGCGCCGGGGCCAAGCAGCTTGCCTAGCAAGATATATGGCCAATAAAGCAACGCACCGCCCTGCTCCGTGGCCGTATATGGACTGCGGAAGAGCCAGTCACCCTGAGCTCCAGCCAACATCTTGGCGATGTACGAATTTCCATCTTCCACGCCGATCAAAAAGCCGGTGAATTCGCCACCCCGTTGGGATGCCGCTATCAAATAAGGCACCGCAGTTACCAGCACCAGGCAGATAGCAAAGACCAGCACCCAAGTTCGTTCGGGACTGAAGGAGGTTTGCTTCCTCATTTCATTTACTCGGCGCCCAAATCTGAACCCCGTGCTGTTCGAATACAGGCTGCCATTCGTTCAGTATTGGCAGGGGTCCCAACTCGCGTTCACGCGGGCCATAGAAGACGTAGTCTACACTCAACGCCGATAACCAGTCACGCATCTGGTCTTCATCCATCTCGCCAGAATAAAATGAATTCGCCTTGGCTAACTGCCTCTCCGCATCTACGGTTTCAAAGGGGTGCCCATACACCACCCGCGCCGAATTGTAAGCCGGGATCAGCAACCCAGTCTCAGGCGCAGCCATCACCAGAGAGTCGCTGTCGGCATTCTCATCAAGCCAATCGAACGCAACCAATTCGTCACGGAAAACGAAGATTGCTGGATCCTGTTCGCGGGCAGCCTGTACTCCACCGAAAACGATTAGAGCATTCGTTGGCAATGATAAGAGCACCAACGCCACAGCTAACCAGCGCCGCCGCGAAATGGAATGGAACTGCTGCCAAGCGAATACTGCCAGACCGGCAATTGGAATGAAGAGGCCGCTAATCAACCTTCTCTGCAAATTTAGCGGCAGATAAAGTACAACCACCCCAACGATCATCCAAATCCCCAGCATACTCAATGCCCCCGTCTTATTCTTGCGTAAGATTACCAGGATTCCGAAAAGGGCTAATATCAGTGCAGGCGCCAACGAAATGATCAAATCGCCCAGGTCTGGGGCTGGTGTCAAATTCTGCATATTCCATTGTGCCAATACTGGATGCGCATTTACTATCCACAGCGAATAGGAGACATAAGGCGCCCCGCCAGCGATTAAAACCGCCCAGCGCAAGCCCTCGGCTCTCCAAGCCACCCGCTTCCAGGCCAACCACGCCACCCAGGCAGCATAAACCGCAGCCGCCGCCACCCACCCAAAGGGATAAACCACCGACAGAAGGGCGGCCGCTGCCAATGTCCCTGCCGCCTTCCTCGGGCCAATCGATTGCCCCTGCGCCAGAGGCTCAATAAGCCAAACCTGTAAGGCAAGCCCAAGAGGAAAATGTGCGTTGGCAAAACTCGCCAAGAACGGATAGGCTTCCGCCACCCAAAAATCGCTGGTAAACAAACCAAGCCCGGCCACCAACCACCCCAAACCGGAACCGAACAAAACTAGACCCAACACAAATAGCCTTGAAGGAGTGTCAGCAATGACAAGTTTAAAAAACGCATATAACGACACGCAAAGGAGCAAGGCACCAAAAATACGCGCAGCATGAAAGGTGAAAATTAACGACCATCCCAGCACGCGTGCCACGTGCCCAAGAAACAAGTAGTAAAGATTCAGAGCCGCGCCTTCGCCTGGATCTGCGGTATAAGGCAGCCTGAACAGCCAAGACCCCTCATATCCCTGGTGCATTTTCGCCAAATAGCTATTCCCATCTATTGGATTCATCAAAAATCCGCCAAATACGCGGGTTTCATCCGATGCTGATTGTGCAATCAGGTATGGAAAAGTAATCGCCAGCAAAAAAACGACAATAATGGCCCCCACAATCCCTTTTTCCCGATCCAGCTTCATTGCGGCATTTTAGCAGAAGGTCTATTCCCGAATTCTGAATCCTTCCTCGAAAATCTTTGTGATGACTGCCTGCCGTTATAATCCCCCGTATGAGCTCAGCCTTCAAGCTGTTCCGTCTCCAGCAAGTGGACAGCCAACTCGATCAGGTGAAGGCTCGGTTAGCCGAAATCGAGCGCCTACTCGCCGAAGACGAGGTCATAAAGCAGGCAGAGATCACCCTCCAAGTTGCACAAAAGGCCAGGGAAGTCGCGCAAAAAGATCTGGCTCGATCTGAAGAGGAAGTGAACTCCCTGCAGGCCAAATTAAAACAGAACCAAGATACATTGTATGGGGGCAACGTGAGGAATCCTAAAGAATTACAAGACTTACAAATGGAAGCCGATTCACTCTCGCGGCATGTACATGCCCTGGAAGAAACCGAGTTAGAGAAAATGGTGGCGCTCGAAGAACGCCAATCCGCGGTTCAAGTGGCGGAAGATGCCCTCGAAGCCGCCCGTGCCCAACGAGCTGTCGAAAATCGCACGCTCGGGGGTGAACAAAGCAAGTTGGACGCAGAAGTTGGGCGCCTCGAAGAGGAACGCTCGGCTGATCTCAGCAGCATCCCGCTGGAGGACCTGAAGATTTATGAAGGCTTGAGAACCAGCAAAGGGGGGATAGCGGTTGCGAAAGTCGAAAACAAAACCTGCGGGGCTTGCGGCGCGGAACTTTCGGCATCCTTAGCGCAGGCAGCCCGTTCACCCAATGAATTGGCCTATTGCGACAGCTGCAGGCGCATTCTGTACGCGGGTTAACCTCTCAGGTGTTTGAGGATTCTGGCCTGCGCCTCAGAAGATCCCAAGTCCAGTATCGACACCAATTTGTCTCGCCCGCCGGCACCCGCCACAATCTCAACTTTGGAGCGCGGCACGTCCAGCACTTTAGCGAGGAACTCGATCAGCGCCTCGTTGGCCCTCCCTTCCACTGGGGGCGCGGTAAGTCGAATCTTAATGGTCTGGTCTGCAAGGATTTCAACGATCTCGTCCTTACGCGCCCGCGGGGTCACACGGATGGCAAGCGCCGCCCCATGTTTCCCCTCGGACAAACGTCGCGGATTTCGAGCCATGGCCGCTACCTGATCAGTATACTGGTCAACAAACGGCCAATGAGTTGAATCAGCAATAACAGCACGAATGGGCTGAAATCCAAACCGCCCATAGAGGGGAGGACGCGGCGAATTGGCATCAGCATCGGTTCCACAATGCGGTCCAACGCCTCGCGCAACGGATGATAGGGAGGAAATATCCAGGTCAGCAGGACGTACACAAGGAGCAAAACCGTGAGGACATTGACGAGTAATGTGATTAAATCAATCATTGAAAAATATTCTCCATAGATCAGCGCGGCCGCGGACCTACAATGGCCGTCCCGATACGCAATATCGTCGCGCCTTCCAAAATAGCCGCCTCAAAATCTCCGCTCATACCCATTGAGAGTTGACTCCAGTCAGACTGCGGGTATTTCTGCACAAGGTGATCGCGCAATTCCCGCGTGCGAGCAAAGTAAGGGCGCGCTCTTTCCATGTCGTCCAAGTAGGGAGCCATGCTCATTAAGCCATGAACGCGCACATTGGGCAACTTCAACAACTCATCAATCGCGGGCAACAGATCCGGCCATCGGCTCTCCTCCCAAGCCGGCCAGCCATACTTGCTGGCCTCTCCACTCACATTGCACTCCAGCAAAATTGGCAGCGTGCAGCCAGCCTCTCCCGCAAAACGATCCAGTCGCCTGGCCAATTTGAGGCTGTCCACTGAGTGGATCATATCGAAATGCTGGGCAGCTTCTTTTGCCTTGCGACTCTGGACGTGGCCGATCATATGCCATTGCAACCCTTCAAGCAAACCCAGACTTTCTTGCTTTTCGCGCTCCTCCCTTACATAACTCTCACCGATGGCCCGCTCGCCCAAATCATACAGGCCCTGAATGATTTTAGAGGGGTGCCCTTTAGTTACTACGACCAGTTTAATGGCATCCGCGTCCCGTCCAGCAGTTTCGGCCGCATTCGCGATCCGCGTTCTGACCGTTTCAAGGTTTCGTTGCAAATCATTGGGAGCTAACACAAGATTATTTTAAGGCAATCAGGGCGCCGAAGCGTCCGGTCGTGCCACCGGACGCGCGGTGAGAAAACCAATCCTCCGTATCGGTGGCCGTGCATAGATTTGAAAGCTCGATTTGTCTCACCCCAGCCTTTTCGAGCATCAACCGGTTAGCACCCACTAAGTCGAAATAAGAACGCCCAGCGCGTTCAGGCAGCAGATTTTCAGCCTGATCGCCAAAAATCTTCCGGACCTCAGCCGCGACTTCAGGCCCGACTTCGTATTTTTCGACTGAGATGGCCGGCCCGATACCCACTAAGAGGTCTTCCGCACGGGTGCCATAGTTAGCGGTCATGCCTGAGACTGCGCTTTCGGCGACCCCTTGCAAAGCTCCGCGCCATCCGGCATGTGCCAGGGCAATTGCCTTCTTCACCGGATCAAAATAGACAATAGGCACGCAGTCGGCGAAGCGCATAAATAGTGTGACCTCGGGCTTGTTGGTCATCACAATATCTGCCTGGGGTGGTCGCTCCCATTCGGGCGGACGTGGCGCTTCAGCCCCCAGGGCATGGTTGCCGTGGACTAACCACGAATCGAATAAGGAATCGCGCGGTTTAACAACAGCAGCAAAGGATCTTTTCAGGTTTTCCTCGACGTTGGCGCGATCATCGCCAACCGTAGCCCCTACATTGAGCTCGGCGTATGGCCCCTTACTCACCCCACCGCGGCGGGTGAAAATAGCATGGGTAACTGGGAGGAAGGCCAAGCTTGCAAACTGGAAGTATCGCACCCCGCCGGAATCTTGAAATGGCATTCCGCTACTTCTTCGGACTGTCTAAGGAGACTCGCGCTTTCCTGGTGGCAACCACTACTCGGGTTTCGGTCATCGATTCCTCCAACAATGGGAAGCCGAACCATGCCGTTGTAAATCCAAAGAGGAATCCCGTCAGTGTCCGCAGCAAGGGGCTACTTTCTCGATACGGAAAGAAATCGAGACCTGGAATTTGGCTGAAAAGTTGACTAAACCCGTCAAGAGCAATTGGCACGCATCCAATCAGGATCCACAGGATCCAATGCAAGGGTCGCAGGCGTCGATTTGTGGCTGCGAAGAGCAAGCCGAAGACGAGCATGCCACCATAAATAGCAACGTCCCGCTGGCAAAAAGCCACTTTGTAACCGACCTGTTCATTGCCGATGAATTGGCGGGCGTCCAGCAGGCTGCTGACGCCTTCTTCCTCAATGCCCGTGGCTTGCTCAAACGTCTTGTAACCTTGCACGCCAGCCCCTGCTCGCGGGTATATCGGCTGCTCGCCAAACAGGAACCACGACCGAAACGCTAACTGGTGGCAAACGGCGCCGTACAGACCATAGATAGGACGTGCCAATTGCGGGAAACCCGCATTCATCAGCACAGGAGCGAGGAATGGCAGTCCGACATACAAGAAGAGAATAAGGTTTAGCAGGACCAGATAACGCCTGCTCAGCCAGTGAGCCACACGCTCAACAAAACCCAGGTTTGCGCCGCGCTTTTTTGACGGCTGAACTCCCGACTTGCTCACGTGCGATTGCCGGTCTTGAGCGGCGGACAGCGTCATTTGAATTTGTTTTCGGTCAAATGGAGCCTCCAATATATAGGGCCCGATTTGGAGCACAGGGACTCGGTGTCCAAATGCATGTTTCAGATCCTTATCCTTCTCAATGTCAACCACCGCCAAGTTGTGCGGGATGGTCTCTTGCAGCGCCTTCAAGTCTACCAATGCTTTTTCGCACAGCGGACAATCCTCTTTGGTGTACAGAGTCACAGTGATCATGGTTGCAGACCTAGTTGAGACAGGTAATTGTCCAGATCAGCGTTGCTCATTTCGCCGATATGAATGAATTGGATCACGCCATTGGTATCCACAAAGTAGCTCGAGGGGTAGCCGCGCACGCGATAAAGCTCCTGGATTTTCCCACCCGGATCAAGCAGGATCGGAAAATCCAGACCTAACTCATCCGCAAATGCCCGGACTTTTTCGGCGCTTTCATCAAAATTCACAGCCAATACGGCGAAATCGCCGTCATTATAGCGCGCCTGGATGGCCGGCATTTCTACTCTACATGGCACACACCAAGTCGCCCAGAAATTGATTAGTACCACCTGGCCGCGAAGCTCGCTCAGGCCGACGCTGGCTCCATTAAGATTGGCCAACGTGAAATCAGGAGCCACAGCGCCCACTTCGGGCGCGGGTACTAACAAGAAGCCAGGGAGCCGCAAGCAGGCAGCCATTAAAACAACGGCCACCGGAGCGAGAGCAAATCGCCTGACCATTATTAAATACTCAGGAATGAAAAAAGTCCGATCGAATACAGGATCAATAAAACAAAGAAGGAAAGCCCGGCACCAAGAAACAGTCCATCAACAAACGATCTGCCTTTGTGTCGGTTCAACCAACCACTAATCAATCCGACCAATAGCGAAATGATAAAAACGCCTAGCAAGATCGTGCCCACCCGCGCTTCATCCAGAAAATCGAAGAACGCCCCAAGGTTACTAAGTGTGGATAAACGTCCTGAGAGCAGAAAAGCGCCAAGCACGATCATTACCAGACCCATAGCGCGTTCAACGATCTGGCTGAGGCTTGTGTGCCGGCGCAGCAAATTAGTCACCCAACTGATCTGCGTAGCGGCGAGCAAAAAGGGGATGGCAAGTCCGGCAGAATAAGCAGTGAGCAACAAGCCTCCTTGAACCACCGAGCCGCCGTTGATAGACAAAGTCAGAATCAAGCCCAATACTGGCCCAATGCAAGGCGACCAGCCGGCCGAGAAGAACACCCCCATCATCGCAGACGAAAAGTAGCTACGTTGACGTTGCGGTTGGCTTTGCGGGCGCAAGTCGTAATCCAAGAATGGGATGCGCATCAAACCAGTGAGATGCAGGCCAAAAATGATTACCAGCATTCCCCCCACTCTGGCTAGTGCCCATTGGAAATCGTACAACAATGCGCCCAGCGCTGAAGAAAGCAGCCCCAGCACTATGAACACCACGCTGAAGCCAAACACGAAGGCCAGGCCGTGGCTGACCGTGTTCCAGGTGGCGCTACCATTCTTTGCCGCCGGCGTGGCTACCGAGCGGCCGCCGAGATAGCCAACGTAAGCGGGCACTAGGGCGAAGACGCAGGGTGAAAGAAACGAGGCCAGCCCGGCGAGGAAGGCTAATCCGAGGCTGGGAGCAATCACACTCATAGGATCTTGGATTTCGCCTTAAGACTCAACGGTGCGAACGCGAGTACCGGCGACCCCCTCCAATTTCCCGGGGAGGTATGGCACCTCAGGAGCGGTCCAGCGGAAAATCCATTTGGCATCCTCCGGCTTGGCATTCACACAGCCGGCCGAAGTGCGTTCGCCAAAATTATTATGCCAATAGGTGGAGTGGATGGCGATGCCGCCCGTAATAATGAATGTTGTCCACCCAATGCCGCTTAGATCATAGCCACCCGTTACCCTGCCACCCTCCATATGGATGGAATCATATTTCATGAAAACTTGTCCATAATCAGTGATAGGAGTGAGACGATCTTCATCCGGATCTTGAATCCCGTTCTCGTTTTTGTCGGACCAATCAGGATTCCCACCGGTAGAAACACGCGTAAAAAATACCTCGCGCCCGTCCTCGAAACAAGATAACGTTTGCCTGGCGATGTTGATGATAATCTCCTTGTTTTCTACTTCTGGACTGATTGGCGCAATTTCTTCCGGGTATACAGGCTTGAACGCCTCAGCTGGGGCCCAGAATTCATCCCCTCGGCTGCCGTGGAGTTCGCGGACATGATATTCGACGCCCTGCTCCCCAGTGCGAAGCCCATCGACCCAAAACGTTTGACCGTAGTAGAAGTGAATTGGATATCCGTTATTCACCAGGAATGCAATGCGGAATCCCTTGGCAGGTGGATTGGCCAGCTGCGCCTCCACGTACGGAACCGTAACTTCCATCCACATGCCGGGAATATCTCCAAAGGATGGGATCGAATCGAGCGGCGTATTCGGAAGGTTCTTGACCGGCTGAAGGAAAGGGGCCCAAACATACCCTTGCGGAGTTTCCACCCAGCGCTGATTCCGGTAACCCGCGGCATACCCTACATACTCGTGAAGCCATTCAACGACTGTGTCACCGGGCAACCGCCCTATCTCTGTTGACTCCGTGCTGGGACCCGAGCGTAAGCGCACAGGTTCTTCATCGATCCCTACTGTCACGCGTCCGAGCCGCTCTGCTTGTGGGAATTCCGGTATCCAAAGACGGGGCTGGACAGTCGAAAGGCCGGGTCGCATGGCTAGCGCTCCTAATCCCAATCCACCTAATTTTAAGAAATCCCGGCGAGAAAACTTCGATTGTCGTGCCATAACCCGTGGTTGAACGATTTTACCGTAGCGGGATAAATGCCAGTTGAGAACACTACACGCGCGGTCTAAATCTGCGCAGCCGCAAGCTGTTTCCGATGACGAAAACGTCACTGAGCGCCATGGCGCCTGCGGAGAAAATCGGGCTTAAAAAGCCAAATGCGGCTGTGGGGATCAACAAGATGTTGTAGATGAAGGCCCAGAACAGGTTCTGCTTGATCGTGCGCAGAGTCCTGCGCGCCAGAGAGATCGCTCGGGGCACTCCGCGGAGATCCCCGGTGATCAGCACTACCGGCGCAGCGGCCATGGCCACATCGGTGCCTGTGCCGATGGCGATACCCAGTTCGGCCTGCGCCAACGCCGGAGCATCATTGATGCCGTCGCCCACCATGGCCACCACTTCACCTTGTTCCTGCAAGCGCCGAATTTCAGCTACTTTCTGGTCGGGCAACACCTCGGCCACGACTTGATCCAATCCAAGTTGCTTGGCCATGGCAGCCGCGACCACGCGATTGTCGCCAGTGATCATGCCGACCTTGAGGCCCATTTTGTGGAGATCAGCTACTGCCTCCACCGAATGCTCTTTAAGTGTATCCGCCACTCCAAACAGGCCGCGCATCTGGCCATCGACCGCCACTAAGATGGCGGTCTTGCCGGCAGACTCGAGGCGATCCACATCGTCGCCAAGGCCGTTCAACCCCAAGTCGCGCTCTTTCATAAGGCGCGTGTTGCCCACCAGAATTTCGCGCCCCTCTACCTGTGCAGAAACGCCACGCCCGGTTTCTGCAGTGAATGTGTCGGGCCGCGCGAGTGGGATCTTGCGCGCGTTAGCCTCAGCCACAACGGCTTCGCCCAACGGGTGTTCGCTAGCGTCTTCGACGCTCGCCGCGAGGCGCAAAAGTTCCGTCTCACCCATGGAGCCATTGCTCAAGATGATGTCTGTAACTGCAGGCTGGCCGCGTGTTACCGTTCCCGTTTTATCCAGCAGCACCATGCTGATGCCTGAAGCGCGTTCCAGCGCCTCGCCGGATTTGATCAATATGCCCATTTCGGCGCCGCGACCGGTCCCCACCATCACAGCCGTCGGTGTGGCCAGACCCATAGCGCAGGGGCAAGCAATCAGCAGCACCGCGGCCGCGTTGATCAAGCCGCGTGTGAAAGCCGCATTACCCATTGCCGAGCCGGCTGATGGAACGAATAACCACCACGTTATAAAAGTAACTGTTGCAATGAGGATCACCGCTGGAACAAAAACAGCCGAGACTCGGTCGCCCAGTTTTTGAATAGGCGCCTTGCTGGCTTGAGCTTCTTCCACCAATCGAATGATTTGCGCCAGAGCGGTCGCCTTGCCCACCTTGGTTGCCTCGAAGATAAGCCGGCCCTGCTTGTTGAGCGTGGCGCCGATGATCGTGTCACCTGGACCTTTTTCCACCGGCATAGATTCACCAGTGATCATCGACTCGTCCGCCGAACTACGCCCTTCGACGACCACACCATCTACCGGGAATTTCTCGCCGGGACGGACAAGCACCATGTCGCCGACTTGGACATCGGCGCTGGGGATTTCCACTTCCCGGCCCTCGCGCAAAATGCGCGCTTGCTTGGGTCGCAGTCCCATCAGCTTGCGAATGGATTCCCCCGTGCGGCCTTTGGCGCCGGCTTCCAAATACTTTCCCACTCGGATAAGGGTAATAATGACGGCGGCCGTTTCAAAATACCCGTGTCCTGGGAATAAACCCAGCAGCGCAGCCAGCGAATAAAAATACGCCGCGGAGGACCCCAGCGCAACCAACACATCCATATTGGCGCTGCCGTTGCGCAGCGATTTGTATCCGTTGATGTAATAGCTCAACCCAACGTAGAACTGTACCGGCGTGGCTAGCGCAAAGAATAACCACTCCATCCATGGAGCCATTGCAAGAGACATGGGCATCAGGCCCAGGTCGCGCGACATGGAGAGAATGAACAGGGGAATGCTGAATGCAACACCCAGCCACATTAACCGGCGCTGCTTGCTTATCTCGGCTTGTCGGGCTGCCCTTTCAGCATCCTGCGGTTCCCCGACTTGTTCAATGAGGCTAAAGCCTGCGTCCTTCGCCGCATGGCGCAGATCGGCTTGATTCACCAAAGTTGGTACGTAGCGCACGCGGGCGCGCTCGTTCGCCACGTTGGCATTCACTTCGAGGACACCGTCCAAGGCGTACAGGACCTTTTCGAGACGCTTGACATCATTCACATCATCCAAGTCCTCGAAGGCCAGGTAGGCTTCACCGGTGGCTACGTCGTAACCTGCCCGGCGGATGCGCTCCAGCATCGAGCCCAGGTTTGCCTGGGAAGGATCGAAATCCACTGCGGCGCGCTCGCTGGAAAGGTTCACCTGCGCCATGCGCACGCCCGGCACTTTCTTGAGGTTGCGCTCGACCGTGGAAACACAGTTGGCGCAGGTCATGCCCGTGATGGGCAAGCTATATTGCTTTGTTGCTGTCTCAGCCATAAATCTCCAGTTGTTTCGAAGGGCAACGCACGGTTCCAAAGGAACAGAACACACAACAATCACCCTGGTTTGGTTTCAGCATCTCTCCACAATTCATACACTGATAAAAAAATTGGCAAGCATCTACAGGCATCTGTTCTTCGCGCCGAAACCCGCAGGACGGGCAGGTAATCACTGAAAGCAATTGGGCCTCTTGATCTGTCATGCCTGCTCCTTGATTTTGTTGGGGTCAGCCACGACCCGCCCGCCGCGCACGGTCGCACCAATCACCAACCCTGCGCTCACCAGCACGATATTTTTAATAATGTACTGTCCCTCCAAAGTGGGTGCGTAGGGAAATACAGTGAATACTTCACCCGGGAAGAATAAAATCGGCGTAACCGTACCTAGCATTTGCAGCCACAACAAAAAAAGGGTAACTCGCATGTATAGATTGAAGATCAAACCGATACCGATCAAGCATTCCCAAACTGCCAGGATGAATACCGCGGTGCTCGGCGCCAGCAAGCCAAACGTTAGCTGCGAAATCGTTCGCGCAGCCAGGTCCTCGGCGGGGCTTAGTCCTGGGAAGAATTTCAGAGCGCCAAACCAGAGGAAGACGATCCCCAGGCTGAGGCGAAGCACCAGGATGCCGTACCGCGCCATCAGACTTGTAAAGAGGGCATCTAAGCGATCGAACATCTCACGCTCCTAAACTCCCAGCTTCACACGACGCAGTAATTGCGCGTTGATAGCCACGATGACGGTGCTGGCGGACATCAGTAACGCCCCCACCGCCGGAGACAATAGGACGCCTAGCCATGCCAGGACCCCTGCCGCCAGGGGAATGGCAAATAAGTTGTACCCAGTGGCCCAGGCCAGGTTTTGAATCATCTTCTTGTACGTAGCGCGGCTTAACTCGAACACCTTCAACACATCCACCGGATTACTGTTCACCAGGATGATCCCGGCAGATTCCACGGCAACGTCTGTACCGCTGCCAATGGCGATGCCGACATCGGCGCGGGCTAGCGCCGGCGCGTCGTTGATGCCGTCGCCTACCATGGCCACATGCTTGCCCTGCTTCTGGAGTTCGATGATCTTCTGATCTTTATTCTCAGGCAGCACCTGGGCGAAATATCGTTCGATCTTCAATTCCGTTGCTACCGCCTTGGCCACGTCCTCGCTATCGCCAGTGATCATGGCGACTTCGATACCCATCCCTTGCAACCGTTTGACGACCTCGGCGCTCTCCGGACGGATCACATCGGCCAGCGCAATTGCTGCCACAATGTTCTTTTCCGAAATAAGGTAGACCACCGTTTGGGCCTTGCTTCCAGCAGTCTTTGCAAATTCCTCGACGTCCGGAGCATGCCGAATATTCAGCCGTTCCAGCAAGCGCGGCCCACCTAGATAAACGTCTTTGCCTTCACTTTTGGCGTGAACGCCATGGCCCTTAATGGCTTCGAAATCAGTCACCTTAGGCAGCTTCAGATCGCGTTTTGCTGCAGCATCACGAACTGCTTGAGCCAATGGATGCTCCGAGTCGCCCTCTACCGCGGCCGCCAATGCCAAGGCTTGCTCTTCCTTCCAGCCTTTGAACGGATGGATCTCAACCGCGCCTTGCTCGCCTTTGGTGAGGGTACCCGTTTTGTCAAACACGACCACGTCGATTTCCCGCGCTTCTTCCAGCGCCAGGCGGTCTTTGATTAGCAAGCCGTTCTTTGCCGCCTGAGTCGTACTGATGGCCACCACCAGCGGCACCGCCAGGCCCAACGCGTGCGGGCAGGCGATCACCAACACGGTGACCACTCGCTCGAGGGCGAAGAGATCAAACCCTTGGACCAGTGTCCAGGCAATTCCAGTCAAAATCGCCGCTCCCAGCGCGATATAAAAAAGCCAGCCCGCCGCTCGATCGGCCAGGATCTGGGTGCGCGATTTACTCTGCTGGGCTTCTTTCACCAGGCGCATAATCCCCGCCAGTGCAGTGCGCTCGCCTGTGGCGGTCACTCGCACTCGCAAACTGCCGTCGCCGTTCAATGCGCCCGCTATGACTTTATCGCCTTTGCGCTTGTCTACCGGCTTGGATTCACCGCTAATCATGGCTTCGTTGACAGAAGAGTTGCCTTCAACAATTTCGCCGTCCACGGGGATATTAGCGCCGGGCCGCACCAAGACAATCTCGCCTTCTTTTAGCGCCGAAACCGAGACCGTTTCCGTTTTTCCGTTCTGACCAACGCGCTCTGCCTCGTCGGGCATCAGCTTGGCCAGCTCATCCAGGCTACTGGAGGCCTGGCGCACGCTGCGCAACTCGACCCAATGACCCAATAGCATGATGTCGATCAGCGTCACCAACTCCCAATAAAAACCTTCACCGAGCCCAAACAAAAAAGCAGCCAAACTGTAGAGGAAAGCTACTGAGATAGCCAGGCTGATCAGGAGCATCATGCCCGGCTGGCGCTTGCGGATCTCTGGGATGGCCATGTCGAGGAAAGGCAGCCCACCATAAACAAACACAATTGCCGCAAAGATTGGAGCGATCCAGATATCTCCCGGGAACCCGGGCATGCTAAATCCAAACCATTCCTGGATCATCTGGTTAAAAAGGATGACGGGGATGGAGAGCAGCGTGGAAATCCAAAATCGCTTGCGGAAGATCTCTTCGTGACCGCTGTGGTCTACAGGATCATGCTTGTCATGAGCATCCTTTGCAGGTACGGGCTCCGCATGTCCATGATTCAAGTGCCCGTTTTGATTTTGGTCAGTAGGTTTGTTGTGATCATGGCTTGCATGCGCCGTATGCTCATCCTTAGCCACTTGGTGCTCGTGTGTGTGTTCCATCGCTTCTACCAGCTTTCAATTGGGAAACGTTTCCAAACCCAGAATACCGGCCCCGCGATCTGTGCGCCAGAGCGCGGGGCCGACTGATTCTAGTTTCCAATATCCTTCTTCATCTGCTCATATTCTTTGCGCGTAATTTCCCCGCGCGCGTAACGTTGATCCAGGATGTCTCGCGCGTTGGATGAACCGCCTCCACCGCTCGGGCTGGCACCGATCACGGCTCGGACTACCCAAACAATGAGAAGGATTAGGCCGATCCAAAACAGCGCCATGGTCAACATGCCCCATCCGCCCATCATCCCCCATCCATAGTTTCCAAACATTCTGTACCTTCCTTTTTAAGCGACAACCGGATAATCGATTTCAGCCAATAAGGATATGATCTTTTCCTCATTGGCCGGCTCGCCGAAACGAACCATCACTTTCTTGTCGCCGAGGCTGGCCTTTACCGCCTCAACGCCCTGCAGGTCTGCCAACTCAGTCTCGATCGTATGCAGGCAATGCTCGCAATGGATTTTGGGAATACTGTAAACAACTGTGTTCATTCTTCTCCTTTAGCACCTAGACTTTTGTAGCCGCTTCATAGACCTCGGCAATTTCACTTAGCACGCGCTCGCGCTCCTCGGCATCCTCACCGCGCACAGCTGTAATCACGCATTCGTGCATATGCTCCTCAAGTACGAGCTGGCTTACCTTATTGAGAGCCGACTGGGTAGCCTGGATCTGGCGGATGACGTCGATGCAATAGGCGCCTTCATCCACCATCCGCTGGATGCCGCGCACGTGTCCCTCGATCGTTTTTAGGCGCCGTGCGGCCTGATCGGAATGTTGCATATATCCTCCGTGTCCTCTTGCTACCCCCTCCCCTAGGGGGTGGGTATCAGTAAATGTATCTGCAAAACTCGGCTTTGTCAAGGATATAAAAAACCCCGAGCACTTGCCCGGGGCGGGTGTGACGCGGGGGAAAGAAAGCTATTCGATGGCCCCAACCAATGCTTCTTGGAGGACCCCGCCGTCGACATAGCCTCGCCATTGGCCGAGGATGGCCCCATCTGGATCCAACAGGAAGAAATGCGGCTGGTATATATAGCCAAGCTCTTCTTGCAGCGCCATCGTTTCCGGATCGTCACGATCCAGGTAGACGAAATTCACCTGGTCTCCGTATAAGTTCTCCAGTCCATGCACGGTAGGGGCCATGGCCTTGCACACGGAGCACCAATAAGCGAAGAATTCAACAAACTGCACCTGTCCGGAAGCTAGAACCACGCTGGCTGGATCCGTCGCTCGGAAGTCAGGTCTGCCTGGTAGGATGATTGGCAGTTCCCCACTTTCATTGGGTTCTGCAGATCCGTAGCCAATTTGGAGATCTGCCAGCGGCGTTCGCGGACCGGAAGCCGGTGTGCAGGCAGCCAGCATAATCACGAACAAAAGCGGCAATTGGGCTCGGATTTGTTGGCGAGAAAACATGGGTTTTGGAATAGATCGCGGATTATTCATGAACTCGAAGATAATAACCCTCACCCCATTGGACCTGTACGCTAGCCTCGAACCCTCTCACTCAACCTTAATAAAATCCAAACACAGTAAAATTAGGCAATGCGTCTCAAGGGCAAAAACATACTAATCACTGGCGCGGCCGTGCGCGTGGGCAATGCAATGACGAAGGCAGTGGCGGAAGCGGGCGCCAATGTCCTGGTTCATTACAATTCTTCAGAATCCAAAGCCAGATCTTTGCAGTCTGAACTTGCCTCACGAGGCCACACAACGCATTTATTGCAAGCCGATCTCTCTGAACTCGGCGCTGCGGCCAGCCTTATCGAGCGCGCACTTGCATTCGGACCGCTTTACTCACTGGTCAACAGCGCGGCCATTTTCGAAAACCGCAACCTGGCCACCACTGATTTGGCGAGTTGGCAGCGCCACCTGGAGATTAATCTAAGCGCCCCGTTCTTACTCAGCCAGGCTTTCTGGTCCGCGCATAAGACCACCGGCGAAGAAGGGCGCATTATCAACATCCTGGACTGGCGCGCCTTGCGCCCTGGCCCCGATCATTTGCCCTACACAGTGAGCAAGGCTGCTCTCGCCGCCCTCACTCAATCTTTAGCTGCCGCTATGGCGCCGCAGATCACAGTCAACGGCATCGCCTTTGGCGCCATCCTGCCGCCCACGGATGGCGGCGATATATCGGGTCTGATAAAGAAAGTTCCCGCTGGACGCTGGGCGACTTTGGAAGAAGTCGGCGAGACCCTCGTCTTCCTCCTCACGGGACCTAGCTATATCACCGGCGAAATCATCTACCTGGATGGCGGTCGCCATCTCATTTAGGAAAATATGGACAAGATCCTCATCAAAGACTTGCTGGCTCGCGGCATCATCGGCATCAACGATTGGGAGCGTGAAAACCCCCAGGATATTTTGATCAATATCGAAATTGAAGCTGATCTGAGCAGAGCCGGTGCCAGTGACAACATTGAAGACAGCATCAATTACCGCACGCTGACCAAGCGAGTGATCGCTCATGCGGAATCTGCCAACCGCCTCACTGTGGAGGCCCTGGCTGCCGACCTGGCCGCTATCTGCCTGGAAGAGCCGAACACCCAGAAGGTGCGCGTTCGCGTGGAGAAACCAGGTGCCCTACGGTTTGCTAAATCGGTTGGTGTCGAGATTGAACGCCAGCGCTCAAACTGAATCCGCCAAGCACATCGCCTATATAGGCCTCGGCTCCAACATCGCGCCTGAATCCAACTTGCCGCGTGCAGTAGCTGCCCTCAACCAACACCTGACGATCCTGTGCCTCTCCTCCGCCTGGCATGCTCCAGCCCTTGGCACCACAGGTCCGGACTTCCTAAATGCTGTCGTCAAGGTGGAAACCGAATATTCTGCTGAAAAGTTGAAAGCTCAGGTATTGCGTCCCATAGAGACCAACCTGGGTCGCCGCCGCAGCAGCAACAAGAACGCTCCCCGAATCATAGACCTTGATATCCTGGTGTTTGACAAGGAAATCCTGGATCCCCACATTTGGGATTATGCTCACTTGGCAGCTCCTCTTGCCGAATGCTTCCCTGAATTGACCCATCCCTTGAGCAGTCAAACAATAGCTGATGCTGCATTTGAGCTAGGGAAGGCAAACGACTTTTATAGGACAACTCATAATCTTTCTGTTCTCGTCAACTAGGCGATTATTCAACCGGTAACCCGATTCTCCTATAAAACAAATAGCCGACTTTCGCCGGCTATTATTGCCCCTTTTGTGCACCCTAAATCGAAGAAAGGATGATGTTATAAAACCCGTTCACCAGGCTCCCGCCCAGCAACGTGAGCGTAACGATAACTGCAAGCGCAATAAACAGAAGAACCAAGGCATATTCAACTAGTCCCTGGGCGCGTTCACCGTCAAAAACAATTAACGGTTCCATACGGCCTCCTTCGACAGGTTGTCCGAAATAAAAAGCATATTACTATATTCCCCATGCATTCACCAATAGGAAGTTGGGGGCAGTTAAAAGTGCAGCGGCTCTGCCCCGCGCGAGATACTGTCCAGGAATTCCTGGCGAGTAGCAGCGTTGCTGCGGAAGGTGCCAACCATCGTCGATGTGGTCATGCGTGCATCATGTTTTTTCACCCCGCGCATCATCGAACACATGTGCAAGGCTTCCACCACCACGCCCGCACCTAAGGGATTGATCGCCTCGCATACGAAATCGGATATTTGCCGAGTCATACGTTCCTGAACCTGCAAACGGCGTGAGAATAAATCCACAATACGCGGAATCTTAGAAAGGCCGATCACCTTGCCTTTGGGGATATAGGCAACATGCGCCCGCCCGATAAAAGGCAACATGTGATGCTCGCATAGACTGAAGAATTCAATGTCGCGCACAAGCACCATGTCGTCATAGGCCACGTCAAACAGGGCCTCATTAATCAACTCCACCGGATCCATCCGGTACCCAGCGAGTAATTCATCATAAGAGCGGGCGATCCGGGCAGGCGTATCTCGCAAGCCTTCCCGCGTCGGGTCCTCGCCTACTGCTCTTAGAATCTGGCGTACCGCTTGCTCGATGCCGGCATGATCGATTTCGCTGCCCAACAACTCAGCTGCTTCGTAAACTTTTACCTTATTGGTCATCCGCTACTCCATGCCTTCTCTCAGGCGATTTCTGTATCGATCAGTCCAAAAGTTCCATCACCGCGCTGATACATTACACTAACACAGCCTGCATCCATGTTGTAAAAGACAAAGAAATTCTCATGGCCTAGCAGCTTCATCTGTTCGATAGCCTCCCCTTCATCCATGGGGTGCAGCAAGAAACGCTTGCGCCTGGCGATCAGGGGCGCAGGCTCCGCCTGATAAGCGGCAATAACCTCTTCCATAGCCATATCATTCTTCGCAGCCGCCGTCGCTTTGCCTCGATAATGTTTACCTTTGTATCGTTCGATTTGGCGCTGCATTTTGTCCAGCGCGGCGTCGAAGGCTGAATGTACTTGGTCCGTGCGCTCCTCGGAACGCAGTGTAAACTTCTTGCCCTTCAAGGTAATCTGCGCCTTGAAACGGTCCTCCGCCGCCCGCTTTGCCTTTCTAAACGTCAGATCCACCCTGGCTTCCTCCACCCCATCGATATACCGATCTAATTTGGAGGCTTTTTTGGTTACGTAATCTTCCAAAGCCGGATCAACCTGCATTTCACGGCCGAAGATCTGGACAGGGATCATGCTCTACCTCCTGAACAATGTTTTGAAATATCTTACCAAACGCCCTGTTCCTCTTCCAAAAACGTCTTGGCGAGAGTCAATGCATAAACGCGACGGGCGCCGGCTCTCTTTATAGCCACAGCGGCAGCGTTCAACGTGGCGCCCGTAGTCATGATGTCATCTACCAGCAGGACACTAGCCTCATGCAACTCAGCACCTTCAGCTTGAAAAGCGCTGAGAAGGTTCTGCCACCGCTGGGCTGCGCCCAATTCGAATTGTTTGATGGTTTCGTGACTGCGAGACAAGCAAGATCGTGCATAGCGCAATCCACACGCGGCTGCTAACGGTTGGGCGAGAAGATCAGCTTGATTGTAACCTCGCTCTGCCAAACGGTGAGGAGCCAAGGGTACAGGCACCAAGATGTCAATTTTCCACGCCTGCCTTAACAATACCGCCGTCAACCCCTTGGATAGTTCAATGCCAAGCTGGGTGTTTGGATGTCGTTTGAGGCTCAGAATTGCCTTGCGCAAGACGCCTGAATATCGCCCCCAGGCGCGGGCCGCATCGAACTTGTAATCCCAATTCGAACAATGGAGGCATTGGACTTTCGGCATTTTGGGGCTGCCGCACAAATCGCAATATGGTTCGCGGATCAACTCCACCTGGCTGTGGCACGACTGGCACCACACTTCACCCAGTCTAGCGCAGCCCGCGCAACGCGGCGGAAACAACCAATCGAGCGATGTTACAAATAGGGACTTTACTAAACTCGAAAGTTTGCGAGACCCCATGGATTGGCTAGTAACCTGTCTAGAAGAAGGCGCCGGAGCGCATGATTTGCAAAACGGCCGGTCCCAGTAAGATTAGCACAATAGTCGGGAAGATCAAGAACACCATTGGCAACAGCATTTTGATTGGAGCCCGCTGAGCATTTTCCTCAGCCCGCTGGCGTCTCTTCACACGCATGGCATCCGCTTGCACTCGCAGCACCCGCGCCATGCTTACTCCCAATTGCTCGCTTTGGATCACGGCTGCCACAAAACTGTCCATCTCCGCAACCCCGAGCCGGTCGGCCATATCTCGCAACGCCTCTCGGCGCAGCTTGCCCAATTGGATTTCCTGCAGAACCCGGGCAAAAGCCGCGGAGAGAGCATTGTCCCATTTCTCGATGACCTTCTTCATGGCGGCATCGAAACCAAGGCCAGCTTCTACACAAATGGTCAGTAAATCCAGGGCATCGGGCATGGCATTGAGCACTAGCCGCTGGCGCCGCTTGATATTGCGGCTCACGATCATGTTGGGCAGGAAGAAGCCAGCCACCGTGACTCCGCCTATGATCAGCAAGGAATTCAGCGAAAACAAAGACATCGAAGGAGAAAGCGAAAAAACAAAGACCATCAACGCGCCCAGGCCTAACCCAAACACGATACGTGAGGACAGGAACAACGTTGGTTCTAACCAGCGGGGAGCACCGGCCTGATCCAACTTTCGCCGCGTCTCAACAATGGCGTTTTGGGGGGTAAATCGTTGAGCTAGTTCACTGAAACGTCTGGCAGTAGGATAGATAACCCGCTCCATGAAGGGTTGCGAGAGTTCGATTTCCTCCAGGCTGGCGACTTCGCCGCGATTGGCATATTCAGCTAATCTTTTCGCTAATGGGTCCTGCCCCTCGCCTTCGCGCAAACCGATTACCACCAGGGCTATCGCCACACCGACGACGACCACCACCACAAGAATGACAATCCAAACCATCTTAGCCTTTATCGCGCCTAGATTTCGACGGAACCGACCTTGTTCAGCACAAAATAACCGACAATTAACATAATTCCAGCCAATACCAACATGCTAATCCCACAAGTAATGGGTTCCTCAAAGAATTGCATCATGTAATCTCGGTTCAGCCCCCACAACACCAAAGCAAGGACGATCGGCATCAATGACAAGAACTTGCCAGAATAAGAAACCTGCGCGGTCACGGCCCTAACCTCGCCCTGGATGCGGATGCGCTCTCGGATGGTGTACGAAATTACGTCCAAGATTTCCGCCAGATTGCCGCCCACCTCGCGCTGGATGTTGATTGCGGTGACCGCCAGGTCCAAATCGTCACTGGCTATGCGTCGCTGCAAGTTATCCAATGCGCCTTCCATCGGCACTCCCAATTGCATCTCCTGCACTACCCGGCGGAATTCGTCACTGATGGGCGACGGCAATTCGCGACTAACGGCTTCCATGGCTTGCAGCGCTGAAAAACCGGTGCGCAGACCATTGACCATAAGGTTTAACATATCCGGCAATTGATCATTGAACTTGCGAAGGCGAAGCGCCTGCTGGCGCCTGACAAAAAAGCGCGGGATGAAAAGTCCCAGGATCAATCCCAGGAAGGCAAATAGCAAAGAGCCACCACCAAAGAAATACCCAAATGTGGCCATGAGCGCGCAGGAGATGATGATGAGGGCAATGTATTCGCCGGTTTTGAGTTTCAGATCAGCCCGCGCAAGTTCACGGGCTATATTTTCTCCATAATTGGTTTGCTCGACGCTTTTGGTAATCCAACTGGTGAGGACAGCCGCCCTGGCTTGCTTAACCTCGGATTCCGTCGCTTCTGCGCCCACCTCTTGCTGCAAGTAACTTTCTAGACGTTGGTCGACCAGAGACTTTTCACTGGTGAGGGTAACTACCAATCCCACCGCCAATAAAATCACCGCCAACAAGATGCCAAGCAAAAGAAGGGGAGGCATATTTTTTCCCTAAAAGCGCGGGCGCGTGCCAATTCCAAAAATGGCGGGGGGCACATGAACGCCAGCGGCCTCGATTCTATCCATGAATCCGGGGCGCAAACCGGTGGAACGCAGGCTGCCAATTAACTTCCCCTCTTCGAATCCGGTCTGCTCGTATTGGAAAAGGTCAGTCAGCGTGATAATTTCGCCTTCCATACCCACAACCTCGGTGAGATTGACGACTTTGCGACTGCCGTCTCGCATGCGGTCTACATGGACAATGAGATCAATAGCCGATGAAATTTGCTCGCGGATTGCGCGCACAGGCAAGTCGTAACCCGCCATTAAGGTCATGGTCTCAATGCGAGAAATCACGTCACGAGGGCTGTTGGCGTGGGCGGTGGTCATGGAACCCTCGTGGCCGGTGTTCATTGCCTGAAGCATGTCCAAAGCCTCACCGGCGCGGATTTCGCCGACAATGATACGGTCGGGGCGCATACGCAGGGCATTCACCACCAATTGTTGTGCGGTGATTTCCCCTTTGCCTTCGATGTTCGGAGGCCTGGTCTCGAGAGTGACCACGTGTTCCTGGCGGAGTTGCAATTCAGCCGCATTTTCAATAGTAACGATGCGCTGATCGGAGGGGACAAAACTGGATAGCACGTTTAGCAATGTGGTCTTCCCAGAACCAGTCCCGCCTGAAATAATGATATTCATGTTGGCTTCAACGCAGGCTTTGAGGAAAAGCATCGCGTCTTGAGTCAGGGAACCAAATCCAATTAACTGCTCGACCGTAATGGGGTCTTTGGAGAACATACGAATGGTGAGCACGGGGCCAATTAACGAGATCGGAGGGATGACTGCGTTCACGCGCGAGCCGTCTGCGAGGCGTGCATCCACATAAGGGCTCGCCTCGTCAACGCGGCGCCCCAATGGAGAAACGATGCGGTCGATGATACGCATAACATGATCGTCGTTTTCGAAACTAACCGGCGTCTTGAATAATTTACCGTTGCGCTCTACATATACTTGATCATGTCCGTTTACCATGATCTCAGTAACGCTGCGGTCCTGCAGCAAAGGCTGCAGCGGTCCCAAGCCCAGGATTTCATCGGTAATCTGTTCTAACAGGCGCTGCCGTTCCGGCCGCGTGAGGACGATGTTTTCCTCGACCAGAACTTGCTCAAATAATCCTTGAATTTGTTGGCGTACTTCATCCAGCCTGCTCAGATCCATAGCAGGATCCAGCTCCTGAAGCAAGCGGTTCTGAACCCGGGTCTTGAGTTCCATATAGGAGCCGCGCGCACTCGGTACCGCCGCGGCTCGCTGGAATCGAATTGGCGGCTGTCCGGCCTTGCCGGGCAGCGCACCTGTATTTTCTTTCACTTGTGGGGTCGCGCGGGTCGGCGGCTCTTCATCAGATTGCCCGCGCTCCAGCCTTCGCATCAGGGACATTGTCTATTTCCTTAAATTATCTTATCCGGCTTCCGTCTGGGCAGGAGCCACTGCTTTCAATTTTGTTATCACCAGATTCCCAAGCTCAGAAATGGCTTTTGAAGTAGGGCTGGTACCGCTACGCAAGATGAATGGTTCGCCCCGGTCCATGGCTGGGACCACCAATTTTTCATCCAGGGGGATAATGGCTTCGATTTCTTTCTTGAAATTTTCTTTAACGCGTTCCGGGGTTATCGTCCTGCGTTTGTCATAACGGTTCATCACCAGGACAATCTGATCGCGAGAAATACCCAAACCATCGGCCAGATCCAGGAACAATCGCGCATTCTTGATCGCTGGAATATCCTGCGTGATCAGCAAAAGCACCAAGTCAGAAGCATCCAAGGCTGCCAAGGTAAAGTCGTTGAGCAGCGATCCAGTGTCCACGACCACATAGGGATACATACGACTAAGATAACGCACCACCGAACCGAACTGTTCGCCGCTCACCTGATCGGCATACTCAGGCCGCATGGGCGCCGCCAAAATGTGCACGCTCGAAGCCTCATGCCGCACCATGACCTCGGACACGACTTCGCGATCCAATTCTTCCGCCCGCGAGGCTAAATCCGCGATGCTGTTTCGACCCTGCTCATTGAAGAAGAACGACAGGTCGCCAAACTGTAGGTTGCCATCCACTGCAGCCACCCCGCTGCCCTGCTGCCGCAGCGCAACCGCCAGGTTCGCGGCCACAGTAGTTCTGCCAACCCCGCCTTTTGGACCAAAGACGGTGATCACGGAGCCCTGGTCGCCGGGAATCAAAGTGCCGGATCCGGGTCGGCCAAGCGTTCCGGTTCCCGCGAAGGCTGTCGTGGAGAGCTTCTCCTTTTCATTGCTTGCTACGCGGCCAGCCCGTCGAATGGCGGAGCTGAGCTCATCAACGTCGATGGGTTTCGTCAGAAAGTCGCGCGCTCCGGCCAGCATCGCCCGGCGCATGTAGTTTGAGTCACCCTGAACGGACAGGATAACGATTTGTGCGAAGGGCACTTTTTTGCGGATAGCCTCAGTTGCGCTGATGCCATCCATGTCTGGCATGTTGATATCCATCAAGACCACGTCGGGCTGAGCTTGGACAGCCATCTCCACACCCTCGGCCCCAGTGCGCGCAGCACCGACGACTTCTACTTGGGCGTCGAATTGCAGCAGCTTACGGATGTTTTCGCGAGTCTCCGCGACATCATCCACAATGAGGACGCGGATTTTTTCTTCCTGAACCATCTCTGATATTGTACTGTCCCGTTAGTACTATTGGGCTGGGGCTTGAGGCAGGTTACCTTGTTGAGTTGACGGTGCTAAGCTGTCTAGCCGGGGTTGTAAACCATATGGGAGGTTGACGGGTATAGGAATGTCGTAGGTGGTCAAAAGATATTCCAAGGTGACGGCTTGCGTTGCCGCGGTGCTCTCATCGCCACTGGAGCGCAGAGCCAGTGTTAATTTTGAACCGGCATTTACTAAATAATTTAAGGTAATCGCATCTTGCGGCGTTACGATGAGCGTAATGATATCGGGCGGGTCCGCGACGGTCTGCGTGGTAACGCCATTGGCGTCAGTAATCGTGGCGCTATACGCGTTGGTTATGTCATTCCCTTCGACATCTGTGTAATAGAAATTGCCCACATGCAGTACAGTGATGTTTTGTAGTACGGTCTGGCTGACCAAGCGCGAGCGTTGAATTTCGGAGGGAACCACAAAATAGGGTGTATTGAACAGGGGTTCCACTTGCAGAGGTTTTGCAGCTCCACCCGGAACGATAAGAACGGTGGGTGTACCGTTCTCATCGAAGGACAATAGGGCAACGTCGTTTGGCAGTTGAGTCTGTAATTCCGTATCCAGATCAGTTAATAACAAGGAAGCAATTAAATTTACATGGTCTCCGGCCCGTAAACCGTAAGCGAGGCTTGAGAAGCGGTCAATAGGAATTGGGAAGGCGACCATCCCGGCGGGAATAAGCAATGCAGTATCCGAACCTGTTTCAGAGAGGTCAGTCCCAAGGTCCACAACCATGCTGTTAGTCAATGGGGTACCCGGATCGATATTAAATCGTGCAAGCTTGCCAACTACTTGGTCTGTATTCGTAAACATACTTGCAATGGTGCTCTCCGTTGGGACGGAAAGGTAACCCAGCATGTCAGGCGTAATGGCTTGGCCGCGCGCAACTGGTTGAACCACCATGACAATGTCCGTGGTGGCCGGTGCCTGGCTTTCCTGCGGAGCAGCATTTAGGTTCAACAAAGCATAGACCGCCACAACCCCCAGTATGATCACAATGGCTAGCACGATCAACAATCTTCCCAGTCTCATGTTTTCCCTTTCTCAGATAGCAGGCGTCAACGCCCGCTGTCAGATCACCGTATCATACGAAGTCATTTTCTACTGTCAAGCGTCCCCGAGTACTGGCGCATAGACAGCAACCGTAGTCTACATGAGAACGGATTTCACCGCCACAAGGATAAGAGCAGGTCCTTAAAAGTACGTAGCCCCGACAATCGCCGGGGCTACGAGCAAAGCGAATTGAATAGATCAGCCTATATGGCGTTGACGATATTTTGGAAAACGTTAGTTACCGAACCACCGAGCAAGGCTAGCACCACGATAACCACAATGGCAACTAAAACGAGGATTAACGCGTACTCTACAAGCCCTTGGCCCTTTTCCTTGGCAAAGAACATGGCTGGATTCCTCCTTTCACTAGGACTATCCGCCGTTAGTCGGATGCAGTGTAATTATAGAAACACTGCCCACCTTAGCGCAATAGAATTTCGGTACTAATGCGTACAGAATTGTTAGGCTGCCAGGGGTTTGGCTTCAGTAGGAACGCTGAAAGTGATCTGCGCGCCCTGACCGACCACGCTATTTATATCGAAGCTACCCCCAAGCAATTCCATGCGCTCGCGGATAGCTTTCACGGTCAACTCGGCCTCATCCGGGATGGCGCGTGGATCAAAACCGCGGCCGTTGTCCTCGATGCTGGCGCGTACCTGGCGCTCACCTATGTCCAGTTGTACCTTGATGCTGCTTGCCTGGTTATGCAACGAACTATTGTTGAGCAATTCTTGCACCGCGCGGAAGATGATGACTTCCATATAAGGCACCAGGCGCCGCTCAGAGCCGCTTACGGTGATGTTGACTTCGATGCCAGTCTTCTCCGCCATGTTAGTCGCGTAGCGCTTGATGGTGGGGACCAGACCCAGGTCATCGAGCATCATAGGCCGCAAATCAAAAATGAAATCGCGGATCTTCTTGAAAGTCGTGGAGGCGGCTTGCTTCAAACTGTTTAGTTCCTGACGCGCCTGATCCTGGTCCACTTCGAATAAGCGCAGTGCGATTTCGGTTTGCAAGATGAAATTCGAGAGGGCCTGTGCGGGTCCATCGTGCATCTGCCGCGAGAGACGCTGGCGTTCGGCCTCTTGCGCCTGGGTCATGACCTCAATAGAAGCGTGTGAGCTGCGTACTTCCTTTGCTTCAGGCACGCCTGCCTGGATACCTTCGCGGACCTTCTTTAACAACTCCAGCGTTCGCTCCAGATGGCCTCGGTCGCTCTGTAGCTTCTCCAGCTGGCCGCGCATCACCACCAGG
This sequence comes from uncultured Anaerolineaceae bacterium, assembly GCA_964371335.1. Taxonomy (GTDB): domain Bacteria; phylum Chloroflexota; class Anaerolineae; order Anaerolineales; family UBA11579; genus JAMCZK01. The sequence continues at coordinate 60,755 of CAYJMC010000006.1, forward strand.
CGTTGCTGCGCTTCCAGTGCGGCGTCATAAGCCACGCGGATATCAGAGGGCGGCACTTGGTCGAGCTGGGATTGAATTTGCTGCAGGTGAGCGTTGATGGTGGCGTTGCGTTGCGTTAGCTTGTCCACTTCCCCCCTGCTTTGCTCCAAAAGGAGGTCGATCTCTTTTATTTCCTTCTGGGTGTTGCTAATCTCCTGGTCCAGATTCTCCACCAACGCGTTGGTCTTGGCGTCTAATTCCTGCGTCTTAGTTTTATTGGCTGCCAACTTTTACTCCTGCGCCTGGTCTTGGCTTTCATATAAACGAACCCAGCCGCGGCGCAATGCGTAAACTGCTGCCTGGGTGCGGTCTTCCACATTCAATTTGCGAAGGATAGCCGTCACGTGGTTCTTCACAGTCTGATGGCTGATGTCGAGTGATTTGGCAATCTCTTTGTTGCTCATGCCACGCGTCACGCATTCGAGCACTTCCATCTCGCGGCCCGAGAGCGGCTCGAATGGTTCGCCTGGATCGCTATAGGCTCGCGAGGACAAAACGGTGTGTTCGGTGAGCCAGCGTTGCAGGCCAGGCAAGTCAAACTCAGATTCAGAGACGACATATTTACCATTGGACACCGCGCGCACGATCTGCACCAGCTTCTGCGAGTCAATATCTTTAACGCAGTAGGCCGCCGCACCCGCCGCCATGGAGTGAACTACCTGCGAATAATCATCGTACCCCGTCAACAGCACCACACGCGTTTTAACCTTGGCTTCCCGCAAATAGCGAGTTAGCTGCTGGCCGTTTAGGTTAGGCAGGTTCACGTCGACAACGGCAATGCTTGGTTGCAGTTCCTTAATCATTGACAGGCCTTCGCTGCCGCTGGAGGCCTGCCCCAGAACCTTAAAATCCTTCTCCAGCGAAAACGTGTCAACCACCCCTTGGCGGAATAGCGGATGGTCATCCACCACGACAATAGTGATTTTTGCCATCATAGCCTCACGTCACGCGGAGTATAGCATAGGCACGATCGCACGGTTTAAAGGTTGAGTGTATAAAAGTCCAGGGTTTGAATTTGTAGCGATCACCGTTGAGCCGTAGCCCACATATTCAACCCCAATTCGAAATAGCCGAAGCGCACGCGACTCATCTCAAAGCCTGCCCGCCCGAAATACCAGCCCAGCAGCGGCAGTGTGTAGGCGAAGACATGCTCATTGATTTCTTCGGCGCTTACCAAACTTAGGCGCGCCATCAAGTGCAGCAGGCCATCGGACCAGGAAGACGGCGTTGTGATGATGACCTGACCGCCAGGCTTCAGCACGCGGTGCGCTTCCTTAAGCAGGCGCTCCAGGCTGGTGGGATCCAGGTGCTCTGCCACCGCCAGCATCGTGATAACGTCCATATATTCCGATTCGAACGGAAGCTCGGGATGGTCGTTCAGGTTTAGAGTGTGCCAATGGATTTCGGCACCCTTGATGGAGGGCGGCAACTGGTCAATGGCGAACTTCTCTTGGAACGATGTATGCGAGAGGAAATATGGATAGGATCCACAGCCAACGTCCAAGATGCGCCCTGAGCGCAATTCCTCAGGGATAAGGTGATTGGCGCAGGTAGCCCGCTGCCGCGCCAGGAATGGCTCCAGCAGCCCTTTGCCACGCGTAACCTGCCTGCCTTCTGGCTCTATCATCTTATCGTCCATAAAGTACGGAGTACTCGTCTTCGTACAGTAGCTGCCAATCCTCGGTTGGAAGTATTTTCGCTAGAGGCCATTCGGGTTCGATAAGTACCAACCGTATGTTCCACCGATCCAGCGCGGCATTCCAGCCTGCGTTGCCGCTTACAGTATTCAACCATTGGCGAAGCAATGCGGCCTGATAAAGGTCGGTTCGTCCATCTATGAAAACAGGATATTCACGCAAGTGCCAAATCAGGTAGCCTCCCCAATTATAAGAATTGAACAAGCGACCCACGGGTCGGTTTTCTTTGATGAATTCCACCGCGCCGACAGGGGCATCCTCGACGTAATCTGCTTCGTTGACTACCGGCGGATACATTGACCAGGCACGAGCAACGACTGCCAGGACCAAGATTGCAAATATGCCTATATTGAGCATCCCTTGCCAGTCTGGCGGTTTTCTCGGCGAATTCAACCTCCAGCGCAATTTTTTTCGCAGCTCGACAATCACAGGCGCCGCATATCGCGTAAGTACGATAGGCGCCACCAGCGCAAACAAAGGCATGTTGCGACCAGCCAGCAATGCCAGATAGAGGGAGGCCGCCATCAACAAGAAATCACTGAATGCCAGGCGCGTGCGCGCCATCCCCAGGGTGCCCAGGACTAACAGCAGCAACCAGATGAAAGGTTGCGCGGCCAGTTCGTGGAAATTTGGGGATTGCCACTCTTCGATGTAATCCCGCAAGACTCCTATGGACACTGTCTCGAACGGGTAACCGAGAATGGCTGGGCCAGCAGGATTAAGGCTGGCGGCGACCAGCATGCCCAGCAAAACGAGCAAGTAGGTGCCCAATCTGCCGCGCCAAGCGGCGCGGACTTTCGCGCGCTTTAGCCGCCAATTGGCAGCCAGCCAGCGAACCAATTCATCGAGGAAGTAGATTCCCACCAGAATAAAGCCCATGGCAAATCCTGGATGGCTGTTCACCCACAGCGCCATCAAGATCGGCAACCAGAGCAATCGATTCCCTTTTGCTTTCCGCCGTCCGGAGGGCTCAGGGACGCGTTTGCGGCTCCAGCGAAAATCTTCCAGTATCCAGAGGAAAACAGCGCTGAAAACGAAGGTGGCCATGTATGGCCGCGCCGCCCAGTAGACTCCGGAGACCGTTGTCGCCAAAACCAGGACAAACGCCCGTAGAAAACCTCCGCCGGACATTGCCATGTATATGAAGGCGAAAGCTAGTGTGATGACTGCCGCCATCCAAATATTGAGAGCGCCGGGACCGAACCAATCGTAGATGAAATAAAGCTTGAGCTCCATCAACCAGGCAGTACTGGGGTAGCGCCAAGGTTCCCCCTCGAGCGTGAACGAGAAGGAATCTGTGGTTGGAATGGCGTGCTGCTGGGCAATGAGTTCGCCAGTGCGCAGCTGCCACCAGGTGTCCGTGTCCACGGAGAAGCGTAGGCCCATAGCGAAGATGGCCAGAAAGTTGAGCGCAAAGATTAGATTGCGGAAGGACATGACGATGGTAATTGTAATAATGCTACTACAAACCCTTCACCCAGCACTCTCCCAAGGGAGTGTATTGGTTCACTGGTCAGGGAATGGTCACTGTATTGTAATAAGCAAACATTTCCCCTCGGTTTGTTATTCCCACCTGAATAAACGGTGGCATAAAGTATATTTCATCAGTTGTAGCTCTCCAAACAAAAAAGAAATAATCTCCTCCTTTTTCACCTGCTTCATAGTCAAGGCCGGCCTGCAATGACGAAAACTCAGGTACCGCAGAACGTACAAATTCTTCGGCTCTGCTTGCCAAATCAGCTTGACTGAGGACCGGGCCGCTCGTCCCGCTCTCTGAACGCACTACACCCAGCAAATCGCGAGCATCAATCTCGACCACAGTATTGGTCGCGGGCTCGACATAGAATTTTCTCCCTTCCTGATCTTGATACAGCTTGACCTGCAAATCGCCATGAGGGGAATTAGCCATGTTTGTAGTCCCAATGTAAATCAGCTCAGAGGGCGGGAAGCCAGCAAGCTCTTGTATTCGCTCGATAGCTTCAATGGGACTGCTCGCAGCTGGGGATGAGCAAGAACTGGCAAAAAGTAGCGAGTTGACAAAAAGAAAGACTATGGATTTTTTCAACATGAACCCTCCTTTTGAAAGGACGCCTTGCGGCGTCCTTTTGCATTCGCTAAGCCTCCCCCAAATACTCCTTCAACTTCTTCGCCACGACGGGATGGCGCAGGCGGCTGAGCGCCTGGGCCTCGATCTGGCGAACGCGTTCGCGGGTGACGCCCATTTTAGAACCTACTTCTTCGAGAGTGTAGGCCTGGCCATCCAGCAAACCGTAGCGGAGCTGCAGGATGCGCACTTCGCGTGGCGGCAGGCCGTCCAGTACTTCGCCGAGGTGTTCTCGCAATAAATTGTACGTCGCTGAGTCGTCAGGTGCAGGTGCTTCATAATCCTGGATGAAATCGCCCAACACCGAGTCTTCCTCGTCGTCTGTAGGCGTTTCCAGAGACAATGGACGGCGCGCCACCTGGATCATGTTCTCCACTTTCTTGGGGTGCACGTCCAGCGCCACCGCCAATTCTTCCACTGAAGGGTCGCGCCCCAGGCGTTGAGTAAGCTGGTGTTGCACCCGAAGCAATTTGTTAATTTGGTCGCCCATGTGGACAGGCACGCGAATGGTGCGGCCTTGATCAGCGATGGCGCGGGTGACCGCTTGGCGAATCCACCAGGTAGCATAAGTGCTAAATTTGTGGCCGCGGCGGTAATCGAACTTCTTGGCGGCGCGGATAAGGCCGATGTTCCCTTCCTGAATTAAATCCTGGAAAGGTACCCCGCGGCCCATGTATTTTTTTGCCACGCTTATCACGAGTCGGGAATTGGCGGTAATTAGATGCTCGCGAGCTGCCCAGCCGTCTTCGATATTACGGCGGTGTTTGGGCCGGGTTTGCTCCTCAAAGCGCCCAGAGGCCAGCACCTGGCGAGCCACGCGGCCGCGCTCAATGCGCTTGGCCAACTGAACTTCCTCGGGGGCGGTGAGCAGCGGCACTCGCCCGACCTCTTTTAGGTAAAGACCAATCATGTCGTCGGTATCTATGTTGGCCAAATAATTGTCGTCGGCTTCCTGCTGGCGTCGGCTTTCTTTTTCCTCTTCTTCGAAATCATCCTCGCCGCTAAGATCGCCGTCGTCGGGTTGGACGACTTCGGCATCGTCAACATACGGGATACCAGCGCTAAGCAGCGCGGCAAACGTCTCTTCTAGCTTGTCTACATCGCGTTCCGCGTCGGGAAAGAAATTAAGGATGTCATCAATGGTTACATAACCTTGTTTCCGCCCCAACTCGATAAGGCGGGCAACCGCTGGATGGTCGCGGTCATGTTCCTCGTTGTCTCGCCCCGCAATATCGTCCAATAGTTTTTCGTTCAGCACAACCGCTCTCTTTTTGATGGATTTGGTTATCACTGGTACTTAGGCGCAAAAAGCCCAGCAACCACTTGCTCGTTGCTGGCCTTTGGCCTTTTCGTGCTGTTCAATATACAGCAAATCAAATTGCAGAGTCAATAAGGAAGTTGTTGACATGATTAAAACCGTAATTGCAGGGTTTGTGCCAAAGAGAATACCTTCTTTTATGGGCAATTGTGATTAAAAAAGCGATTTCCAACCCTTTGACAACTCGACTGCCATGCTGAAATTTATACCAGGAATTGTCATAAATTTCTGTCTCACGAAAATGATGGTCCGACAAATGATTGCTGGACCGACAGAGGCAAAACCATGGAAATCCAGTCTAGACCTAACTTGCTTGACAGAGGCCTCCGCCGCCATTACAATGCCAAGGTGTATTTAATGAAGCGCCGGCGTGTTTTGCCGGCGCTTTTTAGGCAAAAACCCTACATCCGACCGGAGGAAATCGTTTCATGCAGCAACTAGGTCTTTCATTAATCGAAACTATCGCCATTTGGAGCGTGTTCGGGGTGGCCATTTTGGGCCTGTTGTACGCCCTCTTCCTGCGCAACCAGATTTTGCGCGAAGACATGGGCTCCGAGAAGATGGTGCAAGTATGGAGCGCCATCCGTGACGGCGCCGACGCCTATCTCGGCCGCCAGCTTCGCTCCATTCTGCCGCTGATCGTGGTTCTCACCATCGCCATGTATCTATCGGTGGCCATCGTGCCCCCGAGCCCCGAAGCGCTGGCGCGCGTCGGCGGAACTATGAGGTCGGCCCAGGGAAGGAATGTGATCGGCATCGGAAGAGCCATCGGCTTTGTGATGGGGGCGACGTTCTCGCTGCTCGTCGGCCAGATCGGCATGCGTATGGCCGTACAAGGCAACGTTCGTGTGGCGGCCGAAGCGCGCAATAGCTTTGGAGGCGCTCTGCGCATCGCTTACCGCACGGGCACCATCACCGGCATGCTCACCGACGGCCTTGGCCTTCTCGGGGGCACGCTGATCTTCATTTATTTTGGTCTGGCCGCTCCCGACGCCCTACTGGGTTTCGGTTTCGGCGGCACGCTGCTGGCGCTTTTCATGCGCGTAGGCGGCGGCATCTACACCAAGGCGGCGGATGTGGGCGCCGACCTGGTGGGCAAGGTGGAAGCCGGCATTCCCGAGGATGACCCGCGCAACCCCGCAGTCGTGGCCGACCTAGTTGGCGATAACGTGGGTGATTGCGCCGGTATGGCAGCGGACATTTTCGAATCGTACGAAGTCACCATCGTGTCCGGCCTGATTCTGGGCGTGGCACTTTTCAATATCACCGGCCACATCGAATGGATCCTATTCCCGCTCATCGTGCGCGGCATCGGGGTGCTGTCTTCGATCATTGGCACCTACGTGGTGCGCGCAGGCAAGACGGGCGGGGCGCACAATGCAATCAACGCCATTTTCCGCGGCTTCCTTTCATCCGCGGCCATTTCGGCGGCATTGTTTTTCATCGCCGGATTCCTATACCTCAGCGACCCCACCCTGCCAGGCGGCTGGTGGCGTACTCCACTGGCTGTAGGTTTCGGGGTGCTGTTGGCGATTTTGATCGACCGGCTGACAGAATACTTCACCGGAACGGGGCAGAAGCCCGTGAAAGAGATCAAGAAAGCCGCAGACACCGGCCCCGCCACCTTGATTTTGCAAGGATTGGCTACTGGCTACGAGTCTTCCGTCTGGTCTGCGCTGGTCATCGCCGCGACCATCTTTTCTTCTATCATCATCTTTAATGGCGTGGGCGCCTCAGGCTTTGAACATGTCACTTACATTCTCTACGGAGTGGCCATGACGGGCATCGGTATGCTGACCCTCACTGGCAACAACGTCGCCATGGACTCCTTCGGACCCATTGCGGACAATGCCAACGGCATCGGCGAGATGTCGTGGAGCGGAACGCGCGATAAGAAGCTGCTGAAGGCGCAAAAGATCATGGCCGATCTGGACGCGGTAGGTAACACCACCAAGGCCATCACCAAGGGCGTAGCAATCGGCTCCGCCGTGATCGCGGCGGTGTCTTTGTTCGGCTCCTTCCTGGTTGACGTGAGCCGCGCACAGGCTTCGCTGGGCGTGCCGCTGGCTGAACAGATCCAATCCTTGGGCATCCGCATCGACATCCCACAAGTGTTCGTGGGCATGCTGATCGGCGGCGCCCTGCCCTGGCTGTTCTCCTCATTTGCCATTCAAGCCGTGAGCCGGGCAGCCTCCCTGATCGTGCAGGAATCTCGGCGCCAGTTCAAGTTGGGCGTGCTCAAAGGCAAGGTGAAACCTGACTACGCCAAGGCGGTGGGCATCTCCACCACGGCGGCGCAGAAGGAATTGGTCCCCCTGGCGCTGCTGGGCGTGATCACGCCTATTCTCGTGGGCTTGCTGCTCGGCGCGCAGGCGCTAGGCGGATTCCTGGCGGGCATCATCCTCTCGGGACAATTGCTGGCGGTATTCATGAACAACGCCGGCGGCGCTTGGGATAATGCCAAGAAGCTAATCGAGGATGAGCCAAAGAATCCTGCCAAGAACCTGGGCAAGGGTTCTGAACGCCACAAGGCGGGCGTGGTGGGCGATACGGTGGGCGACCCGTTGAAGGACACCGCAGGTCCCGCATTGAATCCGATGATCAAAGTAGTGAACTTAGTCTCGGTAATCATTGCACCCATCGTGGTCCAAATCACCAGCCTGGGCGTGGTCGAGTGGACAGCGGCCGCGATCCTGGTGGCCATTTTGGCATGGGCCATAGTGACCAGCAAGCGGACGGCGCCGAAGGTTAAGTAAACAATCAAACTGAGGGGAAAGAGGCGCACGACAAAAAAGCAAAGAGGACGCAGAAATCTGCGTCCTCTTCTTTTGGCACATACATATTACGCACTAACTTTTTCGATCGGTGTTTCTATTTCTTCTTGCTTCTTGAACTGGCTCATGTAGAGCTCGAAATAGAATCCCCTCTTGTCGAGCAGTTGTTGGTGTTTGCCGCGCTCGATGATCTCACCGTCCTTGAGGACGAAGATGATGTCGGCATTGCGGATGGTGCTGAGGCGGTGGGCGATGACGAAGCTGGTGCGGCCAGTAAGCAGCTTTTCGAGTGCCTGCTGGATCAGGCGCTCAGTGCGCGTGTCCACGCTGGATGTGGCCTCATCGAGGATGAGGATGCGCGGGTCGGCCAAGGCGGCGCGAGCGATAGCCAGGAGTTGCCGTTGCCCCTGGCTGAGCCCCGAACCGCGTTCGCCTAACACGGTGTGATATTTATCGGGCAAGCGCTCGATGAAGGAGTCGGCGTGAGCCAGTTTGGCCGCGGATACCACTTCCTCATCGGAGGCCTCCGGGCGACCGAAGCGAATATTCTCCATCACGGTGGTGCTGAACAGGAAGGTGTCCTGCAAAACGATGCCAATCTGCTTGCGCAGCGATTCCGCTTCCAAATCGCGAACGTCCATGCCGTCGACTTTTACTGCGCCACTGGTGACATCATAGAAACGCGGGATTAGATTGATGATCGTGGTCTTGCCCGCACCAGTAGGACCTACAATTGCAACGGTTTGCCCGGGCTCAGCGTAAAAGTTTACGTCTTTTAGCACCGGTTCGTCTGCTTTGTACTCAGCATTCACATGTTCAAATTCCACGCGGCCCTGGATGTCGCCGATCACTTTGGCGCCTTTACGATCCACGATGGCAGGCTTCTCATCGAGCAAGCCGAAGATGCGCTCGGCACCGGCCACCGCGCTTTGGATATTGCCCCAGAGCACAGAGATCTGCTGGATGGGCTGGTTAAAGCGCTGGACATAGCCCAGGAAGGTGATCACCAGACCGATGGAGACCACAGTGCCAAATAAATCGGAGCCGTTCAGCAGCGCCAACCCGCCGACTACGGTGACTACAGCCAGGCCGAGGTAGCCAAGCGCTTCGAGCACAGGCCCCAATGCCGAGGTGAAAGCCACGGCGCGCACGTTGGCGTCGCGGTAGCTGGCGGAGGTGGTGCGGAAATTTTCTATGTTTTCTTCGGCGCGGTTGAATGCCTGGGCCTCGCGCACGGCTGAGATACTCTCCTGCAGGTTGGCGTTCACGGAGCCCATTTCCACACGGGTCTTGCGGAAAGCTTTGCGAGCTTGGCCGGAGAACCAAAGCGTGGCGATCAGCATCAATGGCGTGACGATCATGCTCAACAAAGCAAAGGGTAGATTTTTGGCGAGCATGGAGTAGGCAATCCAAACGAGCAGCAGGACGCCAGAAACTACGTTCACCAGGGCGAAACTCAGCGCCTGCTGGATGGTGTCAGAATCGTTGGTGATGCGGCTCATCAGGTCGCCGGCTTCATGCTCGGCGTAGTAGCCGATGGGTAGGCGGTGCAGGTGTTCGAACACCTTTACACGGATGCCACGCAGCACATGCTGGCCTGCCCAACTCATCGTGTAGAAGGTCGAACCAGTCAGGATGGCGCTGGCGACAAAGATACCGATCCAAATGGCGACCATACCCCCCAACCCGGCGATTCGATCGGAATTGCTCAGAGCCACGGTGGTCATGGGCGTGGGCACATGCAACCATGAAACGAGAGATCTGATAATGGTTTGCGTGCTACCCCTCGCCTCAGCATCCGTTGCAAGCCAGCAAGAGGATTGAGAAGCGTCTGCCACTTCACCTGCCAGAGGGGATGAGCTGAAAGCGTTCGAGGCGGCCGGGGCCAGATAGCAGTCCACCACTTGGCCAGTGAGCTCAGGCTGAACTACCTGAGCCCAGGTTGAAACGGTGATCAGTAGGGCGGTGAGCAACAGGGCAGGCCACCAGGGAGCGAAGTAGCGTGCCAGGCGCGCCAAGGTCTCAGAGGTGCGTTTGGGTTTTAGAGTCTCACGGTCAAGTAAAAATCGAGGATTTCCGAACATTAATGTGTCTCCATATCGCTATCAGGTCTTTTTCAGGCGACGAGTTGAGAATTGTAGATGTCGGCGTAGATCTCGGATTCTTCAAGCAGCTCGGCGTGTTTGCCGCGCGCCACGATCCTGCCTTTGTCCATGACCAAGATGAGGTCCGCGTTGATCACCGTGCTAATGCGCTGAGCAATCACAAAGGAAGTACGGTCCTTCATAAGCTTGTCAAGGGCGGTCTGGATTTGGGTTTCTGTTTGCACATCGACACTCGACGTGGAATCGTCCAGGATAAGGATGCGGGGGTTGAGCAGTAGGGCGCGAGCAATAGCCACGCGTTGTTTCTGCCCTCCGCTCAATGTGGTGCCGCGCTCACCCACCGGCGTGTCGTAGCCTTCGGGGAAGGAGAGGATGAAATCGTGGGCTGCGGCGGCCTTGGCGGCAGCGGTGATATCGTCCATAGTCGCGTCCGGGCGGCCAAAAGCAATGTTGTCGCGGATGCTGCCCGTAAACAATGTCGTCTCCTGCAGCACGATACCGATCTGGGCGCGCAGCGATTCAAGGGTGACGTCGCGCAGATCGTGGCCGTCGATAGTGATGTGGCCTTCGGTGGGGTCGTAGAAGCGCGGCAGCAAGTTAATTATGGTGGTCTTGCCGGAGCCGGTGGCCCCCAGCAGCGCGACGGTCTGGCCGGGCCTGGCTTCGAAGTTCACCTGGTCCAGCACGGGCTCGCCGCTGCCGAAATAGCGGAAGGTGACGTTCTCGAATTTGATCTCGCCCACTACCTGAGGCAGCGAGATAGCGCCCGGTTTGTCGGTGACATCGGACTTGGCATCGAGGATCTCGAAGATGCGCGCCGCGGAAGCCATGGCCTGGCCGAACTGGGTGATGATGAAACCGAACTGGGCCAGCGGCACGAAGAGGAAAATGAGGTACAGACTGAATTCCTGCCATTCGCCGATAGTCAATGTGTTGTTGATGATCTGCTGACCGCCGAAGTAGAGGGCGGTGCCCTGCCCCAGACCGGCGACCAAGAAGATGATGGGGAACATGAAGCTAAAGACGCGGGCAATGCCGATCTGCTGTTTCATTAATGCATCCGCGGAATGCTGAAACTTGACCTGCTCGCTTTTCTCACGGGTAAAGGCCTTGACCACTTTGATACCGGCCAGGTTCTCTTGCAGGATGGTGTTCAGTACAGACAACTTCTGCTGTACCTTGGTGAATAACGGCTGCACCGTGGAGCCGAAGACGCCAAAAAGAATGAGAGCAGCTGGCAGAATCCAAATGGTGACCAGCGCCAGCTGGCTATTGGTGCTGAAGAGAATGATCAGCGTGGCGGTGACCAATACGATGGCGCTAACCAGCTGCACCAGACCTTGGCCAAGGAAGAGGCGCAACTTTTCCACATCATCGGTGGCGCGGATCATCAGTTGGCCGGTTTGGGTCTGGTCATGGTAGGAAAAGGAAAGCCGCTGAATCTTGGCGTAGAGATCGTTGCGCAAGTCGAAGGACACGGCCTGCGAATTGCGTTCTGCCCAATAGGATTGCAGGAAGGCAAAGAGACCGCGCAGGACGGCGAAAACGACGATGAGGACGCCGGCTTGCACCAGCAGGCCTGGCGCGTCCTCCTGGGTGGCGGTGAGCCGGTCAACTAGTTCCGGCTGCGTCATGCCAGCCGGGTAATTCAGGAATTCCAGGATGCGCGGGAGCGCTTGAGAGAGAAAATTCGCCGGAATCTTTCCCAAGCCAGCCAGTACCTGTTGGGCGATGACACCCTGGGTTACCGCATCAATAATGTTTCGCACCAGGCGCGGCACGGCCAGTTGCGACAAGGTGGCGACTAGCAGGAACAAGTAAGGCAGCGCAGCCTGCCAGCGATAGCGAAACAGATAGCGAGCCGCGCGGCCCAGCACGCCCTTGGGCATGGCTGGGCGTGCGGCGCCGCGGCGGGATTGTGTCAGGGTATTGGCTTGCACAGAATTTCTTCCTTTCGGCAAATGCAATTATTACTGCAATCTATACTATTTTCGCACGTTTAATTGCAATATCTTCTTGTTCATTATTGTGAGTTTTTTCAAAAAGATTTAGCAGAACATCCAGCGCTCGTTCGACACATTGGATTTCTTTGGGACCGAGAGATTCCATTTTGGCCGCTATCCACTCGGTGAGGCGACGGTGCTCGGAAGCCAGCACGCGGCGGCCCTCTTCGGTCATTTGCAAGGTGACCTTGCGGCGGTCGTCGGTGGAACGGTCGCGCTCCAGCCAGCCGCGCTCGACCAGGGTCTGCACCGTGGCGGACATGGTTGGCAGGCTGACGTTCTGGTGTTCGGCGAGTTCGCTCAGGTTGCATTGGCGGCGCGCCAGGGCTCCAAGGACCCGAAGGTGACTCGGAGCCAGATTGGCCTCGCCCTTGCGCGTTTCAGCGAACATGGTGCGCATCACAGTTGGAAAAACGATCCAAAATTTTTGGGCCACGGTTCGGGTTGAGTCGCGCATTATCAAGGTCTCCTAATAGTTAGGACACCTAAGTATAACCAACGAAATGGCCATGTCAAGGGGCCAAACAAAACAAACCCCCAAGCGGGCTTGTTTGTCGGAGATCTTAATACTAAAGCAGAGGCAGCAAATTTTCAGTAACCCCATAACCAAACAAAGCAAGGCCAAGCAGCAAGGCCAAACCAAGCAATAAAAAGTTAGTCGTGCTTCGCCTCCAAGTCAGGGTAGTTCGAACCTCTTCTTTGGACAATCTCAGTTCGACTCGCATCAGCGCAATGAGATTAACCAGAAGAGCAATTCCAACTCCGCCCAAAACGAGCCAAGGTGAATCAGTCCAAGTGCGGAATATCGCAAGGCCGGGAATTGCATTCATACCCGCCTCAATCGGCTTTCCAAATACTTCAAAAAGCAGCCCGGGAATTACCAGCAGTAGCGCCGGGATGAGTAAAAGCAAGCTAACGAATACGGTCCAGCCGCGTTCACGATAAAAGAAAGTTCCAGTCACAGTTTGCCTCCGTATGGTTGATGTTTCCAGCGAATACAGCCAAAAGCTGGGCAGTGCGCGCAAAGTTTCTGCCCAATACCAGGCTTTAGCAGCCAGGATGCTATTCTCAACTGCAATCTCCTCATAGCCTTCGCGCAAATCACCCAGAACGGAATCCCGGCTGCCTGCCGGAATGTTGCGCGCTAATAAGGTTTCTGCTAAGGTTGGCGGGCGAATGTCGTTCATCGCGACACTCCTTTGAATTCGGGTGCCTGAGCCCATAGTGCCTCGTTGAGTCTCTTCACTTCAGCCAGGGCTTCAAGGCCCTTTGGAGTGAGTTTGTAGAATCTCTTACTCCGCCCGCCGCGCTCAGGCGTTGGATCCCCTTCGTAAGAGGTTAGTAGACCTTGTTGCTCAAGACGATCTAGAGGTACATAGATTGCCCCTACTGACCAGCCTCGCCCCGTGAGCTTTTTCAAGTGGCCACCGATCGCCAAACCATATGCTTCTGGCTGGAGAGCGCGCACCGCCAGCAGGATCATTTCCTCAGTTCTAGAGATGAGTTTCACTTTGCCTTCCTTATTTGTTCTATTTTATAATACATATATAGGTGAATGTCAAATGCGTTTTCCCTTTAGGTGTGCAACTTGCATCTTCCCTCGAGAGATGGCATACTAATTTTCCGGGAGCGAGAAAAACGTGGCAAAAATATGT